>DAOPKY010000039.1:0-17101 GCA_035391465.1 Thiolinea sp. | reverse complement strand
CGGTTCCAGCTCCAACACCGGCTCCAGCTCCCACTCCGGCTCAACCCACGGATGCCTACGGCCCCCTGACATTCATCACGGTCGGTAACGATGCCTCCACTGATGGCAAAGCCTGGCTCATGGGGCCGGCTGCTCCGACCATTCGTCCGGTTCTGGATAACGATGGCAATCCGGTCATCCTTGCAGACGGACGCCCGCTGTTTGTCGGAATCACCACCAGCCCTGAACCTGATCCGGGGATCACCACACGTTGAACTCATGTCATCGGGCCTGCAGTTCATGCTGCGGGCCAGGTGCGGGCACTGAACGAAATCGCCCGGACCCGGGGCCAGACTCTGGCACAGATGGCAATGCAGAAATATCCGCCAAAAGACAGGCAAGAAACTGCTATAATCAGCACGGGGGATGACATTGGCTTTATGTCAATGTTCAATAACCAATAATTGGCAATGAACTTACCTTTTTTATTCATCAATCATAGCAATACGCAAGGAGAACGCCATGAGCGTCGCAAAGATCAGTGAAATCACTGCCTCATCATCCAAAAGTTTTGACGATGCCATCAAACAGGGGATCAAACGCGCCAACAAAACCCTTAAAAACATCAGCAGCGCCTGGGTTGCCGACCAGAATGTCAAGGTGGAAGATGGCAAAATTACCGAGTACCAGGTACGCATGAAGGTCACTTTCATTCTGGAAGACTGATCCCTCCTCATCCGTGTTGTGCAGTCGGACCTTCCGGCTGCACAGTCAGCTCCCGGCCCCACCCCGCACCATTCCCCCTTTCTCCAGCAACAGACTCAACGGCCCGTCAGGCGATTGGCCAACCGTGCCAGCGCGGAAGGACCGCCACCCCGCTGCTCCAGCCGGTCAGCCAGGTGATAAAGCCGGTACATGGCATGCACACCAAGCCAGCGCAGCGGTTCCGGCTCCCAGTCCCGCACCCGGTGGTTAACCCAGGGCAGCTGCGTGCGTTCAGTCTCCTGCCCCAGCACCAGCTCCGCCAACGTGCGCCCGGCCAGATTCGAGGTCGAAACCCCGACACCGACATAGCCTCCGGCCCAGCCAATACCGGTCTGGCGATCCAGCCCGACACTGGCGCACCAATCGCGTGGCACCCCCAGCACACCGCACCAGGCATGGTCGATAGCCAGTCTGCGGGTCATGGGAAAATGCCGGTGCAGAACGGCCAGCAGTGCCCTGATGGTTGCAGGCTGTGTCCGGCCCCTGACATCCGTGCGTGAGCCAAAACGGTAAGGTACACCCCGCCCGCCCATGGCAATCCGCCCTTCACGGGTACGCTGGGCATAGCAATAGGCATGCGCATGATCCCCCAGCAGTTCCTGCCCCTGCCAGCCGATCTGCTCCCACAGCGGCTCCGGCAGGGGTTCGGTCACGATCTGGGCACTGTTGAGCGGCAGCCAGCTGCGCTGCAGACCGGGCAGGCCGGCCGTGAAGCCTTCGGTCGCACGCAGGATGTAATCTGCCTTCACCTGCCCCCGGTCGGTCTGCACCCGGCCGGCTCCGAAGCCGGTTACCGGGGTCTGCTCAAAAATATGCACACCCGACGCTTCCACCACCCGAGCCAACCCCTGCACCAGCCTGGCCGGCTGCACGCGTGCCACATGGCGCGTCATCAGCGCACCCTGAGCATTGGCCACCCGAATACGACTCCCGAGCCGGGCCGCATCCAGCAGCTCACAGTCATCCTCTGCAACCGCCCAGGACTGCCGTGCCTGAAAATCAGCCTGCAAGCGCTGCCACTGCGCCCCGCAGGTCGCCACCTGCAGCTCATCCGTGCGTACAATGTCTGCCGCGATGCCCTCCCGCTCTGCAACCCGGATCACTTCATCGACACTGGTGGCCATGGCACGAATCATGGCCTGTACCCCGGTACGCCCGCCCTGCTGCTGATAGCGCTCATGGGCCCAGGCAAACCCGCCGCTGAGCCAGCCGCCATTCCGCCCCGAGGCCCCGAACCCGGCAAACTCACGCTCCAGCACGATAATGCGCAGATCCGGCTGCAGTCGCTTGAGGTAATAGGCACTCCACAGACCGGTATAACCGGCCCCGATAATACAAACATCGGCTTCCCGATCGCCCGGCAGGGAAGGCCGTACCGGTGGCAGACCACCGATATCGGCGTACCAGAAGCTGATCCGGCCATTGGGGATCATAGAAACTCCATATAAAAGCCCATGATACGCGTGACAGGTGTCAGCTGCATCCGCTGAAAGGTCAGCCGACTTTACCGGCCTGATACCTGTCCGCTCAGCTCGGACAGGTCACGGGCAAAGGCTTCCACGGTTTCCGGCTGTGTGTCCCAGGCACACATCAGGCGACAGCCACCGTCACCGATGAACTGGTAAAATTTCCAGCCATTGTTGCGCAAGCCCCGGATGACCGTTGGCGGCAGTTCGGCAAACACCGCATTGGCCTGGGGTGGAAACATGATCTGCACCCCCGGCAGATCACGAATGCGCTCATGCAGCAGCCGGGCCATGGCATTGGCATGGCGGGCATTTTCCAGCCACACGGCATTATTCAGCAAACCGAGCCAGGGGGCAGAGATAAAACGCATTTTGGACGCCAGCTGCCCGGCCTGCTTGACCCGCCAGGCAAAATCCTCCGCCATGGCCTCATCAAAAAATACCACCGCCTCACCCACCGGCAAACCGTTCTTGGTACCGCCGAAGCACAGAACATCCACCCCGGCCCGCCAAGTGATTTCGGAAGGATGGACATTCAGGGCCGCCACTGCATTGGCAAAACGTGCCCCATCCATGTGCACGCGCAGATGGCGGCGCTTGGCGATGGCAGCAATGGCACGAATTTCCTCAACCGTGTAAACCGTGCCCACCTCGGTGGACTGGGTCAGTGAAACCACTTTGGGCCTGGGATAGTGCAGATCAGTGCGCCGGGTCACCAGCGCCTCGATAATATCCGGGGTCAGCTTGCCGTTCGGGCTCCTGCCGACCAGCAGTTTGGAGCCGTTGGAAAAAAACTCCGGCCCGCCGCACTCATCGGTTTCAATGTGCGCCAGCTCATGGCAGATAACCGAATGATAGCTCTGACACATTGAGGCCAGGGCCAAGGAGTTGGCAGCCGTTCCGTTAAAGACAAAAAAGACCTGACAGTCAGTCTGGAACAGGTCACGCAGGCGCTCGCACACCTCACCGGTCCAGTAATCATCCCCGTAGGCAGGCTCGTGCCCGCTGGCATTGGCTTCCAGAAAATAATGCAGGGCTTCCGGACACAGACCCGCGTAATTGTCCGAGGCGAAGTGCTGTTTCATGGTGGTGACTCCCGTATCAGCCCCGCCGGAATGGCGGGGAAAGCGCCATACTATAGCGCTTTGACCCCGGCAGCAAAATGCTTCCAGCCCGTTCCATTACGCAACCCATCCGGCCTTATGCTATACTCAATAACAGAGGGGGCTTCATCGTGGCAGACACCGTGAGGAGGGTATATGACAGATATCCATCAACGCTATACTCGGGAAATCTACGACAACCTCAGGTACCGGCCTACCTGGCTTCCCGGAACCCCGATCCAGCTGGGCAGTGTCGGTATCATTGAAAGCGGAATATTCCGGCCCGTGACATCGCTGGAGCGGCTCAATGTGGCGTTCGAGGCCGTGACTGATGCTTCGCGTGACGCCATCAGCTACAACAGCAAAACCGGCGTTTCCATCACCTTCAAGGCAGCCGGTGACAGCAACCCCGGATTTGAAGCCATCACCAAAGCCAGTGCCGGTGCACTGATCGAGTTTTCCCGCCATGGTGCCATTGTTCTGCAGCTTCAGGGAGCTGCCAGTCACCGCATTGCCGATCAGCCGGCACTTTACAAAGCCCTGCTGCGGGCCATTGTGCTGGGGGATGAAGACCAGTGGCAACGTAACTGGGTGGCAATCACCGAAGTGGTACAGGCAGAATCGGCCACCATTGTGATTTCCGGCTCGGCAGATTCAAAACTGGAACTCAAGGCTTCCGGCTCGGCGGCCCCCGCCAGCCTTGTCGATGCCTCAGCAGGACTCTCGGTGGCGCGTGAATCACAGGTCAGTACCCGAATCATTGCCGAATCCGGCCTGACCCCCCTGTACCGGGGCGTACGGGTCAGGCGTGGCTTTCTGTGGCTGTTTGACGAGGTACAGCCGGCCAGTGCGCTTACACCTGAAGCTGCGGCGGTTTTTGGTGATGCCGCTCCCGAAGACGATAGCCCGCCCCTGTAAAACACCATCGGGGGACTGATGCACTGGAGCATACTGCTGCTGGTTGAGCAGGCTGCGGATGCAACAATTGCCCGCATTCGCTCAGACCCGGCCATTTTCCGCTTCAAGCGGCTGCCCCTGATTGCGCTGAAAGCCGGTCATCCCTGGGCTGATACCCCCCCTGCAGGCCTGCGTACCATTGCTTTCACCCCTACGGGCTATCAGGTTGCCTGGTGTATCAACCGGGCCCTGCTGAAAGCTGACCATCTGGCCCGTACCTGGGCCCCGAACGGCAACCGCTGGGTACTGGGGCTGGACAGCCGCCCCCCCTACATCATCATGACAGAAGGCAGCCCACCGGAGCTGCAAACCTTGAGTATGATGGTTGAGTCGGTTCGGATTGCCCACCCGGTGGCTATCGCCCTGTCACTGCAGCTGCGCCAGCGTACCCGCATGACAGATGACCATGTGCTTGGTATTGCGACACGGATCGCGGCACGGTCCCTTCCGGTTCTGGTGGCGGCGGGCAACTGGGGAACATTCGGCGAGGGCTCCCTCAGTCCCCTGGCGCGCCTGCCCTGGACCATTGCAGTGGGTGCAACGGCAGACCCCGAGGGCCAGGCACTGCATCCGGATTCCTCAATCGGAACCCGTGGCTCGGCACCGGGCAGCGGTGTGACCGTTGTGGCTTATGGTGAGGATGCCTTCGCTCCCGGTACTTTCGGGACCAGTTTTGCCGTACCGCGTGTTATGGCCTGCCTGATGCTGTTGACCGGATTCGTGCTGCAGCTGCGAGCCATTGCGGAGACCCGGCGCACCGGTCGGCTGGGCGGTATTCCCCTGCTCCAGCACATCATGATTGACCGTGGCTTTACCGGTTTTGACGCAAAACCCTCCCTGCCGCTTCCCATGATACCGCGTCTGGGCGTCAATCAGGCCCAGGTCATTGCCACGCTGGAAGCCCTTGAGGCTGCCGGATTTGACCTGCAACCGGAACCGGATGCCGGCGTCATGCGCCGGATGCTGATGGTCTCTGCACGTCCCATGCCGCGTTATCAGGCGCATGAAGTCGGTTTCGGCTTTGTGTCTGATGCCACAACGATAGATTATCTCACCCACTTCACCGGTCTGGATCTGGCCCGGCTTTTTATCCACTCAGACCTGGATGAGCCGCTGTGCACCACACTGCGTGGCTACCGGCTGGCAAATGCAGACCAGCTGCCCACCCTGAATGCCATCGTCCGGGACAGCAGGCTGAGGTATGCCCTGGATTTCAGCACGGGGGACATTCATGCCTCAATGCGTGATATAACCCCACGGGAAACTGGCTTTACCAAGCAGCCCGGCCATCACCGGTGGCCACCCCCATGGCCGGTTGAAGAAGGGGGAAACAGTACACAGACCGGCAACGGCTGAAGATCAGCGCTGCCGGTCCCGGCGGGCCATCAGTTCAGTGCGTAGTTCAGGTTGCTGATGGTATAGCTGACTTCTTCATCGGCAATCATGCTGCTCTGATCAATCAAAACAGAGGTCGGGAATCCCAGGGTCGGGTCATAGTCGGCCCTGATGCTCTCGGCCCCGTTCAGATAGGCATTCTGCAGCTGCTCGAAACGCTCTCCGATACTGGATACCGAGTCACGCACATAATCGGGGACAGGCTGGCCGTTGATATCCGTAACACTGACGATCTCGCCATTGATTTCAGTCACATTCAGCGGCTGAGTAATCTCCTGGGGACAGAAGCAGGTCTGCTGAGTGGTATAGGATACCGGCAGGTCAGCATGCCGGTTGCTGAAGTTCTGCCATTTGGCGTAGTTGTCCTGGAAATCTGCCAGCAGCTGGCCCTGTCCCGGATTCAATCGGGTAATATCCGCCTCGGTCAGGTCATGACGCAGAATTTCACCGCCGGTAATGCCGCCATTGACGACGGCGGTATCCCCGACGCTCAATTGTCCGTTCCCGTCATTATCCAGCACATTCACACTGAAAGGTGCATTGGCGTTGAAGCCAAGCAGCTGCCTGAGCTGATCCTGCCCGGAAGGACTGAGCGGTACGGAGGCAACCGGAGAAGGGGTCGGGTTCGGGGTTGGTGCTGGCGTCGGTGCGGGAGCCGGATTCTGCAGCTGTTCCAGTAACTGCTGCAACAGTGCCATCAGGTCCTGAAACTGGCCACCGATGAACGCCGGGGGATTGTTGTTGAAGGCAGGCTGGTTGCCATAAGCCCGACCCTTGTTGCCGGCCCGCTCTCCCTGTGCATTGCCGGTGTTCCGGGTCTGGGTGGAGGGTTGGGAATAACAGGCAGTGCGGTTATCAATCATGTCACTCTCCGGAATGTTCGGATTTTAGTTGGTAATTAATAATGATGACTCAGCCTATTCCAGTTACTGCACGGGGCGCACGCCCTTTCCGGACCAACAAACCAAACCGGCCTATGAAAGGCCCTCTGCTGCCACTGACGGTGGCAGGGCTTCCAGCACCCAGTCCGGCTGATAATCAGGACTGTCCAGCAAAACCTCCCACAGACGGCAGGCATGATGGTCAAAGTGCTCCAGTGCAATGGATTCGGCATGCAGGTATTTCAGGGTGGACAGGAAACTTTTCATTTTATCCCGCTGGTTTCCCGAGACTTCCAGCAACAGCTGTGCCGGCTGTGCAAGGCCCGGACAGCGGTCCTCTCCCGGTTCATTGCAGACCAGCCAGCAGCTGACATCATTACCCAGATAGAACAGGTAGCAGAACACCTGCCCCGGACCGAACACCAGCTCGGTGACTGTCCCCCTGGCAACAGCCTGCTGCGGACGGCCCGCCAGAAGCCTGACCAGCTGGATGCCGACCTGCCCGGTCAGCAGACGATTGGAGTAATCAGATTGCATGCCTCTTGTCCGTCAAACAGCGAAAGCCCGGATCAGCCTCCGGAACCAACAGGACGTTCAGCTTAGGCGAGCCTCCCCGGATCAACCAGCCTGTGCCGGCCATCCTGTGCATTTGGGCAGCCAAAGGGTAGCCATCAGCGTCAATAAGGCGTCACCCCGGACGGCGGCGCAGCGCCAGTGCATGAATCAGTGCCGCCCCGGTTTCATAATACGCCTCGCGCAGGCCCGTAAAAGGTTCATGATGTGCCGCTACCGGTGCAATCGGCAGGCCGGACTCATCCCCCGCCAGCAGGGCACTGGCCAGTGCCCTGCCAAACAGGGTGCCGGGACCGATGCCACGTCCCGAATACCCGAAGCTGGCATAGGCATTCGGCCCCAGCGTCAGGATTCGGGGAATGTGATCGGAAGTCATGCCGATACGCCCATACCAGGCATGCTCCAGTGGCTCGCTGGCCAGCTGCGGGAACAGCGCAGCCAGCTTGCGTCGGCCCCAGTCGGCATGCAGACGACCGCGCAGGCCCTCCAGACGCCCCATGGCCCCCACGATCAGGCGTCCGTCCCTGTCGGTGCGGAACGAGGTCATGACCATGGCCGTATCCCAGCAGCCCTCCCTACCCGGCAGGATGCGCTCCAGCACCGCCGCCGGCAGCGGGCGGGTGGCCATCTGGAAGTAGAACACCGGAATGACGGCGGTTGGCGGCAGCTCAAAACCCGCGCTGCGATAGGCATTGGTGGCCAGCAACAGCCGTTCGGCCTGCACCTGCCCCGCAGCAGTCTGCAAGGTCCAGCGGCCCTGATGATGCCGGGCGGATACCAATGCCGAATGCTCATGCAGGTGTGCTCCGGCAGCCTGAGCGGCTCGCGCCAGTCCACGCGCATAGGCCAGCGGCTGGATGGTGCCGGCCCGGGCATCGTGCAGTGCCCCCTGAAATGCACGGCTGCCGGTCCGACGGGCGGTTGCCTGGGCATCCAGCAGTGTGACCGGTGCTCCCAACCGGACAAGCTGGGCATGGCGCTGCTGAAGTTCGGCGAAACCGGAAGCTGAATGTGCACAATGCAGGGTGCCGGCCCGTACCGGCTCGCAGGCAATCCGATACTGCTCAATCAGCTCGAATACCCGTGCCGGTGCCTGCCCCAGCTGCCCGATCAGACGGGCACCGGCCTCGGGCCCGAGTGCTGCAGTAATCGCATCCGGCGGCAGCCACAGACCGGCATTAACCAGCCCTACATTGCGCCCGGAACCCCCGTGGCCCACAGTCTCTCCCTCCAGCAGCACGACCCTGGCACCCTGTGCTGCGGCATGCAGGGCCGCCGAACAGCCGGTAAACCCACCGCCGATAATGGCCAGATCGGCTTGTTGCTCGCCCTGCAAGGTTGTGGTCTGCAGCGTTTCCTGACAGGTGGACTGCCAGAGATTGCGTCGGGTCCGGTGTTTTTGCATGGTAATGACTGCCTGATACGGGCTGAAGATGACCCATTGGGTTGGATTACAGGCGATTCTAGCCTGATCCGAAGCGATTTCCCACATCCGGGTTTACAGTCTGTCAGGCGGTTTTCCGCTAAACTGGCCATACCACGCACGACACCGGAGAGAAACATCATGAAAACTTTCAGCCCGTTGCGCCGTCATCTGCTCGGAGGTATCGGCCTTATAGGCAGCTTTCTGGCCCTGAAGCAGGCTCATGCCGAACACACCGACACGCACCTGGAGGAGGATACGGCCCACAAACTGGTTATGAACTGCA
Organism: Thiolinea sp.; assembly: GCA_035391465.1. GTDB lineage: Bacteria > Pseudomonadota > Gammaproteobacteria > Thiotrichales > Thiotrichaceae > Thiolinea. Next base: position 8,273 of record DAOPKY010000039.1, on the reverse strand, counting down.
ACAAGGCCGATGCGGAATACCTGGAGCACACCCTGTTTTCTGTCGGTGAGCTGATCCGCCGCTATGGCGATGACATTCATGTGATTGTGGAATGTTATGGCCCCGGTCTGCACCTGCTGGGTCGGAATCCGGGTCGGCCGGTAGCAGAGGAACTGCAGCAGCGGGCCTCCTCCCTGAGTCATTACGGGGTCGGTTTTCACGCCTGTGGCAATACCCTCAAGGGCCTGAACTGGCGTGAAGACGACCTGCTGCCTTTTGCCAAAGTGGTCGAAGCCGGTATTGAGGACATGATGCTGCTGCAGGAACAGGGCTTCGCCTATGCAGGCTGGTAAAGCCGCACCAGCAGGGCATGGATGCCCTCCAGTGAGAGGTAGCCCAACAGGACAGTCAGTACCAGCGCAACCAGTACATAAGCCAGAATCCACAGGCTGCTGATGAAGCGGCGCAGGTATTTCCGTTCCGCCGGATAGGTCATGAATACCGTCAACGCCTCAGCCAGTACAAAATGCATCAGCAGGGCCAGCATGGACATGAATACCGGCAGCAGCACTGGAACCAGTACCGCCAGCAACAGCCCGGTGACGGGAAAGCCCGCCCCCCAGGGGGCCTGCAGAAACAGCCCGGTATGACGGGCCAGCATCCCGCCCTGATCCAGACGGTCCGTCAGTACCAGGCCGCCACGCAGCATCAGCAGCGCCAGCAGCACCAGGCAGAAGCCGACCCATAAACTGAACAACAGGTGACGCAGCAGGTTCCAGGGGCCGGGGTTGGCCACGACTTCCCCGATGCAGAAGCGGCTGCACCACAAGGCAACCCAGACTGCCGGTGCACACAGAAACGGCAACAGCAGCAGGAACCGGAATACCGACAGGGAAAACGAACCCTGCAGCAGGCTGCTCAGTTCCAGCCCCACCGCCATCGCGAGGGTGATCAGCAGCACCAGCAGGCCCCCCCAGTATCCCAGCAGTGCCCCCAGTATCACCCATAAACCGTGAGTCTGAAAATGATGGTAGACCAGGGCGGTACCGCACCCGGTCAGCAGGGACCAGAGGACGCCGGCCTGCCACGGTGAAAGGCCGCTCTGCTGCAGCCGTTGCCGGATGGCCGCATCAAGACGGATCACCTGCTGCAGTATCCACCGGCCCAGCCACCAGCACAGCAGCACGGCCAGCAGGATCAGTGGGAAAACAAGACAGACTGACAATCCGGGCCAGCCCGGAATCAGGCCCTGACCGGCCAGAGCCGCATCGCCACCCAGATAGGCCCAGGCAAAGACAAAGGTCAGCCAGGGATAAAAACAGGCCAGCAGGACGGTAACTCCCAGCGCACGCAGCGAGACACACTCGCCGAAAACCCGGTCGAACCCGATCAGCAGCGATACCATGAAATTACGCCAAGTACCGGTCAGACGGCCCTTTTCCAGATTGATGATCAGTATGTCCAGCCGTTCCGGACGCCGGACCAATCCGAAACAGACCAGTGCCCACGACAAAACCGCCACCAAAGGCGGCAGTATCAGCCAGGAACAGGCTGAGGGGGTTGAAACCATAAAAACAAGCCACTCCACAAGACCCGTGGAGCGATTCTAGCCGGAGCGGAAAAGCGGGAAACAGGCCCGGCATGAAAGACGGTCCGGTTTCCCCGACCAGCCCGGACTGGTCACATCCAGGCTTCGGGGTCTGGCCGGGGTGGTGGCGGCGGGCGGCTGAAATCAAATACGGCCCGTCTGCGCCAGCGCCGCCAGAACGGTACCGGCCCGCAGTCCCAGACCCTGCCACTGCCGTCATGCAGCTTCACCTGCCAGCGACCGGCCTGCCGCTGTTGTGCCAGTTCACGAAACAGCTTTGTGTCAAGCGACTGCAGGACCTGCTGCCAGTCTTCCGGGGCATCCCGCCACAGTGGCGGCAGCAATTCGGGGCAGGCCAGCAGCACGGCGCCCGGTACCGCCTGCCCGTCTGACAACCCGGTAACAGCGGTAATATCAGCATCGGCCTGCCACGGAATACCGGCCATGGCCGCCAGTATCCGGCCCCGGAAGCCACCCCCGGCAAGCTGCTGCAAGGCAACGGTTCCGGGCAGCTCACCCTTGCGGCTGGGCGCATACACAGGGTCATTCAGGCCCCAGAGCCACAGGCTGTTCACGGGAAGCTGTCCCTGCCGTTCACGGGCCTGATTGACCGGGTGCTGATGCAGCAGCATCTGCAGCTCGGTCAGCAGGCGTCGCCACCCGTGCATCCCGGCATCCGGCAGGAAATCCCGGATACAGGCATGACCGGGAACCAGTGGTGATACCGTCCGGGGCCATGCGGTCACCGCTACCGATGACAGGGGGCGCAGGTACCAGTGCTGCGCTGCCGGTGCCTCCAGCACCCAGCCATCGGCAGCCAGATGCCGGTTCAGGTCGGCCAGCAGCCCGGCAACCTCGGCAGCTGACAGCTGTGGTGTTTCAGGATGCAGGATAATGCGGTCAGGTCCGCTTTCCAGACAGACCGGATCGGCACACAGCAGGGCGGGCGCTTCCGAAATCCCGGTGTCCAGTCGATAGCGGGCCATGGCCCAGGAAAACCGGGCCGCATCCAGTCCGAAAGCCTGCAGCAGTGCTGCCTCATACCCGGCTTCCCGCTGTACCGGTGGTGCTGACAGACGGGCCGCGCCCAGCAGGCGGGCCAGATGCGGTGCCTGCGGGATAAAGGCGAAATCCTGCCGCCACAGCGCCAGGGCATCGAAAAGCCCCGGCAGCAGTACCGTGACACAAGGCAGCCGGGCCGGACTCATGACGCGTTATTTACACGCCAGCGAGACAACCTGAAGCTCAACTTCATGCTCGTTGAGGGTTTCCACGGAGGAGGCAATCTCCGGCTTGCCGCAGCGTGTCGCCAGCGCCGGGTCCAGGGTAATGGCCTCCGGGCCGCTGTAAGGCAGGGCAATACCGGCACTCGGGTCCGCCAGCATCAGGTCCAGGGTGGTGTCCTTGATATCCCGCGGCTGCTGCAATGGAAGGGTAAAATCCAGCTGGATACGGTTATCGGCGTTCAAAATGGCTTTATAATCCTGTGCGGTCATGAACACCTGGGTTACCTCATTGGCCTGCAGGGTGGTGAAATAACCCAGATCAAACAGATCGGCCATGATGTCATCCCCAAGTACCGCCATGACGGCATCCCGCTTTTCCGGGGTCGATAAATCCTCTTCGTTCAGAAGCAGATCAGTCATGGCCTGATCATAATTCCAGCGCATTTCCAGTGCCTTGAGCCGGCCTTCCCCATCAGCCAGCAGGCGGGTGGAGGCATCAACCTTGAAATGCATGCCCCCGGCCATGGCCGGCGCAGCGGCACTGCACCCCAATGCCAACAGGACAACCGAAACCCGTGCACACTGTCTACTATCCATCACTTACATCCTGCAAAAAATAAAAAAATGAAATGATCAAGCTTACCAAACTTTGATTATTTCATTGACTGAAAAATCCGCTGGAACCTCCTGACCTTCCGTCGGGCCGGCTGACCGGACCAACTGGCACGGCTCAACAGCTCAGATCAGCCCCATGGCCGTCATGGCCTTGGCCACCCGGATAAAGCCGGTGATATTGGCCCCCAGCACGTAGTTGCCCTCGGTGCCGAACTCGGCAGCAGTTTCGTAGCAGTCTTTGTGAATATTGACCATGACTTCCTGCAAGCGCTTCTGGGTGTACTCAAAGCTCCAGGAGTCACGGCTGGCATTCTGCTGCATTTCCAGGGCGGAAGTGGCAACCCCGCCAGCATTGGCGGCCTTGCCGGGCCCGAAACAGATACCGGCTTCCTGGAAGATACGCACCCCATCAGGGGTGGTCGGCATATTGGCTCCCTCTGCCACTGCAATACAGCGGTTTTCCACCAGCACCTTGGCATCACGCCCGGTCAGCTCGTTCTGGGTGGCACACGGCAGGGCAATGTCACAGGGCACATCCCAGAGGGAAGCGGACTCGCTGCCGGCAATGTAGCGGGCATGTTTGCGCACTTCGGTGTAGGCACTGATGCGGCGGCGCTCCACTTCCTTGATGCGTTTCAGGGTATCCAGATCAATCCCGCGCTCATCGACCACAAAACCGCTGGAGTCGGAACAGGCAATCACGGTGGCACCCAGTTCGTGGGCTTTTTCCACCGCATAAATGGCGACATTGCCGGAGCCGGATACCACCACTTTCTTGCCGTCCATCGAGTCGCCCCGCGCCTTCAGCATCTCCTCGGTGAAAAAGACGGTGCCGTAACCTGTGGCCTCGGTACGGGCACGGCTGCCACCCCAGCCCAGCCCCTTGCCGGTCAGCACGCCGGACTCGTAGCGGTTGGTGATGCGCTTGTACTGGCCATAGAGGTAGCCGATCTCCCGTGTCCCGACCCCGATGTCACCGGCAGGTACATCGGTATACTCACCCAGATGGCGGTAAAGCTCCAGCATCAGGCTCTGGCAAAAGCGTTCAATTTCCGCATCCGAGCGCCCCTTGGGATCAAAGTCACTCCCGCCCTTGCCACCGCCGATGGGCATCCCGGTCAGGGCATTCTTGAAAATCTGTTCAAAACCCAGGAACTTGACGATGCCGAGATAGACGGAAGGGTGAAAGCGCATCCCACCCTTGTAAGGCCCCAGTGCACTGTTGAACTCCACCCGGAAACCCCGGTTGATATGGATTTCACCTTTGTCATCACGCCAGGGGATGCGGAAAATAATCTGGCGCTCCGGCTCACAGATGCGTTGGATAATCTTCTTTTCCGCAAATTCCGGGTATTTCACCAGCACCGGCCCCAGGGACTCCAGCACTTCATGCACCGCCCGGTGAAACTCGGTCTCACCCGGATTCCGGCGCAGAACATCCTGAAAAATCGGCTCAAGCTTTTCATCCAATACAGCTGTCATGGAAACCACCTTAAGTGTGTAGGGTAAAAGGGGAAAGATGGTCCCGGATAAGGGCGGGCCATCGCAAAGGTTGGTGAAAACGACGATACAACGCCCCCGACACGATGGCAAGCGCCAATGCCCGTTTCTGGTGCACGGGCAGTAGCCGGTGACGGGTCCGGGGAAGCGGACAGCAATACCGACGGTGTTCAGGGATAAGTGCCTGTCTGTGGCATGAACGGTATTCCAGAGGCTGACGGCGGGTGCTACAGTGTGGATTCCATCACGCAATAACAAGGAACAACACATGGACACGGCATCACTGCTCTGGGGGCTGCTTTTCAGCGCCATCGGTCTGGGCTACTTCAGCTACGGCAGACGCCAGCGCAGCCCGATTCCCCTGCTGTGCGGACTGAGTCTGATGATTTACCCGTATTTCGTGTCCGGACACATCCTGCTGGTGGCCATTGGTGGCGTGCTGAGTGCCATTCCGTATTTTGTGCGCCTGTAACTGCAATGGTAATTGATCAGGGCAGATTTCATCCCGGCATCCACCAGCGGGTAAATGCCACCAGCGCCAGCATTCCCAGATAAAACGGCCACACCGACCAGGACAGCAGTGCATCCAGAAAGGTTTGGGGCAGCGATCCTGTCACCTTGACCCGATACAGCGCCTCCAGCCCCAGCTCCCCACGGTGCAGCTGGTCCAGAAAGTGGTTGTTGGCCGCAATGAACTGCTTTTCCAGCGCCAGATAATAGGCATCCAGAAAGCAGAACAAGACCACCGGTACAATTACCAGTGCCGCAGCCTGCCCGATCCCCTTTTCCGCTACCAGTATCAGAATCGCACTCACCAGCCCGATTGCCCACTTCTTGCATTCGGCACTGTTGGAAGCCATGCGTTTGATCAGGTCCTGGTACAGGTCAATGTGCCTGAGGACTGCCGGTGAATCCGCCTGTAACATGCCCGCTGTCTCCTGGTCTGATGGGGTAAAACCGGAACTGGCCCATTCCGGGGCCGCACTCAGCATACCACTCTCCCGCAGGTCGCCCAACCATGCGTACAGAAAGCCTTCCCGAACCTGCCCTGCAGGTTTCAGCTCGTACCATGCACCACCACAGCCTCGGAAAAATCCCCGGAACCCTCGCAATACCGGTATGAAATGGCATGGGTGGCTTTTATTGAATACCTGCCTATAATGATTGTTTTTTAGGCGTTTTATTTATGACAACCGTCAACCATGGCCGTAATCATGAAATACTGCACTCCAGGCGGGCGAACATTTTTTATCTTGAACATTGCCGGGTGATGGTCAAAGGTGGCCGTGTCGTTTTTCTCACCCCGGCAGAAAACGAAAACCAGTACTGGAACATTCCCATTGCCAATACCACCGTCATTTTACTGGGTACAGGAACTGCCATCACACAAGCGGCGGTCAGGATGTTGTGCGGGGCTGGCGTTATGCTGGGTTTCAGTGGTGGCGGTGGGACACCCCTGCTGGCAGCGCCTGAAATTGAATGGTTCTCACCACAAAGTGAATACCATCCGACCGAGTTCTTGCAGGCATGGGTGACTTTTTGGTTTCAGGACCACAAGCGACTGGCAATTGCACGTTTTTTACAGGCAAAACGATTGGATTATCTGCGCCATGTCTGGGGTCGGGACAAGCTGCTGCGCAGTTATGATTTCGCGCTGGATGATGTTTTCCTGGAACAGGCGCTGCAACGCAGTCAGGCAGGGATTGCCGAGAGTCCGGATGTCACTCACCTGCTGCAAGCGGAAGCACGTCTCACCAGGGAACTCTACAAGTTTTCCGCCAATCGCACCAATCAAGAAGGTTTCACCCGTTCCCACGATTCCGAAGACCTCGCCAACCAGTTTCTGAATCACGGCAATTATCTGGCTTACGGACTGGCGGCGACCTGTTTGTGGGTGCTGGGTATTCCGCACGGCTTTGCAGTGATGCATGGCAAGACCCGGCGGGGCGCGCTGGTGTTTGATGTGGCCGATTTGATCAAGGACGCCATCGTGCTGCCATTGGCTTTCATCGCCGCCGAGCAAGGCACCAAAGAACAGGAATTCCGCCAGATGTGCCTGCAAGGTTTTACCCAGCATGCCGCGCTGGATTTCATGTTCGATACCGTCAAGGAAGCCGCGCAGCACGGGGAAACGCTGGCATGATCGTCACCTTTGTTTCGCAGTGCCGGAAAAAGTCGCTGGACATTACCCGGCAGGTGCTGGACGCCTACGCCAATCGAATTGGAGAACGTACCTGGCAAACCGTGATTACGCAGGAGGGTTTGAACGCGGTGCGGACGCGGCTGGCCAAAACGGCGCGCAAAACCACGGCAGTAGCTTGTCACCGGATACGTGGAACCCATCAGACCGAACTGGTCTGGATCGTCGGTAATCGCCGCCAGTTTGACGCTTTCGGCAATGTGCCGGTCAATCGTACCCGGCGGGATTTGCTCAAAGAGGAACAGGAAAATGACTGGCAATATCTGCCGCTGATCAAGGCGCTGATTGCCTTGGCGGCGCTGTTTCATGACTTCGGCAAGTCATGGGATCACTTCCAGAACATGCTGGTGAATCCGAAAAAGCGCGATCCGGTTCGGCATGAATGGGTTTCCCTGTTGTTATTCAAGGCATTCGTGGCCGGCAAGTCAGACGGGCAGTGGCTGGATGAACTGCTTGAACTGAAAGGGAAAAACCAGACCAACAGAAAGGCGCTCATCAAGACCTTGTTGAAAACGGCGACTCCAGCCAAAAGCGATCAGGATTATCCCTTTGAAACCGGTTTGTCCGCGCTGGCGACCTGGGTGGCATGGTTAATCGTCACGCACCACAAACTGCCGCGTCTGACCACAAACCATGAAGGTGACCGGATTAGCTGCGCTTTTGATCACACGACAAAACCGGTCACTGCCAGACAGGTATTGAATGATATTTCGCGCCAGTCGGGCTTCATCAAGGAAATGCGTGAAATGACGGCCAAAGACTGGAAGTTCAGTCACGATCTGCCGCTGTTGTCTGATCCGTGGTGCAAGGATGCGGCGCGGTGGGCGCAGAAAGCCAAAGCCGTGCTGTATCTGGTTGAAGAGGCTGGCAAGGTGGAGCGGTTATTGCTGACGCTTGCCCGGCTGGCCTTGATGCTGGGTGATCATCATTATTCCTCGCAGGATCGGGATAAAAACTGGCGCAGCGATCTGGCATTGCACGCCAATACGGCGCAGGGCGAGGACGGCGCGCGGCCACTCAAGCAGCGACTGGATGAACATCTGGTGCGTGTGGCGGAGGCCGCCTTGAAAGTGGGGCATTTATTGCCTGCTTTTGAAAAAGAACTGCCGAAAGAGCCTCTTGCAAAACTCTCTGTTTAAGCGAATTTATGGCCGGAATGGCATAA
>DAOPKY010000038.1:0-40096 GCA_035391465.1 Thiolinea sp. | reverse complement strand
CGTTTCTGGTCAACCTGCTGTTCCAGCGTCAGGTGCCGACCCTGCAGCTGGGTAACCTGATCAGTGATGAGGCCCTGCTGTCCAGTTTTGAGGTCGGTAATATTGCCACTGAGGCATTGCTGTTCCAGACCGGTTATCTCACCATCAAACAGCGGGACCACCTGGAGGGCAATTATTTCTACACATTGGGTTACCCCAACCGCGAGGTTTATCAGAGCCTGAATAACAGTCTGTTGAAATACCTGGTGCAGGATGACGGCCAGCAGGTCCGGCAGCGCCTGCAGCTGCGTCAGCTATTGCTGGCCAATGATTTTCCGGGGCTGAAACAGCTGTTTCAGGGTTTTTTCGCCAGTATTCCGTACCACTGGTATACCAATAACGACATTCAGCAGTTTGAAGGCTTTTATGCCAGTGTGTTTTACTCCTATTTTGCCGCTTTGGGGCTGGATGTCACGGTTGAAGACTGTACCAATCTGGGGCGGCTGGACATGACGCTGAAGTTCAACGGGCAGGTTTACCTGTTTGAATTCAAGGTGGTGGAAATGGTGCCGGAAGGTCGTGCCCTGCAGCAGCTCGGGGACAAAGCCTATGCGGACAAATACCGCCACCTGAACCAGCCCATTCACCTGATCGGGGTCGAGTTCAGCAAAGACAACCGCAATGTAGTCGGGTTTGAGGTGGTACAGGGCTGACACCTCATGTCCTGCCTGCAAACTCACATCAGCCCGTCAAACTGCCTGGCCTCATCACGCAGGGGGCGGCTGTTGATTGCATGGATAAGGGCGAGGATGTCGCGCTTGATCCGGCGATAGGCCGGATCACTGGCAGGGTGGTTGCGGTAATCGGCCCGGCCCAGGCGGTAATCCCAACCCAACAGCTCAAACCCGGCAAAGCGTCCGGGGCGGTGCCGGTACAGTTTCTCAAAGCGTGTACCGGGAATGGCCTTGAAACGCGCCGGACGAATGCGGTCCAGCTGTAACTGGTGCGCTTCAAGAAAATCACGGGTTGCCACCAGATCCGCCACGGTCTCACCGGGATAACCCAGCATCATGGAACAGCGCACACTCAAGCCGGCCTGATACGCATCCTGGATAAACCGTGCATTGCGTTCCACCCGCGTGCCCTTGCCCATGCGCCGCACCAGTGCCTGACTGCCGGTTTCCAGCCCGAAACTGATACGGGTCAGGCCGGACGCCCTGGCCGCCTGCAGTGTCTTTGCATCCAGCCCGTTGTCGCCCTGACCATCCACATGCACGGTGGCAATCCAGCGCGCACCCGCGACAGTCTGCTGCATATTATCAATCAGCCCGCGCCAGATGGTCAGATTGGAATTGAGCTTGAGGTCGAGAAAAATAAAATCCCTGCCCTGATAACGTTCCGCCTGCTGACGCAATTCCGCCAGCACCCTGGCCAGCGGACGGGAGCGAAAACTGCGCCCGTTACCGGTAATCACATCACTGCAGAAAGTACATACATTCCAGCTGCAGCCGCGCCCGGTCATGACCGGAATAATGCGGTGCGGGTAGCGCTCCCAGGGAAAATCGCTGAAATCCGGTACCGGCAGACGATCCAGTGCCAATAACGGTGGCAGCGCCGGCCGGCTGTCCGTACCGGCGACAGAAATACCCGGCCAGACGCTGATATCACCACCTTGCAGCAGGGTCCGCACCAGTTCCACAATGACAAAATCCGCTTCACCGGCAAAAATGGCAGTAATCCCCTCCAGCTGTTTCCAGATTTGCAGGGTTTGGGGGTGGGTGAAGGCGGGGCCGCCCAGCAGTACCGGAATCCGCCGTGCACGGGCCTGCTGCCCGATCCAGGCCACCGTGGGCAGGTGTTCCAGATAGGCCGAGAGTAAAATGATGTCAGGGGCATCCCGTGCCAGACGTGCCTGCAATTGTGACAGGGTGGGAGCATGGGCACGGAAATGGTGCCGGGCATGGATGGCCCGCAGCGGCTCGTGCAGACGCTGCATCAACGGGTGGGTGGAAAAAGACAGGCGGCGCTTGAGCGGCTCCAGCCAGGTTTCCCGTTGCTCATGCACCATGGCCGGTGCGCCGTTTGCCAGCGGTGACAACACCTCGACCTGAAAACCTGCGGCCCGTAGCGGGGCGACCAGACAGCCAATGGCCAGGGTGGGATAACGGGCAAAATTGTTAAGGTCGACAATCAGTATCCGGGCAGCGGTTTTCATGGAATGCTTCAATCCTCGGGTTTTATGGTCACAGCGGGTGGGAACCGAGAACAGAGTATAGGCAACCTCCGGCTGAAGTCTGCCCCGTCAGCCCGCAATATTCACCCGGTCAGATGGATGCACCCCGCCGCCGGAACCGTTAGAATTGCCTGTATTGTTGAGACTTGATGAATGGTTTGTAGCACATGAATTCACTTGAATGGCGGGTAGCCCTGTCGCTGTCGTCGGTTTATGCCGTGCGCATGCTGGGCCTGTTCATGATCCTGCCGGTTTTTTCCCTGTATGCCCAGAAACTGCCGGGAGCGACCGAAGTCCTGACCGGCCTTGCCATCGGCATTTACGGCTTTACCCAGGCCCTGTTCCAGATTCCGCTCGGCCTTGCTTCCGACCGTATCGGACGCAAGCCGGTCATTATCGGTGGTCTGCTGATATTTGCCTTTGGCAGCCTGGTGGCGGCCCTGGCTGATTCGATCTGGCTCATTATCCTTGGCCGCACCCTGCAGGGCATGGGAGCCATTGCCGCCGCGACCATGGCACTGGCAGCTGATCTGGTACGCGAGGAAGTCCGGGCGCGCATCATGGCCTTTATCGGCATGAGCATCGGCATTTCCTTTATGGTGGCGATGATTCTCGGCCCGCTGGTCAATGCCTGGGCCGGTCTGTCCGGCATTTTCTGGTTCACGCTGGCGCTGTCCCTGATCGGCATTGCACTCATCGCCTTTGTCGTACCCGCACCGGTGCAAGTCCGAGCCCACCGCGATGCCGGTATCCTGCGCGGTCAGGTCTGGAAGGTACTGAAAAACCCTACCCTGCTGCGTATGGATGCCGGGGTGTTTGTCCTGCACCTGATCATGACCGCCAATTTTCTTGCCATTCCACGCCTGCTGCGTGAAGAGGTGCAACTGGCCCCGGTCGAGCACTGGAAAATCTACCTGCCGGTGTTTGTGGCCTCCTTTGTGTGTGCCGTACCCATGATCATCATGGCGGAAAAACACCGTCGCATCCGCCAGATGCTGCTCATTTCCATTGTGCTGCTGATCGGGGCGGAAGCCCTGCTGGCAACCACCTACCCGCACATTGTCCTGCTGGTGACCGGCGTACTGGTGTTTTTCATCGGTTTCAACTTTCTCGAAGCGGTACAGCCGTCACTGGTGGCCAAATACGCCGCCATTGACAGCAAGGGCACCGCCATGGGGGTCTACAACAGTGCCCAGTTCCTCGGCATTTTCACCGGGGGTGCCCTGGGCGGGCTGGTGTATCAGCACTGGGGCAGCAGCGGCCTGTTCAGCGTCAATGCCGTCATGGCTGTCCTGTGGCTGCTGCTGGCCTGGCCACTGCCACAGCCCAAATTCTACACCAGCCAGATCATCCGCCTGGAAAACAGCGTGGGTGACTGGCATGAACTGCAGGAGAACCTGAGCCGTATTGCCGGTGTGCATGAAGTGGTGATTGTGGCCCAGGAACGGCTGGCCTATCTCAAGGTGGACAAAAGCCGGCTTGATACCGACGCCCTCCGTGCAATTTCCGGTACATCTGCGTAAAATCGGCGGCAGCCTTTTTTAAAAGACAACGGATACGACATGGCACGAGGAATCAACAAGGTCATTCTGGTCGGCACCTTGGGGCGCGACCCGGAAACCAAATACATGCCCAGCGGTAATGCAGTCACAAACTTCAGCATAGCAACGTCCGAGCAGTGGAAGGACAGAAATTCCGGTGAGCGCCAGGAACGCACTGAATGGCACCGTATTGTCATTTACGGCAAACTGGCGGAAATTGCGGCCCAGTACCTGCGGAAGGGTCAGACTGCCTATTTTGAAGGCAGGCTGCAAACCCGCAAATGGCAGGGGCAGGACGGACAGGATCGTTACACCACTGAAGTCATTGTCAGTGAAATGCAGATGATGGGTGGCGGGCGTGGCGACAGCGGTGGCAGTGCACCGATGGATGACTACGATGCACCTTCGGCTTCGTCTGCCCCATCTTCCGGCAGCCCCCGCCGCAGTGAACCGGCCCCGGCTCCGGCCGCCTCCGGATCGAACAGCTTTGAGGATTTCGATGACGACATCCCGTTCTGACAACCGGTACACAGGGAATTGCTGATGGACTTTCAGGGATATGTACGGCTGGTCAGTGACGGCAGCCACTTGAGCCGCGACCAGATGCGTGCAGCCATGGAGCTGCTGATGACCGGGGAAGCCACACCCGCACAGATCGGTGCGTTCCTGATGGCCCTGCGCATGCGCGGGGAAACCGTGGACGAGATCACCGCCTCGGCGGAAGTCATGCGCGCCCTGTCCAGCCGGGTACGGCTGCCGACTGAACATCTGGTGGATACCTGCGGTACCGGTGGCGATGTATCCGGCACCTTCAATATCTCCACCGCCAGCACCTTTGTGGCGGCGGCTGCCGGCGTGCGGGTCGCCAAACACGGTAACCGCTCGGCCTCCAGCAAGTCCGGCAGTGCCGATGTGCTGGAAGTGGCCGGCGTCAACCTCGACATCAGCCCGGAACAGGTCATCAGCTGCATTGAAAAGCTGGGAGTGGGTTTCATGTTCGCTCCGCGCTACCACAGCGCCATGCGTCATGCCATCGGTCCCCGGCGCGAACTGGGCATCCAGACCATTTTCAACCTGCTGGGGCCGCTGACCAACCCGGCCGGTGCTCCCAATCAGGTGCTGGGCGTGTTCAGCCGGCACTGGGTCCGGCCCCTGGCTGAAGTCCTGCAGAAACTCGGCAGTGCGCATGTCATGGTGCTGCACAGTGAAGACGGACTGGATGAAATCAGTATTGCCGCTCCCACGCACATTGCCGAACTGCATCAGGGCAGTATCCGTGAATACACGCTGCAACCGGAAGATTTCGGTATGGAACGCATGCCACTGGACAGCCTGCGCGTCAAAGACGCCGGAGAAAGTCTGGCCCTGATCCGCAGTGTGCTGGATAACCAGCCCGGTCCGGCGCGGGACATTGTGACCCTGAATGCCGGGGCTGCCATCTATGTCGGTGGCCGTGCGGCCAGCCTGCAGGAAGGCACGAAGCGGGCGCGGGCAGTCATGGCGGATGGCCGTGCAGCCCGTTGTCTGGAACAGCTGGTCACCCTGACGCAGGGGTTTCAGGCATGAGCCGCCCCGACAGCGATATTCTGGAACGCATCCTGCACACCAAGCAGGAAGAGGTCCGTGTCCGCAGTGCCATCACTTCACAGCAAGCGCTTCAGGCACAGCTGCAGGATGTGCCCCCCCCCCGCGGTTTTCTGGCCAGCCTGCAGCACCGCGTGGCACGGCAACAGCCCGCCGTTATCGCTGAGGTCAAGAAAGCCTCACCCAGCAAGGGGGTGATCCGGGCCAACTTCGATCCGGCAGCCATTGCCCAAAGTTACGAAGCCGGCGGGGCTACCTGCCTGTCGGTGCTCACGGACCGGGAGTATTTTCAGGGCCATGAGGATTATCTCCGGGCTGCCCGTGCCGCCTGCCAGTTACCGGTGATCCGCAAGGACTTTCTGATCGACCCTTATCAGGTGTATGAAGCCCGTGCCTTGGGTGCCGACTGCATCCTGCTGATTGTGGCCGCACTGAGCGATGCCCGGCTCAGGGAGCTTTATGCACTGGCCCGCGAGCTTGGCATGGATGTACTGGTTGAGGTGCATGACGACAACGAGCTTGCACGGGCATTACCACTCAACCCGCCGTTGCTGGGCATCAACAACCGCAATCTGCGCAGTTTCGAAACCTCGCTGCAGACCAGTCTGTCACTGCTGCCACAGGTACCTGCCACCACCCTGGCAGTGACGGAAAGCGGTATCCATACCCGTGCGGATGTGGCCCTGATGCGCAAGGCCGGCATTAATGCCTTCCTGGTGGGTGAGGCTTTCATGCGTGCCGCCGATCCGGGGGCTGAACTCCGGCAGTTGTTCTTTTCCTGATGCGACTGCCACTTTTTTCACAACCTTCCGGATACGAAGGAATGTCATGCTGACCCATCCGCAAATCGATCCGGTGGCACTGTCCATCGGTCCGCTCAAGATTCACTGGTACGGCCTGATGTATGTCATCGGCTTCCTGGGCTTTCTGTTTCTCGGCAAGCGCCGTGCCCGTCGCCCCGGCAGCCTGTTCACCCCGGATCAGGTTGATGACATGATGTTCTGGGGAGCCATCGGCGTGGTCGCCGGTGGCCGCATCGGCTACATGCTGTTTTACAACCTCAAGGAATTCGTGGCCCACCCGCTGTCTTTTTTTCAGGTCTGGGATGGTGGCATGAGTTTCCATGGCGGCCTGCTCGGGGTCATGGTGGTCATGGTGGTACTGAGCTGGAAATGGGGTAACCGCCTGTTTGAACTGGCGGATTTTGTCGCACCCCTGATTCCGGTCGGGCTGGGAGCCGGACGCATTGGCAACTTCATCAATGGCGAGCTGTGGGGCCGTCCCACGGATCTGCCCTGGGGCATGGTGTTTCCGATGATGGACAGCACGCCGCGCCATCCGTCCCAGTTGTATCAGGCTTTTCTGGAAGGTCTGGTTCTGTTCGTGATTTTGTGGTGGTTCAGCCGCAAACCCCGTCCTGCAGGCAGTGTTGCCGGGCTGTTTCTGGTGCTGTATGCGCTGTTCCGCATTCTGGTGGAATTTGTGCGCGAGCCGGACAAGGGGCTGGGTTTTGTCGCCTTTGGCTGGATGACACAAGGCCAGCTGCTGAGCCTGCCCATGATGGCGCTCGGGCTGTTCATTATCTGGCTGGCCTGCCGCCACAAACTCGGGCGTACCGCATGAAGGCGTATCTGGCACTGATGCAGCAGGTGCGCAACCACGGTTTCCGCAAGGAAGACCGTACCGGCACCGGCACCCTGTCCCTGTTTGGCTACCAGATGCGTTTTGATCTTGCAGCCGGCTTTCCGCTGCTGACCACCAAACGCCTGCATCTGAAGTCCATTGTGCACGAGTTGCTGTGGTTTCTGCGCGGTGACACCGATATCGGCTACCTGAAAGAAAACGGTGTCAGTATCTGGGACGAGTGGGCGGACGAAAACGGGGAGCTTGGGCCGGTTTATGGTGCACAGTGGCGCTCCTGGCCGACACCGGACGGGCGGCATATCGACCAGATCAGCACCGTGATCGAACAGATCAGGCACAATCCGGACTCACGCCGCCTGATTGTCAGTGCCTGGAATGTGGGGCAGCTTGAGGCCATGGCGCTGCCCCCCTGCCACCTGCTGTTTCAGTTTTATGTTGCAGATGGACGCCTGTCCTGCCAGCTGTATCAGCGCAGTGCCGACATTTTTCTCGGTGTGCCCTTCAATATTGCCTCCTACGCCCTGCTGACCCATCTGGTGGCGCAGGTGTGCGGGCTTAAACCGGGTGACTTCATTCACACGCTCGGTGATGCGCATCTGTATCTCAATCATCTGGAGCAGGCTGACCTGCAGCTGAGCCGGGAGCCATACCCCCTGCCACACCTGCAGCTCAATCCGGCAGTGTCATCGATTTTTGATTTCCGCTTTGACGATATCGCGCTTTCGGATTATCAGGCTCACCCGCACATCCGTGCTGCGGTAGCGGTTTAAACCCGGTTTTCAGGATCACACCATGTACCTCGACTCCTTTCATCACGCCAATGGCCAGTACATCAGTATTGCACCGGAACAGGCGAGCCGCTTTGCCAAGGAAATGGCCGGAGATTTCAACCCCATCCACGATCCCGATTCACGCCGTTTCTGTGTACCGGGTGACCTGCTGTTTGCCCTGATACTGGCCCGACATGGCCTGAGCCCGGCAATGGAGTTTGTGTTCAAGGGGATGGTTGGACGGGATACGATGCTGGATTTCACCCCCACCGGTGCCGACGCGTTTGCCCTGTGCAATGATCAGGGCAAGGTGTTTGTCAGCATTCGTCGCAGTGGCCCTGTCAGCCATGATGCGGCCCTGATCGAGAACCTGACCCGTCATTACGTGGCCTTCTCCGGCCTCAATTTCCCGCATACCATTCAGCCTCTGCTGGCCGACCAGAACGTGATGCTCAACCCGGCACGCCCGACCGTAATCTATGAACGCATGCGCTTTGAGCTGCAACAGCCGGATTTTCAGACCCCGCAGTTACAACCGGCTCAGGCCGAACTCAAGGTCGATGGCAAACGGGGTGAGGTCAGCCTCAACTTCATTATTACCGCAGACGGCAAGGTGGTAGGCAAAGGTTACAAGCGCCTGCTGGTCAGTGGCCTGATTCCTTACGATCCGGTGGTGGCGGATGCCCTGGTGGCCGACTATGAGGCATTGAAGCGCCGCTACCGAACCTGAAAGACCGGGAATTCCCGGAAATCCACACCCTGGCTGATGGCGGGAGTACCTCAAACACTCAAACAGGCCGTGCTCCGGGTCGGCCTGTCACCAGCCCACCGGCCAGTGGCCGCAAACAAATTGCCATCCCCACCGTCCCTGCGTTAGACTGGGATACGTCACCCATACGGAATCCATTCTATCCATGAACTGATCCTGTCACCTTCCTGCTTCATCCCGTTTTAACAGCGGGCGGCGTGGTTGGTACAGGTAAAGTACAGCGGTACGGGGGTTCCATCCTGTCCTCCTTCTGCACCGTCACGGCCCGTAACTCCATCTCCCCTCCCGCACACACTAGGAGTTACCCATGCCTTATGCCACACAGACCATTTGCCACTTTTCCAATCTGAGCCAACAATTTGATCAGCACCCGGTGTTTACCGGACTTTCCGCCACCCTGACCGGCGGCCTGACCGGGCTGCTGGGCCGCAACGCTCAGGGTAAGTCGGTCCTGCTGGCGCTGCTGGCCCGGCTGCGCCCGGCCTCCAGTGGCCATGTTCGCTGGTTTGTCCCCTTTCATCATGTCGGCCAGCTGCAACGCCTGCAAGGTACCCGGATTGCCGATGCCCTCGGGGTTGGGGCACTGTATGACTGTTTTGAACGCCTGCAGGCAGGCACTGCTGATGAAGCGGATTACCTGCGTCTGGAAGGTTACTGGCACCTGCCCCCGCAATGGGACAGCGCACTGCATGAAGCGGGCCTGTCTTTTCCCCTCAGCGCTCCGGTTGCACACCTGAGTGGTGGTGAACAGACCCGGCTGGCGCTGTGCCGGGCTTTTCTGCTGCCGGATCATTACCTGCTGCTGGATGAACCCGGTAACCACCTGGATGCTGATGGGCATCAGTGGCTGCAGACCCGGCTGGCAGCCCACCCGGCAGGTGCCCTGCTGGTCACGCATGAGCGCACCTTGCTGCAGCAGGTGGCACGCATCCTGGAGCTGGACCAGCATGGTCTGCACGATTATGGCGGCAATTACGCGGTTTATCGCAACATCCGGGATGCCCAAAACGCAGCACTGGACCAGCAGCTTGGCACCCTGAAACAGCAACAGCGCCAGCAGCAACGCAAACAGCAGGATGCCCTGGAAAAAGCGGCCCAGCGTCGCAAACAGGGAGAGGGGCAACGCGATTCCCAGAGCAGACTGCTGCTGGGTGCACGCAAGAACCGTGCAGACAGCAGCCTGTCACAGCTGAAACAGCAACAGCGGCAACGCAGTGTACAACTGGCCAGCGAGCGGCAGGGGCTTCAGGAGCAGCAGGAAACGATCAAGCCCCAGTCCCTGCGTTTTGCACCGGTGGCACCGGCTGCCAGCCTGTGCCTGCATGCCAGCGCCCTGCAACTGCCACACGTGCAGCATCCCCCGTTGACACTGACCCTGCATCAGGGCGAGCGCTGGCAGATTCAGGGCAGCAATGGCAGTGGCAAGTCCACCCTGCTGCGGGTCATTGCCGGCCTGGAGCAGCCACGGGCAGGCCGCTGCAGCGTACATGGCCGCTGTGTCTATCTGGACCAGCATTTCAGCCTGCTGGATGCAGCCGATTCGGCACTGGGCAACCTGCAGCGCCTGCACCCCGATCAGGATGAAACCCGATTGCGCACGGCACTGGCCGGTCTGCGTCTGCGGGGTGATAAAAGCCTGACACCCATTCATCATCTCAGTGGCGGTGAACGCCTGAAGGTGGCGCTGCTGGCGGTATTACTGGGGGAGCAGGCCCCCAACCTGCTGTTGCTGGATGAGCCGGACAATCATCTGGACCTTGACTCACGCCTGCTGCTGGAGCAGACGCTGGCCAGCTATCCGGGCACCCTGCTACTGGTCTCACATGATCCGGTCCTGGTCGAAGCGCTGAATATCAGCCGGAGCCTGCAGTTGGGGCCAGCACCCTGAACCCGCTCCGTGCCGGTCTCATCACATCGGCAACGGGCGTGATTCCGGCATAACGCCCACTCCGGGTTCCGGGGCCGAAGCCGTTTGAACCGTCGGCGGGTTCCTGTCATACAAAGCGTGTTGCCCTGTCAGCAGTGGCTGACGGCTCAACCAGCTCTCATACAGCATGGCCCCGATAACCACATCAATAAACAGGTCCCCGGTCATGATGCCGGCATTGTGGAAAGCGGAGTTGAACAGGCTGGCACCCATGAAGACATAGCGGTACCAGAACCCGTCCACCAGTCGGGACAGGTAATAAAACAGTATCAGCAGACCGGCAAACCCATAGGTATGCACAATATTCAGGATGGAATTGTGTACCGGAACAATGTAGTGAGCCTTTTCATCCGGTTCATAATCAAAAAACGGTTCACTGTTGATGAAATAAGTCTGGGCATACTGGACCGAGTCAAAATTAAAGCCGTAGCCGAACGGGTGCTGGATAAAAAGTTCAATACCGAACTTGTACAGGGTTTTACGCCCCTGAGCGGACTGATCATCGAGCGAGACCAGTCTTGAATCCAGCATCTGGCCGGATTTGACCAGCCACAGCACCACGCCCAGTGCCACGACCACAGTCCCGAATATAACCGTCAGGCGTGGAAATCGGTACAGGTACACAAAGCCCAGGATCAGCAACCCTGCCCCGATGGCGGAGCGGGTTTCCGATGCCGCAATCCCGCCCAGTAACAAGGCATTCACTACCAGCAGTAAGACCTGTTCGATTCTTGAGGTGGTTTTTCCCAATACCAGATAGGCACTGAAGATCATGGCTGCCAGCAGCATGTAAGTCTGGGGAATGGCATACAGTGCCAGTCCGGGTGGCCGGGCAAGTGCTTCGGTAATCTGACTCTGGATTTCCTCACTGATTTCCTTGTTCTGCAGGTTCATCAGTGCTTCCTGCAGGTTCCAGGCTGCATGCAGGTCAATGCCCTGCAAAATACCGACAATGGCGGAAGGTATGCCAATAATCAGGAAAGCCAGGGCCAGATGGCGGAACCCCAGTTCCCGCACAACAAAATAGGCAGACAGGATAACCAGATAGGACTGCAGCAGCTTTAATTCGCCACCGGCAATACCGCCAACCGTCACACCATTCAATACCGAGATCACGACACCATAAATGGCCAGCAGCAGATAGACGGTATTGACAGGCTGCAGCTCGGTCAGTATCCGGGGCTGATAAAAGATGATCATGCCACCAACCAGCAGGATCAGCAGGGAGCGAACGGGAAGCCCGGCAAAATAGAAGTTATTCAGGTAGGCAAGAAACAGCAGGTGAACGACAAACACTGCATAAATTATTTTTCTCATTAGCATTCATGTCTTCAGAATTAAGCTGCGGTACAGGCTTCGGGAAGATTTCCGGAAACTTTCGGCGGCAATAACTATTCCACTTCAATCATGTTCAGGTAGGCCCTGCATGGCTCCGGCTCCGAGTCGTAACCGGAACGCAGATAAAACTGATAATCACCGGTAAAAAATACATATTTTCCGGATCGGGATATGGCTCCTCTCGGCTCACGCTTGTAGAAGGTCACTTCACCCTCACTATCCACACCCCAATCAGCATCTGTTTCCTTTGCCTGCTCCGGCTTTCTTCCCTGTCGGGAATTGCCTACATAGCGCACCTTCTCAGGCTGGTCAATATCCACCAGATACAGACCGCCATCGACATTGCGGGATACCAGCACCATTCCCGGTTGCCCGGCCACCCTGGCGACATGACCGGAAACGCTGAACGGATTGTCATCCCCATTATCAGCAGGCCAGACCTTTCTGTCCGTTCCATCCGACAAGCGTGATGCAAACAGGCCCAGCCAGTTGCCATAGACAATCCAGACATCACCCTGGTGATCAATCACAAAGTCACTGTGTTTGGCATGCTCATAAATTAATCTTGGGGAGTCAACAGCGGCCTGATCAAAGCGGACAACAACGGTCCTGCGATCCGGGACCGACTGATCAAACAGAATATACTGCCCCGTCGGATCGACACCGGCCCAATCCACCTCAGGCTGGGTAGCGGAAGTCAACTGGCGTCGTGGCAGTACCTTTTTCTGCTCCACCTCGTAAGGCAGCATGAAGATGAACCCGGATTCCTGCGCCGGTCCCATCAGAACAATCCTGCGGCCATCATCCGAGAAATTGCCTTCCCCATAACCGAAAGTCACGTACCGATACTCCGGAAACCGGTCCCAGACCTCAGCTGTCACAATGAAAGTCTGCGGCTCAATCCGGGCACGCATCAGGCGATTGCCCTCGGCAAACCAGTACACCAGCGGATCATGACGATCCCACAATAACTGGCGCTGCTGGATATTGGCTTCCTGACGTGGTCCCGGCACCCAGGCGATCAATCGATGCTGTTTCAGGCTCCACAACGCAGCATGGGGCTGATTCTGCCCGCCGGAACCGAGTACAAGGGTTTCATCCTGATTCACCGGTGAGGTTTTACTGTAGAAGTGCTGACCATGCAGAATACCCAGCGCCTCATTGCCATCAGGGTAAGCAAGCCTGCTGCCCATTTCCTGCTGACTCCCGCCCAGACGCCAGACCCGCAAGCCGGTATCCGGATCGATGAAGAAGCCCTCATAAGGTGGGGCCTCCCTGACACCGGCAGAAACAGTCACTCGCTGTGCAGCCTGGGAAGCAGTCGATACCACTGTTCCCAAACTCCCTATCAGTACCCCTGCCACCAGCCAGACAGCTGATTTTAACTTTTTGCCCAACATCATCCCCTTCCCCTGATCCAGCCCGGATTTCAGGTGTGACTCAAAATGTAAATGCCGGTGATACCCCGGTCTGGCTTGTTCCATTATAGAAAATCGCGACATATGGCTGGCCCGCTACAGCATCCGATACTGTGATCCCCATCTTGCCGCTGCTTGATCCATTCGCATCAGCCCCCGGCATGCCTTGCTGCCACGCGCTCTGCCCCTGCGGCACGATACCAATAAAAGTCGTCGCCACATCCTGCCAGTTCAGCCGTACACGGTTGTTTTCTAACGAAACCTCAATGGTACCGGTACTGCCACCTGACCCGGTGCCTGTCCCTGACCCGGTGCCTGTCCCTGACCCGGTGCCTGTCCCTGATCCGGTGTCTGTCCCTGATCCGGTGTCTGTCCCTGATCCGGCAATAATCGCAAACGGATCAGACGCTGCCACCTTGACACCATTATTGTAAAACAGGGCAACATATTGCTGGCCCGCCATCGCATCCGATACCGTGATGCCCATCTTGCCGCTGCTTGATCCATTCGCATCAGCCCCCGGCATGCCTTGCTGCCACTCGCTCTGCCCCTGCGGAACGATACCAATAAAAGTCGTCGCCACATCCTGCCAGTTCAGCCGCACACGGTTGTTTTCCACCGCCACGCTGATGGTTCCCGTGCCACCCGTTCCCGTACCACCCGTTCCCGTGCCACCTGTTCCCGTACCACCCGTTCCCGTACCGGTGGATTCAATAATCACAAACGGATCAGATTCCGCCACCTTGACAAAATTACTGTAAAACAGGGCGACATATTGCTGCCCCGCTATTGCATTGCCCACAGTTACACCCGCTTTGCCGGTTGCGGAACCATCCGTCCAGACACCGGGCATCCCTTCCTGCCAGCCGGCAGTCCCCACCGGTACAATACCGATAAAGTCATTGACGGTATTTTTCCAGCTCAACTGCACACGGGTGTTCTCGATTGCCACGCTGATATTGCTGTTGGTGACGGGCACTGTATTCTGGTTGCCAACCTGATAGGCCTCCTGAAAAGTGTAGAACCTGAGGCCCAGATTTTTGGCCATGGCAATGGTGGCTTCCAGCTTGCTGGCCCGGACGCCATAGTTGTGATTGGCATCCGGCGAATTGTCATCCAGAATGCGATGAGCATAAAGCGTCAGGATTTCATTATTGTTTTTGGCCCGCAGCAGGGCCTCTTCAATTTCAGTCAGGTCATTGTTGTAACTGTTGTCGATGCCATCGCCGGACAGAAAACCATACTGTTTGTTTTCATCGTGAAAGATGTCATCCAGTTGATAAAGTCGCTTCTGTTCATCAGCAAAAGTTGAGCGCAGAAAAGGGAAATAAGGCCGAATCGCCGCATCGTAATTTTCATCCCGCTCACCGGAGGGATAGGAAAAGCTCAGCGGGTTGAAACCATCCAGCACCATGTTCGCCAGTGCCGGCAACACCTGTTCATCCACATATTTTTCAGTCAGAGCCGGGTCAAAGTTGAATGTGGCATCACCCACACCGACGTGGGAGTAGCTGTGGGCACCAATTTCATTACCTTTGGCTTCCAGCTGACGCAGTTTGTCAATCTGGGCCGGTGTCAGGGTATGCCAGTAACTGACAAAAAAGGTAGCCTTGACATCAGTACGGTGTGCGAAAAAATCATACCACTGATCCACATAGGTATCATCAAAACTCAGAACCACTCCCGGCTGTGTTGCAGCCTGAGCGGTTGAGCCCAGAACACTGCATAACAGAAGCAGTGCCAGAAATTTTATAAACCCGACTTTCATTGAACGGTATCCAGGATGTCTGCAGATAAACACACTGTGGGTAACCTCACTACACCCACACTCCTGGGACAGGTTCACACTCCAACAACAACCCAAGGAGTCAAAAACTTTTATCCCGACAAAAAAGATAGCTGCAAGTTCCGGTTAATGCGTTGGCTGACAGTATAAAAATCACGGAGACACCGACAGGCGGTAGCAGAATGGAAAAAGCCGGAAAACAGGACCAACCCGCTGAATAATCAGCGGGTTGCTTAACGAATAAAGTTGGGCATATTCAGGATCGGCAGCATGATGGCCAGCACAATCAGCATGACGATACTCCCCATGACCAGCATCAGCATCGGTTCCAGCAGGCTGACCAGCTTGCCGATCCGGGACTGGGTTTCACGCTCCTGCTGGATTGCGGCCTTCTCCAGCATGCGGTCAAGCTGACCGCTGCTCTCGCCACTGGCAATCAGGTAGATGACCATGGGAGGGAAATAGCCGGACTGCTGCAGGGCCTTGTTGATGGCCATCCCCTCACGCACCTTGATGGTGGCGTCTTCCACCGCCTTGCGCATCGGGATATTGCTGATAACCTCACCGGAAATGCGCATGGCATCCAGAATGGGCACGCCACTGGAGGCCAGAATACTCAGGGTACGGGCAAAATGCTCGGTATTGATGCCACGAATCAGCCGCCCGAACAGGGGAACACGCAACACCAGACGGTGGGAACGTTCCTTCCAGGCCGGAAAAGACAACAGGTAACGCAACAGCACACCGGCCACCACCACGGCAATCAGCAGCGCAAAGCCATGCGCCTGAAGAAAGTCACTGGAACTGATCAGCAGACGGGTAATGTAGGGCAGATCGCCCTCAAAGGTGTTGAACACGCTGATGACATTGGGTACCACGTACTTGAGCAGGGCAATGACAATACCAATCGATACCAGCGCCAGCAGGGCCGGATAGGCAAAGGCGGTTGAGACTTTCTGCTGGTTGAGGTTTTTGTTTTCAGTATAGTCCGCCAACCGGTCCAGCACCTCGGCCAGATACCCGGACTGTTCACCGGCCCCGACCGTGGCCCAGTAAAGTGTGGGAAAGGAAGATGGAAACTGCTTGAGCGATGAAGCCAGGGTATGGCCTTCCATCACCCGCGAACGAATGGCAGACACAATCCGTCGGGTCGAACCGCGTTCAGTCTGGCGCACGACGGTTGCCAGTGCTTCCTCCAGCGGTGAGCCTGCAGAGAGCAGGGTTGCCAGCTGCCGTGTCAGCAGTGCAAGGTCAGCCGGATTCAGGCTGCCACCCAACCAGTGTCCCCCGGCCTCACGGTTACGCTGTTTCTGCGCCACCTCGCTGACTTCCAGCGGGGTCAGTCCGCCATTACGCAACAGTTGCCGGGCCTGCCGGGCGGTATCGGCCTCCAGCATTCCTTTTTCTTCCTTGCCGCCCGCATTGAGGGCCAGGTACTCAAAGGCCGGCATCAGGCACTGTCCTCTTGTGTGACCCTGAACACTTCATCCAGCGAGGTTCGCCCTTCCAGTACCAGACGGATACCATCATCACGCAGGCTGGGCATGGTTTCCCGCACCTTCTGTTCCAGCCGGATATCACCGGCCTGGTCGTGAATCATCTGGCGAACGTCATTATTCAGTTCAATCAGCTCATAAATACCGCTACGTCCCACAAACCCGTGATGATTACATTCCGGACAACCGTTCGGGTGATACAGAACCGGACGGGAGCGGGCATGCTGCTGCCACTGGCGGCCATACATCAGCTCCAGCTCACCGTCACTGGCCTCCTGCGGCGTCCGGCACACCGGGCACAGGGTACGCACCAGGCGCTGGGATACCACCCCGATCAGGCTGGATGCCAGCAGGTAGGGTTCAACACCCATGTCCTGGAGACGGGCCACGGCACCGACAGCAGTATTGGTATGCAGGGTGGAAAATACCAGGTGCCCGGTCAGGCTGGCCTGTACCGCAATTTCAGCCGTTTCAAGATCACGAATCTCACCCACCATCACCACATCCGGGTCCTGACGCAGGATGGCACGCAGGCCCCGGGCAAAGGTCATGTCCACCTTGGCATTGACTTGGGTCTGGCCGATGCCGTCAATATAGTATTCGATCGGGTCTTCCACCGTCAGGATATTGCGTCGGGCATCATTCAGGTTGCTGAGTGCAGCATAAAGGGTGGTGGTTTTCCCCGAACCGGTTGGCCCGGTGACCAGGATAATGCCGTGCGGTCTGGCAATCAGATGCTGCAGACGCTGATGCACGCTGTCTTCCATGCCAAGGCTGGACAGCACCAGACGCCCGGCCTGCTTGTCCAGCAGACGCAGAACCACACGCTCGCTGTAACCGGATGGCAAGGTGGAAACCCGCACATCCACCGGACGCCCGGCCAGACGCAGGGAGATACGCCCGTCCTGCGGCACGCGCTTTTCCGCAATATCGAGCCGGGCCATGACCTTGATGCGTGAAATGATCAGGGGCGCAAGCTTCCGGGGCGGCTCCAGTATCTCGCGCAGCACACCATCCACACGCATGCGCACCAGCATGCGGTTTTCAAAGGTTTCAATGTGAATATCGGATGCATTTTCCTTCACCGCCTGGGACAGCAGGGCATTGATCAGGCGGATAATGGGGGCATCATCCTCGGATTCCAGCAAATCTTCCGGCTCGGACAGCGACTCGGCAATATCACTCAGATCAGCTTCATCCCCCAGATCCTGCATCACCGCTGCCCCGGTCTGGCTGCGGTCGTAACGCAGCGCCAGCAGACGATCAAAGGTCGGTGCATCCACCCGTTTGAAACGCAACCGCACCGGCAGGCTGCGCTGGATTTCCATCAGTACCTGCGGCTGCAGCCGTTCCCGACACAACAGCATATCCGGTTCGGCCTCATCCAGCAGGACGCCATGGCGCTTGGCAAAAGCGTAGGGCAGATTCAGCACGGGAACTGCAACAGCTTCCGGGGTGGCATCATTTATTGTTGGATCATTCAATTGTGCCGTCATGACAGTCCCTCCGCCTCAGCGCCCGCTCCCGCCATCCGGGGTAAATACACTGCCACTGTTCTTTTTCCGGGCTGCTGCCGGTGCCGGTGCAGGCCGGGTGATCCGGCGTGCCTGCTGCTGAGTCTGTGGCCTGGTATGCAGATTATCGACACTGGCATTGTTGACACAGTTGTTATCTGCACAATCCAGGTCCGGAAACTGGGCCGGCTGCCCCAGACTGCCGCGCTTGAGGACATTGCTATCCTGTTGCTGGCGCTGCAGGGTCTGCCACTTCAGGCGGCTGTAGGCATCGGATGACTGCCGGTCGGCCAGAATGACCGGATGGATAAAGGCCATCAGGTTCTGCTTGTTCTTGTTGGTGGTATTTTCCCGGAATGCCGCCCCGATAATGGGCAGGTCGGACAACACCGGTACCTTGTTTTCCCGGTCATTGAAATCATCCTGGATCAGCCCGCCCAGTACCAGTACCTGTCCGTCTTCCACCATGACATTGGTATTGATACTGCGCTTGTTGGTAATCAGGTCGGAAGCACCGGAACTGCTGGCGGCAATACTGGAGACCTCCTGCTCAATTTTCATGCGAATGGTACGATCACGGTTAAGCTGGGGTGTCACCTTGAGCGTCAGACCCACATCCTGGCGCTGGATGGTGGTGAAGGGGTTTTCAGCCGAGCCGGTGGAGCCGCTGGCATAGGAGCCGGTGACAAATGGCACGTTCTGGCCCACCACGATACTGGCCTCCTCATTATCCATGGTCACCAGTGTCGGTGTGGACAGGATATTGGTGGCCGCATCGCCCCGCAAGGCCTCTATCACCATGCCGAACCGACTGTCTCCCAGGCCGAACAGGAAGCCTCCCGGAACGGTAGTCGCACCGTTCATCAGGCTCAACACGGTATTCAGGCCACCGAAATTGCTGTAACCCACCGCCCCGGAATTACCGCTCCGGGCACCATTGGCAACAATACCGGTCCCCATCTGGTTACTCAGATTGGTGGAAACTTCGGCAATAATGGCCTCAATCAGGACCTGACTGCGCCGCCGGTCAAGCTGGGAGATCACGCGCTGCAGATTGACATGAATGTGCTCGGGTGCCGAAATGATCAGGGAATTAGTGGTCTTGTCTGCCTGAATGCTGATGTCGGAACCACTGTCGCTGGCGGTGGAGGGTGTCGACCCGGCAGCCGCCGCTGCTGCCGTGCCGGCAGACTGTTTCTGGATTCCCTGCGCGGTTTCTTTCAGCACACTGACCAGCTCTTCGGCACTGGCATAACGCAAAGAGATCACCCGTGTGCGACCTGCGGTATTTTTCGGAATATCCAGCCGCCGGATCGCGGCAATGATCGGTGCGCGCTTGGTCCTGTCTCCGGAAATCAGGATGCTGTTGGTACGCTCATCCGCTGCCAGGCGAATCTGCTGGGTCGTGGTGGCATTTTCACCTTGGGCCTTCTCGGTTATCTGCAGCTGATTCAGGGTCTGCAACAGCTGGGTGGCCACGGCATATTTGACCGGTACCACATCGGTGCCATCCGGCGGATTGCCCGGAATGTCCAGCTGCTTGATCGCGTTCAGCACCGGCAGGCGGTCTTCCTGATCACCGGCAATAATAATGCTGTTGGTGTTTTCATCCACCGCAACACGGGCCTGCTTGACCGGATTGGCCCCTTCTCCGGTGGGCTGGGCCACCTGCAGCTCCTTCATCGCCTCCACCAGCTGACGGGCATTACCATGCTTGAGGCGCACAATCTGGATTGTCAGCGGCTGGGTACGCGGCACATCCAGGCTTCTGACCGTTGCCACAATCGGTGCCCGGTCTTCCTGATCCCCGGCGACAATAATGCTGTTGGTACCGGCATCCACCGCAATCCGGGCCTGCTTGACCGGATTGGCCCCCTCGACTTTTGCCTCGGTGATCTGCAGCTGACGCAGCACCTCGACCATGCGTGAGGCATCGGCATAGCGCAGCTTCAGTATCTGTACCGCAACCGGCTGGGTGCGCGGCACATCCAGGCTCCGGATCGCGGCAACAATCGGCTCGCGGTCCTCCTGATCCCCGGAAATGATAATGCTGTTGGTCCCGGCATCCACCGCAATCCGGGCCTGCTTGACGGCAGCACCACCCGCCTCGCCACCGGAGGGAGGGGCCACCTGCAGCTGGCGCAATACTTCGAGCATCCGGGTGGCGTCGGCATAGCGCAGTTTGATGACCTGGGTTGACGGCGGCTGGGTTCGGGGAATGTCCAGGCGCTGGATCATGGCCCGCATGCGTTCGCGGTCGGCCTTGTCGCCGGAGACCAGAATGCTGTTGGTGCGCTCATCCACCGAGATGTAAACCCGCTGGGGTACTGCACCGCCCTCCGGTGTCTTGCCACTGGCCATCAGGCCACGCAGGGTATTGGCCAGCTGGCTTGCAACCGAGTAACGCAGCGCCACCAGTTCAAAGTCCTGGTTGTTGGGTACGTCGATCTGGCGGATCACTTCCGCCAGCCGCTGCACATTCTGACCGCGCCCGGTCACGATCACGGCATTGCTGGACTGGTTGAACTGGATGCGGGTCTCACCCTGCCCCGCCAGCGGCTGCAGGGTCTGGATTGCGGTATTGACCGGGATGTACTGCAGCGGAAATACCTGCGTCACGGTTTCATCCACATCCACCCGGGGTGCCGGTCTTTCGGGGGTTCCCTGAATAATGGGGGCCACTTGGGAGCGGGCCTTGTTGATGGGCACGATTTTGGTCACATTGCCGGCATCAATGGCTTCAAAACCATGTACCTGCAGAATGGACAGAAACGCCTCATAGAACTGGGCTTCGGTCAGACCCTCACCGGAAACAAAGGTGACATTGCCACGAACCGCCGGATCAATCACAAAGTTTTTACCCGTCACCTTGGAAACCGCCTCCACCAAGGTACGGATCTCCGTATTCTGCAGGTTGATTCGCGGTGTTTCTGCCAAAGCGGGTGGCAACAGTGCAGCCCATAAAAGACTGGCCGCCAGCACAATGGCCCTGCCAGAAAAATGTCTGTGTTTGATATTGTTTTCCATGGTCCAAATCCGGTTTGTATTTCAGCTCAGCCGCCCGGCCTGCCTTGTCAAGTTTCGGTCAACGCCGCTCCAGCACGGGATGCAGCCGCTGCAGCATTTCCTTGAATACTTTGGGGCTGGCTGCCAGGGTGTCGCCGCTCTGCAACTGACTGTTGCCCCCCCAAGGGTCGCCCACCAGTCCACCCGCCTCCTGCACCAGCAGAATGCCGGCGGCAATGTCCCAGGCATTGAGCCGGAACTCCCAGAATGCATCAAAACGCCCGCAGGCCACATAGGCCAGATCCAGTGCCGCCGAGCCGCAACGCCGCACACCGGCAGTACCGGGAATCAGCACCCGCAGGGTCTCCAGATAGCCATCGAGATCCTGCCCGGCCTTGAAGGGAATCCCGCTACCGAGCAGCGCACCTTCCATGGAAGGACGGCTGGAAACCCGGATGCGGCGGTTGTTCAGGGTCGCCCCCTCCCCCCTTGCCGCAGCAAACAGCTCGTCATGCTGGGGATCATAAACCACCCCCACCAGCAAACGGCCCTTGTGCCGGAGTGCGATGGAAACCGTATACAGCGGGAGGCCATACAGGAAGTTGGTGGTGCCATCCAGCGGGTCAACCAGCCACTGGTAATCGGCATCCTCACGCCCCAGCAGCCCGCTTTCCTCGCCCAGAATGGCATGATCCGGATAAGCCCTGCGCAGCGCCTGGATAATCATGGCTTCGGACTGGCGGTCGACCTCACTGACGAAATCATTCGGCACTTTGGTTTCCACCCGCAGGCGTTCAACATGACCGGCATGGCGACGGATAAAATCACCGGCATCCCGGGCAATGCGGGTAGCCATATTCAACATTGGGTGCATTCAGTCAACTGTTCTCTTGATAAACGTTTGACGCGAGAATACCACAACAGCCATTTTCATATTGTGGGGATTGTGTGGAGATTGGAAACAGCCACAGAAAACAGTCAGCCGGAACAGGGCCGGCATGCGGCAGGAGCCGAACCGCTACCGTCCATACCCAGCCGGCCCGGCATCAGGAAAAACAGAAACTTACCCCTGCAGTTCAGCAACCTGGGCCTTCATCACCTCGACGATGGCATAGACCCCGACATGGCGGTTGGGGCTCAGGTTCTCAGCCAGCTGGATGCGCTCGAACAGGTCATCCACATCCAGGGCCAGAATCGCCTCACGGGTACGTCCGGAATAGATATTTACCAACAGGGCAACCACCCCCTTGATAATGGCAGTATCACAATCACCGTGAAACACAATGAGCGCCGGGTCCGCCGGATCGGGAAGCGCCCGGACCCAGACCTTGCTCATGCAGGCATGTACCCGGTTGGATTCCACATGCTCATCCGCCGGCATCGGTTCCATGGCCTCACCCAGCTCCGTCAGGTACTGATAGCGCTGGTCCCAGTCACTCAGAAACTCAAAGTCGGCAGCAATTTCATCCAGCACGGTCATTCAAACTCCAAAAGACTCACCACAACCACACTGGTTTTTGACGTTCGGATTATTGAACTCCAGCCCCTGATTGAGAATATTGTTTCTGACAAAATTGATTTCCGTGCCGTCCAGAAAATCCAGACTGCTCCGATCCACAAAGACCTTGATGCCATGATCCTCGTAGACCTGATCGGCATCACCTGCCTCATCCACATAATCAACCACATACATAAAGCCGGTGCAGCCACTTTTCTTCACACCCAAACGCATGCCCAGACCATGGCCGCGCTTGTCAAGCTGCTGGCGGATATGCCGGGCAGCCGATTCAGTAATGCTAATCATGTTTTCATTCCTTCATTATCACAGCATATTGAGTTCCAGCAGGGCCTCTTCCGTCATGCGGGAACGATCCCAGGGCGGGTCCCAGACCAGCTCTACCTGCACATCATTCACTTCATCCAGCGAACGCACCATACCCTCCACCTGCCCCGGCAGGCTGCCTGCCACCGGACAGGCCGGGCTGGTCAGGGTCATCTGAATCGCCACCTCATTGCTGTCATTCACATCAATCGTATAGATCAGGCCCAGGTCATAGATATTCACCGGAATCTCCGGATCATAAACCTGCTTGATGGCCTCAACCACCTGGTCCCTGAGCCAAGCCTGCCGGCCTTCGCCGGAGGCTTCATACTCGGACAGTTTCTTCGCTTTTTCAAGCCGCGACAACTTGAACATCAGTCACCTCAGTCACTTCATGCCATGCCAGCCAGCACCCCGGCCAGCTGCCGGTCCAGCAGGGCTTCCGCACGCTGCTGCAACACCTCACTGCGGCAGGTCTGCAGGATTTCCCCGGCAAACCCCTTGCACACCATATTTACCGCCTGGTCACGCGGAATGCCGCGTGAGCGCAGATAGAACAACATTTCGGTATCAATCTGCCCCACGGTGGTTCCGTGGCTGCACTGCACGTCATCGGCGTAAATCTCCAGCTGGGGCTTGGTATCAATCTCCGCCTGCCGTGACAGCAGCAGGTTGTCATTGCTCAGGCGCGCATCGGTTTTCTGGGCATCAGGCTGTACCAGAATAATGCCGTCAAACACCGCCTTGCCACGCCCGGACAGAATCCCCTTGAAACGTTCGGTACTGCTGCAGCCCGGCACACCGTGTACAATATTGAGCTGCAGGTCATGGCTCTGCTGCCCGCCGCTCAGATAAAAGCCGTTAAGGGCGCAGTGGGCACCCGGTGCGGCAAAGCGCACATGAAACTCGCTGCGCGACCACAACCCGCCCATGGCCAGCGTCGTCCCGGTATAAACGCTGTCAGCCTGCTGGCTCAGGTGCAGGGCACTCAGGTGCCGATGCTGCCCGGCCTCGTTCTGGAGCCGGGCATGATCCAGCCTGGCACCCTGCCCCAGCAGAATCTCGGTCACACCATTATAAAGTCCGGCACTGTCATCAGACTCATCCGCCCCCAGGTACTGCTCACTCAGGTTCAACTGCGCCCCGTCCTCAAGTACCAGTACCACCCGTGGCTGCACCAGCCAGCCGGCGGCCAGCCCGCTGTTGATGTGCAGGATTTCCAGCTCCGATTCCTGCTCCAGCCCGGCAGCTACCCGCAGCAGCACGCCGTCATGTGCCATGGCGGCATTCAGGGCTGCAAACAGATGTGCACCCGCGCCACTGGCACTGCCCACTGCGGCATCACCCGCCGTCAGGGCCTGGTCCAGGGGGACCACACTCACCCCGTCCGGCACCCGCGACAGGGCCGGAAGCCAGACACCATTATGCAGCACAATACGGAAACCATCGGTGCCATTCAGGGCCAATGCATCTACCTGCCCGACCTCCAGCATCCCGTCAGCCGGTGCCGGCTTCGGCTCCCAGAGCTGCTCATACAGCACCGGCAGGGGCGTATAACGCCAGTTTTCCTGCTTGCGCTTCGGCAGCGGCAGGGCCTGCAGGGCATTCATGGCCCCGGCTGGCAGGTCATGCCGGGGCTGTGCCGCCTCAGCCAGAGAACGGAAATGCTGCAACAGCTGCGCCGCCCTGGCAGCACCGGCGACCATGGCACTCATGCCGCCGCCTCCTGTGTCTTGATCCAGCCATAACCTTTTTCTTCCAGCTCCAGCGCCAGTGACTTGTCACCGGAGCGGATAATGCGGCCATTGCTCAGCACATGCACATAATCCGGCTGGATGTAGTCCAGCAGACGCTGGTAATGGGTAATCACCAGCATGGAGCGCTCCGGGCTGCGCAGGGCATTCACACCATCCGCTACAATGCGCAGGGCGTCAATATCCAGTCCGGAATCGGTTTCATCCAGGATCGCCAGCTTCGGCTCCAGCAGTGACATCTGCAGGATTTCATTGCGCTTCATCTCCCCGCCCGAGAACCCGGTATTCACCGAACGGCGCAGCAGGCCCTCATCCATATTCAGCTCACGCAGCCGGCTGCGCACCAGCTTCATGAAATTGAGCGAGTTCAGGGGAGCCTCACCCCGTGCCGCCCGAATGGCATTGAGGGAGGTCTGCAGGAAATAGGTATTGTTCACCCCCGGCAGCTCGACCGGGTACTGGAAAGCCATAAAAACACCCAGGTGAGCACGTTCTTCCGGCTCCAGCGTCAGCAGGTCCTGCCCCAGAAAGCGGACACTGCCGGCGGTAACAACATACTCTTCACGCCCGGCCAACACCTTGGACAGGGTGCTTTTCCCGGCCCCGTTCGGTCCCATGATGGCATGTACTTCCCCGGCCCCGATTTCCAGATTCAGGCCCTTGAGGATTTCCTCGCCATTAATGCTGGCGTGCAGATGGTTGATTGATAGCATGACTTGATTGATTCTCCCGTAAAGACCTTAACCCACAGCCCCTTCCAGACTGATTTCCAGCAGCTTGCGCGCCTCGACGGCAAACTCCATCGGCAATTCATTGAACACTTCCTTGCAGAACCCGTTCACGATCATGGACACCGCATCCTCCTCACTCAACCCGCGCTGGCGGCAGTAGAACAGCTGGTCCTCACCGATTTTGGACGTTGTGGCCTCATGCTCGACCCTGGCGCTCGGATTGATGACCTCAATATAAGGGAAAGTGTGGGCACCACAGCGGTCACCAATCAGCAGTGAATCGCATTGGGTATGGTTGCGTCCGTTTTCCGCGCCCCGGTTCATGCGTACCAGTCCGCGATAGGTATTCTGACCCCGGTCAGCAGAAATGCCTTTGGAAACAATGGTGCTGCGGGTATTTTTACCCAGGTGGTACATTTTGGTGCCGGTATCGGCCTGCTGGGCCGAACGTGCCACTGCTACGGAATAAAACTCGCCCACCGAGTCATCACCACGCAGAATGCAGCTGGGGTATTTCCAGGTAATGGCGGAGCCGGTTTCCACCTGGGTCCAGGAAATGCGGGAGCGATCCCCCTGACACACGCCGCGCTTGGTAACAAAGTTGAAGATACCGCCCTTGCCGTTTTCATCGCCGGGGTACCAGTTCTGGACCGTGGAGTATTTGATCTGGGCATCTTCCAGCGCCACCAGCTCCACCACGGCGGCATGCAACTGGTGCTCATCGCGTTGCGGGGCGGTACAGCCTTCCAGATAACTGACATAACTGCCCTTGTCGGCAACAATCAGGGTGCGCTCGAACTGGCCGGTATTGCGCTCGTTGATGCGGAAATAAGTGGACAGCTCCATCGGGCAGCGCACACCTTCAGGGATATAAACAAAAGTCCCGTCGGTAAATACGGCACTGTTGAGGGCGGCAAAATAATTATCGGTCTGCGGCACCACGGTTCCCAGGTATTTCTGCACCAGCTCGGGATAGTCGTGCATGGCCTCGGAAATGGAACAGAACACCACCCCGGCTTCAGCCAGCTGACTGCGGAAGGTAGTGGCCACCGACACACTGTCAAACACCATATCCACTGCAACCCCGGCCAGTACCTTCTGCTCCTCGACCGGGATACCGAGTTTTTCATAGGTACGCAGCAACTCGGGATCGACCTCATCCAGGCTTTTGGGACCATCAGCCGCCGACTTGGGCGCGGAATAATAGGAAATGGCCTGATAATCGATTTTCGGGTAGTTCAGGTGTGCCCAGTCCGGCTCTTCCATCCGCAGCCACTTGCGGTAGGCCTGGAGACGCCACTCCAGCATGAAGGCCGGCTCCTTCTTTTTGGCCGAAATGAAACGGATGACCGATTCGTCCAGTCCGGGCGGGACCGTATCTGCTTCAATGTCAGTGACAAAACCGGCGGCATAGCCGGTTCTGGCCAGTTCCTCAATGTGCTTTTCTGCAGCATCCATCGGCACACTATCTCCAATAACCGAGTAATTTGGTAGGGTATTGTAGGGATTCCCGCACCATTGATCAAATAGACTTGCATTGGCAGGGATTTGTCCGCTGCATTCCCCGTAAAAGTCATGCCCTTATCCGTTGCGGACCGCCATCGTCCCGGCAGCCGCCAGCATCGCTCCGGCAGCGCCACGGTGAATCAGCTGCTGCGCCCGCACGCCGGACAGGGACCGGCGCACCGTGGTGGCGGCAAGAATAAAAGCGCCGCCCACCAGCAACAGGATAACAACCGTCAGGGGAACCAGCATGAAAGCCCAGCTCTGCACCGTCACCGTCTTCAGGTCAATCACCACCGGCAGCAGGGCCAGATAGAAGGCAATGGTTTTGGGATTGCCCAGCGTCAGGGTCAGGCCGGACAGGCAGGATGCCAGCAGATCGGTATGACGGGTCGTCTCCCGAGTCTCCAGCGACTGATGTTCCGCATGCCAGAACTGCCAGGCCAGATAGCACAGGTAGGCAATGGAGCCCCATTTGATCAGGATGAACAAGGCCGCAAAAGATTGCGCAATCAGCGCCAGACCAAAAACCGCAAACGACAGATAAACCAGATCACCACAGATCAACCCGCCCAGCATGGCAAAACCGCTTTTGCCACCCGTGCTGATACTGCGTGCCACCAGCGCGGTGATACCCGGTCCCGGAATCGCGGCGGCAATCCCCAATGCGGTGCTGTAAGCCAGAATTTGTGACAGATCCAGCATGGCTGTTTCCTTGAAAAAGGGGTTGAGGCCGATTACAGCACTTCAGGCCGAAGCTGGCAATGATTGAGGTCATCTTTAGCTGCCGCCAGCCAATCCCCTTCTGGCGATCCAGTGCATACCCAACCGACTCTGGCAGCCTGTACAGCCGACAAACAACCACTGCTCATCCCGTTCCGGCTCGCAAACCCTGCCCGGACTGACTTCCGGGCCGGCTTCCCGCTCCCTAATCCGCATTATCCAGTTCCACCGCTTCCAGCAGCTGTTGCGGCAGATCGGGAATGGCGCTGAACACCCGCTTCCAGTTGGGAATGAAGGGGGTTTCCATCGGCTCGTGCAGGTATTGTTCCCCGGCATCAATCAGGGTGGAGGCAAACAGGTCAATGGCACTGTTTTCGGCATGGATGTCAATGGACAGACCGTTGATGTGGGCATCGGCATCATAACGCTCCATCATGTCCAGTGCCTCGCGCAGGTAGACGGCTTTCAGGGCGCGGAAAAAGGCCTGGTTCATAATCACGCCTTCGGTGCCGAGCTTGCGGAAGATGGCCTTGGCGATTTCATAACTCATGCGCGACAGACCGGTTGTGTGATCATTGCCGCCCATGTCCTGATGCTTGTGATCGTAATTGTCGGCGATGTCGACCTGACACACCCGGCGGGTGGTGGTATTGCGGTAGGCCTCGCTGAGAATGCCGATCTCCAGCCCCCAGTCACCCGGAATGCGGATCGCACCGAGCAGTTCGGTGCTGAGTGAAAACTCCCCGGACAGCGGGTACAGGAAGGAGTCCATGAACTCCAGGTAATCCGAGCTGCCCACCAGTTTTTTCAGGGAGCCGATCAGGGGCTGCACAAACAGGCGTGTGACCCGCCCGCTCAGGCGACCGGCACTGTTGACACGGGCGTAGTAGCCCTTGCAGAACTCGAAATCCAGTCCCGGATTTACAATCGGGTAAAACAGGCGTGCCGGAATATCACGCTGATAGGTGAGAATATCGCAATCGTGCAGCGCCACTGCCTTGCTGTTGTTGGCGGCGAGAATATAGCCGATGCAGTACCAGACATTGCGACCCTTGCCCGGTTGTTGCGGGCCGAGCCCTTCGGCTTCCAGCTGCCGGGCGATGCCGCGCAGGCGCTCGCCATCATTCCACAGAATGCGCTTGTCCTGTGGCAGGCAGGCAAAAAACTCCCTGGCGTAAGCGAACTGGCCGGCATCGGCCTGATCCAGCCCGATGACAATCTGGTTGATGTAATCGGCCTCCCTGAGTGCCTCCACAATCCCCTGCAATGCGGCGCCCTCCAGTTCGGAAAACAGCGAAGGCAGAATCAGGGTCATGGGATTGCGTTTGGCAAAGCGGCGCAGTTCGTTTTCCAGGTGCTCCAGTGTGGCTCCCGGCAGGCTGTGCAGGGTGGTGATGGAACCGTGTTGTTTGAAATCAGCCATCGGCGTCGGTGTCTCCTGTTGGCGATCGGGTACCGGGATGCGTCTCATCCAGCAGCCCGAGCATGGCCGCATTCCAGCCCGCCGGTCCCGGCAGGCTGGTACGGATCAGGCGCGGTCGCTGTGTCTGCGGCAGCTCGGGGGCCACCCCGTCCGGATTGCAGACGATCACGGCAATGTCAGCGGCAGCCAGCATGTCGCGGTCATTGGGACCATCGCCCAGCGCAATCAGCAGCGGATTACAGCCATACTCCCGGACATGGGCATCACGCAGGCGCAGCATGGCCTTTACCTTATCGGTATTTCCCATCACATGCCAGAAACGCCCGCCACGTTTCAGGACAAGGCCGTGCGGCTGCAGGCGGTGACGAAACTGTGCCAGCCGGGTTTCGTCCTCGTGCCACAGCAGCGGCTCACTGGCCTGGCGCTGCCGTGCCCGGGCCGCCGCCGCCAGCGGCAGGCCGGTGACACGGGCCAGATAATCCGTATCCCAGTCGTGAAAGCCGCTGAAACGATAATGATGCGTCTGGCGCAGCTGATCCAGTATCCGGCAGATTCGGGCATAATCGCTGCCCAGTGTAATAAGCTGACCATCCGGGTAGACAATGGCACTGCCATTTTCGGTGATGCGGGGCGCATCCAGCTGCAACGCATCGGCAATGACCGCCATTTCGGCAGCCGTCTTGCTGGAGTTGAGGATGACCGGAATGTGGTAGCGGCGCAGTGCGTCCAGCGCCGGCTGTGCAGCGGTGTGGCTGTAGGTGTGGTGATCCAGCAGCGTTCCGTCAAGATCGCTGAAGACCAGCCAGTGGTTCGGATTTTGCATACGGCGGGTGGAGTGGACTCCATGGGTTGCTGATCAATACGGACAGATTGCCAAGACCTTGCGCCTGGATCAACCGTCAGCCCTGCATTCGGGCCGTCCCCCCCCTGAAATCTCCCGCATCATGACCCGGAAACCCTGCTGTCGCGCTCCCTGTGATCCGGACGATTCGACCATGCATGACTGGCTGGTCATTCACCCTGTCACCGAATGCACGTGCAGGCCGGATTGTCGGTGGTATTCTGCCGCAGGGTTTTTCTGTGGCTTGAATTCAGCAGGCGGATGTTTCAGGATGATGATCCAAGCCTGCCGCAAGGCAAGCTGATGTGTCATTTCTGCCACCCCGTTGCCACGAGTATTGTCAGTGATGGAACCGTCCGCCCGCCGTCCGTTGAAAGTCCGTGATACTGTCCTGGCGCAGCGTATTGCCCAGCGCCTGAGCCGTACTTCGCTGACACCGAACCGGATTTCCCTGCTGAGTGTGGTCTTTGCATTATGTACCGCGTGGTGTTTTTGGCTTGTGCAGGCAGACCCGGCCCGCACGCTCTGGTTGCTGGCGGCAGCACTGTTCATCCAGCTGCGCCTGCTGTGCAATCTGTTTGACGGTATGGTGGCGGTTGAAGGCGGTAAACACACGCCTGCCGGTGAGCTTTATAACGACATGCCCGACCGGGTGGCGGATGTGCTGATTCTGGTCGCTGCCGGTTACGCCTGCCCGCTGCCCTGGGGTGTGGAACTGGGCTGGGGTGCTGCCGTGCTGGCGGTGATGACGGCTTACGTGCGCACCCTGAGCGCAAGTATCGGCGCACCGGTTGATTTTCGCGGCCCCATGGCCAAGCAGCAGCGCATGGCCGCCCTGACCCTCGCCTGCCTGTGCGGTACGGTGGAGGGCTTTCTGTCCGGCACCCCGCTTTACAGCCTGACACTGGCTCTGGGAGTGATAGTGTCCGGAAGCGTGCTGACACTGGTACGGCGCACCCTGGCTGCCTGGCACTTTCTGGAGGAGCGCTGATCATGTTTGTGCTGTTTGACATCCCGGTGCATTCACTGGTGGTCATGCTGGTGGTGCTGGCCCTGCTGCTGCTCGCCACGGCGGTCCAGTTCCTCCTGCGCCGGCGTCACCCGGAACGGGATTATCAGGAGCTTTACCTGCGCATCCGCTCCTGGTGGTGGATGATCGGCATCCTGTTTGCCTGTCTGGCCTTCAGCAAAGGCAGCACCATCGTGCTGTTCGGCTTTATCAGCTTCCTGGCCCTGAAGGAGTTTTTCTCCATCGTACCGACACGGCTGAGCGACCGCCGGGTGATCTTCTGGGCCTATGCAGCCATTCCGGTGCAGTATTACTGGGTCTACAGCGGCTGGTATGGCATGTTTACCGTATTCATTCCGGTCTATGTCTTCCTGTTTCTGCCCATGCTCATGGTGCTGTCCGGCAATACCCGTGGCTTCATCCAGGCAGCAGGCATCATGCACTGGGCGGTGATGCTGACCGTGTTCTGCCTCAGCCACATGGCCTACCTGATCGCCCTGCCCGACCTGAATCCGGCGGCAGGCAGTATCGGCATGGTCATTTTCATCCTGTTCATGACCCAGCTCAATGACGTGAGCCAGTATGTCTTCGGTAAAAGCCTGGGCCGGCACAAGATACTGCCGGCGGTCAGCCCGAAAAAAACCCGGGAAGGCTTTCTGGGCGGGCTGTGCACCGTGGCACTGGCCGCCATGATACTGGCACCGCTGCTGACTCCGCTCGGCCCCCTGCACGGCCTGTTTGCCGGCCTGCTGATCGGCAGTGCCGGTTTTATCGGCGATGTGGTGATTTCCTCGGTGAAGCGGGACCTGCAGATCAAGGACAGTGGCCAGTTGATCCCCGGCCATGGCGGCATCCTTGACCGCTTCGACAGCCTGATCTATACCGCACCGCTGTTTTTTCACTACCTTCACTACTTTGCCTACTGATGCAGAAACTGACCAAACTGGCGTTCTTCGCCCTGATCGTCAAGCCGCTGGTGTTCGTGGTTCTCGGCCTCAACCTTCGGGGGCGCGACCAGCTTCCGGCCGGAGGACCGGCCATTATTGCCGCCAATCACAACAGCCATCTGGACGTGCTGGTACTGATGAGCCTATATCCGCTGCGACAGCTGGCCAGCGTGCGCCCCATTGCAGCCGCTGATTATTTTTTCAAAAACCGCTGGCTCAAATGGCTGGCACTCAACTGCATCGACATCATTCCGATCGAGCGTCAGGCTCCGAACCTGAAGCATATTTTCGATACCGCCAATGCGGCACTGGACGCGGGCAATATTCTGATCATCTTTCCGGAAGGCAGTCGCGGTGAGCCGGAAAAAATCGGCAAAATCAAAAAGGGACTGTTCTACATGCTGCAGGGACGCAGCGACACGCCGGTGACACCGGTATTCATGCATGGTCTGGGGCGGGCGCTGCCACGCGGAACCGCGCTGTTTGTCCCGTTCAACTGTGACGTGATCATCGGTGAGGCACTGCAAACCGCAACGGATGCCAACGCCTTTGTGGCACAGTTGGAACGCTGCTTTTCCCGGCTGGCCGAATACTGCATCACCCGCTCACGGTAGGCCACCCGCCCTGTCATCCAGGGCGGAGGTACCTGAGCCGGGTTAGCTGTTCGTGACGACGGCTCCTTCACCGGCATCCGGGTCTGTGTCAGGGGTCACCGTACTGACAGGCGCGGGGGTGACTTCATTTTTCCTGATCCGGAAGAAAATGGTGTACAGCACGGGAACGAAGATCAGGGTCAGCAGGGTGGCAAAACTCAGCCCGAAGATAATGACCACGGCCAGACTTTTGAAAAACGGATCATAAAGCAGTGGCGTGACCCCCAGTACCGTGGTCAGCATCCCGAGCATGACCGGACGTACCCGACTGACAGCCGCATCAACCACCGCCGTCATTCTGGGCCGGCCTTTGGCAATCTGGATATCGGTTTCATCCACCAGCACAATGGCGTTTTTGATCATCATCCCGATCAGGCTGAGCGACCCGAGGATGGCCATGAAGTCCATGGCGCTGTTCATGAAGATCAGGCCATAAACAATACCGATCAGGGCCAGCGGGACGGCCAGCCAGATCACCAGCGGCTGGCGCACAGCATCAAACAGCAGCACCACGACAATAATCATGGCCAGAAAGCCCAGTGGCATGGTGGCTGCCAGCCCTTGCTGGGCATCGGCACTGTTGCCGGCCTCTCCCCGCCATTCCAGGGTATAACCGGTCGGAAGCTCCATGGCATCCACCTTGGGACGGATACGCTGGTACAGGTTATTGGCATTGACGCCGGCACCCGGATCAGCCATGGCAGTAATCGTGAAGGCCCGGTCCAGGCGGCGGACCTTGTAGTCATCAAAAATGATTTCATAGCCATCAATCACCTGGCTGATCGGAATGGCACGCCCGATGGCGGGGCTGAAAACCATCACCGAACGCAGGTCATCGGGAGATTGACGGTATTCTGCACCGGGGCGGAATACAATCCGGCGCAGCTCATCATCCTCGCGCAGCACACCGATCTGCACCCCGCTGAAATGCTCCTGCAGGGCATCGGCAATGTCTGCACTGCTGAGACCGACCCGGCGTGCCGATACATCATTGACGATGGGATGGATGGTTTTGACCTGGCTGCGCCAGTCATCGCGGATCGCCTCGCCACCTTCCTCGGCAAAAACAACCCGTGCCTGCTCGGACAGGCGGCGCAATTCCGCCGGATCAGGGCCGCTGAAACGTGCCTCAATCTTGCTGCCGCTGGAAGGTCCGAGAATAAAGCGCCATACCTTGATGTCCGCATCCGGGTAATTTTCGCCAAGGTACTTCTGGGTTATGGCGATCAGCCCGTCAATGTATTCCGGGGTTTCGGTATCCACCAGAACCTGCCCGTAGGAAGGTTCACGGCTGGCACTGCTGTAGGTCAGCATGAAACGGATATGGCCGCCACCCACCGCACTGGTAGTGCCGACAACATGCGCCTGCTGCCTGACCCAGTCAGAGATGGCATGAATGTCTTCGATGGTTTTGCTGCTGTCCGTGTCGGTCGGCAGGTAATAGTCAATGGCGAACTGCGCCCGGTTGGAGGCCGGGAAAAAGCCCTTGGGCACCGCCGGAAAGCTGTACATGGCCGATGCAAACAGCAGACACACCAGGGCAACCGTGATCCAGCGTACCTTGATGGCCAGTTTGATAAGCAGCCGAAACCCGTGCAGCAGGAAATTTTCTTT
The DNA here is from genome assembly GCA_035391465.1 of Thiolinea sp. Taxonomy (GTDB): domain Bacteria; phylum Pseudomonadota; class Gammaproteobacteria; order Thiotrichales; family Thiotrichaceae; genus Thiolinea. Next base: position 6,071 of record DAOPKY010000038.1, on the reverse strand, counting down.
CCCTGGATTTTCCGGGTCATCATTGCTTTTCTTCATGCCCCTGAAGGCCAGTGAGCAATAGAAAGGCGTCAGCCAGACGGCCACCAGCCAGCTGAAAAACAGGGCAATCAGTATGGTCCAGAACAGCGAACCGGCAAACTCGCTGGTATTGTCCGGCGAAAATCCAATCGGCGAGAAGGCGACAATGCCGACAATGGTCCCCCCCAGTAACGGCCACTTGGTCTGGTCAACAACTTTACCGGCGGCGCCGGTGATACTTTCGCCCCGCTGGACGCGCACCAGCGTGCCTTCCACCACGACGATGGCATTGTCCACCAGCATCCCCAGCGCAATAATCAGGGCACCCAGGGAAATACGCTGCATATCCAGCCCCCACAGATACATGCCGAGCAGGGTACCGGCGACCGTGACCAGCAGGACCGCCCCCATGAGCAGGCCCGAGCGCAAACCCATGAAAATCAGCAGTGTTCCGGCAACAATCCCCAGAGCCACCACCACGTTGGTGACAAAACCATCCACCGAGACCTTCACCGAGACCGACTGGTCGGAAATGGACTTTATTTCAATCCCCAGCGGGCGGGTACCTTCGGCTTCCAGCTCGGCAAAGCGCTGTTTGACCGCATTGCCCATTTCCACCACATTGCCGCCGCGCACATTGGAAATGCCCATGCCAATGGCGGGCTTGCCATCGGCATAAATCCGTACCCCGATCGGGTCTTCCGTACCGCGCCAGACTTCCGCAATATCCCCCAGCCGGTAGGTGGCTCCATTGGAGGGATTGGTAATCCGCAAGGCTTCAATGGTCTTTTCAGAGTCAATGGCCATGTCGGGGCGGATCCGGATGCGCTCGTTGCCCATCACGGCTTCACCGGAGGTGGTCACCAGATTCTGCCCTTCCAGTACCTGCGCCAGCTGGCCGGATGAAATGCCGAGCTGGGACAGGCGTGCGGGTGAATACTCGACATAAATCACCTGCTGCGGCGCACCCTGCAGGGCAATTTTGGATACCCCGTCCACCAGCACCAGTGACTTCTGGAGCTCCTTGGCGTATTCGTATACCTCGGTCAGTGAATACCCGTCACCGGTAATGGCATAGTAAATGCCGTAAACATCGCCATAATCATCATAAACCACCGGGGTCCCGGCATTCGGCGGCAGGCTGGCCCGGGCATTATCCACTTTTGCGCGCAACTGTGTGAAACGCTGGTTCAGGGTATTGCGGTCGGGACTGGCAAAAATTTCAAACTCGATGGTGATTTCGGAAACACCCGGTGTGGAGATCGAGCGAATTTCCTTGACCCCTTCCAGCTGCTGGAGGTTGTTTTCCAGCACATCGGTCACCTCTTCTGCGACCGTAAGCGAAGTGGCTCCCGGATAGGGCGTAATGATCTGCGCCTGGCGGATAATGAATTCCGGGTCTTCAAAGCGCGGTAGCAGGTTGTAGGCAACATAGCCGCCGATCAGTACCAGCAGGGTAATCAGCATGCTGACGACCTGCTTTCTGATCGCTAGTTTCGCAAGGTCCATACTTACTCCCCGATCTGATTAATGGGGCGAATCTCCAGCCCCGGCGTCATCAGGGATACCCCCGCACTCACCACCAGATCGCCTTCCTGCACACCGGATAGCACTTCAATATGCCCGTTTCTGATTTCACCCAACTCAACCGGATGCATTTCCACCCGGTTGTCTTCATTCACGACCCAGACAATCGGTTTGCTCTCGCTGTCAGCACCCAGCGCCATGCTGGGAATACCCAGGGTCTTGCTGGCACGGGTGGTATCGGTAGCAAAAATCTGCCCCACCATCCCCGGCAGAATGGAATAATCCTCAGGGCGCTCAATGGAAACCCTGGCTTCAAAAGTCCGGGTCTGCAGATCAGCCTGGGTATTGAACTCCACCAGTTCAGCCGGAAAACGCCGGTCGGGCACCGCATCCAGGCTGGCTTCAACTTCCAGTAAATCCGCATGCGCCCCCAGCTTTGCCACATCCGGGCCGGGAATGTTAAAGCTCAATTCCAGCTCGGCCAGATTCTGGATCACGGCAATCGCCTGTTTAGGCTGGATATTGGCAAAATTATCCACCTTGCGCTCGGCAATAACGCCATCGAAGGGCGCTTTCAGCGTGGTGTCCCGTTCGGTATCCCGTGCATTTTCCAGCTGCGTTTTCAGGGTCTGGATCGCTGCTTCCTGTGCGGCAACATCCTCACTCCGGGAACCCCTTCTGCCCTTGCTTAATTCCTGCTGGTCAGAGGCCAGTTGTGCCTGGGCCGATTTCACCGATGCCAGTTCGGCATCCAGCTGTTCCTTGGCCACCAGGCCCTTGCGGTACTGGGTCAGGGTGCGCTCGGCCTGGGCACGTGCGGAGCTGACCCTGGCCTGTGAGGCCTCCACCGCAGAGAGCAGGGCGGCAATGTCTTCCTGACGCGCACCACGGGTCATCGCCTTGAGGCGCGATTCCTCGGCAGTAATCTGCGATTTCAGCTGCTCCACGCTGGACTCGAAATCACGCGGGTCCAGCCGGGCAATCAGGTCACCTTTTTTGACCTCGCTCATGGCAACGACCGGCAGCTCGACAATCTGCCCGCCGACACGGAAAGACAGGTCGGCGACCTGCGAAGCAAGCACCGTAGCCGGATAGATGTACTCGGTACCTTCACTGATCTTTGTCACTTTGCTGACCTTGACGGGGCGGGGTTTGGGCGGAGCAACCGCCGCCTCTTCCGCAGGCTGGCACCCGACCAGCAACACGACCAGCAGCCCCACGGCAAATTTATGCATCATTTTAATTTTCTCCTGCTATCTGTTGTTATCGGGCCGAGGCTGAACGGCTTTGTGGGGTGCGCCGGGTCCACAGTGACACATTTTCCCCGTCACGCAGGGAATTCTGCCCCTGCGTGGTGCGCACGGTGACAATAAAATTGCGCAAATCCGTGTCCAGCACCGGGCTGACAGAGTAGACCCGGCCCCGAATGGGGTAACTGGTCAGGGCTTTCTGCGGCCCGGCAACTTCGCTGGGCAGGCGCTCTTCCAGTGAGGCATTGATGTCGACAATATCAATATAAGACTCGGCCCCGACCTTGACATTATCGAACTGGTCGTAGGGAAGACGGATCGTCACTTCAAACTGGCGGGGATCAATCAGGATAATCGGGACAGTATTGAATAACTGCTGTTCGGACTGCAGCTGGACATACTGCGGGCTGTAATAATAACCCTGCTCCACATTAATCCGCGCCACCACGCCATCAATCGGGGAAACCAGATAGGATTCCTTTTTGGTGACATTGGCACTGCCCAGATTGGCTTTTGCCGTCCCGACACCTGCCTGGGCAGCAGTAACGCCTGCTTTGGCCGTTTCCACATTGGCTTTTGCGGTGGTGATACCGGTTTTGGCAACATTAATATCAGCCCTGGCTGAGTTAATCTGCTCCGCAGAACGGCGTACCGCCGCCCTGGCTGAAGCCAGCTGGGCTTCCGCACTGTCGTATTCCTGCTGGGAGGCGGATTTCTGCTTCAGCAAGGTGGCATAACGCTGAAAGGTGCGTTGTGCCAACTGCAGGTTGGCATCGGCCTCCATGCGGTTGGCCTCGGCCACCGCCAGCTGGGTATTGGCGCGGACCAACTGGGCATTGGCATCAGCCAGCTGGGATTGCGCCACGGTCAATTGCGACCGGGCACTGGTCAGCTGGGTATTGGCACTGACCAGCTGTGCATCGGCGGTGGCGACTGTGGCAGCAGGACGGCTCTGGTTCTGGTAGGCCAGCACCTGGCCTTTTTTAACCCAGTCACCCTCCTTCAGGTTGGGGTCGAGAAAGTCAATGCGCCCGGCATTTTCAAAGGTCATGTACTCACGGCGGATGGCACGGGCCACGCCTTCGGAATAAATCCAGTCCGGATGCACCCGCACGGTGGTCCGGGGTGTCTGCGGCACGGGCGGTGTACTGCCCATCGGTGGTGTCACATAAGGGTTGAAGTCGGAACCCGGTGGTAACAGCAGGCCCATATCATCCAGCCCGCCGCCCCTTTCACCGGGCAGCAGGTCAGGCAGCTCCCGGTTGGCCAATGCCGCATCCAATGATGGAATTTTAATCTCTTCACCGGCTTTCAAACCCATGGGATTTCCCTTGAGAACCGCCTCATTGGCATTCAGGAGCGCCGGCCACAAATCTGCATCACCATAAAATTTTGCTGCTATTTTGGACAGACTGTCCCCGGAAACGACCGTGTAGCGGGTGCCCTGGGCCAGCACCTGTTCCAGCTGCTTCAAATCCAGCTCCAGTGCTTCATCAACACCCGGTTCTGCGTTGGCCAGATTAAAAAGAAAAAGGGACGAGCACGCAGCAAGCCCGATTTGCCGATAAAATTTCATTCTGAATACTCCTTACAAACCGTTTTTACCGAGCCTGTTTATTTGGGGGAACAGGCAGACGTGTGGCTGTGCGCGCCTGAAGGGTTGTCGGGGAAGCGGCCAGGGTTTCGAAACCGCCACCGAGGGCCAGCTGAAGATCCACATAGTTGTCCAGTGCGGCCCGCTTTGCAGAAATGCAGGCACTGGACGCATTCAGGGTGCGTTGCTGGCTTTCCAGCACCGTCAGAAAAGGCTCTATGCCCTGACGATAACGGTTGAAAGCGATCTGTTCAGCGGATTTGGCCGCATTGGCGGCACTGCACAAGGCGGCCTGACGGTTGTTAATGGTGCTGCGCGCAGCCAGTGCGGTTTCCACTTCGGAAAAAGCCGTCAGGGCCACCTGGGCGTAAGCATTGGCAGCCTCCTGCTGTTGCGCTTCGTTTAACTGTACATTCGCCCGCAGCGTCCCGCCCTGAAAAACGGGTTGCAGCAGGTTGCCACCCAGGCTCCAGAGTGAGAAGTCCCCATCCAGCAGGTCTTTCAATTCCGTGCTGGCGGTCCCCAGTCCGGTAGACAGGCTGAAGTGGGGCAACAGTGAGCGCTTTGCCGCAATCACGTTAAAACCGACCGCCCGCAGGCGTCTTTCCGCCGCCAGCACATCCGGTCGCCGGGTCAACAGGCTGGCAGGTACGCCGGCTTTCGGCAGGGCCGGCAGTGCTGGCAGGGCATTGGCGGTCGCCACATCGGCATTCGGGTAGGCACTCATTAACAGCTGCAGCTGCCGGGAAACCCGGTCCAGGGTTTCCTGATGGCCTGCCAGACCGGCTTTGGCAGAATCACGGTTTGACTGCGACAGGTATTTGTCACTGGGTGAGCCAATGCCCACATCCGCCCGGTTGCCTACCTGACGGGCAGTCTCCGTCATCACCTGCAAGGTGCGTTGGGACAGTCCCAGCTGCTGCTTTGACTCAACCAGAGCCAGATAGGTCTTGGCGGTCTGGGCAGCAACGGCCTGACGCACGGCACGCAGTGCTTCATTGCTGGCCAGATAAGACTCATTCGCGGCTGCCGACTGGGCCCTGAGGCGGCCCCACAGGTCCACTTCCCAGGAAACATTCAGCAGGTTCAACCCGTATGTTTCGTTGGTACTGTGATCACCGCTCCCGTCACCCTGGCGGGTTCTGCTGGCCTGCAGTCCGGCACTGACCGCCGGGACCCGACTGGCCCCGGCGATGATTGCCTGTGCATTGGCCTGGGCCAGCTGTGCCCTGGACTGGGCAATCTGGTAATTATTGCCGACGGCCTGGGTAATGATCCGGTTGAGGCTGGCGTCATTGAATGCCGTCCACCAGTTGCCCTTGACGACATCGCCCGGTGTCAGGCTGTCGGAAGTCGCCGTCCATCCGGCAGGAAGGTTTTCAGATGCGGTGGCAGACGGTTTGGCCGGCGTTTGTGTGGGCAGGTTTGAGCAGCCTGCAACCAACAACAATATGCCGCCCAGCAAGGCTGCCTGGAAAAATGCTGGTTTCAAAAGTGACCTCTTTCAATCCATAAACTTACAAACAATGCTGTTGCTCCCTGAACGCCTGAATGCCGATCACAAAATTCATCAGCCATTTTCATCCCGTCCAGGGTTTATTCACGCCTGACCTGCTCTCTGTCCGTACCCTGAGGTCTACCCCAATTTTTGGACACAGATTCCATCTGCTTAGATAAAATCT
>DAOPKY010000037.1:0-40416 GCA_035391465.1 Thiolinea sp. | reverse complement strand
CCAGGAGCTGCAGCGTCTGGCCTGAGACGCTATATATGGCGTGAACGGTTACCAACTGCAATTCCGCGAGGGATTGTGGGAAGGAAGCCGGAGCGCAAAACTGCGAGCCTACGGACAGAAACGTCATATAAGGCTGAGTCCCGGGGATGAGTGGGCACAAGGTCACGAAATCCACAGGTTCGAGGGATACAGTAAATGACGGGGTAGTGCAGTGACAGTTCATGTTCTTATCTGGGGAGATCTGCTTAACGAGCGATCGGAAAACCAGCGGTCAGGTACCGCTTTATAAATACCTCGGCTTTCCGGAAACCATCGACCAGAAAGAGCGAACGAGATGGAAACCGGTAGCGCATTGTTGAGCAATGCTCAATGTGATTAAGCAGAATTCAGCAGACGGTATAGTAGCCAAACGCCTGTCGTAATGGACAGGACACGGTGAAGGCCTGAACATCAACCAACAAGGAGGAGGTACATCCACTTGGCATCATTACACCATTCCCCGACACGGGAAGATGAACACCAGCGTTCCGATGAGAACCCAGCCTTGAATGCAAACCTGTTGGAACAGGTCGTTTCAAACGCCAATATTCAACAGGCCTGGCAACAAGTCCGCCGCAATAAAGGTGCAGCGGGGGTCGATGGCATCACCATCGGGCAGTTTACCGATTGGGTTAAGCCGCAATGGCCTGACCTGAAAGGACAACTTCTCTCTGGGTGCTACCCTCCCCAACCCGTTAAGCGTGTCCGCATCCCGAAAGATGACGGCTCTGAACGTTTATTGGGTATCCCAACCGTGCTGGATCGGGTAATCCAGCAGGCAATTGTGCAAGTTTTATCGCCGATCTTTGACCCCACATTCTCTGAGCATAGTCATGGCTTCAGGCCAAACCGCTCAGCGCATGATGCGGTCAGGGAGGTGCAAGGATACTGCCAACAGAAACGGAACATCGCTGTTGATATTGACCTCTCGAAGTTTTTCGACCGGGTCAACCAGGACAAATTGATGACCTTACTGGGACGCAGGCTCCGCGATAAAGGCTTGTTGCAATTGATTGGCCGTTACCTTCGGGCAGGGGTGATGGATGGAAACATCCTGCTGCCCAGCCATGAAGGTGTCCCGTAAGGAGGTCCGCTTTCGCCCTTATTATCGAATGTGATGCTCGATCCATTGGATAAAGAACTGGAGAAACGGGGTCACTGTTTCGCCCGCTATGCGGATGACCTCATCATTATGGTGAAGAGTCCGCGTGCTGGAGAACGGGTACTGGGCAGCCTGACCCGCTTTATCGAGAACGAACTGAAACTCAAGGTGAATACCGAAAAGAGCCAGGTCGTGAAAAGCACTCACTGTAAGTTTTTGGGTTTTAGTTTCCGGGGCAAGCAAATACGCTGGCACCCCAAGAGCATTGAGAAGTTTAAGCGCCGTGTGCGTGAACTGACCAACCGTACCTGGGGTGTGTCGATGGGAAAGAAAATCCATGACTTGAGTGTGTATCTGCGTGGTTGGATCAACTATTACGGTATTGCCAACCAATACCAGCAATGTGTTGATCTTGACCACTGGATACGGCGTAGGGTCAGGATGTGCTACTGGAAGCAATGGGGCAGGCCACGCACCAAAATACGCAGCCTGATTAACTGGGTTTGCCGGTAAAGGCTGCCGTGGCGTGTGGTCGCTCCAGTAAAGGCTGGTGGCGCAGCTCAAAGTCCCATGGGATCAATGCTGCACTGGGATTGAAATATCTGAAACAACAAGGCCTTTTCGCACTGCGGGATGGCTGGATTGCATTTCATTATGGTGGGTGAACCGCACCTTGCGGAGCCGCACGCAGGGTGTTGTGGGAGCTGGAGGTTAGAAACCTCCGGCCACCCGATTATACGCCAGCATATCTGAGCCTCTTTAGCTTTTGCCATAGACGCCCGATGCCTACCGACATTAGGAAGAACATGGCTCCAGTGACACAAGCAAAAGAGCCACGCCAGAACAAGTACGGGTTCGATGTGCCTGGAGCTTGCCTAACTGCAAAACTCTCTCCAAGTGAGACAATGCCCGATGCGACGAAATATAGGCCTATAAGAGCCGTGCCCGTGCTTATGAAGACAGTTGGCTGGATAAAACTACTTTCAGATATCGGAGACAGCCAAGATGCCAACCGATTCCGAAAACCGAGCAAAAAACCACCTACGAAGATGTTGGCCGCTAGATTCACAATATAGATAAACATCAGACCTCTTGCGAAAGTCACTCCCGGCGTTGTTGCAACATCCAATTGACGCAGCCGCGGTCTTTTGATTAATTAGGCAGGTGGAATAATCAATTTGATTAATACCGGTAGTGATCAGCCTTGTAAGGCCCTTCCATGGGAACATCAATATAGGCAGCCTGCTGTTCGGTCAGTTCGCTCAGCTGTGCATTGAGCTTCTTGAGCTGCAGGCGGGCGACTTTTTCATCCAGATGCTTGGGCAGGGTATAGACATTGGTCGGGTACTTACCGGAATCACGCTCGCTCCAAAGCTCGATCTGGGCAATGGTCTGGTTGGCGAAGGAAGAGGACATCACATAGGACGGATGCCCGGTGGCACAGCCGAGGTTCACCAGCCGACCCTGAGCCAGCAGGGTGATGCGTTTGCCGTCCGGGAAGATAATGTGATCCACCTGGGGCTTGATTTCCTCCCACTGGTATTTTTCCAGCGAAGCCACGTCAATTTCATTGTCGAAGTGACCGATATTGCAGACGATGGCTTCGTTTTTCATGGCTGCCATGTGGTCATGGTTGATGACATGGTAGTTACCGGTGGCGGTGACGAAAATGTCGGCCTTGTCGGCGGCATATTCCATGGTCACGACACGGTAGCCTTCCATTGCGGCCTGCAGGGCGCAGATCGGATCGATTTCCGTTACCCAGACCTGGGCGGACAGGGCACGCAGCGCCTGGGCAGAACCTTTGCCCACATCGCCATAACCGCAGACCACGGCAACCTTGCCGGCAATCATCACATCGGTGGCACGTTTGATGCCGTCAACCAGTGACTCACGGCAGCCATACAGGTTGTCGAACTTGGACTTGGTGACGGAGTCATTGACATTGATGGCCGGGAAGCGCAGCTCACCACGGGCATGCATCTGATACAGGCGGTGGACCCCGGTGGTGGTTTCCTCGGTCACACCCCGGATGGCTTCCAGGTTCCTGCTGTACCAGCCTGGCTGTTCTTCAACCCGCTTGCGGATGGCGGCGAACAGATACTGTTCCTCTTCGGAGCCCGGCTTGGCCACCACGCTGATGTCTTTCTCGGCGCGTGCACCCAGATGCAGCAGCAGGGTGGCATCACCGCCGTCATCCAGAATCATGTTCGGGGTACCACCATCGGCCCACTCGAAGAGTTTGTGGGTGAAATCCCAGTATTGCGCCAGTGACTCACCCTTGTAGGCAAACACCGGGGTACCGGCGGCGGCAATGGCTGCTGCTGCATGATCCTGGGTTGAAAAAATATTACAGGAGGCCCAACGTACCTCAGCCCCCAGAGCCTGCAGGGTTTCGATCAGTACCGCTGTCTGGATGGTCATGTGCAGGGAGCCGGCAATGCGTGCTCCTTTGAGTGGCCGGGTTTGGGCAAACTCTTCCCGGATCGCCATCAGGCCCGGCATTTCGGTTTCCGCAATGCGGATTTCCCGGCGGCCCCAGTCGGCCAGTTTCATGTCGGCAACGACATAATCAGTGAACTGTTCTTTTACAACTGCGTTCATCATCAAGCTCCATGTTTATCAGTCTATGGATGAGCGCCGTTTATCATGAAATGATAATGCCCAAGCCTGGCGGGGTGAAACCGGATCAGCCGTGTTTCCACCCGTTGCAACGCTCCTCAGGCAGGACCGCACCGGAGTATCCACCCGGCACGGTCAAAGGCCGGAATCAGATGCCGGCGGCACTGCGCAGGGTTGCTGCCTTGTCGGTCTTTTCCCAGGGCAGGTCCAGATCATCGCGTCCGAAGTGACCATAAGCCGCCGTACCCCGGTAGATGGGCTGCAGCAGGTTCAGCATGCGGGTGATGCCATACGGACGCAGGTCAAAATGCTCGCGTACCAGGGCAATGATCATGTCCTTGTCCACCTGTTCGGTACCGAAGGTATCAAGACTGATGGAGGTGGGATCAGCGACGCCAATGGCATAGGAAACCTGGATTTCGCAACGGTCGGCCAGACCGGCAGCAACCAGGTTCTTGGCGACATAACGCCCGGCATAGGCGGCGGAGCGGTCGACCTTGGAAGGGTCTTTGCCGGAGAAGGCACCACCGCCGTGGCGTGCCATGCCGCCATAGGTATCGACAATGATTTTGCGCCCGGTCAGCCCGCAGTCACCCACCGGACCACCGATGACGAAGTTGCCGGTCGGGTTGATGTGAAACTGGGTTTTGGCAGAGAGCCACTCTTCCGGCAGTACCGGGCGGATAATGTTTTCCATGGCCGCATCGCGCAGGTCGGACAGGCTGATATTGGGGTCATGCTGGGTGGACAGGACCACCGCATCAATACCGACCGGCTTGCCGTTGTCATAGCGGAAAGTAACCTGGGATTTGGCATCCGGACGCAGCCAGGGCAGGGTGCCGTTGCGGCGCAGCTCGGCCTGCCGACGTACCAGCCGGTGGGCATAAGTGACCGGTGCCGGCATGAGTACATCGGTTTCATTGCTGGCATAACCGAACATCAGGCCCTGATCACCCGCACCCTGATCCTCGCTTTTCTCCCGGTCAACACCCATGGCAATGTCCGGTGACTGTTTGCCGAGCGCATTGATCACGGCACAGGTATGACCGTCAAAGCCGATTTCGGAGTTGTTGTAGCCAATGTCGTTGACCACGCCGCGCACCAGTGCTTCATAGTCGATTTCAGCGCTGGTGGTGATCTCGCCGGCCAGGACGACCATGCCGGTTTTGGTCAGGGTTTCGCAGGCCACACGGGCATGTTTGTCCTTGATGAGGATGGCGTCCAGAATGGCGTCGGAAATCTGGTCGCACATTTTATCGGGATGGCCTTCGGATACGGACTCAGACGTGAACAGGTATGCCTCAGTCATCGCTATCTCCTTTGCTAAAGTTAATCAATGACTGAGCGCCGTTCTGTCATGCACCGGTCAGCGAGCCTGGCAGAAAACGGAATTTCCTGTCGCAACGCTCCTCGCTGACCTGAGACCCGTTTTTACGACAGGCCTGAAATTGGGCGGCAAGTTTAGCCTAAAAAGTTCAGCCGTGCATCCGCTTTTCGACTGATGCACGGCCGTGGCAGGGTATTGACTGACGGCCCTGCCTCGGGACAGGACCGGTCGAACTCAGGCTGCGGCCTGTTCGGCTTTCAGCATTTGTTCGATTTTTGCACGAGCCAGCATGCCGCCCTTGTCGATATTCAGCTTGAGCAGGTGACGCTCGGGATGGCGGGTGACATTCTCCTGCTGCTGTTCCAGCATCGCGAGGTCTTCCGAGAATATCTTCATCTGATTGGTACGGATCTGGTCGGTCAGGATGGAATTGTTGACCATGAAGTTACGCGCCATGCCCCAGAAATACCACATGGAGGTATCGGTTTCCGGGGTCAGGAAGTCGACAACGACACCACCAACCTGATGCTCGGGGGCGGATTCCAGCCCGCCTTTGCCTGCCAGTGCCACACCGACATCGATCATGACCTGGCTGGGCAGGTTGAAGCGGCATACCTGCCAGCGATCCACCGGGGCATCCGGGTCCAGGTTGTGTGCCTGCATGGCTGCCTGCCAGAATGGGGGCGCCTTGATATTCTCCATCAGGCGTTCGGTGATCACGGTATCCCCCTGGGTGCGGCTGTTGACCGGGGCTTCCTCGATTTCCGGCTGGCCGATGCTGCCGCGATGGACATAAGTTTCATGGGTCAGGTCCATCAGGTTGTCAATCATCAGGCGATAGTCACAATGGATGTGGAACATGCCGCCTCCCACCGTCCACTCCGGATTGTCGGCCCAGAGCGGCTTGGGAATGGTGGCCTTGTCGGCCTTGTCGGCATCACCCGGCCAGACCCAGACATAACCGTAACGGGCTTCGACGGGATAGGCCTTGATCTGTGGAAAGCGGTCGACCTTTTGCTGGGTCATGGAAACGGTCTTGCCTTCGCAGCCCATGACCAGCCCGTGATAACCGCACACCAGATGCTCACCCTGTATGAACCCCAGTGACAGGGGCGCTCCCCGGTGCGGGCAGAAATTCTCGACAGCATGTATCTTGCCGGACTCGGTTTGGTAAAAGACGATTTTCTCATTGCAGATGGTGCGTCCCAGCGGGGGTTTGTCCTCCAGTTCATCCACAGTGGCGGCAACATACCAGTTATTTTTGGCAAACATGATTCTCCTCCTCGATGTCAATTTTCAGGATACCGTTGCTTGAAAACGGTATTTTACCGATGACTCAGCCAACTATCATTACTGAAACCTTGAGCGGATGGCAAGTGTCAAAGGTCGGGGTTCCGGCCTGTCTTCCCTGTATTCAGGCGCGGTGGGACCGGTACGGGTGTGGCGCTTCATCTACTCCGGTCCCCGCTGCGGGGCACGGCTGCAGGCATTGTTTTCCAGGGCGATTTTCTGCAGCAGGCTGACCAGCTGTTCGGCTTCTTCCGGCGTCAGTGGCCTGATGATTTCATCCTGTACCGCTTGCACATGCGGTGCCACCCGTGTCAGCAGCTCCCGCCCTGCAGGTGTGATGGCGACCCGTTTGAAGCGTTTGTCCCGTGCATTGATGGCGCGGGACACCAGCCCGCTTTCCAGCAGCTTTCCGACCAGATGGGTTGTGGTGGTGCGATCCAGTGCCACCAGACCGCCCAGTGTGACCTGATCCAGTGTGCCGCGCTGCTCCAGTGCTGACAGCACTGCGTACTGCAGGGGCGTTATCCCGAAATGGCGGCATTGATGGTGAAAAATGCCAAGCGCAATCTGATGACAGCGGCGCAACAGGTGCCCCGGCATCAGGCTGAACGGGTCGGTCAGCGGGGGATGACGGTTATCCGGCGTTGTGGACGCAGCCTGCTCAGGCGGCATCCGGTTGCTGCATCGGGGCTGCATTTTTGAAGGCATCCAGCGCATCACAGGCCTCAAAAATACGCGTGATGGTGGGGTAGGGCGTCATGTCGATATTGAAGCGCCGGTTATTCCAGATTTGTGCATAAAGACAGCAATCGGCATAGCCGGGGGTATCACCATGGCAGAAAGTACCGGTCAGTGAGCCTGATGCCAGCATTTGCTCCAGCGGCCCGAAGGTGGTTGTGACCCAGTGGCCGAACCAGCGCGTGACTCCCGCCTGATCAGCCCCGAATTCGTCCGTGAGGTATTCCAGCACGCGCAGGTTGTTGAGCGGGTGAATCTCCAGCGCAATCATCTGGGCCAGCGCCCGTACCCGTGCCCGCTCCAGCGGGTTTTGCGGCAGCAGGGGCGGCTCGGGAAACTGCTCGTCCAGCCATTCCATGATGGCCAGTGACTGGGTCAGCACGCTGCCATCCTCCAGCTCCAGGGATGGAACCAGCCCCTGGGGATTCTTGGCCAGATAGGCGGGTGCCTCGTTTTCACGCGCCTTGAGGGCATAGGGCACATAGTCGTAACCCAGTCCCTTGAGATTGAGGGCTGCGCGCAGACGGGTGGAGGTGGAACTGCGAAAATAATTGTGCAGGATGAGGTGCATGCTGAGAACTCCCGTGGATCGATGCAGGCCCGGAAAATGGTGGCTGGTCATAATACTGATTATTTTAAGGCTTGAAAAGCCAAAAAAAATCAAAGATGAAGCCGGCCACAGGGGAGGGGCCGGCTTCGTTTTATTGTTATTATCGAATCAGATCGCATCGGAATGGCAGCCTGACACCGGGTTCCGGTACTCAGTGACCCTTTACCCTGCCGGTTGTGCCGATGACAACCAGCTGTTTTCCACCCTGCTTTGCGGCCGGTTTGGCAGGCTTGCCGGTGCGGACAACGGCACGGTTGGTGCTCAGGGTCTTGATCATCCGGCTCAGACGGCTTTCCTTTTTCTCAACCTGCTGGCGCTCCCAAGGCGTTACCTTGTGATCACGGTTGACCTGCCGGATGGTGGCCTTCAGGGAGGCCAGCTCCTTGTTCAGGGTATTCCGCTCGGTCCGGGTCAGGCTGCCGGTTTTCACACCATGGGCAATGCGCTGCTCCAGTTTGGCAGTCGAGAAAACCACCTTTTTGTATTGGGGGGCCTGCTTGGGTGCCGGTGCGGTACGGTGACTGGTCTGCTGCTTGCCCTTGTCATTGTACTGGCGGTTATGGTCGTTGTTGCCGGCCATGGCGGCAGAGGAAGCGAACAGGGTGGCAGTGATCAATGTAGCCAGAATTGTATTCAGTTTCATGGTGTTGTTCCTTTTGGTTCGGTGTTTTCAAGTTGGTTTCTGTTTTCGACAGGTATGAAGATACGCGCATATCACGCAAAAAATTTGCCCGGAATGAGGAAAAAAACAGCTTCAGGATTCCCCCATTCAGGGGAGTCCGCAAGGTGCAGGGCAGGGAGCGGTGATACCGGTCTGGCTGTTGGACTGCCGGGTGGCGGGGCCGGGTTGTGGCGTCTGCGGCTTCTGGACATTGGTAAACGGCTGGTGGACACTGAAGGCTTTGTTATCGAGAGAGGAGTACCCCGATGTCCCAGTCCATGACCCCTGTCATTCCGACCCTTGAGCACCTGATGCGGGTTGAGGTTGAAATTGCAGCTCCCCTGATGGTTGGACCGGTGCCGACGGGCGAGCGTCGGATCATTCCCATTACCGGCGGGCGTTTTGAAGGCGAAAAACTGCGGGGTGAAGTCGTCCCCGGTGGTGCTGACTGGCAGCTGGTGCAGGCAGGCGGCTCTGCCATTCTGGAGGCGCGTTATACCCTGCGCACCGATGATGATGCCCTGATCTTCATTATCAACCGGGGGTTCCGTACCGGTCGCCCGGAGGTGCTGGCCCGGATCATGGCGGGGGAACCGGTTGAGCCGTCCGAGTATTATTTCCGTGCCGCACCGGTATTCGAGACCGGGGCCGAGTCTTACCAGTGGCTGAACTATACGGTGGCGGTCTGCTCGGCAGTGCGCACGCTGGACATGGTTCTGCTGGATTTTTATCAGGTTTCCTGAGGTATCTCAGGCATAACCCTGCTGATGCCACTGTGCCATCCATTGCTGTAAAAAGTGGGCAAACTGGTCGGCGGTGGAGGAGTTGACCCGCGAGGCCGGCGAGTAGAGCTGGACATCGCGGATGTATTCGGGATTCTGCACCCGTTTTGAAATCAATCCCAGCTTGCGTGCCAGCACCACCACATATTCCGGTGCCAGGGTGACGGCTTCCCCACTGGCGGCAATCCCCAGGGCGGTGGTGATATTGTCGACTATTTCCGGGGGTACCGTGCTGGCACTGGCCGGTGCCCAGGGAGCCATGCTGGTGATATTGCGTTCATAATCACGGCTGGCTGCGACAACGGCATGCTGTTCCAGGTCCGACCAGCTCAGGTTCCCGGCTGTGGCAAGCGGATGTTCACGGGCACACCACAATACCCAGCGGCTGTTGAACAGTGTTCGGGCCTGAACGGCATCGTGCCTTTCGCGGTCAGGTCCCACGGCCAGATCAAAATCCCCTTGGGTAATCCCGTCGACCAGATAGCCGACAGCGGTATCAACAATGCGGATGGCCACGTCAGGATGCTGGCGGCGGTAATCCCGGATGGCCGTCGGTAATACCAGGCTGGCCAGTACCAGAGGCGCGCCAACGGTGACGATGGTCTGCAGGTTGTTTTTGATGGTCCGGGCCGAGAGCTGCAGGTCCTGCAGGCGGCGCAGGGTGGTATTGGCAAAGGGGAGCAACGCCTTGCCGGCCCCGGAAAGTTCTACGTGCCGGGTGGTGCGGTGGAACATGGCGAAACCGATCTGGTTTTCAAATTCGGCCACCAGCTGGCTGATGGCTTGGGCTGTCATGCCCAGCCGTTCGGAGGCCAGCTTGAAACTGGCGGTATCGGCCACGGCGATGACCGCTTCAATCTGGCGGATGGTAATGCGGGTAAGTGCCATAAACTCTTGAGTATGATGCTGAAGGCTTCCGGGAGTTTTCCCGCAGCCTGTACCGTTGGCATGTGATGCCTGTCGGGAGGCATTCACGGTGACTTCGGGAAGGTTTCCGGAAACTGGTGTATGACGTTATCAATGCCTGTATTCAGTCCGGGGAAGCGTTATTGATCTTCCGGCAGATGTCAATAACCTGTTCGCGCAACCACTGGTCGGCCCTGGACTGATGCGTCATTTTATTCCAGTAGAGACTCAGTTCAAAGCGGCTGTCAAACGGGGGATCCTTGATGCGTGCTCCGGCACCAATCAGGCGTGCCAGGCGCTCGGGCAGTGTCAGTATCAGGTCGGTGCCGACGATGGTGGGGATGAAATTGGACACGCTCGGCAGGCGCAGCACAATATTCAGGTTCACATCCCGAAGCTCGGGCGTTCCCAGATAAAGCGGCTTCCAGCCCCCTTCGTAGCCGATCTCGACATGCTTGGCCGCGATATAGTCTTCACGGCTGATACTTTGCCGTGCCAGGGGATGCCGGGCCGACATCAGGCACACATAGCGGTCATTGAACAGCGGGCGTTTGTAAAGCCCCTCATAATCACGCATCACCGGAGAGAGAAGCAGGTCGCACTGCCCGCGCTGCAGCTGCCGGTGACCATTGACATGTGACTGAATAAACGTCAGGCGAATGTGGGGAGCCAGACGATTGAGCCGCCTGACCAGGCCGGGCGCAACCACCTGCAGCTCATACTGGTTGCAGGAGATCGTGATATCCAGTTGTGCCTCGGCGGGCACAAAGTCCACCGGCTGCAGCAGATCAGCAATCCCCCTGATCAGGTTTTCCACTTCCGGCATGATCTGGTGACAGCGGCTGGTAGGGGCAACCCCCCGCCCGGAGCGGACAAAAAGCGGATCCTGCAGCGTGTTTCTGAGCTGATCCAGCGTATAACTGACCGTTGACTGATTTTGCCCCAGTTCAATCGCGGCAGCGGTGACCGAGCCTGTTTCATAAATCAGTTTCAGGGTCCTGAGACTTTTGAGATTCAATGCACTGAAATCAGTATTTTCCATAATATATATCAGATTTATCAGCTTAACTGATATTAAGGGCTGCGCTATAGTGGGTCAACGCTTAACCGGCAACAAAGAGGAGGAGAAACTGATGACTCAACGTAATTTAACCGCTGATGAAATACAGCAGTATCAACAGGATGGTGTGGTCTGCGTTCGCAATGCTGTCGATGCCGAATGGGTGGGGAAACTGCTTGCCTTCGGCCAGTACCAGCTCGACCATCCCGGTGAACTCTGTAACGATGGCAATCCTGGTGCTGAAAAGGGCCGCATGTTTACCGATCGCTACCTCTGGCGCTCCAATAAGCTGGTTTATGATTATGTCAAAAACGCCGGTTGTGCCCGCCTTGCCGCCCAGGCCATGCAGAGCCGGAGTGCACGCTTTTATTTTGATCATCTGCTGATCAAAAAAGCACAGACCGATACCCCAACACCCTGGCATCAGGATGTCCCTTACTGGCCTTTCCGGGGACGGCAGATTGCCTCGATCTGGCTGGCACTCACGCCGGTGACGGTGACGGGGAGCGGCATGGAGTTTGTACGCGGCTCCCATAATGATCAGCTGATGTACCTGCCTGAAGCCTTTGGTGCCTCGGGTAAAAAGAAAAACAGCTGGACCGGTACCGGGGCGGGCGTACCCTGCCCGGATATTGAGGCTGACCGCAGTCAATTCGATATTATCGGTTTTGACCTGCAGCCCGGTGATGCCCTGCTGTTCTCGGCCTGGACCCTGCACGGTTCACCCGGCAACCAGTCCTCGACCCAGGACCGCTTCGCCTTTTCAACGCGCTGGCTTGGTGATGATGCAATCTGGGACCCGCGTCCGGGTACCGATCCCAGTGTCAATCCTGAAGAAGTCCGCACGGCTCCCGGTGCACATCCGGATGATAATGCCATCTTTCCCGAGTTTTATGCGGCCTGAAAAAAGCAACTATCAACAGTTACTTGATAAAGTCTCATTTTATATTGATTTTTATCGGTAAACGCCAGTGCTATTTTCTGTCCCCTGTCATCCCGAGGCGTAACCGGATCAGCTGAACCATCTGGAGGAGGAGAATATGGCATTCAGGGCGTGGTTGGACGCGCATTACAGTGAGCGGGGGCCTTTTATATGGATTGCATTCAGCCTTGAGCTGGTGGCGGTCATCACCCTGTTTCTGCTCATGTTGCTGACCTGTGCCGACGTGACAGGCCGCTATCTGTTCAATAACTCGATTGACGGGGCCATTGAGCTGACCCGGATCGGGCTTGCCATCATGGTGTTTGCGGAGTTGCCGGTGATTTCCTGGCGTGGTGGTCATGTTATCGTCGACCTGATGGACAGCTTTGTCAGCCACCGACTGATCCGGGTGTTCTCCATGCTGTCGGCACTGCTGATCGCCACCTCGCTTTATTTTGTCGCCTGGCGCATCTGGGAACTGGCTGAGCGTTCACTGCGGCGCGGTGAAGTGACCGAATACCTGAAGTTTCCCGAGGGCTATCTGATCTATTACATTGCCCTGATGAGCTGGGTGACCGCTGCGACCATGATTACATATGGCATCTACCGTCTCTGGGTGACGCCCTCAGAAACCCGACTGGCGAGTAATTGATATGACCGTAGTTCTCATTGGTTTTGCTGTACTGTTGTTACTGATCATCGGTTTGCGCATGCCGATTGCCATTGCCATGGGCCTGGTCGGTTTCTTCGGTTTTGCCGTGCTGCAGGGGCTGACTCTGGACACACTGTTCAGCTTCAACTGGCGAGCCTCGCTGACCCTGGCTTCCAACCGCATCACCGAAACGGTTCAGGATTATGGTCTGTCGGTGATTCCGTTGTTTATCCTGATGGGGAACCTGATTACCCGGGCCGGCCTGTCACAAAAGCTTTACGATGCCTCCTACGCCTTTCTGGGGCACCGCAAGGGGGGGCTGGCCATGTCGACGGTGCTTGCCTGTGGCGGTTTTTCGGCGATTTGTGGCTCCAGTCTGGCAACGGCAGCCACCATGTCCAAGGTGGCCATGCCACCGATGCGCCGCTTTGGTTATGATGATTCACTGGCAGCGGCTTCCATTGCTGCCGGTGGTACGCTGGGCATCCTGATACCGCCCAGTGTTATTCTGGTGATTTATGGCCTGCTGACCGAAACCAGTATCCGTGAGCTGTTTGCAGCCGGTTTCATCCCCGGATTGCTGGGCGTGCTGCTTTATCTGCTGGCTGTCCGCTATGTGGTCTGGCGGCACCCGGAGCGGGGGCCTGCCGGTGAAGCCCTTTCCTGGCCTGAGCGGTTCAGGGCCCTGAGTGGTGTCTGGGGCGTGCTGGCGTTGTTTGCGCTGGTGATGGGGGGCATTTATCTGGGGATATTTACCCCCACCGAAGCCGCCGGTGTCGGTGCCGGCGGAGCCTTCCTCATCGCCCTGTTCCGGAAAGCCCTGACGCCGGGCGTGGTCTTTGAAGTCTTTTCCGATACCGCCCGGACTTCAGCCATGCTGTTTGCCGTGGTGATCGGGGCACTGATCTTTTCCGACTTTATCAACCGAGCCGGTTTTACCGATATTCTGGTGAACTATGTGAGCTCCCTGCAGGTTTCGCCCATGGTTGTGATCCTGGTGATTCTGGGAATTTACATTTTGCTGGGCATGGTGTTTGAAAGCCTTTCCATGCTGTTGCTGACCGTACCCGTGTTTTACCCGCTGGTAGCCGATCTGGGTTTCAATCTGGTCTGGTTTGGTATTGTCGTGGTGGTGGTCACTGAAATCAGCCTGATCACCCCGCCGGTGGGCATGAACGTGTTTGTGCTCAGTGCGGTGCTCAAGGACATCAAAACCGGCACGATTTTCCGGGGGGTTACCCCCTTCTGGGTAGCGGATATTGTACGCTTGTTGCTCATTGTGTTTATTGCACAGATTGCGTTGTTCCTGCCCGATTTACTGTATCGATGACTTATCGGTGATGACAGGAGAATGACTGATGCCATATCGCAATTTTGAAAAGCCCGAGCGCTACAGCGCAGAAGAATGGGCTGCCCGTGTCCGGCTGGCGGGGGTTTACCGGGTTTTTGCCTATCTGGGCTGGGATGAGTCGATTTACAATCACATCTCGTTGCGGGTTCCCGGTAACGAGGCTCATTTTCTGATCAATCCGTTCGGTTTGCACTACACCGAGGTCACGGCCTCCAATCTGGTCAAAGTGGATATCGAGGGTGAGATTCAGGGCCATTCGGACTGGCCGATCAACCCTGCCGGTTTCACCTTCCACGGTGCGATTCATGAACACCTGGGGGATGAGGCACATTGTGTCATGCATGTGCATACCACGGCCACCTCGGCGGTCTGCTGTCTGGAAGACGGCCTGCAGTACAGCAACTTCTATGCAGCCCAACTTTACGGCAAAGTGGCCTATCATGAGTTTGAAGGGATCACCGTACATCGTGATGAGGGCATGCGCATTCTCGACAGTGCCGGCGGCAAGCCTGTGCTCATGCTGCGCAATCATGGTCCGGTGGTTATCGGTGCAACGCTGGCACAGGCCTTTTCCCTGATGTGGCTGGTCAACCGGGCCTGTGAAATCCAGGTGGCTGCCAGCGCAATGGGCAAGGCACGCAGCATCCCCGAACCCGTACTGGAAAACTGTGTCAGGGATTCGCTGAATTTCAACCCCGACTATGGTGCGGGTGAGGATGCCCTGGCCGCCATGATCCGGCTGGTTGAGCGTCAGGACCCCGGTTTCAGGTATTAACCCTTGTCTGCCTGTCTGGATTATCATCAACCCGAAAACCCTTTCCAAGGAGTCTATCGATGAATCTGAAGCATGTACTTGCCGGCTTTATTGCCAGTGCCTTCATCTCGCTGCCGGTCCTGGCTGCCGATGTCACTACATTGCGGGCCGCCACCTGGCTGCCGCCCGGCAACCCCCAGAATACAACCGTCTGGCCGACCTGGGCAAAATGGGTGGAAGAGGCTACCGAGGGCCGTGTCAAGGTGGTGATTGAGGACTACACCGGCCATCCCAAAACCCTGTTCTCTGCCGTTGAGGACGGCATCCTGGATGTGGCTTCCACCGTCAATACCTATCTGCCGGGGCGTTTCAAACTGCCCAGTGTGGCCGAGATTCCCGGCGAAATTTCCAGTGCTGAAGGCGGTTCGGTGGCTTTGTGGCGGACCTATCAGGAGTATTTTGTCGAGGCTGACGAGTACGATGGCCTGAAGGTGCTGTCCATGTTTGTGCACGGCCCCGGCCAGATGCACACCAAGTTTCCCGTCAACACGCTGGCGGACATGAAGGGCAAGAAAATGCGCATTGGCGGCGGGCTGGTGAACGAGCTGGCTGCCCGTCTGGAAGTGACGCCGGTCAATGCGCCGGCCACCAAATCCTACGAGATGCTGCAGCAGGGTGTGGTTGATGGCACCTTCCTGCCGGCACAGGAGCAGAAGGCGTTGCGCCTGACTGAAGTGACCACCGATCTGACCCTGTTCCCCAAGGCACTTTATACCACGGCTTTCACCATCTTCATGAACCCGGATTTCTTTGACGGCCTGAGCAAGGAAGATCAGGAGGCGATCCTGAGCGTATCCGGGGAAAAGCTGGCGCGTATGGCCGGCGCTGCCTGGGGTGGTGCGGATGCCGAGGGGATTGCTGCAGCCAAAGCGGCGGGTATCAATGTCGTGGAGCTGGCAGAGGATGATCCGCGTGTGCTTGAAATGCAGAAGCTGACTGAAGGGATTGATCAGTTCTGGATTGATGATGTGGCCGATCGCAAAGTGGATGCCGCAGCCGCACTGGCCGCCTTCCGCAAGCATGTGGCGGAAGAGGAAGCCAAAAAATAGGCTGTGACGGTATTATTTCAACAGGACAGACCCATGAAAATCTGTATTTACGGGGCGGGTGCCGTCGGCATACTCCTGGGGGCCAGACTGGCCCGCCAGGGGGCTGAGGTTTCCGTCGTCGCCCGGGGCGAGACACTGGCCGCAATTCAGCAGAAGGGCCTGGGTCTGCAGACGGCAGCCGGTATTGAATATTACCCGGTCACTGTCAGTGCCGACCCTGCCACACTGGGGGTTCAGGACCTGATCATTATTGCCGTCAAGCAGCCTGCGCTGGATGCGGTATCCCGTGCACTGGCTCCCTTGATGGGTTCGGGGACACGGGTTTTGCTGGCCATGAACGGGGTACCCTGGTGGTTTTTTGATGGCCTGCCCGGCCAGTATCAGGGGCTGACCCTGGAGCGGGTGGACCCGGATGGCCAGCTGCGTCAACGCATTCCGACGGCACAGGTGCTGGGCTGTGTGGTGCATCTGGCCTGCTCCACGCCCCAGCCGGGCGTGTCTTTCAATCCGTTTGGCAACCGCCTGATTATCGGCAGACCCGCAGGACCGGCGGAGCACATGGATAACCTGATCCGTGAGCGCCTGCAGGCAGCCGGATTTGAGGTGGAGTGGTCATCCGGTATCCAGCAGGACATCTGGTTCAAGCTCTGGGGCAATATGACCATGAACCCGGTCTCGGCGCTCACCAGGGCCACGTCTGACAAGGTACTGGATGATGAGCTGGTCAATGCCTTCTGCAGCAATGCCATGCAGGAAGCGGCAGCGATTGGCGCGGTGATCGGCTGCCCCATTG
Organism: Thiolinea sp.; assembly: GCA_035391465.1. Classification (GTDB taxonomy): domain Bacteria; phylum Pseudomonadota; class Gammaproteobacteria; order Thiotrichales; family Thiotrichaceae; genus Thiolinea. Next base: position 23,698 of record DAOPKY010000037.1, on the reverse strand, counting down.
ACCAGACGCCACAGGCACGCAATGCCGTGACCCGCAAGCTGGGGGCCATGCGCACTTCCATGCTGCAGGATGCGGATGCGGGAAAAACCCTGGAAGTGGATGCCCTGATTGGGGTGGTGCACGAGATCGGTATCCGGACCGGGATTGCCACACCCAATATTTCAGCGCTGTACGGGTTGATACGCCTGTATGCAGCAAGTGCTGCCGGGGCGGGTGTCCGGCCATCTGCCGCCGGGTGAGAAACCAGTGTCTGACCGGACAGTTTGTTACGCCTGATTCCCTGACGCATGGGCCGGCTTCGAAGACCGGGGCCGGATGCTGCCCCGTTACCGGTAATCAATATTAACCAGCGGTATTGCGCTCTACCCAGCGATGGCTGCCGTCAGACAGGGCTTCACGCTTCCAGAAGGGGGCATGGTGCTTGAGCATTTCCATCATCTGGCGGCAGGCATCAAAGCTGGCTCCCCGATGGGCGGACCAGACCGCCACCAGTACGATCGGATCACCGGGCAGAATGTCCCCGACCCGATGGCGCAGCAGTACATGGTCCAGCCCGAAGCGGGCGGCAGCCTCCCGTACCAGGGTTTCCAGCTGCCTGCCGGTCATGGCGGGGTAATGCTCCAGCGTCATGGCATGTACGGTGTCGCCTTCGTTGAAGTCACGCATGGTGCCGACAAATACGGCATTGGCCCCGCTTTTGCCGGCAATGAAGTCCGGTTGCTGCTGGAAGGTGGTCAGCTCGTTCCAGGGGTTGAAGCCATGCTCACGGACGCCGATATCAATCATGTTCAGCCTCCGGTGACGGGTGGAAAGAAAGCCACTTCCGCGCCATCCGCAATCAGGCTGTCACCCTGACAGTACTCCTGATTACAGGCCATCAGCACCTGTTCCGGCAGCCGGGCCTGACCGGTTGCCAGACACCAGACCTGGGCGGCGGTCAGATCGGCCTGCCAGGCCACTTCGCTGTGGTCCTGGCCCAGCTGTTCGCGCAGGCTGGCGAAAAACAGTACCTTGATACTCATGCATGACCTCCCTGACGGGCAAAGGGCTGAATAATAACCGTGTCACCAGCCTCGACACCGGCATTGGCTTCCGGCAGCACAATGAAACAGTTGGCCCGACTCATGGTGGTGAGAATCCCGGAACCCTGATGCCCGGCCCGTTCCACCATCAATTGACCATCCGGAGTGCTGCTGCTGATGCCGCGAATGAATTCGGTGCGTCCCGGCTTCTTGCGCAGGTGACTCTGGCAGGTGGCATGTACCCGGAGTGGCTGATAATTCTCCTGCTCCCCGGCCAGTTTCAACAGGGCAGGCTGTACCAGCTGCTGAAACGTGACCATGACGGCCACCGGATTGCCGGGCAGGCCGAAGAACAGGGTGTCATTGATATGGCCGAAGGCCAGCGGGCGTCCGGGTTTGATGGCGATTTTCCAGAAGCTGATGTGCCCAAGATGCGCCAGAATGTCCTTGGTGAAGTCCGCTTCACCTACCGAGACACCCCCGGACGTGATCACCACATCGGCTTGTGCGGCCGCTTCGGTAAAGGCGGCTTTCAGACTGTCCGGGTCATCCCGAACCACACCCAGGTCGAGGATTTCCATGCCCAGCTGCCGGAGCATACCGTACAGGGTATAGCGGTTGCTGTCGTAGACACAGCCCGGCTCCAGAGTCTCCCCCACCGAACGCAGCTCATCGCCGGTCGAGAAAAAGGCAACCCTGGGGGGGCGAAAGACCTTCACTTCACTGCGTCCCAGTGAAGCCATCAGGCCCAGATCAGCCGGTGTCAGCCGTCTGCCAACCTGCAGAATGGTCTGGCCGATGGCAATATCCTCTCCGGCCAGCCTGACATTCTGTCCGCTGCGATGCCCGGTACCGATGCGGACATGCCGGGCGTCCGTTACTTCGGTCTGCTCCTGCATCACCACCGTATCGGTACCGGCGGGCATGGGAGCACCGGTCATGATGCGTACACATTCGTTTTCCCCGCATTCACCATCCCAATGCTGCCCGGCAAAAATGCTGGCTGCCACCCGAAACTCCTTGATGGCATCCTGTGGCAGGTCTGAACCACGCAGGGCATAGCCGTCCATGGCGGAATTGGTATGAGACGGCACATTGTGCGGGGAGAGGATATTTTCAGCCAGCACCAGGCCGAGACTGTCACGCAGGTTGCGGCTGATCCGGGTATTCAGTGGCTGGATGGTATCCAGAATGCCGCTGAGGGCATCCTGATAGCTGTGACTGTAGGGATCGGCGTCATCCATGCAGCTGGCGGCTGCGTGGATTTCCGTACTGCCGCCAGTCCGGGAGGGTTGTGAGACAGGCGCCGGGGCGGTTTGCGGGTCAGACAGGTATTGCATAATGAAATCCGCGATGGTTTCCGGTGTGTTCATGTCCAGCAAGGGCAGGGAACGTGCCCCGGCTGGCAACTCGGGAGGCTGGTCAACGGCCAGGGCCAGAATACCGGTATCGTCCGGGTACAGGAGCGGGCGGCCCAGGCTGGGGCGATGCACTTCAATCTTGGGATAGTTCTCATGCTTGAAGCCCTCGACCAGAATCAGGTCGGCACAGTCGGGCTGGACAAATTTCAGGGCTTCCGTCAATGACACATCGCGGTTGATATTCGGGCATTCGTGCATCAGGGCCACGCGCTTGAGCGAGGCCAGTATTACCTGGTCGGCCCCGGCTTCACGGAAGCGGAAGCTGTCCTTGCCCGGCTGATCCAGCTCCAGACTGTGATGGCCGTGCTTGATGACTGTCAGGCGCAGACCCCGTGCCTTCAGCAACGGGATCAGCCGCGTCAGCAGTGTGGTCTTGCCCGTACCGCTGTAGGCACAGAAGCCGATGAGGGGAATGGTGCTCCTGATCATGTCTTTGCCGGTTCCTGTCTGTGTTGTTGTTGCAGGGTGTGCTGCTGTTCCGGTGTATTGATATTACGGAACAGGGGGGCGACATCGGAAAAATCCACCGGCACCAGGGTGTGCTGCCGATACCAGCGGTCAATCTTGCGCTCACCGCTGGCAAGAAAAGCCTGCAGACTGGGGTGCAGGGTGACCGGAATCAGGGCATGCACCGGCTGCAGGCGCTCACCGTCATGAGCCACGGCAATGCCATCCGGGAGGTTCTGCAGGGCTTCCCGCAGCCGCCGGGCCATATCCGGTGCAATCCAGGGGCCATCACAGGGCAGCGTCATGATGTGGGTTGTCCGTGCGACCTGCATTGCGGCACTGAAGCCGGCCAGTGGCCCCTGAAAATCCGGCAGCGGGTCATCCAGCACCGGATAACCGTAGCGGGCATAGATGGACTGGTTGCGGTTGGCATTGATGAAGACTGTTTCAACCTGCTGTTGCAGGGCCTCAAGCAGATGCTCAACCAGCGGGCGTCCTTCAAACTGCAGCAGTCCCTTGTCCTGCCCGCCCATGCGCCGCCCCATGCCACCGGCGAGGATGACGGCGCTGATACTGATCACCACTGGTGTCATGCCGCCTCCCGTGTGTTGTTTCCCGAAGCAGGGGTGGTGAGGTGTGTCTGTTCCAGCTGCAAGTGTTTATCGGTCATGGTTGCAAAATACTCCGGATCGTGACTGGTCACCAGCAAGGCCATACCCTCATCGCGCAGGCGGGCAATCATGCTCAGTGTGCGTTCCCGTGCCCGGCGGTCCATATTGGCGGTAGGTTCGTCCAGCAGCAGTGCCTGCGGCTGACGCAACAGGGCACGTGCAATGGCAACCTTCTGGCATTCGCCACCGGACAGGCGTTTGGCGTCGGCCCTGAGCAGGTGCTCCAGCCCGGCCCACTGGCTGATGCGCCGGATTTCGCCGTGGCGCTGCTGCCGGGACAGCCCGCGTGGCAGGGCAAAGGCCAGATTGTGCCAGACACTGCCCTGAAACAGGAAGGGTTGCTGATGCAGGTACATGATCTGCTGCTGCAGCCGGGGGCGGGTCTGACGCCAGCTTTGCCAGCCGCCCGTATCCAGCCGGACTTCGGCATGATCCGGGGCCTCCAGTCCTGAAAGGATGCGCATCAGGGTGGTTTTGCCACTGCCATTGGGACCGGTCAGCAACAGGCATTGCCCGGCCTGCAGGCTCAGCTCAAGCTGATCCAGCAGGGAGCGTTTGCCATAACGCTTGGAAAGCCCGCGAAACGCACAGACGGGGTGGGGTCTGCTGTCAGTTTGAGAACGGTCTGGCTTCATCAGGGCACCATCCAACCAAAAACAAGCCGTGATGGTATCGGTTGAAAGCCCCGCTGATCAAGTATCCGGGGCGTCAGGCGGGTTTCCGGCGCTACCCGGAAGCAGGTTGCTCAGGCGCACAAAGTCATGCAGTGTCAGCGTCTCGGCCCGACAGCCGGGGTCGATACCGACCTGTTCAATCTGATCGGCGGACAGCAGGGGTTTCAGGGTATTGCGCAGGGTTTTGCGGCGCTGGGAGAAAGCCTGTGCCACCAGCTTGGCAAAGACCTGTTCATCACGGACGGCAAGATCAGGCTCGGTCTTGGGCTGCAGCAGCACCACGGCAGAATCGACCCTGGGTGGCGGGGTGAAGGCCCCCGGCCCTACATGCAGCAGACAGTCGGCCTGACAATAATACTGAATCATGACCGACAGGCGGCCATAGTCCTTGTTGCCGGGGCTGGCCGTGATCCGCTCCACCACCTCCCTTTGCAGCATGAACAGCATGTCACGGATATAACGGCGCTGCTCCAGCAGGTGGAACAGCAGCGGGGTGGAAATATTATAGGGCAGATTACCGACAATCCGGAGCCGGTCATCATGGGCACTGCTGCCATGACTGCCACTGTTGCCAATGGTCGCTGCCAATGCCGACAGCTCCAGCTTCAGGGCATCCTGGGCATGAATCCACAGTTTGCCCCGCGCTTCCGGATGCTGTTGCCACCAGGCAATCAGGTCACGGTCGATTTCCACCACATCCAGGCGCTGGAGCCGGGCCAGCAGTGGCAGGGTCAAAGCCCCCGGACCGGGGCCGATTTCCACGACCCGGTCATCAGGTTTGAGTGCCAGGGCCAGGAGCATGCGCTCAATCACGCTTCGGTCATGCAGAAAATGCTGACCGAAGCGCTTTTTGGCCTGTTGCGGGTAGGCGTTCAGATTCACTCCAGAATCTTCAGCTCAACCCGGCGATTGCGGGCCCGGCCTTCTGCCGTGTCATTGTCGGCAACCGGCTCGCTGGAACCATAACCGGCCGCAGTCAGGCTGGATTCAACACCCTGGTCGATCAGGTACTGCATCACGGCATCGGCACGGGTCCTGGAGAGCACCGTGTTGACTTCCTGATTACCGGTGGAGTCGGTATGGCCGGCGACTTCAATCTTCAGCTCCGGATGCCGCTTCAGGGTTTCTGCCGCTTCATTCAGGATTGGCAGAGACTCTTCGGTCAGGACACCGGAGCCACGCGTGAAGTTGACACCCTGAAGGCTGATATTCACGTTGGCAGCACAACCGACAGCGTTGACTTCAGCACCTGCAGCGGTATCCGGGCACAGATCATCCGGATTGCCGACACCATCCCGGTCATCATCCGGTACGAGGTTGCAACCCTTGTCATCAACGGCAGCACCCGCCAGGGTATCGGCGCACTGGTCGACGCTGTCCTTGACGCCATCACCATCAGAGTCCGGCTCACAGCCATTGGCATCGACCTTGGCTCCGGCGGCGGTGTCAGCACACTGGTCGACGCTGTCCTTGACGCCATCGGCATCGGAATCCAGTTCACAGCCGTTTTCGTCAACTTTGGCTCCGGCGGCGGTATCAGCACATTGATCCGCACTGTCTTTGACACCATCACTGTCGGAGTCCAATTCACAGCCATTGGCATCCACTGTAGCTCCGGCGACGGTGTCAGCACACTGGTCGACGCTGTCTTTCACGCCATCGGCATCGGAATCCAGCTCACAACCATTGGCATCCACTGTAGCTCCGGCGACGGTATCAGCACATTGATCCGCACTGTCTTTGACACCATCACTGTCGGAGTCCAGCTCACAACCATTGGCATCCACTGTAGCTCCGGCGACGGTGTCAGCACACTGATCCGCACTGTCTTTCACGCCATCGGCATCGGAATCCAGTTCACAACCATTGGCATCGACCTTGGCACCGGCCACCGTGTCGGCACACTGATCCGCACTGTCCTTGACGCCATCGCTGTCGGAATCCAGCTCACAGCCGTTTGCGTCGACTTTGGCTCCGGCGACAGTATCAGCGCACTGGTCAGCTTCATCGGTGACGCCATCCTTGTCTGCATCAGGAATACAGCCATTTTCCATGACCTCGGCACCCTCCGGGCTGGCAGGGCACTGGTCCAGGTTATCGGCTACACTGTCGCCATCCCCATCCAGCATGCAGCCATCAATGCCGACTGCATTGCCTTTAACCGTATCCGGACATTGGTCCACCGGATCAAGCACACCATCGCCATCGGTATCTTTCCGGGCCGCCTCCAGTGCACCGGCCAGCGTGACTTTTTCCTGCTCCAGATTCTGCTTGTCCGACTCCAGTGTGCTTTTTGCGGTTTCCAGCGTGCTGATATCCTGATTCATCAGGCTCATGCGCCGGGCGATTTCCGGAATGGTGGCAACCTGCTGTTGCAGCTGGCTGATGGTTGAATCCAGTCCGCTTTTGTCCTGTTGCAGCTGGCTGATGGTTGAGTCCAGCCCGCTTTTATCCTGTTGCAGCTGGCTGATGGTTGAGTCCAGCCCGCTTTTTTCCTGTTGCAGCTGGCTGGTCTGCTGCCGTGCGTCCGTCAGTTCCAGTACCTCGTTATCCAGCTGTTTTTCCAGCAGGGCCATTTCGGTACGGCTGGCGGCCAGCTGTTCCTGCAAGGCTTTCCTGCGGGCCAGGCTGTCATTCAGTTGCTGAGTCAGAGCAGCATTTTCACCTTGTACGCTTTCCAGTTCGGTCCGCACGCCGGTAAGCTGTTTCCGGCCATCTTCGCTCTGATCGTTCAGTTCGGCAATCTGGAACTCATTGGCGGCCAGTTGTGCCTGCAGCTCCGAGCTTTCATTCTGCAAGGCCGCCAGCTGTTCTTCCTGGCCACCGTTTTCAGCCAGCAGCCGGGCCAGCTGCTCCTCCAGCAGGCTTTTTTGCTGTCCGAACTGTTGTTGCAGGTTCTGTTTTTCTGATTCCAGGGCACCAACATTCCGGTTTGCCAGGCTCATGTGCCGGGCGATTTCCGGAATGGTGGCAACCTGCTGGTGCAACTGGCTGACCATGGCGTCCAGCCCGGTATTGGCCTGCTGCAACCGGGTCAGTTGGGTATCCAGCGTTCCCTGTTGCTGCTGCAGCTCACTGGCGGTGTTGCCCAGGCTGATTTTTTCCTGTTCCAGCGTGCTCAGCTGTTGTCCCAGACTGCCATTTTCAGCCAGCAGTTTCGCCAGCTGCTCCTCCAGCAGGCTTTTCTGCTGTCCGAACTGTTGTTGCAGGTTCTGTTTTTCTGATTCCAGGGCACCAACATTCCGGTTTGCCAGGCTCATGTGCCGGGCGATTTCCGGAATGGTGGCAACCTGCTGGTGCAACTGGCTGACCATGGCGTCCAGCCCGGTATTGGCCTGCTGCAACCGGGTCAGTTGGGTATCCAGCGTTCCCTGTTGCTGCTGCAGCTCACTGGCGGTGTTGCCCAGGCTGATTTTTTCCTGTTCCAGCGTGCTCAGCTGTTGTCCCAGACTGCCATTTTCAGCCAGTAGCCGGGCCAGTTGTTCTTCCAGTCCGGCTTTTTGCTGGCTCAACTGCGTGAGCTGGCTCTGCAGTTGCTGCTCTGTTGTGTCCTTTCTGCCCTGCAGTTCCGTGAGCCGGGTGCGCAGTTTTTCAATGGCCTGGCGCTGGGCCTGCACGGTCTGTTGGGACTGGTCCAGCAGGTTCTGGGTCTGTCCATGGGTCTGGGTGGTGTTTTCCTGTTGCTGTTGCAGTTCCGTGAGCTGGGCGCGCAGTTTTTCAACGGCCTGACGCTGGGCCTGCACGGTTTGCTGGGACTGGTCCAGCAGGCCCTGAGCCTGTCCGTAGGTCTGGGTGGTGTTTTCCTGTTGCTGCTGCAGTTCCGTGAGTTGGGTGCGCAGTTTTTCAATGGCCTGGCGCTGGGCCTGCACGGTCTGCTGGGACTGGTCCAGCAGACCGAGAGCCTGGGAGGCGCTACCCTGTTGCTGCTGCAGTTCCGCCAGTTGGGTGTTCAGCTGCCCAATGGCCTGTTGTTGTGCCTGCAGGGTTTGCAGGGACTGATCCAACAGGCTCCGGTCCTGCAGGGCACTGTCGCGTTGCTGCTGCAGCTGCTCAAGCTGAGTGCGCAGTTTTTCAATGGCCTGACGCTGGGCCTGCACGGTCTGCTGGGACTGGTCCAGCAGGCCGAGAGTCTGGGAGGCGCTACCCTGTTGCTGCTGCAGTTCTGCCAGCTGGGTGTTCAGCTGCCCAATGGCCTGCTGTTGTGCCTGCAGGGTTTGCAGGGACTGATCCAGCAGGCTCCGGTCCTGCAGGGCGCTGTCGCGTTGCTGCTGCAGCTGCTCAAGCTGGGTGCGCAGTTTTTCAATGGCCTGTTGCTGAGTCTGAACGGTCTGTCGGGACTGGTCAACCAGATTTCGGGCCTGCCGGGTTTTGTCCTGCTGCTGCTCCAGGGTTGCCAGTCGGGCCTGCAGTTTCCCGATGGTCTGTTTCTGGGTCAGGATGGTCTGGCGTGACTGGTTCAGCAGATCAACCTGCTGGCTGCCCATATCGGCCAGCGAATTTTTCAGGGCTGCGGCTTCCGTGGCACTGCCGTTCTGCCCGGGCAGGGCGGGAGCCGGTATCAGGTACGGCATGGCTTGAGCCGGAGGCAGGGTCTGGCCGATGATGAAACCCAGCTGGTTGTTCCGGACCTCGGGATTCTCGATGATGTATCCCCAGGGCAGAGGGCCGGCAGAACCGAACTCGGGCGGCAGGGTGGGCCAGAGTGCGGCGGCCATCTCCAGTGGTGACATGCCTGCAGGCAGGGCAGAACCGGAGCCGGTCAGCGGGAGAAGGGGAGGAGAAACCGGCGGGAACAGGGTGCTGCCGGCTGTACCGGGCACGTCATTCAGGGTATTCGGTGCGCTGACTCCAGTTTCCGGCGTGCCGGGCTCCGGCCATTGTGTTTCACCGAAAACACTCACTGACATCAGGGGCAGCAGTGTCAGTCCGAGCAGTATTCTTTGCATGCGGTTTTCCTCTAAGTAGCGTAAATTTGTTGTCATCACATTTTCCCGCCAATGCTCAGGTCCCGTCTGGCCGATGAAATCGTGATTGTAAAGCCGGCAATCACGTCCAGAAATGACATGGAGGCGAGGATCAGGAAGACGGAATTCCCCCCCCAGGGGTAGATGAGCCAGGCAACCAGGTAGAAAATCAGAACAAAGGTGGAAAGCAGGTGATCAATAATGGACGTTTCCGAGGTACGGGTGGCTTTGAGCAGTTCAATATAGAGAACAACAATCCCCAGCAGCACCATGACATCGCCCCAGGTCGGTTTCCAGATTTCCTTGGACGGCAGCCTGATGGCAAACAGAACATCATTCAAATGCTTGGGGAAAATCTCCAGCTGGGCACAAAGCCAGTAGATGGCGAGCAGTACGCCAAACAATGGAATTACTTGTACAAGCCGGATCATGAAGGTTACTTGCCTTTAAAACAGTATTTTGTGGGGCTGCCACTTCCGGGTCGCCTGAGCTGGCGGCGATGTTCACCCTGTGCCAGTTCCACAGGCAGCTGCTCTTGGGTTTCACTTCGTTAGTATAAAGCATCAAAAAAGGGGCGTCAGGTCCGTCTGTTCATTCCCGGCTCAGGAGTACGCGACTTTTTTACCCATAGTCCTTCGTTCGTCGGAAGACTGTGTGTTTGCCGGTATCAGATCATATACTTTAATGGGACATAAGTCCCCTTGGGCTGATAACAATAACAATTGCCAATTCAGAGAGAAAAACAATGAATAACAAGAAAAGGGGTACGACCTCCTTTTGGGTGTTGGTTCCTGTCCTGTTTTCATCTGTGAGCGTCCTTGCCGGTGAGTATGGTGACTATGGTGCCATGAGCCAGCCGACGGATACAGGGTATCAGGTCTATCAGGAAGGAGCCAACGGGCAGGCTCCGGATACCGTACAGCAGGTCCAGGCACTGGGCCAGGAAAGTGACGGTTTCCTGGATGATGCCGAGCAGACCGATAACCTGAACCTGAATTATGTGGGGGGCAACACCAGCGTCGGTGTTGGTTTTGATACCGAGTTCAAGGGGCGTGTCGATGGCAGCCATGTGTTCATGGAGTCCGAAGACAGCATGACCAGTGGACAGGGCTGGCTGGGTATTGATCCCGGAGGGGATGAAACCCTGACCGGGGCCGGTGCCAAGATCAATCATCACTGGGTGACCCGCGACGAGGGCGGGCAGGCCCTGCATGTCAACAAGGTTTTCGGTGCTTATGACCAGAATGCCGCCGAGGACAAGAAAGTCACCGGAGGTTATGGTCAGGAGCGTGAGAATTTCTTCTGGTCCGGCCATGTGAGCAAGGGACTGTCCGATCTGCGTGAGTCAGGCAAAACGGGTGATGGCAGCATCATTTATGAAAAAGCCTACGATTATGGCGTCGGTGGCCGGGTCGGTACTTTCCTGGGTGATCATCTGCTGCGGGTGCAGGGTGGTCTGGATTATGAGTGGGGCACGGATCAGGCCGATTCCGAAGATACCCCCTCCCAGCTGACCGTAACCGGCGGGGTGGAAAAGTTTTTCTTTGATTCACCCCACAGCATCGGTGCCAATGTCGAAATCAGCAAGGAAAGCGGTGGTTATGCCGGCGATGACCACGAGGTCGATGTCAGTGGAAATGTCAGCTACCGTTACGAATTTGGTGGTGACAACGGCATTTATGCGCCGAATCAGCAATATCGCCGGGTAAGGGTGGAAATTCCGGGCAAGACCGAAGTGGTGACTACCAAGGTGCCGCGTGCTCCCAAGGTGGACCGCAAGCTGGTCAAGCACACCATGGAGCTGGAGTCTGATACTTTCTTCAAGGTCGGCGATCATCACCTGACGCCCGAGGCCCAGAATCGCCTACGGGCCGTGCTGGCGCGTATCCGCCAGACCGGCTTCGAGGGCAATATCCGCATCACCGGCAATACCTGTGACATCGGCAGTGATGCCGACAACCAGCTTCTGTCCGAGCGCCGGGCGGCTACCGTGCGCAGTTTCATGATTGCCAACGGCTTTGACCCCAGTTGCCTGATTGCCCAGGGGTACGGAGAAAGTCGCCCCAAGTACCCGAATGTGGATGCCACCCGGCATAAAAACCGCCGTGTTGATATTGAATACGTCACGTATGAAACCCAGTACAAGGATGAAGTCGTCCAGCAGGGGTATGACGAGAAGAAAGAAGTCCGGGTCGTCAGTGAGCCACGGGTCGTCTGGCGCAGGGAGCTGATTCCCACACCGCCGACCTGGGTCAACCAAGCATTGCACAACAATATCCAGTACAAGCAGCGGATCGGTACCTACCGCACGCTCGGCCCGGATGGCGGTTCTGTGGTGGATGGCACCAATCAGGCACCGCTGGCAGCGGATGATGCCTTCAGCACCAAAGTCAATACCGCCCTGACCATTGATGTACTGACTAATGACAGTGATCCGGATGGCGATGTCCTGACAATCACGGCATTCGATCAGGGCACGGCCCAGGGCGGCTCCGTGGTACTGGCGGACGGTTTCCTGGTCTATACGCCAGCGGCTGATTTTAGCGGCGTGGACAGCTTCACCTATACCGTCAGTGATGGAAAAGGCGGAACGGCCACGGCTACCGTGGTCATCACGGTTGACGGCGGGAGTGCCGGCGAGCTGATTGCCAATGACGATGCGGTCAAGCTGACCCAGGCACTGCTGGATGAGGGTGGTGGCTCGGTCCTGATTGATGTGCTGGCCGATGATGTCTATACCGGAACGGTGAGCGTGATGCTCATGAGCGCACCCGGCAAGGGTACGGTCACGGTGGGTGCCGATAACAGGGTGGTTTATACCCCGATAGCGGATGAAACCGGAACGGATACCTTTACTTACCTGATCAAGGATGCCAGTGGTAATCAGAGTAATCAGGCCACGGTCACGATCACATTGCCGGGCGTCGATGGCACCAATCAGGAACCGCAGGCGGTAAATGACAATGTGCTCACCAAGGTCAATACCGCCCTGACCATCGACGTACTTGGTAATGACAGTGATCCGGATGGTGATGCCCTGACCGTTACGGCATTCGATCAGACCACGGCCCAGGGCGGCTCTGTGGTACTGGCGGACGGCTTCCTGGTTTATACGCCCAAGGTCGATTTTATCGGTGTGGACAGCTTTGAATACACCATCAGCGACGGGCAGGGTGGCAGTGCCACTGCGACTGTCACCATCACCATTGAGGATGGTGTCAATCACGCCCCGGTTGCCGTTGATGACAAAACCAGCACGCTGGCTGACACTGATGTCACGATTGATGTACTGGGCAATGATACTGACCCGGACGGTGACAAACTGTTCATTGAAGGCTTTGCCTCCCATACGGCCCAGGGGGGAACGGTGGTACAGCAGGGCGACAAGCTGGTCTATACGCCACCTGCCGGCTTTACCGGTGTGGACAGCTTTGAATATGGCATCCATGACGGCGAGCTGAGCTCTGTAGAAAATGGCACCGTCACCATTACCGTCACCGGTGGTGTGGTTGCCGATCTGGTTCTGCGGGATGACGGTACCGGAGGCGCGGTGTCCGGCGACACCTACAGCTTTGTGCTGAATGACAGTCTGCCTCGCACGCTGCCGGTGCTGTCAAACGACTCGCTGGATGGCAACTATCGCCTGCGGATTGTGAGCTGGCCGACCTTCGGCAGTGTGTCCGTCAGTGCAGATGGCCAGTCGTTTGTGTATTCGCTGCGCCATGGTTACTGTGAAGGCGACAGCTTTGTTTACACTGTTGAAGATGCCAGCGGCAATCCGGTCAAGGATGCCTCAGGTAATCTGGTCACAGCGACCGTGTACATCAATATCCTTTGATTCACTTTTCGTTTCCTTCATAATCAGCACAGGGCGGTGATCTTCGGATGGCCGCCCTGATGCTTTTTCAGGCTGTTGGGGAAATGATTTGGAAATGGCTGAACAGGCTGCAAAGCCGGCAAGGCGTCGCCGTTGGCGCTTGCTGCTGCTGGAGCTGCTGTTACTGCTGGTGTTTATTCTGCTGGTACGCGGCTGGCAGCAGCAGGACCTGCTCTCCGGTGAGGCCGCTGATTTTCGGGCCACGACCCTGAATGGGCAATTTGTGTCACTGGCTGATTTCCGGGGCAAACCGGTATTACTGCACTTCTGGGCCTCATGGTGTGGCGTGTGCGAGTTTGAGCAGTCCGTTATCTCCGGGATTGGGCAGGACTGGCCGGTTGTCACGATTGCCGCTTTCGACTCCGGGACCGAAGACGAGGTCCGGCGTTATATGGAGCGCAAGGCAATCAGCCACTGGACCACCCTGCTGGATGTGAACAGTGAACTGGCCGGTGAGTATGGCGTCACAGGGGTACCAACCACTTTTATAGTGGATGGTGATGGCGTGATCCGTTTTCGTGAAGTCGGTTTCACCTCCAGCTGGGGATTGCGCTTCCGTCTGTGGCTGGCCAGGCTCCTGTTTTAAACTCAGGATGTCGGGGATTGCGCTAATCCTGCAGCAGGTAGCGCCCTCTGGATGCGAGCTTCTGTTTCCCGGCCACCTTGGCAACCGAACACCCCGGCCACACATACTTGTTGATGGCGCGTGAAATAACCACACCGTCGGTTTCGGCATGCACCGGAATGCGTTGCACGAAGGCTCCTTCGCCATCCAGTGCAATGAGGTCGGCCAGTACCTCCCCGGCCTTGACCTGATCCCCGAGTCTGACCCGATAGGCCAGCAGTCCGGCCCGTTCCACCCGTACCATGTCGGTTGCGGCCAGATCAGTGCCTGCAGGTGTTGCCGGCGGACGTGCACGAATGCGCTCGCCCCCGATCAGGCCCTGTTCCTGCAGAAAACCGTAAAGCCGCTGCGCATCATCCTGGTTCAGGTGATCAAATACATCGAACTGCCCCCGGTATTCCAGGGTTGCGGAATGGCAGGCCATGGGCAGCGGCCTGTCGGGATGGGCGTGCGCGAGTTTTATCCACAGCCCCGACCAGACCTCATCAAAGGAACTGCCGCCACTGTCTTCGGTCATCAGGGTGGCTGCCGCACCCATCCAGTCGGAAAGGCTCTGCATCACGGCAGCCGATTGCGGTACGCTGAAAATGTGGGGCAGGGCATCGCTGTCACAGTGCAGGTCGAGCACGTAATCGGCATCAATGGCTTCCTGCATCACGAAGTGGCGCTGCTGCTGCAGGGCGGTGACCGGGATCATGCCATCCAGCCATGCCTTCAGGGCCTGTCGTACCTGCTGCACGTTGGCACTGGCATTATCACCGAGCAGGGGGGCGACAGTGGTGTTGACCGCCTCATAAAGGTCCGGCCAGTCACGGTTGAAGTTGACACCCGAGGCGCGGTCATAACGGCCCTGATGCTGGCGGAAACCGATATCCCCCATGCCGAGCGGATTGGTCATGGGAAACAGGACAAAGCGTGCATTGAGCAGGTTCTGCTCATCTGCGGTTTTCAGCAGTCCGAGCAGGTGATGCAGAATCAGGATGCCGGGCTGTTCGTCGGCATGCAGGGCTGCCTGCAACAAGACCTTGCGTGGCGCATCTGCAGGCCCGAGGCGAAAGCCGTTGAGCTCCGTGGTTTTGCCTGGCGCATCGCCCCGGATGACATGGGTAATACGTTTACAACTCATGATGGATCATTCCTGTAGGGTAGGGTCTGCAGCGGCCCGCAGTGGCTTCGGTTTATTGTTCAGCGCAGGTAGTTCGGTTTGAGTTTGATACCGCGTCCGGTGCGGGTATGCCGGGTCAGGTACCGATATATCCGGTTGAACAGCAAGAAAATAATCATGGAGATAAGCAGAAAATAGCCGGCTGCAACCGAGTAATGCAGGAAAACGTTGTAGTCCTTCTGAAACAGTTCACCGGCTTTGTTCATCAGGTCCTTCTGCTCGTTGATCACCGGCAGGGTGAAATATACCAGCGCCGTGGCATGAAACAGGAAAACCACTTCATTGGTATAGGCCGGCCAGCCCAGACGCAGCATGTTGGGCCAGATGGCGGTACGGAAAACCTGCCATTTTCCCATGCCCATGGCACGTGCCGCCTCAACCTCGCCCCGGGGCACGGCGCGCAGGGCACCGTAGAATATCTCTGCCGAGTAGGCACTGGTATTGAGGACCAGTACCAGCGGGCCGATGAACAGCGGGTTGAGCATCAGCCAGTCCAGCCCCCAGGGCTTCCAGACCGTCGGATTCAGGGCCAGACTCATGGAGTAGAACATGAAAAACTGGATGAACAGCGGGGAGCCACGAAAAGCGTAGATGAAACTGCGCGAGAACCAGGACAGCAGGTGGTTGGTGCTGTCCTTGCCCAGGGCCAGCAGAATGGCAAGCGGAAACCCGAGCGGAATCGAGGCCAGGGCAAAGTAAATATTAAACAGGGCCGGACGGGCCAGTGTGATAATGTCCTGAATCACCGGGTTGGTGACAAGCGTTTCCATCAGGCGTCTGCCCTCAGCATGCCGCGACTGGCACGGGCCTGCAGCCAGGCGAAGAACTTTTCCGACAGCAGGGTCATGAGGATGTAGAACACGAACAGCACCAGATAATACTTCCAGCGCCAGTCCGGATGAACCAGGCCCGCCATGGGCAGGTAATTGGGGGTGCCGAGGCGCTCGGCCCAGGCAACAATATCGGTAATCTGCAGCAGTGACAGCAGTGACGTGGACTTCAGCAGCAGCAGCCAGACATTGGAGAGGCCGGGCAGGGCATAGACCCACATCTGGCGCACGCGGACATGCCAGAATACCTGGCGCTCACTGAAACCGAAGGCATGGGCGGCTTCCAGCTGGCCTTTGGGAACGGCAATCATGGCACCGTAGATCACGTTGGCGGCAAAAGCGCCGTAGACGATGCCGAATGACACACAGGCCATGATCAGGTATTCGGTGGAACTCAGAAACCATTGGGCATCAGGGCAGGGCGGCCAGCCGCTGGAGGCCAGCTGTTCCGGCGTGCACTTGAGGCGTGCCGTGACGGCTTCGACCAGATGCTCGAATGCCAGCGGGAAAAACAGCAGAAACAGCACATCCGGGATGCCCCGGACCATGGTGGTATAGAGATTGCCGACCCAGCGCAGCGGCGTGATGCGTGACAGCTTGAGGCCAGCCCCCAGCAGCCCGAACAAGACCGCCAGCCCGGCCCCGGCCACAGCGGCGATCAGGGTGTAACGCAGGCTGGCATACCAGGCCAGGTGTTTGCCATTGGTGATGTAGGCCAGTTTGCCACCCGGATCATCGCCCAGGATTGAGGTCAGAAATTCAAGCATGTCCCGTCATCCGCCTGTTGATGGGTATGGGTCCGTAACCGGTCGCCTTCCCTGTCGTGACGGAAGGCGACCGGGGGAGACGGGAATCAGGAGCCTGAATAGAACGGGCCGGCCTTGAAGTAGGTCTCGATCAGCTGGTCCAGTGTGCCGTCTTTCTTGACGTCCTCCAGCGCCTGGTTCAGCTTTTCCTGCAGGCCGGTATCATCCTGGCGCAGGCCGATGGCGATACCCTCACCAATCATGATCTCGGGGCCGCTGATTTCCATTTCCCCGTTCGAGCCTTCAACCGCCGACTTGGAAACGGTACCATCAGCCAGCAGGGCATCAATACTGCCGCCCATCAGGTCTGCAACGGCCTGATCGGAGGTCTCATAGGATTTGATGGTGTTCTTGCCCGCCAGATTTTCTTCCGCATAGCCGGCCTGGAGGGTGGCACCCTGTACCCCGATGCTTTTGCCTTCCAGCGCGTCCCAGTCCATCTCGGTACCTTTTTTCACGGCATAGCGTGACGGGTCGGGCGGATAATAGGCTTCACTGAAACTGATGGTTTCCCTGCGTTCATCGGTGATCGACATGCCTGCCATGATGGCGTCGTAGTTGCCGGCGAGCAGGTTGGGGATGATGGAGTCCCATTCATTCTGGATGAATTCGCATTGGGCTTCCATGCGTTTGCACAGCTCGTTGCCCAGATCAACCTCAAAGCCGGCCAGCTTGCCTTCGTCATTGACAAAGTTCCAGGGGGCATAGGCACCTTCGGTGGCAATGCGGACGGTATCTTCCGCCTGCAGTGCCGGTGCGCTGAACAGGGCTGCCAGCGCAATGGAAGCTATCCATTTTTTCATCATGAAACTCAACTCCAGTAACCAGTAAAATGCCTCGGATATTGTCTTTTTGCCATACGTCAGCGAGGCTGTATCGACGTATTGGCCAGAAACTGTTGCAGGCGTTCGGATTGCGGGTTGCCGAACAGCTCGGCGGGCTTGCCCTGTTCCTCAATCAGGCCCTGATGCAAAAAAATCGCATGGCTGCAGACGTCACGGGCAAAGGCCATTTCATGGGTCACGACAACCATGGTCATGCCATCCTCCGCCAGCTGGCGCATGACCCCCAGCACTTCCCCCACCAGCTCGGGGTCGAGGGCCGAAGTCGGCTCATCAAACAGAATGGCGTCCGGGCGCATGGCCAGGGCACGGGCAATGGCGACACGCTGCTGCTGGCCGCCAGAGAGAAAAGCCGGGTAACTGTCGGCCTTGGCGGCGATACCCACCTTGTCGAGGTACTCCATGGCGATGTCTTTGGCTTCGGCTTTGGGCAGCCCCTGAACCCGTATCGGGGCTTCGGTCACGTTTTCCAGAATGCTCAGGTGTGCCCAGAGGTTAAACTGCTGAAAAACCATGCTGACTCGGGAGCGCAGTTTCTGTACCTGCTTCGGATCGGCTGCCTGACGCCGGCCCTGATGTCCGGTCTGCAGGCGGATGGTTTCCCCCGCCAGGGTGATCTCGCCCTGATCCGGCATTTCCAGCAGGTTGATGCAGCGCAGGAAGGTGGACTTGCCGGAGCCGGATGAGCCAATCAGGGAAATGACATCACCCGCGTGGGCGGTCAGGGACAGGCCATGCAGGACTTCCAGCT
Organism: Thiolinea sp.; assembly: GCA_035391465.1. Classification (GTDB taxonomy): domain Bacteria; phylum Pseudomonadota; class Gammaproteobacteria; order Thiotrichales; family Thiotrichaceae; genus Thiolinea. The sequence continues at coordinate 5,603 of DAOPKY010000037.1, read as the reverse complement.
GGTCAAAGCGCTTGTGGATATTCTGTACGTCCAGAATGGCTGTCATGCGGAACACGCTCCTTCAGTTGTCATGCATGCCCTGATGCTTCCCGAAAGGGGGTTCAGTGACTGTATCATGCCTGCTGATGGAGGCAAAACAGAAATCGTGATCACGGGACTGCCGGCTGACTCAGGCCGGGCGGGCAATCCCTTCCAGGGTTGAAAACGGCAGGTCCTTGGCCAGAAACAGGAAATCCTGCAGGTAGCGTGCGCTCAGGTGTTCTTCGCGCACGGCGGCGTGCAGGGTGTTGAAAATACCGTCCGGCCCCAGTGAGCGGGCAGTGACGTACTGACGTCCGGTGTACTCGCCGGCCGCCCAGTTGGGCAGGGTGCACAGGCCGCGCCCGCTGGCTACCAGTGCCACCATCATGACGGTGAGTTCACACTGGCGCAGCCGGACCGGCTCCACATCCGCGGGGCGCAGAAACAGCCGGAAAATGTCCAGTTTGCGCTGCGGTACCGGGTAAATGATCAGGGTCTGGTCTGCCAGCATGCCCGGTTCGATGGTCTGCACCTGTGCCAGCGGGTGATCCAGCGGCAGCACCAGTACCGCCTCGTAGCGGAACAGCGGGATATAGCTGATACCGTTCAGGGGCTCCGGGTCAGCGGTGATCACCAGATCAAGCTCACCATCCGCCAGTGCGGTCAGGCTGTTGAAGCTGAAGCCGCCGGCAATATCCAGTTCCACATCCGGCCATTGACGCCGGTACTGATCCAGCGTGGGCAGGAGCCACTGGTAGCAGGAATGGCACTCGATGGCGATATTGATGCGCCCGCCTTCCCCTTTGTGCATGCGGGCCAGGTCCTGCTCCAGACGCGTGAAGCGTGGCAGGGTATCAACGGCACTTTCCAGCAGGCGCTGGCCTGCGGGGGTGAGTTTCAGGGGGCGGGTCTTGCGCCGGATCACCTGCATGCCGACCCGGTGCTCCAGTTCATTAAGCTGGTGTGACAGGGCTGAAGGGGTCAGGTGCAGCTGGCGTGCCGCCTCTGCCAGGCTGTCCTGTGCATGGATGGCCTGAATCAGTTCCAGGTGTTTACGTTGCAGGTTCATTGAAAATTCTTCAAGTTTTCGTTTATCAGATTGAGATTTTGTTGGAGAGTGGCTCATGTGACAATAGCCGGCATAAAATTCAGACTGACTTTGAGAGTAATGCCATGACCAGCCGTCCCAACCCTGTGCCCGATCTAAACCCTAATGGCAGCGGGGTACCATTGCCTGCTTTGTCCTTTGAGTTTTTCCCGGCCCGCAGCCCGCGCATGGACCGCAACCTGTGGCGCACCATGGGGCAGCTGGAGCTGTTCAACCCGGCTTTTTTCTCCATGACCTACGGGGCGCTGGGCAGTGAGCGTGAGCACAGCATCAGTGCGGTGGAAAGCCTGCAGCAGGACGGCCCGGTGCCGGTGGCGGCCCATATTACCGCTGCCGGGCATACCCGTGAGTCACTGCTGGCGCTGGCTGAGCGTTTTGCGGCCCTGGGCGTGCGGCGGCTGGTAGCGCTGCGCGGTGATGATCTGGCTCAGGGCGGTTTCCGTGATGTGGCGGATATGGTGGAAAGCCTGCTGGGTGTTGCTGATTTTGACATCAGTGTCGCTGCCTATCCGGAAGTCCACCCCAAGGCATTGAGTCCGGAGGCTGATCTTGTGAGCCTCAAGCGCAAGCTGGATGCCGGTTCACGCCGGGCACTGACCCAGTATTTCTTTGATGCAGAGGTTTTCCTGCGTTTCCGGGATGCGGCGCTCAAGGCCGGCATTACCCGGCCGCTGGTACCCGGCATCCTGCCGCTGCATGATTTTGACAAGGTGCAGGGTTTCAGCGCCCGCTGCGGAGCCAGCGTACCGGACTTCCTGCATGAACGTTTCCGGGGTACCCGTGCCGGCAGTGCCGAACAGCGTGAAATCGGCATCGACATCATCACCGGGCTGTGTGAAAACCTGATCCGTGAAGGGGTGGAGCAGCTGCATTTCTATACCCTGAACCAGCCCAACCTGAGTTATGAAATCGTGCGGCGGCTGCAGTATCCGCTGCGCCATGAACCGGCACGGAACAGACTGTCCAAAGCCGCCTGATTCAGGTGAGTTTTACTAACAGGAGCGGCTATTATTTATAGCTTGTTGCAGTGCAGCATTGGCCTTATCATGACTCTCGTTGAATCAGAAAATCAAACGAAACGAGAGTAAAAAAATGAGTATTTTAAGCACAGTAGCCAAAGTTATCGGTAATGCCCTGCAAACCCAGCAAAAAGCCCGTGTCCTGCAACTGTTCCGGAACATGAGTGACCGTGAGCTGGCTGACATCGGTGTTTCACGCGAGTTGTTGAATCAGGGTGTGCAAGCCTATCCATGGCGTGTAGACGAGCCTGTTGAGGCAGTCAATACCCCGGTAACCACATCGTATTCCAAAGAAGCCCAATCGGGTACTGGACATCATCTGGCCGTCTGACATGTCGACGCATCAATGAACAGGGTGTCAGCAATAACTGACACCCTTTTTCAATCCGTTTGTCATCCATTTCATCTCCTCCTTGACCACTTCCAGCTTCACGCTAGCCGCTCAAGCTCATCATCTGCGACGATTTACCTGTCGTTTGCTTTTGCACTGCCCTGGAAGGGGCTCCCGCTGTTGGTGCCGTTTGTAAACCGTCTGCGATTAAAGTGTCAGGCTTTGATACTTGGGCTGGAACTTGGGTCTGACCTGAGGAGGAAGTACCTTGCTGGCACGTGTATCGCTGCGGTTGTTGAGGCAGCTGTAATGATGGGTATGTGGACGATTGCCGTTCGGATGCGTGTGCGTCACTGAATTGGTGCAGGGGTTGGCCGGGTGACTGTGGGTTTCGCCGGTGTCCACCGGATTCAGGTTCACGACCGGAGTGGAGCGTTTCAGTGGCTGCTGTACCGGCGGGTAATCCGGTTGCTGGTAGGGTTGCACGTAGGTATCTGCTGACGGTGCCACGGTTGTGACATAGTCATCCACACTGTAGTCATTCACTGCTGACAGATAGCGTTCATTGACCCAGCCGGTGGTACCCGCCCAGACAATTTCCACCCAGTTGTTCCGGCCCTGACTGGCTGCCTTGCCGGTGGTGATCAGGGTGCGTCCGTTGTAGGGAACGGAGGATACAACAGGGTAATTGGTACCGGGACCGGAGCGCATGTTCAGCACATCGTTCCGGGCTACGTTGGTGACCTGATGAAATATGCTGGTCTCGGCCTGTGCGGTCAGGAGCGGGGTCATTCCCAGTCCCATGACCAAGGCTGAAGCGGCAAGCATTTTTCTCATGTGGTTGTGGTATTTCATGGAGATATTCCTTTCTCGATCGGCTGGTTTGGGTTAAAAAAATTCGCCAGATACATTTTGCATTGTAGTACCGGGTGCAGGAATTGTAGATGTTTTGATGAAAAAATGGCCATAATGGTTACGTTTTCAATCATCTGGCGAGGCCGGTTATTCAGCCACCGGCCCAGGCTTTGCGCCGACGATGCTGATACAACAGCCCTTCCGCCATGAACAGCAGCAAGGCGAGCCAGACCAGGGCATAACCCAGTACTTTTTCCGGGCCGAAGGGCTCCTGAAAAAACCACAGGCCGATCAGCAGCTGCATGATGGGCGTAATGTACTGCAGCATGCCGATGACACTGAGCGGAACCTGCCGGGTTGCCTGGGCGAACAGCAGCAGCGGCAGCGTCGTCACCAGACCGGCCCCGATCAGCAGCACACTCTGCAGGGTGCCCCCGTGCGGGAAATGGCCGCTGCCCCGTGCTTCGAGCCAGAACAGGTAGCCCAGTGCCGGCAGGAGCAGCAATGCAGTCTCCAGCGTCAGGCCCTGTACCGCCTCCAGCGGGGATTTTTTCTTGATCAGTCCGTACAGGCCGAAAGAACAGGCCAGACTCAGGGCAATCCAGGGTATCTGTCCATGCATCACGCTCAGGTACAGCACCCCCAGCGCTGCCAGCCCGATGGCCAGCCACTGCAGCCGGCGCAGCTGTTCGTGCAGGAACAGTACTCCCAGCATCACGCTCACCAGCGGATTGATGAAGTAGCCCAGGCTGGCTTCAATGATCTGGCCTGAATTGACGCTCCAGACGTAAATCAGCCAGTTGATGCTCAGCAGTATCGAGGCCAGCAGGTAGGGCAGCAGCAGACGCCGGTTGGCGAGGCTGGCCCTGAAGTTGCGCCATTGCCCCATAATGAGCAGGGCGGACAGGAGCAGCACAAAAGACCATAGAATGCGATGGGCAATCAGTTCATGGGCCGGCACCTCAATCAGCCATTTCCAGTAGAATGGAAACAGCCCCCAGATAAAGTAGGCCCCCAGGGCAGAAGCCAGCGGATACTTGTTCATGGGTGGGCACTGTAATCCTGCAGACTGGTTGCAGCAAGCAAAACCGGTGGCGGGAAGCTAACCGCTCGTATCAGGCGACGCGTCCGGTATTGTTGTCGGGGCGTTACGAACGACATTAACGGGAAGGGGAGTCCGATGATGAAGCCGTATTTTGCCTTTGGTTCCAATCTGTGGCGGCAGCAGATGCAGCAGCGCTGTCCCGGTCACCGGTTATTGGGGCACGGGGTACTGGCGGGCTACCGCTGGATCATTTCCAGCCGGGGCTATGCCAATATCGTACCGGATGCTGCAGAGGTGGTGCAGGGACTGGTTTACACATTGAATGCCGCAGATGAGGCGGTGCTGGACCGGTATGAAGGCGTGGCGGAGCAGCACTATCACAAGCTCATGTTACCGGTCCGCCTGCCGGATCAGGGCCTGCAGGCGTGTCTGGTCTATGTGGATACCCTGCGGACTGATGCAGGCCGGCCCTGGCCGGAATACATTGTCCGGATCAATCACGGCATACGGGATGCCGGGCTGGATGCCGCCTATGTGACGCGCTGCATCCGGCCCTTTGTCCCGGATCAGCCTATTCCAGTATCCTGATTTCGTCGAAGGCGTCCATTTCGTCCATGACGTTACCGTCGCCATCAATCTGGACACCGACCCGAATGGTGATTTCCACCGGCTTTCCAGCCATATCATCCGGCATTTTGGTTTCCTCATTCCAGGGGCCGCACATTTCGGCGGTACACAGGCCGACCTGTTCCTTGCCGGCCTCATCAGTCACGGTCAGGTAGCAGTTGTCGCCGCACTCGAAGGATTTGATCGTGCCCTTGAGCAGGCGGTCGGGGTTGGCCACCCGGTCGATCAGCTCAACCAGCCGGGTCTGATAAGTGGCTTTGAGACAGGCCAGTTCATCCTTGCAGTCGTCGCGCTCGGCTATCCAGGCGGTCTGCTGTTCCTTCAGGACTTCCTGATTGGGGGCGCTGGCCTGGGTTTTGGCGTAGGCCAGTGCCAGCAGATCGTCCAGTGCCGAGACATTGACATCAGCACAGACCGCTTTTTCCGCCACGCTTTCCGCCTTGCCACAGTCAAAGCTGGCGGCTTGGGCCGGCAGTGACAACGGGGACAGCAGGGCTGTCATTATCAGAATCCGCTTCAGGGTATTCATTATTTAAATCCTCAGGTTGATTGTTGGTACATTCAGGTATAGCAGAGACCGGCCCGGCGGGCGCTAGT
>DAOPKY010000036.1:165-41960 GCA_035391465.1 Thiolinea sp. | reverse complement strand
GCACATTCATCGTCTTATGCATCCAGCACCGCTGCTGCCGGCTTTCCGGATAGACCTCCTCCAGTGCCGCCCAGAAGCCCATGGCGCCGTCACCGAGCGCCAGTTGGGGGATATTCATCCCGCGGGACTTCAGCTTCAGCAGCGCCTCACGCCAGCTCCGGGTCGATTCCCGAACCCTGTCCTCAATCGCCAGAAAGTGCTTCTCGCCCCGCTCATTAGACGCCGTCGGCCCACACATAAACCCAGCGCGCCCTGTCCAGTGGCGCTTCGCGCCACGCTTGGTATTCCTGCGCCCAGCTGCGCTTCAACCGCGATACCGTGCTGGCCGACAAACCCCGGGCCTCCGGACCAACCAGGACCTCCCTCCAGAGCCGCGCTCATCTCGCCGCTGGAAACACCCTTCAGATACAGCCAGAGCAGCGCCGCTTCCAGTGACTGGGTCTTGCGCACATACGGCGGAACCCGTGCCGAGCGAAACGTTACCGGCTCCCCGGTCTTCGCGCGGACCTTGGGAATCTTTACCGTCAGCGGGCCAATCCCGGTCTGAATCTCTCGCTCCGGCTGGTAGCCATTGCGCACCACGCCCGCTCTGCCATCTGCCAGTGTTCGATCTGAATGTGCGGCCAGCAGCTCCTGCACCTCGGTCTTGATGGCCTGCTGCAGAAGCTGCCTGGCGCCTGAACGCAGGAGTTCTGTCAACGGATTCTCTGATCGACCTTCAAATTCAATGACGTTACTCTTTTCCATGGTGGCGTATCCTTTTGGCTGATTGGTTTTTTGGCGATAACAAATCAACCAGATACGCCGCTTTTTTTCAAACCCTCAAACACCAGATTCGGTTATAACTCCATCAAGGGCCGCCTTGCTCACGCCGCCGATGGCCCAGTGTTCATGAGGCATTTCGTGCAGCACAACGCGTACCTGCTCAGGTTTTACATTCAGTGTTTCCACCGCGACGGCGGTGACTTTCCTGAAAAAAGCTTCCTTTTGCTGCTGGCTGCGACCGGCCAGAATGGTGGCTTGAATAAGTGGCATGTTTTCCTCCTGAATCAGGCGTTATCCCTGTCAGGGGAGGGCTGCTGCCCACTTCCTGACAGGGGAAAGGCCGGGGACGGGTTCTTGCTTAAGTAAAGCGCATGCTGACGCTGCCCAGATCCTGATAACGCACGCACACGCTATCACCCGCTTTTACACCAACGGCTGCAGTAATTCCACCGGTCATGATGAAAGTGCCTGCCGGAATTTCCTCACCGCGCTCTGCCAGCATATTGGCGAGCATGGCCACACTGGCTGCCGGATGCCCCAGCACGGCAGCACCTGCACCGGTGGCAACCACTTCGCCATTGATTTCCATGACCACGCCCAGCGTTTTCATGTCGACTTCATCCGCGCGTCTGATATTGCCGCCGGTAACGAAGCGGGCGGAGGATGCATTATCGGCCACCACGCTCTTGAGGTCGAACTTGAAGTCACGATAACGCGAATCAATCACTTCCACGGCCGGCAATACCGCCTCGGTTGCCGCCAGTACATGCGCCACGGTGCAGCCGGGACCGCGTAACGGCTGGTTGGTGATAAGGGCAATTTCAGCTTCCACCTTGGGGTGGATCAGTTCGGAAGTCTTGACCTCGCCCCCATCCGGAATATTGAAATAGTCGGCGAGGAAAGCGTAAACCGGTACTTCCACCCCCATCTGCTTCATTTTGGCGTAGGAGGTCAGCCCCATTTTCAGGCCGATTACACGATTGCCACGGGCTTCCTTGCGGCGGCGAATTTCAAACTGGATATCGTAGGCGTCTTCCCAGTCCATGTCCGGGTAGTCGTCGGTGATCTTGGTGACATCAACAGCCTGCAATTCCGCGTTTTCCAAATGTTCGGCCAGTTCGGCAATAATGGCCCTGCTCAATGTTGCCATCTTCAACCTCCCCGCTTGCGCAGCATTTCCAGCGCCACATCTTCAATCATGTCTTCCTGGCCGCCGATGACACCGCGCCGCCCCAGCTCCAGCAGGATTTCACGCGCCGGGATGCCGTGACGTTCTTCAGCCCGTTTGGCATGCAGCAGGAAGGAGGAATACACCCCGGCATAGCCCAGTGTCAGGGCATTGCGGTTAATGCGTGGCAGGTGATCATGACCCATAATCGGCACGGCCACATCTTCGGCGGCATCCATCAGCGCGCTCAGGTCAACACCGGTTTCGACACCATACATTTCACACACGGCAGCAAACACTTCCAGTGGCGTATTGCCCGCACCTGCCCCGAAACCGGCCACGGAACCGTCAATCCGGGTCGCACCGGCTTCCACGGCGGCCAGTGAATTGGCCACCGCCATGGCAAGGTTGTGGTGGCCGTGGAAACCGATTTCAATTTCTGTCGGGAAATGGTCGCGCAGCATGCCGATCTTTGCCTTCACGTCTTCCGGCAGCATGTGTCCGGAGGAATCGGTCATGTACAGGCAGTTCGCACCGTAACCATGCATCAGTTTGGCCTGTTCCAGAATCTTTTCCGGGCTGACCATGTGACTCATCATCAGGAAACCGACCGTATCAAAGCCCTGTTTGGCGGCGTATTTGATGTGCTGTTCGGCAACATCGGCTTCGGTACAGTGGGTGGCCACACGCACGCTTTTCACACCGAGGTCTTCGACCATTTTCAGGTCTTCAATGGTCCCGATACCGGGCAGCATCAGGATGGAAACCTGTGCGTGCTGCAGGTGCGGAATCACCGCCTGCAGGTATTCCTTGTCGGTATGCATGCCAAAGCCGTAGTTAACCGAGGAGCCGGCCAGACCGTCACCGTGGGTGACTTCGATCAGGGAAACTTTCGCCTTGTCGAGTGCCTGTGACAGGTCCTGCATGTTTTCCAGGGTGAACTGGTGGCGGATGGAGTGCATCCCGTCGCGCAATGACATATCGTGCAGGCGGATTTTTTTACCTTTCAGATTCATGGCTCACTCCCTCCTTCAGGCTTTCAGCATCTGTTCGGCGAACATTTCGGCGGTACGTGCAGCCGCCGCTGTCATAATATCGAGATTGCCCGCATATTCCGGCAGGTAATCCCCCCGCCCGCGGACTTCGGCAAACACGCTGACCCGGTTGCCATCAAAAACCGGGCCTTCCTTGACGCGGTAGCCGGGTACGTATTTTTGCACTTCGGCTTCCATGGCCTTGACCGATTCGATGATTGCATCACGCTGCGGTTCTTCTTCGGTAATGCAGTGGATGGTATCGCGCATCATCAGCGGCGGTTCTGCCGGGTTGAGGATAATAATGGCCTTGCCCTTTTTTGCACCACCGACTTTTTCCACCGCACCTGCCGTGGTCTGGGTGAATTCATCGATATTTTTGCGGGTACCGGGGCCGGCAGACCTGGAGGAAACGGTGGCGACGATTTCACCATAACGCACCGGCTGCACCCGGCTGACCGCGAAGACCATCGGGATGGTTGCCTGCCCGCCACAGGTCACCATATTGACGTTTTCTTCGCCCTTGTTGAGATGATCCTGCAGATTCACCGGCGGCACGCAGAACGGGCCGATGGCCGCCGGGGTCAGGTCGATGACTTTCACGCCTTTCTCAACCAGCTTGCGCGATGTTTCGGCGTGCACATAGGCCGAAGTCGCATCGAAAGCAATTCGGATATTGTCCTTCTCAAGATGGGGGATCAGGCCATCCACACCTTCATGAGTGGTTTTGAGGCCCTTGTCACGCGCCCGTGCCAGTCCCTCGGATTCGGGATCAATGCCTACCATCCACACCGGTTCCAGCACCTCACTGCGCAGCAGCTTGTATAACAGGTCGGTACCGATATTACCCGGACCGATCAATGCACATTTGATTTTTGCCATGATTTCTCTCTCCAAACTCAGCTGAAACGCACTGCAGTGCGCCCGATTCCTCCAATACTCACGCTCATGTAATCACCCGGCTTGACCGGTTGCAGCGGCACCAGTGAGCCGGACAGGATCACCTCACCCGCTTTCAGCGGCACGCCAAACCGGCCCAGTGTATTCGCCAGCCACACCACACAGCTGACCGGGGAAGAACCCAGCGCTGCCGCACCCGCACCGGTGGAGATCACCTGTCCATTCAGTTCCACCACCATGCCAACCGTGGAAAGATCAAGCCTGCGCGGATCAGCTGCCTGTGAACCGAGCAGAAAATACCCGCAGGAAGCGTTATCAGCCACGGTATCCTGAATCTTGATTTTCCAGTCCCGAATGCGCGAATCGACAATTTCGAAACACGGTACGATGAAATCAGTGGCACGCAATACATCGGAGGCAGTGATACCGGGGCCGTTCAGGTCATGTCTGAGAACAAAGGCAATCTCACCCTCGGCACGCGGCTGAATCATTTTGGTGCTCAGCGACAACGGTTCGCTTTCATCCACGCACATGGCATCGGTCAGGTAGCCGAAGTCAGGCTGATGCACGCCGAGCATGCGCTGTACCGACGCACTGGTGACGCCGATTTTCTTGCCAATGACTTTTTCACCATCCTGATCGATGCGCTTTTGCAACAGGCCGGCGGAAACCGTGTAGGCATCCTCAATCGTCATGTCCGGTGCACGGTCGGTCAGCGGTGCGAGCATTTCCTGATGACGCAGGGCGTGGTACAACTCATCGGCAAAAGTCTGGATTTGTTTTGCTGGTAACATGACTTCCCCTTACAACTTGACGCAGACGTTTTTCAGCTCGGTATAAAATTCAAGGGAGTGGACACCCCCCTCACGCCCGATACCGGAATGTTTCATGCCACCGAACGGGGTACGCAGGTCACGCAGGAACCAGGAGTTGACCCACACGATACCGGCATCCAGTTGGGCGGCGACACGGTGCGCGCGTGAGGTATTTTCCGTCCACACGGCAGCAGCCAGGCCGTATCGGGTGTCATTGGCCCATTTGATCACTTCATCTTCGGCATCAAACGGCTGGACATGGCAGCAGGGGCCGAAGATTTCTTCCTTGACGGTGACAGCGCTTTCCGGCAGGCCGGTCCAGATGGTCGGCTGTACCCAGTTACCGTCAGCCAGTGCACCCGGCATTTCGGGAGCGCCGCCGCCGGTAATCAGGTTCGCGCCTTCTTCCATGGCTTTGGCATAGTAGGACAGCACTTTCTGCTGATGTTCCTTGCTGATCAGCGGTCCCATGCTGGTACAGTCATCATCCCAGGCACCCAGCTGCATGCTTTCGGCGGCTTCCTTCAGGCGTGCCAGAAATTCGTCAAAAATCGGACGTTCGACATACACGCGTTCGGTACCGAGGCAGACCTGCCCGCAGTTGGCGAAGACGGAACGCAGGGTGCCCTCAATGGCCTTTTCCATATCGCAGTCGGCGAACACCAGTGCCGGATTCTTGCCGCCCAGCTCAAAAGAAACATGGCGGATGTGGTCGGCGCTGGCTTTGACAATGGCTGCGCCGGTACGGGTTTCACCCGTAAAGGTGATGCCGTCGATATCCGGGTGTGTGGTGAGGAACTCGCCTGCCGAATCGGGACCGAAACCGTGAACGACGTTGAACACGCCTTTCGGCACATCCGCAGCGTTCATCACCTCACCGAGCAGGGCCGTGGTGCGCGGGGTTTCCTCGGAGGGTTTGACGATCACCGTATTGCCACAGGCCAGCGCCGGGCCGACTTTCCAGGTCATGAGCAGCAGCGGCAGATTCCAGGGGCTGATGACGGCAATCACGCCCTTGGGTTTGCGGATGGCGTAGTTGAGTGCACCCTTGCCATCGGGGGTGTCGAGCATGAAGCTTTCGGTCGGTACGTTCTTGAACAGGTCAGCGAAGACCTTGAAGTTGGCCGCACCACGCGGAATGTCAATGTGTGAAGCCAGGGATTTCGGTTTGCCGGTATCCAGACATTCAGCTTCCAGAAATTCATCAAAACGGGCATTGATACCGTCAGCCACCTTGTGTAACAGCGCCATGCGCTCTTCCACCGGCATTTTGCCCCACGGGCCTGTCAGTGCTGCTCTGGCGGCTGCGACGGCCTGGTCAACTTCGGGTTTGCCGGCTTCGTGCACCACACCGATTTGCTGGTTGGTGGCCGGGTTGATATTGGCGAAGGTTTTTCCCGATGTGGAGCCACTGAACTCGCCATTGATGAAATGCCTGATCTCTTGCATTGCCGGATTCCTCTCCTGTGGGTATGAATAGGGCAAGCATACTGCATTATTGTCGATAATTAAATATTTTATCGATTTTTTTGAAAAATAACGATGTAGTGGGAAATGATACGAATTGGGGCGAAAATACAGGAACTTGATATACTGTCACTTTTCGCTAACAAACAACTGATAAAGGGCCATGAGCAAAAGCCTGCAACCAATCCAAGCACCCAGGACCATGACGGATTATGCCTATACACAGGTGCGTGAAGACATTATCCAGGGGCATCTGGCCCCCAACAGCAAACTCAAGATTGATGCCTTGCGCAACACTTACGATGTGGGCGCAACACCGATTCGGGAAGCACTGAGCCGCCTGAGCGCTGAGGGCTTTGTCCTGATGGAGGGACAGCGCGGTTTCCGGGTTTCACCCATTTCACTTGAAGACCTTAACGATGTCACCGAACTGCGCATCATGCTGGAGCTGAAAGCGCTGCGTAACAGCATCCTGCATGGGAATGATGAGTGGGAGTCGCAGGTGGTTTCCACCTATTACCAGCTCAGCAAGGTGGAGGAAGGCAAGCTGTTTGACGACCTTGCCCATTGGGAGCAACGCAACCACGACTTCCACTGGGCACTGATTTCAGCCTGTGCCTCCAAGTGGCTGCTGCATTTTTACAATACCCTGTATGACCAGCATCAGCGTTACCGCAATATGTCGCTGGTCGCCAATCTGGGCCAGCGTGACCTGCATGCTGAACACCAGCGCATCTATGACGCGGCACTGGCGCGGGATGTGGAAACGGCCTGCCGTGAGACGGAAGCACATATCCAGAAGACAGCAGCAGTTGCACGCCAGATGCTGCTGGAGCAGATGGAAGGGCAGCCAGGGTGAAGGCGGTACCAGTGGCCGCAGCACCAATATGGACGCATGCGGTCGCTGTTGACTGCACCGACTGTAGCGGCTGCTGGGGCGGGTATTTGGCTGCGCGTGCCGCCGATACCTCAAGCCTTCGGGCTGTTGCGCCGGTTGCGGAAGACCAGTGGTTTTGCGCTGCTGCTCCGGCCTGGCAGTTCTGCCCGCAGGGCCGCTTCGGTCACCACCTGATGCAGGGGGGAAAGTGCACAGGTCGGGTCAGTATTGCGCGGGTCGCCGGTGAGCTTGAAAGCCTGACATCGGCAGCCACCATAGTCCTTTTCCCGTTCATCACAGCTGGCACAGGGTTCCTTCATCCAGCCGGTGCCCCGGAAGGCATTGAAAGCCGGTGATTCATACCAGATCCATTCCAGGGAATGGTCACGCACATTGGCAAACTCCAGCCCCGGCAGATCACGTGCCGCATGACAGGGCAGGGCCACACCGTCCGGTCCCACCGCAAGAAACACCCGTCCCCAGCCATCCACACAGGGCTTGGGGCGGCCTTCATAGTAGTCTGGTACCACGAAGTAGATTTTCATCCGGCCCTTGAATTTTTCCTGATAGCGGTGTGCCACGGCTTCGGCAGCCTGCACCTGCTGCCGGCTGGGTAGCAGCCGGTCGCGGTTCAGCAGTGCCCAGCCTTCATACTGGGTAGTGGCCAGTTCGACATAATCAGCTTCCAGCTCGGCAGCCAGGTCAAGCATGCCGGCAACATGGTCGATATTAAGGCGATGAATCACAAAGCACAGTACCATGGGATAGCCTTGGGCCTTGACGGCACGGGCCATGGCTTTTTTCTGCTCAAAGGATTCGCAGCCGGCAATGTAGTCATTCAGCGCCTGACTGTCGGACTGGAAGCTGATCTGGATATGGTCCATGCCCTGCTCATGCAGTTCCGCCACCCGGTCGGCATCCAGCCCGACGCCCGAAGTGATCAGGTTGGTGTAATAGCCGAGTTTGCGCGCCGCTCCGACCAGGGTACCCAGGTCCTTGCGCACCAGCGGTTCGCCACCGGAGAAGCCGAGCTGGGCGGCACCGATCTTGCGCGCCTCGTGCAGCACCTTGAGCCAGCCTTCGGTATCCAGTTCCTCCTGTTTCCTGATCAGGTTGAGGGGATTGCTGCAGTACGGGCATTGCAGCGGACAGGAGTGGGTCACTTCTGCCAGCAGCCACAGGGGAGGGGGTATCTTAGCCAAGGCGTATCCACCCCCGTTCCAGTGCTTCATCAGCAAATTCGAGCACATCCGCACTCAGGTCGGTTTCACCGAAAGCCTGCTCCAGGGTACGGATGACTTCGGCCAGGGTGCGCTGGCCGTCTACCTGCTCCAGAATGGCACCGGCCGGGCCGTTGAGCTGTACCATGCCTTCGGGATACAGCAGCACATGGCAGTCCTGCACTTCCTCCCATTGCAGGCGATAACCGGGGGTGAGGCGGGGAACGGCGTTGAGATCGGCTTCAGCCATGGCGGGTTTCCTCCTGATCCTGGCCCTGATCGACATTGAAGTACGGGGGCATATTGAGCACATAGGCCATGTGCATGGCATCCAGCATCGACCACAACACATCCAGCTTGAAGCGCAGAATCCGGATGGCCCGCTCCTGCTGCTCGCGGGTAGTGAAGTGTTTCAGGGTGATGGCCAGGCCGTGATCGACATCGCGGTGGGCCTCGCTGAGGCGGTTACGGAAATACTGCAGCCCTTCGCTGTTGATCCAGGGATAATGTTCGGGCCAGCTTTGCAGCCGCTGGCGGTGGGCGGTGGGTGCGAACAGCTCGGTCAGGGAGGAGCACACGCCTTCATGCCATTCGGCACGATGCACGAAGTTGAGATAGGCATCACAGGCAAAACGTACCCCCGGCAGGACATGACGCTGATCCAGCAGTTCCTCACGCGGCACGCCACAGGCTTCACCCAGTCGGAGCCAGGCTTCAATACCGCCGTCGGACACATGCCCGGCATTCGGACCCCCGTCATGATCCAGGATGCGCCGGATCCAGTAGCGCCGTACTTCACGGTCGGGGCAGTTGAACAGCAGGGCGGCATCCTTGCGCGGGATGGTAACCTGATAGTAGAAGCGGTTGGCGGCCCAGCCCCGAAGTTGTGCGGCATTGAGCCTGCCTTCGTACATCATCTGCTGAAACGGATGGTGTACATGGTAGTACCTGCCCTGTGCCCGCAACTGCTGTTCAAACGCCTGCGGGGTCCAGGCGGCCTGCTGGTTGGTGCTCATGAATTTTCACTCCTCCTCTGTGCGGTTCTGCGGTGTTTTCCGGCCTGCCGCAGAATCTATAGTGTCAGCAGCATGCCATCAAAAGCCACTTCAATACCCTGTTCAGCCAGAATGGCACGCTCTCCTGAATTTTCATCCAGAATCGGGTTGGTGTTGTTGATATGGATCAGTATCCGGCGTGCCTGCGGGAAACGGGCCAGCTGTTCGATCATGCCACCGGGGCCGGACTGGGCCAGATGCCCCATCTGTGAGGCCAGTTTGCTGCCCACCCCGCGTCGCGCCATTTCATCATCCGTCCAGCAGGTACCATCGACCAGCAGGCAGTCAGCCTGTTGGCAGAACGGTTCCAGGTGAGGCTCGAACTGTCCCAGGCCGGGGGCGTAGAACAGCTTGCTGCCGCTATGGACATCCTCGATAAAAAGCCCGACATTATCCCCTGCTGTCGGTGCATTGCGGTGCGGTGAATACGGCGGGGCCTTGCTGCTCAGGGCCACCGCCGTCACCCGCAGGCCCTCAACCCCGGCCACCGGGGTGGATGAGCCATCACAGGCAAGCATATGGCGATTTACGCCGCAATAGTGCGACAGCATGTTCAGTACCGGGAAACCGGTGCTGAGGTCTTCGCATACGCTGTCGGTGCAGTAGAGTTCCAGCGCGGTTCTGCTCTCCCGCAGGATCAGCAGGCCGGTGGTGTGGTCGATCTGGCTGTCGGCCAGCATGACGGCCCGTACACCGGTATCGCGGACATCCCGCCCCGGTTGCATCAGGGGATGAGTATTGAGCTGGGTACGGATATCGGGCGAGGCATTGATCAGGAGCCAGTCAACCTGGTTGCGGGATACCGCGATAGAGGACTGGGTGCGCGGCAGGGCATCCAGCGTACCGTTGCGTACACCGGCGCACATGACGCAATTACAATTCCATTGTGGAAAGCCGCCGCCGGCTGCGGAACCTAGAACCAGAACGTACATGGTATCACCTTGCGGTTTTCGGGGATGTCTGCGGGAATCTGCCGGGGATAAACAAAGAAACCGGCCATCTCTGGCCGGTTTCCCGCTAATGGATAGCTCCAACCAACCTTAACGATTCATGATATACAGGTTGATTTCAAACCCATAGCGCATTTCTTTGAAACTCGGTTTGGTCCATTTTTTCATCAGTACGGTCCCCTCCTGTGCAGGTTGTTGATAAAAATGAAGCGATTCAGTTGACTGTACCTGAAGGAGGTTGGCAAAAGGTTGGATTTCCTGTATCGGGTATCATGCCGCCTGGATGGCTGCATCCCTTTGCGATTCCTCTCCCGGAAAGTCCGGCTCGCCATGTCCCATTGTTCAGGTGATTCTGATAAAAATCAAATTGATAAAACAGGAGATCGTGATCCATTTCCTGCTGCAGATTGACGGACAGCGCGCTCAGCTTCCGGTCAGCAGGTTCTTGAACACCATCAGCAGCACAATCAGCACCATGGCAATAAAGGCCGGTACGCCAAGCCAGAACCAGATGCGTGCATAACGCCAGTAAAGTGCCGGCAGGGGCGCATTATCGGCCCGGGCCTGTTCCGCCAGTTGGCGCATGCGCAGCTGCAGCCATACCACCGGCAGCCAGCACAGCCCCGCCACCACATACAGGCCCAGACTGAGGGCAATCCAGGGCGTGAACAGTGACCAGCCGGCCAGATACACCATCCACAGGCCGCTCAGTGGCTGGAAAATCACGGTTGGCGTGGTGAACAGCCAGTCGGCCAGCACCACATGGCGGTTGGTAACGGCAATGTGGGCCACATTGCCGGAGCGATCCGCCATCCATTTGTAAAAGGCACTGCCAAGGCCGGTGCCAAACAGCAGCACCATGCTGAGAATATGCAGGTACTTGAGTACCAGATAGCTCATGACTGTGTCAGTCCGGCCTGAATATCCAGCGGCTGGCGTCCCAGAAACTGCTCCATGGGGCCACTGTCTGCGGTATTGCCCCGTACCAGCATGCGCAGGTTGTCCGGGCTGAGCATGGGGATCAGGAACTGCCCCAGACTGGCCACAGGCAGCAGCAGGGCCATGGGAACGGGCAGGATCAGTGCCGGGCGGTGCCGGGTGTCGAACTGACGCAGGCGCTGCAGCCACTCGCGATAGCTGACCTCATCCTGCCCGACCACATCAAGCCCGGTCTGTGCCGGTGTGTCAGGCTTCAGGCACTGCTGCACACAGGCGACCACATCACTCACATGCACCGGGCGCAGACGGTAATGCCCGTCACCGGGTACACCGATCAGGGGCAGACTGGCCAGACGGCGGAAAAAGGCCATACTGCTGCCATTCCGGCCATAGACCAGCGACGGGCGCAGTACGGAACCCTGCAACGGCAGGTTGCGCAGGCAGTCATCTGCAGCCCGTTTGCTCAGGTGGTAAGGGGTGGTGGCACGCTCATCCGCACCGAGGGCAGAAATCTGCACCACCCGTGATACGGATTGTCGGGCACAGGCCTGAAACAGGGCGCAGGGAGCCTGGTGATGCACGGCTTCAAAACGCTGGGTGCCGGTTTCGGCAATAATGCCGACGGCATTGATGGCAGCCTCCACACCTTCCAGCAGGGGAACCCAGTCCTCTGGCCGGGTCATGCGGGCAAAGTCATGGCCATTGCGACGTGAGCAGGGAATGACCTCGTGACCCTGTGCCGTGAGGGCGGTATTGAGGTGCCGGCCAATAAAACCGTCGGCACCGGTAAGCAGGATTTTCATGGCGGATCTCCGGGCGCTTGTCTGGTAGACGACCGCCATTATCCCTTGTCGTGGCGCTTTCGTCTTTGTCATATTGCCTGCAGCCGGGGCCGGTCGTTGCCGGTCCCGGTTTGTGTGCAGGCATCAGCCCTTGCGGCGCAGGGCGTCTACTGCCGCGATGGTGGCCATGTTGACAATACCGCGCACGGTGGTACTTTCGGTGGCGATCTGGGCCGGGTACTGGGTACCGACCAGAATCGGGCCGACCGGAATGCCGTCTGCCAGCATCTTGACCATATTGTAGGCAATGTTGCCGGCATTCAGGGACGGGCACACCAGCAGGTTGGCGGAACCGCTGAAAGCAGAATTCGGGAACAGGCGATCACGAATTTCTTCCGACAGGGCGGCATCGGCATGCATTTCCCCGTCAACCAGCAGGTCCGGGCAGCGCTCACGCAGAATGGTGAGGGCTTCCTGCATCTTCTCGGCAAATGCATCCTGACGGCTGCCGAAGTTGGAGTGCGACAGCAGTGCCACTTTCGGGACAATGCCGAGATATTCCATCATTTCCGCTGCCAGTTTGGTGATGATGGCGACCTGTTCCGGGGTTGGATTCATGTTGACGTGGGTATCGGTCAGGAAATAGGTACCCCGCTTGAGAATCAGCATGGTCACGGCGGACAGTTCGTTGACATCCGGGCGTGCCCCGATCAGGTTACGCACGTCACGCAGGTGGAATACAAAATTTCCCTCCACCCCGCAGACCATGGCATCCGCATCACCCTCACGTACCATAATGGCGGCAACTGGCGTGGGCATGGAGGAAATCATGCGGCGGGCATAGGCCGGCGTGACACCCTTGCGGCACATGAGCTGATAAAGCGCTTCGGTATGGCGGGTAAAGTTCGGATTGTCCTGCGGGTCGAGAACATCAATGTCCTCGCCAACACGCAGGCGCAGGCCGTACTGGGTGATGATTTCCTGAATCCTGGCCTTTTTGCCAACCAGCACCGGACGGCAGATCCCGTCATCAACCAGAATCTGTATCGCATTGATGACCCGGTGTGATTCACCTTCAGCGAACACGATACGCTGCGGGTTTTCACGGGCGCGGTCATACAGCGGTTTCATGGCCATGCCGGAACGGGTAACGAAGCTTTCCAGCTGCTGCTGGTATTCGTTGAAATCCTGAATCGGGCGGGTGGCCACACCGGTCTCCATGGCCGCTTTGGCGACACGGGCCGGAATAATGGTCATCAGGCGCGGGTCGAACGGCTTGGGGATCAGGTATTCACGCCCGAAACTGAACGCCTTGCCACCGTAGGCCGATACCACCTGATCCGAGGCTTCGCGGGTGGCCAGGTCGGCAATCGCCTCCACCGCTGCCACCTTCATGGTTTCGTTGATTTCCGTGGCCCCGACATCCAGCGCGCCCCGGAACAGGAAGGGGAAGCACAGCACGTTGTTGACCTGATTCGGGTAGTCGCTGCGTCCGGTGGCAACAATGGCATCCGGGCGTACTTCATGCACCTCATCCGGCAGGATTTCCGGGGTGGGGTTGGCCAGTGCCAGAATCAGCGGATTGGCGGCCATCTTGCGCACATTGGCCTGGCTCAGGACACCGGGAGCCGACAGGCCCAGAAACACATCCGCACCTTCCATGACATCATCCAGGGTACGGGCATCAGTCTCGACTGCATAGGCCGAGTTGTAGGGGTTCATTTCCTCCTGACGCCCTTTCCAGATAATGCCGAAGCGGTCATTGACGATAATGTTTTCTTTTTTCAGCCCCATCTCGCACAGCAGGTTCATGCAGGCAATAGCAGCAGCCCCGGCACCGGAGCAGACCAGCTTCACTGTTGAAATATCCTTTTCGGCCACGCGCAGGCCGTTGCGGATCGCGGCGGCAACACAGATGGCGGTACCATGCTGGTCATCATGGAAGACCGGAATGTTCATGCGCTCTTTCAGGCGTTTTTCAATCTCGAAGCATTCCGGAGCCTTGATATCCTCCAGATTGATGCCGCCGAAGGTCGGCTCCAGCAGGCTGATCGCATCGACAAAACGGTCGACATCGGTGGTGTCGACTTCAATATCAAAGGCATTGACCCCGGCAAACTTCTTGAACAGAACCGCCTTGCCTTCCATGACCGGCTTGGAGGCCAGCGGCCCGATCGCGCCCAGCCCCAGCACGGCGGTACCGTTGGAAATGACCGCAACCAGATTGGCGCGGGTGGTATACAGCGCTGCCGTCATCGGGTCTTCGGCAATGGCACGGCTGGCGGCTGCCACACCGGGTGAGTAGGCCAGTGCCAGATCACGCTGGTTGACCATGTTTTTGGTGGGATTGACTTCCAGTTTGCCTGGTATGGGGTAACGGTGATAATCCAGTGCGGCCTGATTGAGTTCCTCAGCCATGGGTTCCTTCTCCGGTAGTAGTGGTCTTTGTTGGATTTCCGCGCGGTGCGCTGCGGAGAACTATCATAAGCCAAAACCGGCAGCAATTTCAGGATTTCAGGGCAGGGAATGCGGGGGGCATAAAAAAACTCCTGCCCGGGGCTTCAGGATTTACCCTGCTCCGGACAGGAGTCAGATGCAATGAAAATGAACGGGAAACTCGACTGGTTGTTTTTCGGGACAGTCGTCAGGCCCTTTTGACCAGCTTGACGATGAACAGCAGTACCACGGCACCAATGGTGGACAGGATCAGGGTGCTGAGCCAGCTCGGCATGTTCAGGTTCATGCCTCCGAGGAGGACATTTCCGAGGAATGATCCGATGAAAGAGCCGACGATACCGACCACGATATTGCCGATCAGGCCGAAGCCACCGCCACTCATCAGATTACCGGCCAGCCAGCCGGCAGCCGCACCAATCGCCAGCAGAATGATCAGGTCTACAATTGCCATGTTTATGCCTCATAGTGGAAAGGAAAGGTGTATTAAGGGAAATTCCGCGCTTTGCTTTGAACATAAGTCTGGCTGAATCTGCCATTCGTTCAATCGATTGTAGGCTTTTCGGCACCGTTTATCCTTGCTGCTTGCACATGCCGGCATTGATTTTGCCGCTTGCGGTTTTTAACATGGGGCCTGTCATATTTTAAACGGTGCCGCATGAAATACCTCAGTATTCCCGTAACTCCATTTGCCCAGAACTGCAGTATTGTCTGGTGTGAGGCTGGCAGGGATTGCGCTTTTATTGATCCCGGCGGGGATACGGAAAAGCTGATGGCGGCGGTTGAACGCGAAGGGCTGAAACCGGTGGCTGTGTGGCTGACGCATGGGCATCTGGATCATGTCGGCGGGACCATGGTGCTGGCCCGGCATTACGGCATTCCGGTATTGGGACCGCATGAGGACGATGCCTTCTGGCTTGATGCCCTGCCGCTTCAGTCACGCCAGTTCGGTTTCCCGGACCATAAAGCCTTCCGCCCGGATCGCTGGCTGGCCGACGGGGAGAGCCTGCAGCTGGGGTCGGAAAGCTTTGAGGTCATCCTGACACCCGGCCATACGCCCGGCCATGTGGTCCTGTTCAATCAGGCTGCCGGAGTGGTGTTCGGCGGGGATGTCCTGTTTGCCGGTTCCATCGGGCGCACGGATTTCCCGCGTGGCAACCATCAGCAGCTGCTGGACTCGATCCGGAACCGGCTCTGGCCGCTGGGGGATGCGGTGGTGGTGGTACCGGGGCATGGTCCGAATACCACCATTGGCAGGGAACGCCGTACCAACCCGTTTTTACGCTGATTCCGTGCCGCTGCCGGGAACGGGGAAGGGCTTTTCGGCTTGCGCCGGTTTGGGGGGATTCCGAATGAAAACAGCAAACGGCCTGCCGCTGTTGATGCTTGCCATGTTTTGTGCTGCCTGCAGCATGGTACCGGAGGCTCCTGCCCGTGCACCGGCCAGCATGCATGGCATGCTGGAGGCCCATAATCAGGTCCGGGCCGGACTGGGGCTGTCGCCGCTGTCCTGGTCACCGCAGCTGGCAGCCTATTCTCAGGACTGGTCCGGTTATCTGGCTTCGACCCGTGGTTGCCGCATGATTCATCGCCAGGAAGCGGGCAAGGATTACCGGCAATACGGGGAAAACCTGTTCTGGGCCAGCCCGGAATACTGGAGTGATGGCCGCCGCAGCCTGCAACAGGTGACAGCGGCACAGGTGGCTGATGACTGGGCCGGGGAGTGGCAGCACTACCATTATGGCTCCAACAGCTGTCGCCCCGGTGAGCAGTGCGGCCACTATACCCAGATGGTCTGGCGTTCCACCACACAAGTGGGCTGTGGCATGAGCTTCTGCCCCAACTACGGCCAGGTCTGGGTCTGCAGCTATGACCCGCCCGGCAACTGGATCGGGGAGCGGCCTTATTGATGGAGACAGCAAGCCGGGCACTGCTGCCGTTATTCCAGCCCGTCCAGCTTGCGCTGCCGGTAGCGCTGCAGCCGCAGGGAGTGGTACTGGCGTTGCTGCTCGCGCCATTCCAGCCAGGCAGCACGCCGTTCCTCCTGCTGCCGCTGCGCCTTGCGTTTTGCAGCTGACAGGGCGCTGCGGCTCCCGGTCATGCTGCTGGATGCGGTATGCAGTGTTGCAACCGGGGGGGTGGTGTCAGGCGGGGTTGCTGCTGATGCTGTTGCAGGCGGGGTTGTTGTTGCCGTTGCTGCGGCTGGTGCAGTATGAGCCGCTGGCATGGTCGGGATTGCCAGTACTGTTGTTGAGGCTGTTGCTGTTGTCGCGTGAGTGGCTGGTGCAGACGGGATTACCGGTGTTGTTGATATTGTTGCCGGTGCGGTATGAGCCGCTGGTATGGGCGGGGTAGTTGCTGCGATTGTTGCAGATATGGTGTGAGCCGCTGGTACGCGAGATATTGCCGTTGTCGCTGTTGTTGCCGTATTGACGGGCATCCGGATGGGGCCTGATTTACGTTGCTGTAAAAAGCCGCTGGCGAAGCGCTCACCCAGACCGATCTGGCCCTGGGCGTTGTAATGCAGCTGATCCCAGAGTTTACCCAGTCCCTGCGTCTCGACCAGATAGGTCATGGGCAGGGTTTGTGTCACCTGCTGCTGCTGCTGCCGGACTTCATCACGCCAGCGGAAGGCGTCGCTGACCGGGTTGATCCTGCCGATAAAAGCCGGAGCCTGAGGCGAGCCGGTATCAGTGCGCAGGCGCTGGATCAGGTGCTGCAGCCGCTCGCCATACGCCCGCGCCTGTGCCAGGTTGCGGGCATCGCTTTCGCCCTGCATCCAGAAAATGGCGGCCAGTGTCGCCGGCTTGCCGTCCGCCGTCTGGACGTAAGACAGCTGACGCAGCAGTCCCTGATACAGGGGTGAACCCGGTACCCACTGGATCAGGCGGCTGCCGGTGGCGGCGAACTTTACCAGTATGTGGTGATCCTGTGGCAGGGCACGGGCCAGCTGATGGGCCAGCAGCACTTCCGGGCCGAAATGGTTGAAACGTGCCAGCGTTTGCTGCCGTCCCTGATAGTAAAAGCTGACATTGGCCGGTGTCCGGCGCAGGTGCGGGGCCAGCTCGCTGACCTTGCCCTTGCCGATCATGTTCGACTGTCCGGCCAGCAGGTAAATGTATTCCGCGCTGAAACCGGCACGGGTCCAGCCCGCAGTGCCCAGCAACAACAGGCTGCAGATGATCCATTGACGAACAGGCATAGTCTCCCCCTGTCTGAAACCGGCTTGTTATCCTACGCCCGGCACAGCCGTTGTGCCAGTGCTACCCAGTAACTGGCCCCCAGCGGCAGGATGGTATCATTGAAATCGTAATGGGGGTTGTGCAGGGCATGGCAGTGCTGCCCATTACCCCCGTTGCCAATCCAGATATAGGCACCGGGACGCTGCTGCAGGAAGAAGGCAAAATCCTCGGCACCCATGCTGGGGGGCGGGTTCCAGTGCGCCCTGTCCGCGCCCACCAGTGCCGTGACGACTTCATGGCAGAGCGTTGCCTGTGCCACATGATTTACGGTGGCCGGGTAGCCGCCGGTTTTGAATGACACGCTGGCCTGTGCCCCAAAGGCGGCAGCAGTGTTTTCCGCTACCTGACGGATGCGCTGCATGAGCTGGTCGCGCACGGTCTGGCTCAGGGAGCGCAGCGTGCCAAGCATGCGCACCGATTCCGGTATCACGTTGAAGGCACCCTGACCCGCATGCAGGTCGGTGACGCTGATCACGGCACTGTCTACCGGATTGATATTGCGTGCCACGATACTTTGCAGTGCGGTGATCAGCTGGGCGCTGGCCAGCACCGGGTCAATGGCAGTATCCGGCATGGCTCCGTGGCCACCCACGCCCGTTACCACGATTTCAAAGCGGTCGGCGGAGGCCATCACCGCTCCCGCATGCACGGCAAACGCCCCGGCAGGCAGGGTGGGCCAGTTGTGCATGCCGTAGATTTCTTCAATCGGGAAGCGTTCCAGCAGGCCGTCTTCCAGCATGTAATACGCCCCGGCCTGTCCTTCTTCGGCGGGCTGGAAAATGAAATACAGGGTACCGGCAAAATCAGGCTGCCGTGCCAGATGGGTCACGGCTCCGAGCAGCATGCTGGTATGGCCGTCATGACCGCAGGCGTGCATGCAGCCGTCATGGCGTGAGGCGTGGGCAAAGGTGTTCAGCTCCTGCAGTGGCAGGGCATCCATATCGGCCCGCAGGGCAATGTGGCGTCCTTCGCCCCGGCTGCCGCGGAGGATGCCCACAACACCGGTTTGGGCGATGCCGGTATGGACCTCCAGTCCCAGGGCCTGCAGGCGTTCGGTCACCACTGCGCTGGTGCGGTTTTCCTCGAAGGCGGTTTCCGGATACTGGTGGAGATCGCGTCGCCACTGCTGCATCTGCTGATGCAGCGGGCTGTCGGCGGGGATGGCGTGGGCGGGAACGGTCATGATTTGCCTCCTGTGGCCGGTCAGCGAAGATGTACGGTTTGTTGCACGATCCGGGCCAGTGCGGCAGAGTCGATTTCCCCATCCCCCTGATCCACCAGTTTCTGCATGTAGCCGATAGCCAGACGGGAGCCGGGCAGGTTAAGGTCAAAAGCCTCAAGGGTCCGCGCAACGATCTGCAGGTCCTTGTTGTGCAGCCGGGCCTTGAAGCCGGGGGTGTAGTTATCGTCAATCATGCGCTTGGCATGGATTTCCATGACTTTGGAGCCGGCAAAACCGCCCATCAGGGCCTCACGCGCCCGGTTGAGGTCAACGCCGGCAGCCTTGGCCATCTCAAAGGCTTCGCTGACCGCAATCACAGTCTGGGCAATGATGAGGTTATTGCAGGCTTTCACTACCTGCCCGGCCCCGTGGTCACCGATCAGGGTGATGGTTTTGCCCATGGCCTGAAAAACGGGCAGGGCGAAGTCGAAGTCTTCCACCTTGCCGCCCGCCATAATGGTCAGGGTGGCATTTTTTGCACCGACATCACCGCCGGATACCGGAGCATCCAGCATGCGTATCCCCTTTTCCGCCAGCTGCTGCGCCATCTCACGGGTCGCAACCGGGGAAATGGTACTCATGTCAATGACCCGCAGGCCCGGCTTGCCGCCGGTGATCACGCCCTGCTCACCCAGCAGGACTGCTTCCACATCCGGGGTGTCGGAGACCATGGTGATCAGCACATCCACTCGTGCGGCGAGTTCTGCCGGTGTCGATGCCGTACCGGCACCCGCCCTGCTCAACGTTTCGGTTGCCTCCGGACGGCGGGCGTAAACCGTCAGCGGGAAACCGGCCCTGATCAGGTTCAGGCCCATGGGTTCGCCCATGATACCCGGCCCGATCAGGCCGATGCGGGTGCTCTGGTCAGCTGTGTTTGCCATGTTTTTGCTCCATCCGATAGTGATTGGAGCAGGATAGCACAGGCAAATTGGTGTTATCAGGGGCAGGGAAAGGGAACACGCTTGCCGCTGACGATGCGCCCCAGGCAGCTGTTGGTTTTGGCGAAGGTGTTGCCGGCACATTTGCCTTCCGTGGTTTTCATCGGGTTGGTGGCCAGGCAGGCCTGTGATTCGCACTGCTCGTTGCTGGTGCAGGTTTTACCGCCATCGGAATACGGGTAGTTGCAACCTTTGCTTCCCCGACTGATATAGCCCCACTGGCCGCCGGCAGCGGTGCATTCGGTTTCCGTTCTGGCCGCTGTGGTCGTGGCTGCTGCACGGGTGATTTTATTTTGGGTCACGGGTGTCTGAGCCGCTGGGGCGGTCGTGACCGGCTCGCTGTTGGTGACCGGTTTGGGGGTGCACGCAGCAAGCAGCAGGGTGATAAAGGTCAGGGTGATCGTGCGCTGGATATGAGACATGGCTTCCTTCCTGTGGGGTTGTGGGCTTGGGTCCGTTTTGAGTATAGCTGCGGCGCACGTTCAGTGCCTGACCAAGCCCGGTTTTTTCCTTCAACGGGATTGGTCGATGGACAGCGGCTACGGGTTCATGCCGGCTGTATCTTGTCTGGCATGATGCCGGATGCTTTCATAAAACCCTGTTTCACAGGAAATGACCGTGAACACCCCACCGGTTCAGCGGCTGGCGTGTTCACGGTCTGACAGCGTCAGCTGCCGGCTTTGGCGGGGGGCTTGCTGCCTGCATCAGTCTCATCTTTGGGCTTCGCGCTGAGGTCAAACATTCTTGTGATAACGGAGTCATCAACGGCTTTCAAAGCCAGATTGGCTTCATAGAACTGGCCTTTCCGTGCCAGCCCGGCGGCCATGGTGATCTGTTTCCGGGCGAAATTGACCGGAATCAGGTTGACGGTAATGGCGGCATCAATTTCACTGAGCTTCAGCTCCTCAATTGCCGCTTTTTGATCACCCTTCTGCAGGTGTGTGTTGCTTTTGGCGATATGTGCCGCGTTGGTATCGGTGGGCTCAAAGTCATCCACCACCGTCAGGTTGGCATTGAAAGGCACATAATCATCATCTGATTTGGGTGCATTGATATCCAGATCGTACTGTCCGGCATCTTGGGCCGTCGCATTGATTCGGGTCGTGGCGGCGTCCAGAAAGGTAACGGCCTGAACGGGTTCACCGTTGAAAATGGCATGTCTGGCTTTGTAGACATCGTACATGCTGGCCATGGCATCATCTGATACCTTTAACCAGTCCTGCTCCAGCTTCTGCTCAGCCGTCGTGGATGCCTTGGCCGGTGTCGGTGTCTTTTCAGCCTGAGTACTGCCCGTTGTCGCAGCGGGGCTGATTTGAGCACTCTGGGTGCCGGTGGATGCTGCCGCTTTGTCCTGCGTTGTCACCCCGGCAGTCTGCTCACTGGCCGGGGCCTTTGTGCTGCCTGCCGCATCATCTGCCATGGCGGAACCCATGGTTGCCAGCGCTCCGGCCAGTAAAGCACCACTGACAATCATTGCAAGGCGTGTCCTGTTCATTGTTCTGCTCCAGTTGATGATTATCGAATCAGCGAGACCTGCCTGAACGCTGCAAGCCCCGGCTGGTTTGAAATACTATGCCTGTTCACCTAACGAGCAGATGGACAAAGAATTAAAAGATTGTAAAAAATGACCGGAAAAGTTAATCCATTCCAGCGGTGCAGGTTGATCAGGCACCGCCATTATCATGCAGTACGGACTGGTCTCCTGTTGGTGCATGAGGTTATGGCGGTCTGCCAGTGCCTGAAGCTGTTCAGAGGTGCCGCTTGGTTTTTCGTGTGGCCACCGCCTGCAGCGGGTCATCCGGCCATGGATGCTTGGGGTAGCGTCCTTTCATGTCCTTTTTCACCTCATGGTAGGACGTGCGCCAGAACCCGGCCAGGTCCTGTGTGACCTGCAACGGTCTGCCCGCCGGTGAGAGCAGGTGTACCAGCACCGTCACCCTGCCATTGGCAAGGGTCGGGGTGGTCTCGCAGCCGAACATTTCCTGCAGTTTCACCGCCAGCACCGGCGGTGTCTGGCGGTAATCGATGCTGATGCTGCTGCCGGAAGGTACGCTGATGCGCCGGGGGGCGAGTTGTTCCAGGCGTTGCTGCTGTTCCCAGGGCAGCAGGTTGGTGAGGATGGTGTTCAGGTCCAGACGCTTGAAATCTGCCAGTACGCTGACGCTGTCCAGATAGGGGGCGAGCCAGCTTTCCAGTGTTGCCAGCAGGCTGGCCCGGCTGACATCCGGCCATGCCTGTTCCGGTTCCGCGGCCCGCAGCAGCCCGACCCGTGCACACCATTGTTCCTGCTCTGCCTGCCACGGCAGGACATCCAGCCCCTGTTTGCGGATGAAACCGAGCAGGGCGGCAGTTTTCGCCTCGGCAGGCACGGTTTGCAGCGCTTTGCGGCGCAGTACCAGCGCACCGATTCTGTGCTGCTCCTCGGCGATGAAACGGCCTGCCTTCTGGTCCCATTCCACCACGGTCTGCTCATGTACCTGTGCGCTTAAGGCCGTATCAAACAGGGCTTCATCCAGTGCAGCGGCAGCGCGAATGACATCACTGCTTCTGCCCGCCATACTGCTGACTTCAGCAATCGCCAGCCATGGCTGATTACCGAGTGCATGCTTGAAGGGCAGGTCGGCACTGCGCCCGTTCGCCAGCTGATAGCCGCCGGAATGCCGTCGTCGTGCCATGCGATCCGGGTAGGCACAGGCCAGCAGATAGCCCTGAACCTGTGCAACGGGCAGCAGCAGACCGGGACTGGTTTCCGGCAGCGGTTGCTGATGCAGCTGCTTCGTGAACTGCCGGGCCAGCTGGCGCGTGCGCTGCAGCCAGCCCTGCTGCTGGCCGGGACAGCGGGTTTTTCCGGCCAGTATGTCCAGCGCCTGGCTGATATCGGGGGTGTCCCGTGCAAACGGGTTGCGCTCGGTGAGCAGGGCGGCCAGATGCGTGGCGGCAGGCAGCTGCCCGGCTTGTGCACCGCAGATCAGCAGGTGTGCCAGACGCGGGTGTGTGGGCAGGGCGGCCATGGCCTGCCCGTGTGCTGTCAACAGCCGTGTGCCGCCTTTGTGTTCGATGGCACCCAGGGCTGTGAGCAGGTCCAGCGCCTGTTGCCAGGGACCGGGGGGCGGTGCGTCCAGCCAGCGCAGTTGTGTCGGGTCATCAATTCCCCATTGCAGCAGTTGCAGGGCCAGCGGGGCAAGATCGGCGCGCAGGATTTCCGGGGTGTTGTGTGCAGCCAGCTGATCCTGCTGGCTTTCTGTCCACAGGCGATAGCAGCGACCGGGGGCGAGGCGGCCTGCCCGACCGGCACGCTGGGTGCTGGCGGCGCGGGAAATCCGGGTAGTGTGCAGGCCGGTCATGCCGGTACCGGGGTCAAAGCGGGCTTCGCGCACCAGACCGGAATCAACCACGACATCCACGCCCTCAATGGTCAGGCTGGTTTCGGCAATATTGGTGGCCAGCACTACCTTGCGTTCACCGGCCGACAGGGGGGCGATGGCCTGCTGCTGCGCTTCCAGGGTGAGGTTGCCATACATCGGGTGCAACTGCACCTCGCGCAGCCTGTGTGCCAGCAGGTACTCGCCGAGACTTTCGGCTACACGATGAATTTCACCCTGACCGGGCAGAAAGGCGAGAAAACTGCTGTCGGGGTTGTCGGTCAGGGCCTGCCTGAGGGTGGCCACCATGCGCTCGGCGATGCGTTCGCCCGGTCTGGCGGCTTGCCCGTAACTGATGTCAACCGGGTAGGTGCGTCCTTCACTGCGCACCAGCGGTGCATCATCCAGCAGGCTGACGATAGCGCTGCTTTCCAGGGTGGCGGACATGACCAGCAGTTTCAGCGGGTCGGCAGCCTCGCGGAACAGCTCGCGCCCCTGCAGGCACAAACTGAGGGCCAGATCGGCATCAAGGCTGCGTTCGTGAAACTCATCAAAAATCACCAGCCCGACACCCGACAGCGCCGGGTCCTGCTGCAGCATCCGGGTGAGAATGCCTTCGGTGATGACTTCAATACGGGTGGTGCGGCCGATTTTACGCTCCAGACGCATGCGATAGCCGACGGTCTGACCGGTACTTTCGCCCAGCAGGCTGGCCATGCGGTGGGCGGCAGTGCGGGCGGCGATACGGCGCGGTTCGAGCATGAGAATTTTCTGCCCCGCAAGCCAGGGCTCTTCCAGCAGCGCGAGCGGAACGCGGGTAGTCTTGCCTGCACCGGGCGGGGCTTCCAGCACGGCCTCATGGCGGGTTTGCAGGGCATGCCGCAGGTGATCAAGAATGGCGTCAATGGGGAGCGAGGGAAAGGCAGGCATGGTGGTGATCCGGGATTACAGCTTAAGGGTGGTACGGGTTGAGCGACCTGATTGTAGCCATGGCAGAGCGTTTCCGGCAAACCGGATGGCGGGTTTTCTGCCAGTATCCGCAATCAACATGAAGCTTCAGTTTATGCTTATAATATGTACATTAGCTGTTCACCGAAGAGGGATGGAGAGGAATATGACAATAGAAAAAGTGGCATTGATCATGGCGGGCGGTTCCGGCATGGGGGCGGCGGCAGCACAAAAGCTGGCGAGGGATGGTTATCGGGTGGCGATCCTGTCTTCCTCGGGAAAAGGTGAAGCACTGGCAAAGGCGCTTGGCGGCGTGGGGGTGACAGGCTCAAACCTGGTGAATGCCGATGTGCAGCAGCTGGTTGATCTGGCCATGAATCAGTGGGGCCGGATTGATGCTCTGGTGAACTCGGCGGGTCATGGGCCGCGTGCACCGATCCTCGACATCACCGATGAGGACTGGCACACGGGGATGGAAGTCTACTTCCTCAGCGCGGTACGCCCCATTCGTCTGGTCACTCCGATCATGGTGGCTCAGGGCGGGGGAGCCATTGTCAATATTTCCACGGCCTGGACCACACAACCAAGCCCGATGTTTCCGACTTCGGCGGCATTCCGGGCAAGCCTTGGTGCCTTCACCAAGATATTCGCGGATGATTATGCGGCGCAGGGCATCCGGATCAACAATATCATGCCGGGATGGATTGACAGCCTGCCGCAGCTTGATGAACGGCGTGACAGTGTTCCGATGGCACGTTATGGCAAGTCCGAGGAAATTGCGGCAACCATTGCATTTCTGCTGTCTGAAGATGCTGGATACATCACGGGCCAGAGTATCCGGGTGGATGGCGGTTTGATCCGTTCGGTGTGACGAGGCATGTGGTAAATACCGTGCCGCTTACCCCACCTGCCCCTTACCCTGAAAATAATGCAGCAGCAGGTTGAGGATGAGCGACAGCGTCAGCAGTACAATGCCGAGGGCAATGCCCTGTGCGAACTCCCCCTTGCTGGTTTCCAGCGCGATGGCGGTCGGGATATTGCGGGTATAGTGCAGAATATTGCCGCCCAGCATCATGGAGGCCCCGACTTCGGCGATAATCCGCCCGAAAGTGGCCAGCAGTGCCGCCATGAGGCCAAAGCGCAGTTCCAGCAGTACGGTCAGGAAGGCGCGCAGGTGGCCGGCCCCGAGCATGCGTGCAGTTTCCCACACCCGGCGGTCGGCACCCTGTAGCGTCGAGTGCATCATTACCACCAGCATCGGCACGGCCAGTGCAATCTGGCCCAGCACCATGGCGGTCTGGGTGAACAGCAGGCGCAGGTCACCCAGTGGCCCCTGACGGGACAGCAGCAGGTAGAGCGTCAGTCCCACCACCACGGCAGGCGCAGAAAGCAGGGTGGAGAATACCGCGATCAGGACGCGTCGCCCGGCAAAGTGGCCGTAAGCGAGTGCAAACGCCGCCAGAATGGCTGGCGGCGTGGCAAGAACCATCGCCAGCAGCGAGGTCTTGAAGGAAATGCCGACAATCTGCCAGAGTTCGGGATCACCACTGAATAACAGTTCCAGTGCATGGCCACTGGCTTCCAGCAGACGGGACATCAGGCGGCTTCTGGCAGGTCCTCGGCTTGTTCTTCTTCATCAGCGTCCGCATCCGGGATGAACAGCTGCTTGCCGTTGATCTTGAAATCACCGATGATTTTCTGGCCTTCCGGGGAAACCATCCAGTCAATCAGGGCTTGTGCCCCGTCGTGATTGATGTCCGGGTATTTTTTCTGGCTCACGGCAATAATGCCATACGGGTTGAACAGCTTTTCATCGCCTTCCAGCACAAGGGTCAGCGGTGACTTGTCGGTATAGGCCAGCCAGGTACCCCGGTCGGACAGGGTGTAGCCCCCCAGTTCGCCGGCCATCTGGATCACTTTGCCCATGCCCTGACCGGCTTCGCGGTACCACTCGCCCTCCGGGGTGATTCCGGCATCTTTCCACAGGCTTTTTTCCATTTTGTCGGTCCCGGAATCATCCCCGCGGGAAACAAAAATGGCCTTTGCTTCGGCAATTTTCTTCAGTGCATCGGCCGCCGTTTCAGTTCCTTTGACACCGGCCTTGTCATCTTCGGGGCCAAGCAGCACGAAGTCGTTGTACATCACGCCATAGCGTTTGTCGCCATGACCATCTTCGACGAACTGGTCTTCAGCGGCACGGGCATGGACCAGCACCACGTCCACATCACCGTCTTCACCCATTTTGAGCGCCTTGCCGGTGCCGACGGCGATAACCTGAACCTGATAACCGCTTTCCTTTTCAAACACGGGCAGGATTTCCTTCAGCAGGCCGGAGTTGTCGGTGCTGGTGGTGGTGGCCAGTTTCAGGACCGGATTGACGGGTTTGGGCGTCTCGGCAGCGGGGTCTGCGGCCTGAGCCGTCATCAGGGAAAATGCCAGTACGGTACCGGCGAATAATGATTTCAACATGGGGACTCCTCCACGTTTTGCAGTGTTAGGGGACATGGAAAAAAGCCATGGTCAGAGAAAATTCATCAGATTGCAATGGTAAAAATGCTGATTTTATTTTCCGGTGGTACCGATTGGCCGGCTCCGTCCTGCTGCTGCAGACTTTCCCGTTGTTTTATCCGGCGACACTGACCAGCCAGGCCAGTACCAGATAGCGCCCGGTCTTGGCCAGCAGCACCAGCGGAATAAAAACATGCAGCGGGGTGCGCAGCAGACCGGCCAGCACGGTCAGGGGGTCGCCGATAACCGGTACCCAGCTCAGAAGCAGCGACCACCGGCCATAGCGCTGGAAACGTTGTTGTGCCCGTGTCAGAGCCTCTGTGCTGACCGGAAACCAGCGGTAGTGGCGCAGGTGCTCCAGGTAGTAACCCAGGTACCAGTTGATAATGGCTCCCAGGGTATTCCCCAGACTGGCAACAGCAATCAGGCCCCAGAACCCGTACTGCCCTGACAGCAGCAGGCCGGTCAGCACCGCCTCGGATTGGACCGGCAGGAGGGTGGCTGCCAGCAGCGCGGACAGAAACAGGCCGGCATAAGCCGTGAGCATGGGTTCAGCGTTTTGTCAGCGGTACTGCAGCCGTTGTGAAAGCTGCTGGTGCAGGGCGGGGCTGGCTGCTGCCAGCACTGACGTGGTGGCCAGGGTCAGGGGCTGGCCATAAAGGTCGGTGAAGACACCGCCTGCCTCGCTGACAATCACCGACAGGGCCGCAATATCGAGAATATTAAGATCGGATTCGAGGACGGCATCCAGACTGCCGCAGGCCAGCAGGTGATAGTGATAGAAATCACCGTAGCCCCGGATACGGTTCACCTCGCGCACAATGGCCCCCAGGTTTTGCCACTGGGGCTTGCCGGCCAGGGTGGCGATATTGCCCAGTGACAGGGTGGCTTCCGACAGGGTGGCGTAGTTGCTGGTCCGGATGCGCTCACCGTTCAGGAAAGCACCCGTGCCTTTTTCGGCGTAGGCCAGCTGCCCGAATTCGGGCGCATTGGATACCCCGAGAATCAGCGCATCACCCTGCATCAGGGCAATCTGGGTGGAGAAGAACGGATAACGGCGCACAAAGCTTTTGGTGCCGTCGATGGGGTCGATCAGCCAGTTGTACTCGGCGTCGGCGTTGACCTTGCCGGTTTCCTCACCATAAAAGCCATGTTCCGGAAAACGCTCCAGAATCAGGCTGCGGATGGTTTGTTCGGTTTCAATGTCGGCGACCGTGACGGGGGACTGGTCGGGCTTGAGCTGGACCTCGACGCCCTGGACATAATGCTTGCGGATCACGGTTTCAGCGGCACGGGCCGCCTCCAGGGCAGTTTGCAGAAACGGGCTTTGCTTCATGGCAGGCTCGGATGGTTAAGTTTGACGGGGCAGGGAGTATATCACTCCCCCAGTATCGTGACAGTGAGGCGGCGGCTGAAATGCCCGAAGCGGTGTTCGTACAGGAAAATGCCCTGCCAGGTGCCGAGTCCCGAAGCGCCCTGCGTTACGGGAATGCTCAGGCTGTCACGGGTCAGCATGCAGCGCACATGGCCGGACATGTCATCATCTCCCTCGTCATCATGCTCATAAGCCGGATCGCCATCCGGGGCCAGCCGGCGCAGGATGGTTTCCAGGTCGCGGCGCACCGAGGGGTCGGCATTTTCGGTGATGATCAGCGAGGCACTGGTATGGTGGATGAAGACCGAGCAGATGCCGGTACGGATGCTGCTGGCACGAATGTGCTGCTCCACTTGTGTCGTGAGCTTGTAGGTGCCCCGGCCACGGGTGTTGAAGGTGAAGGTTGACTGATAAACCATATTGACCTGCTCCCGTCTGCTTTCAGTCCTGCCGGATCAGTGCTGCCTTGTGGTGGCGTTCGGTCCATTCCATGATGACCAGCCCGAGGCTGCCCAGCGCCATGAAGCCGATCACCAGTGGCATGATTGTACCGTTGTAACTTTGCCCGATCAGGGTACCCAGCGGTACCGAGATCAGGGTGGACAGCGAGCCGATGACGGAGGCTCCCAGCCCGGCATGGGTTTCCAGCGGCTCCATGGCCAGCGAGTTGAGGTTGGCAAACAGCAGGCCGATACCAAGAAAGGCCAGTGAAAAATAAGCCAGCAGGAGCCACAGTTCCGGATGCCCGTCCAGTGGCCAGACAACCAGCAGGCAGGCAGCGGAAGCCCCGATCAGAAGCCAGTAGGCCAGCCGTGCCAGCAGGCGCATGCCCAGCTTCATGACCAGCTGGGCATTGATGAAGGAGGCTGCACCCAGTACCAGAGCCAGCAACCCGAAATACAACGGAAACCTGTCGCCCAGACCGTACTGAACCTGCAGTATCTGCTGGGCCGAGTTCAGGTAGCCCAGAAAGGCACCGAAAATCATGCCGGTGGACAGGGTATAACCCATGGTATAGCGGTGGGTCAGTACCTGCCGGATGGCGGCCAGCTGCTGTTTCATGACCAGTGGAGTGCGTTTTTCCGCGGGCAGGGTTTCCGGAATGCGCAGGCCGAACCAGGCGACCACCAGAATGCCGAGCAGGATGAAGACCAGAAAGATGCTGCGCCAGCCGGCCAGATGGATGATGACCTGACCGATGCCGGGGGCGAGTGCCGGCACCATGATGAAGACCAGCATGCTGAAGGACATGATGCGTGCCATGGCGCGGCCACTGTAGCAGTCGCGTACCAGCGCCATGGTGATGGTGCGGGGTGATGCTGCGCCCAGCCCCTGCAGGAAGCGCCCGATCAGCATGGTGGTGAAGTTTTCTGCCCGCCAGGACAGGATGCAGCCGATGATGAAGATGCCGAGGCCGATGTAGATCAGGGGTTTGCGCCCTATGCTGTCGGATAACGGCCCGATCACCAGCTGGCCCAGTGCCATCCCCAGAAACAGTACCGACAGAATCAGCTGGGGCTGGTTTTCATCCGTCACACCCAGGGCCTGGCCGATTTCCGGCAGTGCCGGCAGCATGGCATCAATGGACAGCGCCACAAAAGAAGACAGCAGGGCAATAATCACAATGAATTCGGTCAGGCCGGGCATCGGACGTTGCATATTACGGTTTCCTTGGGGGGTAATAGTTCAGTGTAGCAGTTTTGTTGCTCAGGTTGCGGGTTCTGTCAGCGGTAAACCCAACACGGCCCGTCTGGTTTCCTGCAGGGTTTTTACGGTTCGTTCAAGCCAGCTTCATATCCACTGTGTTGTCATCAACTGATGCGCAGGGGCTCCCCGTCAGAAGAAAAACCAGAATACAAGGGGTTTTACAATAATGTGGTCAAAAACACTGCTGATTGCCGGGCTGCTGTCAGCCACCGCCATTTTTTCCTCAACCAGTGCTGCCGAGCCGCTGCGTCCCTATCAGGCATTCCGGGTGAACTTCAATCAACACCAGCCACAGCCTTATCAGCGTGCCATGCTGAAAGAAGACTGGCACATGCTGGTACGGGACTGGCTGCAGAACCGGGCCATGGTCCGCTTTGACAAACGAAATCCCGGCAACCATTACCTGCGTGTCAAGTATCCGGCCAATGTGGTCGGTGGCTGGCACAGTGGCGTGCAGTTCATCGCCAGAGTACCGCAGTCGAATGAATACTGGCTGAGTTACAAGATGCGTTTCCAGCCCGGCTTTGATTTCCGCAAGGGGGGCAAGTTGCCGGGACTGGGGACCGGGGACGGACGTTACGCCGGTGGCAACAAGCCGGTCAAGGGTGATGGCTGGACGGCACGCCTGATGTGGCTGGGTGATGGCCGGCTGGTCCCCTACCTCTACTATGTCGGCATGCCTGCCGAGCGCAAGTTCGGTGACTACTGGCCCATGGATGCCAGGGTGCGTCCGGGACAGTGGCAGGAGGTGAGCCAGCGGGTCAGGGTCAATACCCCCGGCAGGCGTGACGGTATTTATGAGGTCTGGGTGGACGGTCAGCTGGCGACCCGGCGTACCGATATTGTCTGGCGCTATGGCAATCAGGCCGAAATTGATGCCTTCCTGTTCAGCACCTTTCACGGTGGGGCCAGCCTGGATTGGGCTCCACGTTGGGACAGCTATATCGACTTTGATGATTTCATGATCGGTCGCAGGGCACCGGCTGCCGTACAGCGAGCCTGGCTGGCGGCGGCCCGCTGAGTTTTTTCCAGGGAGCGATTCCCGGTGCCCCGTCCGGGGCCGTGCAACCACTTTGGTGTTCGGGCTTATTGCGCCCCGATACGGAAATGGCCTATCTTACGCCTCTCAATGTCAGTTATAACATTCAGAGGAGTACTGAAATGGCACATACACTACCCGAACTGCCTTTTGCCAAGGATGCCCTGGCCCCGCACATGTCGGCGGAAACCCTGGATTACCATTATGGCAAGCACCATAATGCCTATGTCACCAATCTCAATAATCTCGTGCCGGGCACCGAGTATGAGAACCTGTCACTGGAGGCGATTATCAAGGCTGCACCTGCCGGTGGTGTATTCAATAACGCGGCCCAGATATGGAATCACACCTTTTTCTGGAACTCCCTGAAACCCAATGGTGGTGGTGAGCCAGCCGGGGCACTGGCTGATGCCATCAAGGCCAAGTGGGGTTCCTTCGATGAATTCAAGAAAGCCTTTACCGCTTCAGCTGTCGGTAACTTCGGTTCCGGCTGGACCTGGCTGGTAAAAAAAGCGGACGGCAGTGTGGACATCGTTAACACCGGCAATGCTGCCACCCCCCTGACCACGGCTGACAAGCCGCTGCTGACCATTGATGTCTGGGAGCATGCCTATTACATCGACCATCGTAATGCCCGGCCCAAGTTCGTGGAAACCTTCCTGAACAATCTGGCCGACTGGGATTTTGCCGCCGCCAATTTTGCTGCCTGATGGCCAGTAATGACTGAAAAAGCCGGGAAATTTCCCGGCTTTTTTTATTCAGGACTTGCCTGAATGGCGGCCAGGCGTTAAAACAGGGCGCACTTGGAGTACCTCGATAGCAAGGATTAATCATGATATCCAAAGCAGTGAAGTTACAGGAAACTTCGTCTTTCATCAGGGAGTGGCTGAAGTCCCCGCTGGTGACGGCTTCGGTTGTGCCCTCCAGTCGGCGTCTGGCCCGGAAAATGGTGCGAGGGCTGCATTCCGGGATGGGACAGGTCATCGAGCTTGGGCCGGGCACCGGTGTTTTTACCCGTGAATTGCTGGCGGTCGGGATTCCGGAGTCCGCACTGGTTCTGATTGAACTCAATGGCCGTTTTGCGGCTGACCTGAAACAGAAATACCCCACCGCCACCGTGGTCAACGGTGCCGCAGAAGCCATGTCGCACCTGCAGCTGAAGCGGGCCGGTGCGGTGGTGAGTGGCCTGCCGTTTCTGTCGATGAAAGACCGGCAGATTGATGCCATTCTGGGGGCGGCATTTCAGGTGCTGGATCAGGATGGTGTTTTTGTGCAGTTCACCTATGGGCACCGTTGCCCGGTCCGGCGTGAGACTCTGGAACGGCACGGGCTGTTTTCCAGCCGTGACAGTTTTGTTCTCAACAACTTCCCGCCCGCCAGCGTTTATCACCTGA
This sequence comes from Thiolinea sp., assembly GCA_035391465.1. GTDB lineage: Bacteria > Pseudomonadota > Gammaproteobacteria > Thiotrichales > Thiotrichaceae > Thiolinea. The sequence goes on along the minus strand of DAOPKY010000036.1, from coordinate 9,799 downwards.
AGCGCAAGCCCTGATGCCTCGCCTTTGAGGACGAGGGCATCCACTGTTTCTGTTGCTTCTGCGGCCCGCTAGAAAATGCCTGGCAGGCCCCGCAGGATGATCAGGACAATCTGCAACAGCAGGATGGCAACCAGCGGTGACAGGTCGACCATGCCGATGGTCGGTACAAAGCGGCGCAGCGGCTGCAGCAGTGGCCGGGTCAGGCTGTTGAGCAGTGAGGCGACCGGGTTGTCATAGCTGTTGCCCACCCAGCTCAGAACTGCCTGGATAATCAGGGCGAAGATATAAATCCAGATGATGGTGCGCAGCACATCGGCTACCGAGGCCAGCAGCAGGGTTGGCAGGCCGTAATTGCCGCGCCCGAGCAGGTCCAGCAGCAGTGAGCCGATAAACTGCAGCCCGACCGCGAGTACCAGTGAGGCGGTATCCAGCTTGCCTGCCGCCGGGATAACCCGACGCAGTGGGACCAGCACCGGGTTGGTGATTCTGACCAGAAACTGGGACAGGGGGTTGTAGAAGTCGGCACGTGACCAGGCCAGCAGGAAGCGGATCAGGACTGCACCGATGTAAAGGGAAAACAGGGTTGATACCAGAAAAATGGCAATCAGTTGCAGGGTTTCCATGTCAGGTGTCCGTCAGGGTTGGGGGTTGGCCAGTTCACGGGCGCGTTGCGCGGCGGCATGCAGGGCCTGATCAAACAGGGCGGCAAGATCACCGCTTTCCAGCTGGCGGATGGCCGCTTCGGTTGTCCCGCCTCTGGATGTCACCTTGTGCCGCAGTTCTGCCGGTGCATCCTCACTTTCCAGTGCCAGTTTGGCAGCACCAAAAGCCGTTTGTACCACCAGTAACCGGGCTTCTTCCGGTTCCAGCCCCATGCGTATGGCGCTGGTGATCATGGCTTCCATGACCAGGAAGAAATAAGCCGGTCCGCTGCCGGAAACGGCGGTCACGGTATCCAGCCGGGCTTCATCTTCAAACCAGAGCGTCACACCCACGGTGCGCAGCAGGCTTTCTGCCAGATTGCGCTGCTCGGGGCTGACCTGGTGGCTGGCATACAGTCCCGTGGTGCCGGCCTGGACCAGCGCCGGGGTATTGGGCATGCAGCGCACTACCGGCAGGCTGGCTCCCAGCCACTGATGCAGGGAGGCCACCGTGATCCCGGCAGCTACAGAAACAAACAGGGGCGGCTGGCCATGGGTGAAACCGTTCAGGGAACGGGCGACAACCGGCATGATCTGGGGCTTGACTGCCAGCACCACCAGATCGGCATCTGTCACGGCCTGCAGATTGTCAGTGAAGGTGGCCACGGTGGGGAAATGGCGGCGGATGATATCGAGCTGGGTCTGGTCAGGGTCCGCAACCCGCAGGACAAGACTGCGGTTGTCGTCTTCCTGGGTCAGCCCGGCTATCAGGCTGCGCGTCATGTTGCCGGCACCGATAAAGGTGATGCGATGTTGTTTCTGGGGCAGTTGGGCCTGGGTCATGGATGCAGTTTTACCAAAGGGTTGCCAAGAGGGCCTTATTCTAACCCAGTGCAGGAAAAAAAGGGGAGAGGGAAACATCACACCCCACCGACCTGGGTGGGGTGCCGGAATCATACGTGCTGTTTGGTGGCGATCATGTCGTTGATGATCGGGTTCAGGATCAGTTCCATGGCCAGTACCATCTTGCCACCGGGGACCACGATACTGTTGCGCCGTGACATGAAGGAGTTGTGCAGCATGGTCAGCAGGCGTGGAAAGTCGATATTGAGCCTGGCCGGATTGGCAAAGCGGATGACGACAAAACTCTCGTCTGCGGTAGGAATGTCGCGCGCGATGAAGGGATTGGAGGTATCCACGGTGGGGACGCGCTGGAAGTTGATGTGGGTACGCGAGAACTGCGGCGTGATGTGGTTCACATAGTCCGGCATGCGGCGCAGGATGGTGTCAACAATGGCTTCCTGACTGTAGCCGCGTTCGGCATTGTCACGGTGGATTTTCTGAATCCATTCCAGATTCACGCTGGGTACGACACCGATGCCCAGATCCACATGGCTGGCAACATCAAAACCGCCATGGCGCTTGTCGGCGGTATCATCGCGGACCATGCCGTGCAGTCCTTCGTAGAACAGAATATCGGTATCAGGTTCCAGCTCCTCCCAGGGGGTGAACTCCCCGGCACCGGCATTGCAGGCGATACCCAGATCGCCCAGCCGTTTGCAGTGGTGGGCCGCTTCCTGTGCATTGTGCAGGTAGTAGCGCCGCTGCCCGCCACCGGTGGCGGCATAGCTCTGAAACAGGCGGCTCAGGGCATGGAAATCGTTCGCTTCCGGACCGAAGTGGCTGAAGTTTTCGGTTTCTGCCGATTTCTGCTTGAACTCGGCCCGTGTGACGCTGTGGAAGCTGTCGCCTTCAATAATGGCCGCCTTGATGCCTTCCCGTCGAAAAATGTTTTCAAAGGCGCGTTTGACAAAGGTTGTTCCGGCTCCGGAAGAGCCGGCAACGGCGATAACCGGGTGCTGTTTTGACATCAGAATCTCCTCAAAACCCTGAAAAAAATAAAAATCTTGTTTGCACCTTTCATTCTAGCCCAAAGCTTTCGGGAAGCTATATGTCCGAGGGTAGAGGCTGATGCCGCTGATGGGGATGGAATGACTGGCGTTTTCTGTGGATAACTTTGTGGATAGTTCGGGCAGCGGGTCGCTGCTGCTGCCCGGCTCAAGTGACAATGCAACAGAATTTTTTCTTGCTTATTGTTTTTAAAGCATTTTTTATCAATCAATGAGCTGATATTCACTGTGCTAATTAGTCAAATATAATTCATGACTTGTGGATTAAAAAAATTGATTAATAATGTATGAATGAATTTAGTCTTGATTTTTCACCATTTTTATCCGGCTTATCGCTATCTTTATTGAAAAATCAATAACTTGGTTGTTTATCAATATCGTTTGTGGATAAAGCTGTGCAGAGAGCTTGAGCAGGCTGTTGCATGGCCTGACAGTGGTGGGTTTATACGGATTTGAGCAAAAACCAGACTTATTGTTAAGTGCTTTATTTTCAATAATATACCTTGAGGCATTGACAATCCTGAACCTTGTGTGCATTGGAGGGCTGAAATATGACATTTTCATGTCCATGTGCATAACTTCTGTGATACCCTCGCGCTTTTTATTTTTTGGATCGGGTAAGGGGTCATGAGCCATTCAACACCGCGTGTGGGTTTTGTCAGTCTGGGGTGTCCCAAGGCGCTGGTGGATTCAGAGCGGATACTGACGCAATTACGGGCCGAAGGCTATGGCATCAGTGCAACTTATCAGGATGCCGATCTGGTGGTCGTGAACACCTGTGGCTTTATTGATGCAGCGGTGGAAGAGTCGCTGGATGCGATTGGCGAGGCGCTGGAGGAAAACGGGCGGGTGATTGTCACCGGCTGTCTGGGAGCGGAAAGTCACAAGGTGCTGGATGCCTATCCGAATGTGCTGGCTGTGACCGGACCCCATGCCTATGAACAGGTCATGAGTGAGGTGCATCAGCATCTGCCTCCGTTGCATGACCCCCATATCGATTTGATTCCGCCGCAGGGGGTGCGCCTCACACCGCGCCATTATGCCTATCTCAAGATATCCGAAGGCTGTAACCATCGCTGTTCATTCTGCATCATTCCCTCCCTGCGCGGGGATCTGGTTTCACGCCCGATCGGTGAGGTGCTGCAGGAGGCCGAAAACCTGGTGCAGGCCGGAGTGAAGGAGTTGCTGGTCATTTCCCAGGACACCAGTGCCTATGGCGTGGATACCAAGTACCGTACCGGCTTTTGGGGCGGCAAGCCGCTCAAAACTCATATCCAGACTTTGGCAGAAGCACTGGGGGCAATGGGTGTCTGGGTCAGGCTGCATTATGTCTACCCTTACCCGCATGTGGACAGGCTGCTGCCGCTGATGGCCGAGGGCAGCATCCTGCCTTACCTGGATATTCCGTTTCAGCATGCCAGCCCGCGTATTCTCAAGGCCATGCGCCGGCCTGCCCATGCGGAAAAGGTGCTGACACGGTTGCAGGCGTGGCGTGCACAATGCCCGGATATGGCGGTGCGCAGTACCTTTATTGTCGGGTTTCCGGGGGAAACCGAAGCGGATTTCGAGACATTGCTGGAATTTCTGCAGGAGGCCCGTCTGGACCGGGTGGGGGCTTTTGCCTATTCAGCGGTTGAGGGCGCGGCGGCCAATACGCTGACGGGGGCGGTGCCGGAAGCTGTCAAGGAGGAGCGCCTGGAGCGCTTCATGGCCGTGCAGGCTGAAATCAGTGCCGAGAAGCTTGGTCGCATGATCGGGCGTGAGCTGGAAGTGCTGGTGGATGCCGTGGAAGATGGCATGAGTGTGGCACGCAGTTACCGTGATGCACCTGAAATCGATGGACAGGTGCTGGTTGAAGGGGTGGCGCTGCCGGTCGGTGAACGGGTGCGGGTACGGGTGACTCATGCAGATGAGCATGATCTGTGGGCAACACCACTCTGAGCTTTTTGCCCGCGTAACCTGTTCCTGTCTGCCAATTGTCCTGAACGGATTCAGGGCCGGATGGAAGGGTATCCGGCCCGGCCCTGATCGGTGTCGATTAATTGATGCCCGTTGCCGGGCATCGGCCCCTGTTTTTCTGATCCTGCCAGTGGCGTGCTAGTCGGCACTGGCGAAGTTATTGCGTGGTCCCCAGTAGACCCATTCCACCAGATCGTCGTGTGCCGAACGGGCAGCGCTGCGGGCTTTGGGGTCATTGTGCAGGATGGATACCACGTAGGTTTCCCCGTTGGCTGCCTGCAGGTAACCCGCCAGTCCGCGCACATTGCGCAAGGTGCCGGTCTTGAAACGGCCCTTGCCATTGACCGGGCTGCGTTTCATGCGGTTTTCCAGCGTGCCGTCCACCCCGAGTACCGCCAGCGAATTCATGTAATCATTCCGGAACGGGCTGTTATAGGCATCCACCAGCATTTCACCCAGATGCCGGGCTGAAATTCTGGCCACCCGGCTCAGGCCCGAACCATTCTCAACCCGCAGCTCGGGAAAGTTGAGGCCCCGGCTTTCCAGGAACTGGCTGACGGCGGCAGTACCCTTGGCCGGGGTTCCGGGGGCACCCATGCGATAGGCCGCGAGGGTCAGAAGTACCTGCCGGGCCATGACATTGACACTTTCCTTGTTGATTTCCTTGATGACTTCGCGCAGGGGGGGCGAGAAGTTGGTAAAGACTTTCTGGGCATGAGACGGGGTGGCACCGGTACGGAAATCACCCTGTATCTGACCACGCAGCTCGCCGCCCCAGATTTTCCAGAATGCTGCAAACAGGTTGCTGTCCAGATCGTTGCGGGCTTTGGTGCTGCTGGGCAGTCCTGCCGTGCGGGCTACCTTCCTGCCCAGCCCCTTGAACTGGTATTTGCTGCCACGCCCCTGATACAGCAGGGCTTCCGGTTGGGCGTTATAGGCAGCCTTGGCATTGCCGTCGAAGGCACCGGGATTCTGATACGGGACACTGAAGAAACTGGTATCTGCCACCAGATTCCCGGCAATACGCTGGACCCCGCGGGCACGCAGTGACTGCAGCATGCGGCGCAGGTTGGCTTCCTTGAAGTCAGGGTCGCCATAGCCCTTGATGACCACATCACCCTGCAGTACCCCGCCCTGAATGGGGCCGGTGGTATAAATCTCGGTGGGCCAGCGGAAATTCGGTCCCAGCGTACCCAGTGCAGCATAGGTGGTGACCAGCTTCATGGTCGAGGCCGGATTGCGCGGTGTATCGGCGCTGGCTGTCAGCAGGGCGGGTGCATTACCGCTGGCGGGGCGCACATAGGCGCTCATGCCGCGTTCGGAGACACCACGCAGGCGCAGGCTGGAGGCGACGCTATCCGGCAGGCGGGTAAAACGTCCCGGTCCGGTATACATGCGTCCGCCGGCATATTGCAGCTGTACAGCCGGTGCCAGTTGCGGGGGCTGATTCTGCTGCTGGCGCCGGGCCAGTTGCTGCTGATATTCCTGTCGACGCTTTTCTGCCAGCTGTTGTTGCTGTTGTTGTCGCTGCTGTTGCTGCCGGGCCATTTGCTGCTGGCGCTGTGCTTCAGCCTGCTGCTGCTCTGCCAGTTGCTGACGCTGTTGCTCCTCGGCCTGCTGACGTGCCAGAGCCTGGCGCTGCTGTTCCTGCTCGCGTTGTTTTTGTTCCCAGGCCTGACGGTAGCGTTCCCGGACTTCAGCCTGCTGTTGCTCGGCGATGTGCTGTTGTTTCAGGCGCTGCTGTTCCTGCTCCCAGGCGATCTGGTAACGCTGGCGTTCGGCCTGCTGTTGCTGTTCCAGTGCTGCTTTCTGCTGCTCCCAGGCCAGCCGTTGCTGCCGGGCCTGCTGTTCGGCCTGCTGCTGGCGCTGCCGGGCTTCCTGTTCGGTCTGCTGCTGCTGTTGACGCGCCAGCTGTTCCGCCTGTTGCTGTTGTTGACGCGCCAGCTGTTCGGCCTGTCTCCGGGCTGCATCATCCTGATTTTCGGTGATGTAACGCAGGGGCTGGGCAGTTGCCGGTTGCTGGTCTTTGATCGGGACCGGCTCGTAAGTCTGTATGTTGCTGCTTCCACAGGCGGACAGTACCAGTCCGCAGGCGGCAAACAGGCTGATGCGCTGAATTAACATGATCATCCCCGCTGTTGTTGTCCTTTGTCACATCCCTGGGCGGAAAGGGGCCATGGCATTGCATGCCGGCCAGTCACCACCGTATTGCTCCTGGTATTGAGGATGTCATTCCACTTTCCAGGCCGTGTCGATACTAACGATACTATAACCATTGCCAAACGCCATTACTGTGCCATACCCTGATAAACTGACGATTAATGGATGGGCCAAGTTTAGATCACCCTGGTTGCCTCAGACTGAATCGGGGAAGGGGGCCTGGAGACAGGAATGGAACGATGACTGCAATAACCACAGGGAGCAGCAATGAAAAAAACACGATGGTGGAAGACGGGCATTTGGGCACTGGCCGGGTTTCTGGGAATGACAACGGTACAGGCCGAAGATTGTAGCGCTGTTCGGGCGCGTTACCAATGCCAGGATGATACCCTTTATCCCCTGCACCTGAGTTTCGATGATGGCCCGGCCATGGAAACACCGGAGTTGTTACGTGTCCTGCAGCGGGAGCACATTCCTGCTACCTTTTTTGTCTTGGCGGGAAAGGTGGATTGTGAGCAGATACGGGTTGAACAGTGTCCCTCCGACCCGACTGCCGGTGCTCCGGATTGTGAAGCCTACCGACAGTGCCTGCAACGTCGTGAAGTATTGGCCGAGACGCGCCGGGCCGGCTTTGAAATCGGCTCACATTCCTACTCGCACCTGCACTATACCCAGGTACCACCGGAGCAGGCACAGGCCGATTTTATCCGTGCCAGAACGGTGCTGGAGCCTTACCTGAGCACCAATCCACCGTTGTTCCGGCTGCCGTATGGCGATGGCTGGTTCAACCGCAAGGAGAATAACGGGCAGGTATTGCAGATGCTGGATCAGGCCGGTTTCACCCATATCGACTGGCAGTATTCCGCCTTTGACTGGAACACGGATAACCAGCAGGGTGACAAAATTCTCTCCAATGTACTGGAGCAGGTGTGTCAGCGTCGTCAGGGGGGCGTGGTACTGTTTCATGACGGTGTGCCGGAACAGATGAATGAGGGACGCCTGTTTACCATCCGCAATATGGCACACTGGATTCCGGCCATGCGTTGTGTGGTGGATTTCAAGCCCCTGTCATTCTTCGTAAAGAACTTCACTGAAAAATAAAGGATTTGAACATTGACTGAGGTGTGCAGGCAGCCACGGGCTGTAGCATTGATTTCAGGGGGGCTGGATTCCATGCTGGCCACCCGGGCTGTACTGGAGCAGGGAGTCCATGTGGAGGGGATCAACTTCTTCACCGGCTTTTGTGTCGAGGGGCATACCCACGCCATCCGCAAACAGCACCAGGACAAGCCCAAGCGCAATAATGCACTCTGGGTGGCCGAGCAACTGGGCATAAAGCTTCACATTATCGACATTGTGGAGGAGTACAAGGATGTGGTGCTGAATCCGAAGCACGGGTACGGGGCTAACCTTAATCCCTGTCTGGACTGCAAGATATTCATGGTGCGCAAGGCGAAGGAATGGGCGGCAAAACAGGATTTTGACTTCATTATCACCGGTGAGGTGATCGGCCAGCGTCCCATGTCACAGCGCCGCGCCACCATGCCGGTCATTGCTGCGGAGTCGGGTGCTGATGAACGCCTGTTGCGTCCTTTATGTGCCCGACACCTGCCGGAAACCCTGCCGGAACGCATGGGCTGGGTGGACCGGGAACGGCTGTTCGGCTTTACCGGGCGCAGTCGCAAGCCACAGATGGCGCTGGCACAGGAGTGGGGTATTGAAGCCTATGCACAGCCAGCGGGTGGTTGCTGTTTCCTCACCGATGCCAATTATTCCCGCAAGTTGCAGGATTTATGGGCAAACCGGCCCGAGCGTAATTATGAGCTGGATGACATCATGCTGCTCAAGATCGGTCGCCACCTGCGCCCGCGTCCCCATTTCAAGATGATCATTGCGCGTGAGGAAGGGGAGGTCAACTTTCTCGAAGGGTATCGGCGTGAGTTTGCCTGGGTTAAAACCATCAGCCACTCCGGTCCCCTGACCCTGCTGGACGGGGATGGAATCACGACAGATGACCTGATGCTGGCTGCGCGTATCAGTGCCCGTTTCAGCAAAGGCCGGGAGGCAGAAACGGTTGTTTGCCACATGGCCCTGCCGGGGCAGGCGGTTCAGGAGTGCAGTGTGGCCCCGATGCGGGAGGAAATGCCTGCCGGGTGGCAGCTGTAGCTGCCTGAATAAAAAAGGCCAGCCCTGTGGCTGGCCTCATGTACCTGTTGCCTTGATCCGGGATCAGCAGGCGCAGGGTTCTACGGCTTTATTCGCCATTGCCTCTGGCGGCTACCGGAGCAGCAGGAGCGCCCGTGAAGCCACCATTGAAGCGGTTGAAGTTGGCGAAGCCGGTATCGAACAGGCCATTGACTTCATACAGCTGATAAGTCTTGTCGCCTTTCTTGGCCATGGTGCCATCCAGACGCTCAATGGCACCGGTACCATCAAAGCCGCTTCCTTTGCGGGCCTTGCCGTCACCATCGGCTGACTGCCCCCACAGGCCATGTGGCATGACACCATCAGCTGCGGCGTTATCGCTGGTAAAGTCGATGTTCATGTATTTGTTCTGAACCGCAGCCAGTTTCATGCTGTACTCGTCAGACTGAACAGTGACCTGATTGCCTTTGCGGGACACTTTGCCGTTCAGAAACTCTCCATCACCTTTCTGTTCTTCACCGTTAATGGTCAGTTTGCCGGCCTTGTCAAAGGCAATCTGATCCTGGCCCAGCGTAATGCCGAAGTCCTGCATGAAGTTGTTGTTGAAAGTGGAGTTAACCTGCAGGCCCTTGTCACTCAGCAGATTGTACACAGCATCATTGTCGCCTTTGATGTTGTACTTGCCACCCTCCGCGCCAGTGAAGTGCGGGTCGCCAGCAACTTTACTGCCGGGTTTGACCGGTGCCGGAGTCGGGTTTGGAGCTGGAGTCGGGTTTGGAGCTGGAGTCGGGTTTGGAGCTGGAGTCGGGTTTGGAGCTG
>DAOPKY010000036.1:0-65 GCA_035391465.1 Thiolinea sp. | reverse complement strand
GAGTCGGGTTTGGAGCCGTTGTCGGGGCTGGAGCCGTTGTCGGGGCTGGAGCCGTTGTCGGGGCT
>DAOPKY010000035.1:0-43706 GCA_035391465.1 Thiolinea sp. | reverse complement strand
ACTCAATAGGTCGGGCTGCCATTATCCGATAAGTTTACGGGGCGGTGTACTAGCGGGCGCGCGATGACGATGGCAAAGGACAGCACCAGCGCCCCGATCACCCCGCCCATGAGCGAACTGGTGAAAGCGGCGGACAGCGCCCGCGATGCCTCGCCACGCTTGGCCATGGGAAAGCCGTCCAGAACGGTCGCCTGACTGGCGCTGGAGCCGGGAATCCCCATCATTATCGACGCGAAGGTGTCGCCGGTCGGGATAACCGCGACCATGCCGATCAGCATCCCAAGGGCCGCTGTCGGCTCCATTCCATATAGAAACGGCAGCAGGATCGACATGCCCGCGATGCCGCCGAGGCCGGGCAGAATACCCACGATCAAACCGACACAGACGCCAAGGATCAGAAAGGCGATATGGCCGCCGGACATGACCTGTCCAAGCGCCGAAAGCGCAACATCGAACATTTTGGTTTCCTCCCGGAGAGTTGGGGCGAGGCGCGGGGCCTCGCCTGTGGCCTCACATACGGACGTTGTAGTCTTCGGACAGCCAGTTGGTCAGGAAATCCCGGACGCCCGGGTCCAGTGTCAGCGCCTCTTTCAACGCCGCATCGGCCTCAGGGCCCACAAGCTGCTCGTAATTGCCCAGTTCATCGCCCGCGCGCTTGCGGAAATCTGGTGCCTCGACGATGGCTTTCGCCGCATCGCCATAGGCGGCGATCACATCGGCGGGTGCGTCCTTGGGGAGAACCACCATCTTCTGCAACGAGTACCCGGCCAGCATCAGCGCTTTCCAGGCCTCGAAGGCATCACCCTCGGGTTTGGCGCCGGTCGCCTGTTCGTAGAACTCGACAAAGGTCGGCAGGTCGGGGAAGGACGGGTCGCGCCCGACCACGCCATCGGCATTGACCACCCCAAGCGAGAACAAGGGCACCGCCTTGCCGCCATCGACCAGCGGCTTGACGCTGCTGAGATAGGCCGAACTGGTCTGGAAATCGATCCCGGCCTCACCGCGTTCAAAGGCCAGCCGCCCCTCGCCCCGGCTTTTCATCCCGAAGACGGGTTTGATATTCAGTCCCATCATCTTGAAACCCAGCAGGACAGGCATTTCCAGCGCCGTCGCGCCCTGGCTGGCAAAGCGGATCTGCTGGCTGCGCAGTTTTTCGATGTCCTGCGGGCCGGTCACGCCGTATTTCGGGTCGATATAGACCACCCCACCCGTGGGCGAAGCCAGAACCGCCGTCCAGTCGGTATAGTCATAGCGTACCCGGCGATCACCCAGAATGGCAGGGTATTGGGTCGAGGCCGAGGTGCCCAGGATCGCCAGTCCGTCATGGCTGGCGCGCTGGTAGAACTGATTGGCCCCGGTAATCGAGCCGCCGCCCGGTACGTTCAGCACCACCACTGTCGGCTTTCCGGGCAGCGTCTCGGCAAGCTGTGGCGCGAAGAAGCGTGCCCAGACGTCGGTACCGCCACCAACGCCAAAGGGCACGGTCCATTCGACCGTTTTACCGGAAAAATCCTGTGCATTCAGTGTCATCGGCATCACCAGCAGGGCAGCGACACCCAGCGCTATCGACCGGAGACCGGGTTTTTTCAACAGTTTCATGTGGTTTTCCTCCTCTTCAGGAATAGACTATGCGACTTTGTCGCGGATATGCACAAAGCCTTCGAAAAGCCTGCGTGCTGTTCTGATGACTGAGACGCGGCCGATTTCGCCTGTCTCGGGGTTCTGTTCGATCTCAACCGGGGTGCGCCCGGAAGGGTGTTCGATGACCAGCAGCCGGCGGCCCTGTGCATCGGGTTCGGGGAGCTCGGCCAGCTCATGCGCAACCGTGCCGCGGGTACAGCAGGCCGCTGCGATGCACACGGCACCGGTAATGGCTACTGCGGTATGGCAGGCATGAGGCATGAAGTAGCGTACCGTAATGGTTGAACCCCTGTTGGGTCTGGCCAGCAGAATCGGCTTGGGGATGACCATACCCGCCACATCCCCCAGGCCCATCAGCTGCCCCGAGCGGCACCGCAACGCCTCCAGCCGTGCCATGAAAAGTCGATCGGCATCCAGCACGGCAGGACTTTCCTGCCCGCTCTTGCCAAGGCTTTCCGCGTGGACCAGCACTGCAGCAACCGCCATGTCGAAATGGGTGACGGTGACCCCTTCAACCTCATCACGCAGTGCACCCGTCGGCAGCAGCCTGCCGGTCTTGGAACCGGCTGCATCCAGAAATGCCAGACGTACCGGTGCAGCCGTACCCGGCACACCGGCAATGCTTGTATTCCCGGCGTAGCTGACATGGCCACCGGGTGTCTGGATCGTGGCCTCAATCCGTTTGCCGGTATTGACATTCATGATCGTCAGCCGGGTCTCCGGGTCGGTTGCCGGAATCAGCCCCTGTTCAATGGCGAACGGGCCGACAGCGGCCAGCATGTTACCGCAATTGGGTGCCGTATCAACCAGCGCCTTTTCGATATTCACCTGGGCAAACAGGTAGTCAACGTCGGCATCCGGTCGCTGGCTTTTTCCAACGATGGCAGCCTTGCTGGTCAGGGGATTGCCGCCGCCGATGCCGTCGATCTGCAGCGGATGGCCCGATCCCATGGCCGAAAGCAGAACCGAGTCGCGTGCAGCAGTGTCAGCCGGCAGATCGGAAGACAGAAAAAACGGGCCGCGTGATGTGCCGCCACGCATGAGAACACAGGGTATTCTGGACATAAGCTTGATTTTCCTCCTGCGGGTTGTCAGGAACCCGCGATAAGAAAACTTTGCCATGAGAGTATGATATGTGTAAATTGCAATGATCTGAATGACTATTGCGTTTTAAGCATGAATATTGATCTGGAAGACCTGAAAGCTTTCGTTGCCACGGCTGAAATGCAGAGTTTTCGTGCCGCCTCAGAGAGTATCCACCTGTCCCAGCCGGCACTGACGCGGCGCATCCAGAAGCTGGAGGCAGCGCTTGGGGTTGTGCTGCTGGAACGTACTACCCGGCGTGTTTCCCTGACCGCCGTCGGCCGCAACTTCCTGCCCCGTGCACGCCGACTGCTGGATGACCTGGAAACCTCGCTCCTGTCCGTGCGTGAAATTGCCGAGCGCCGCTCGGGCCTGGTCAGTATCGCCTGCATCCCGACGGCGGCTTACTATTTCCTGCCGGATGTGATTGGTGATTTTGTCAAGGAATATCCCGCAATCCGCTTCCGTATCGTTGATGCCGGTGCCAATGAGGTGCTGCAGAGCGTGATCAATCGTGAGGTTGATTTCGGGATCACCCTGCTGGGTGCCGACGATCCCGAGGTTGTTTTCGAGCCTTTGATTGAAGAGCCTTTTTATCTGGCCTGCCGTTGTGACCACCCGCTGGTCAGTCAGGGTGAAGTCACCTGGGCCGAATTGGCGGATCACCGTTTCATTACCGTTGGCCGGGCCAGCGGCAATCGTCTGATCATGGATCTGGCCCTTGCCGGCGCCCGGGTCCGGCCCCGACCTTATTATGAGGTGCAGCATCTCTCGACTTCGCTGGGACTGGTTGAGGCGGGTCTGGGGGTTGCGGCTCTGCCCCGCATGTCTTTACCGGCCGAGCCGCATCCGGTCATCTCCATCATTCCCCTGACCGCGCCTGTTGTCACCCGCACGGTTGGCGTGGTGCGGGTGCCACAGGCCAAAGCCTCGCCGGCTGCCGAGCAGTTCTACCGCATGCTGTTGACAAGGTGGCAGCCAGGCGGGTAATGCCGCCTGTGCCTAACGGGCAGGGCAGGCATGATACCCCCCGGATACCATCCCGGCGTGCTTAACGCATCAGTTCACGAGCCTGCATGGTCATGCGCATCTGGGCATTGGGAACCCCGAATCCCTGATACCCCTGACGCTGCACAATCTCAAAACAGAAGCGCCCGGCAAACATCCGGGTGAAAAGCTGCAGAAATACCCCGTTTTCATCCTCGTCATACAGGATGCCGTAATCCCGCAGCCGTGCCAGCAGGTCGTCCGAGAGGCTGAAACGGGCGGCCAGATCGTCATGGTAATTCTCTGTCACCTGCATGGTGGGCGTGCCCTGACTGCGCAGGCGCTCGGCCATGGCGAAAATATCCGTGGTCTGTAGCGCAATGTGGTTGACCCCGGTACCGGCATAACGGTCCAGAATGTGGCCGGAGACGGTATTGCGCGCCTGTGAACTGTTGAGGGTGAAGCAGACGGCGTGATTCGGTGTCTGCATCACCTGACTTTTCACCAGACCGCCCGGATCGGATACATTGACGCTCGGGGTACTCTGCATATTGAACAGGGAGCGGTACAGCAGCACCGAGTGCAGCATTTCCTCATAGCTCATGCTGGTGGCGATATGGTCAACCCGGCTCAGGTAGGCCAGTGCCTCATCGGTGTCATGCCAGACAAACTCGCGTTCCCAGTGTGCCGGCTTGATGGCTTCGTCGACCAGATACAGCAGCGCACCACCGGGGCCGGCAATGGCCGGGATGCCGTGGGTGTCGGTCTCCGGGTTGCCGTGGACCGGGGGATAGCCAAGCATGGCTGCCCGTGTAACCAGCTGCTCCGTACCCTGACAGCCGAGTCCGAAGGCACAAACCGACACACCCCGCTGCTGGTGATGGTGCCGGGCGAAACTGTCCGGTTCCAGGTTCATGACCAGATTCACCCGGCCCTGTCGCCACAGCTCCACGGCCTTCTGGCGATGTGTTGCGGCATGATGGAAACCAAGCTGGTGCAGCAGGGTGGTCAGAGCCTGTTTTTCGGTCTCGTTGATGGCAAACTCGATGAACTGTATTTCAGTCGGGGGCACCACTTCCGGCAGGGGCATGGCCGGTTGATCCTGACGGGCTTCGGTATGACGATTGATATACACCAGTGACCGATAGCCGTCGGCAGCAGTTTTCTGCGCTGATCCGGCCCGGAACTGGTCATTGAAGATTTCCAGCGACAGCGGCCCGTCATAGCCGGTGGCATGCAGCTGCGTCATGAAGCGCTCCAGGTCCAGTTCGCCCTGGCCCGGAAAGCAGCGGTAATGGCGGCTCCAGCTCAGGTGGTCCATGGACAGGCGCGGTGCATCGGCCATCTGTACCAGAAAGATGCGGTCGCCGGGGATATTGAGCAGGGTATCCAGCTCGGTGGCGCGTGAGTAGGTGTGAAAGGTATCCAGACACAACCCCACATTCGGGTGATCGGCCCGACGCACGATTTCCCAGGCATCACGGTAATCGTACACATGACGTGCCCAGGCCAGCGCTTCATAGGCCACACGCAGACCCCGTGCCCGTGCCCGTTCCCCCAGCTCATGCAGGTCATTCGCGGCCCGCTGGATGCCCCCGAGGGCCTGTGGCGTCACATTGCTGCAGGCCATCAGCAGGTCGGTTCCCAGCTGCTCCATCAGGTCAAACTTGCGCTCGGCACGGTGAAAAGCCTTCTGGCGCAGTGGCTCGGGCATCCCCTCAAAATCCCGGAATGGCTGGTAAGTGACAATCTCAAGCCCGTGATCCTCCACCATGCGCCGGATTTCGCTGACCGGTCCGTCATGGGTGATGAGGTCATTTTCAAAAATTTCGATGCCGCGAAATCCGGCCTCTGCAATGGCGTGGATCTTCTCACGCAGGGTGCCGGACAGGCACACGGTGGCAATGGAGTAAAGCATGGGTGGTGGTATCCTTCCTGGCGGTATAAAAAAGAGCCTCCCGAGGCTGGACAGTATAGGGAAAGCGCCTGTCTGCCGAAGTGAACTTTATCGGGATTAAACTGTACTTTGTACGGGAGAATGAATGAAAAAACACTGGAAATTATCCCGGCTTTTGATTAAGCTTCACACCCTTCGGAGAGCTGGCTGAGCGGTCGAAAGCGGCGGTCTTGAAAACCGTTGAGGGTCATACCTCCGGGGGTTCGAATCCCTCGCTCTCCGCCATTACATAGTTCCGGGAAGTCCCGGAACGTTCGATAAACCCGCATCACAGCGGGTTTTTTCGTTTCTGGATGGTTCGCTTACGTTCGATGGCAGACTTTGAAAGCTGGGATGATTTAGGGGTATATTGGGGGTAGTTAATGCGGCCAAGTGAGGTGATACCCCCAATGCCGTTAACTGTGGTCGAGATAGAGCGCCTGAAGCCGAAGGAAAAGCCTTATAAAAAGTCGGACGGACGCGGCCTTTATCTGCTGGTGAATCCCAATGGCTCCAAGTTGTGGCGCTGGAAATACCGTATTATGGGCCGTGAAAAGTTGTTATCCATTGGTGCTTATGGCAAGGATGACCTCTGAAAAACAGCAGTTCACAGCATAACGGAACTGCTGCTTTTTTTTGTCCGATGCGGCTCTGACTCAGTTCACGCCCAGCAGCTCGACATCGAAGATCAGTGTGGCATTGGGTGGAATCACGCCACCGGCTCCCCGTGCACCATAGCCCATTTCCGGCGGGATGATCAGGGTGCGCTGCCCTCCGACCTTCATGCCGGCAACACCCTTGTCCCAGCCCTGGATGACGCGTCCGGCCCCGAGCGGGAATTCAAACGGCTGTCCCCGATCACGGGAACTGTCAAACTTGGTCCCGTGCTGGTCAGCCGCATCAGGGTCATACAGCCAGCCGGTGTAATGTACCGATACGGTATTGCCTGCTGCTGCTTCTGCACCATCACCCGCTTTCACTTCATTGATTACCAGTTCCATTATTTGCTCTCCATTTGCAGCTTTTTGAGAAGGTGCCGGGGGAGGTGCTGCGCTGCTGGCCCCGGAACCACCACTTTTTTCCATACAGGCAGTGCCGAAAATTCCGGTTGACAACACCAGTGCTACTTGCAGAAACAGATTGAGTTTCATGTTGCTCTTTTAACCGCTTGTGATAAAGCTGGCCATTATGCCGGCTTTCGGCTACTTCTGCAGGTTAAAAGTGGCATTATCTCAAGCTTGGGCACGGGCCAGTTCAGTGCGGAACTGTGCCAGAATACTGTCATACCGATTGGGATCATCAGATCCCGGCTTGCCGAAAATACCCGAGCCGGCGACAAAGGTATCCGCGCCGGCGGCCTTGATTGCGGCGATATTGTCGGTCTTGACCCCGCCATCAATTTCCAGGCGGATAGCCAGGCCGGAGTCATCAATCAGGCGGCGGGCCTGTCGCAGCTTGTCGAGGGTGGCAGGAATGAAGCTCTGGCCGCCGAAACCGGGGTTGACCGACATCAGCAGGATCATGTCGACCTTGTCCAGTACGTATTCCAGAATGGACAGCGGTGTGGCCGGGTTGAAGACCAGACCGGCTTTGCAGCCTTCGGCACGGATCAGTTGCAGGGTACGGTCGACATGTTCGGAGGCTTCCGGGTGAAAAGTGATGTAACTGGCACCGGCAGCAGCAAAGTCCGGAATGATGCGGTCCACCGGCTTGACCATCAGGTGCACGTCAATCGGGGCGGTAATGCCATGTTTGCGCAGCGCCTCACACACCAGTGGACCAATGGTCAGGTTGGGGACATAGTGGTTGTCCATGACATCAAAGTGTACGATATCGGCCCCGGAGGCCAGCACCTGTTCCACTTCCTGCCCCAGGCGGGCGAAGTCGGCGGACAGTATGGACGGGGCAATGAAATCGGCTTGTCGGGCCATGTCGAGTCTCCTCGGTTCGGTAATGCTGGAACGGAACTTCCGGGGCCACTGTAACCCAGCCCGGCAGGGTTTTCAGCCTGTCTTTTGGAGGTAGGGGAGAAATACCGGCTTATTTCACCGCTCCAGGCCGGTTTTACGGCAGAATGGCCGGGCCTGATGCACTGATACATGAATGTTGAGTGAGACGATTGAAAGGAGAGTGTGATGACGATTGAAACCCGCCTGATTGAATACACCCATAATGGTACCCTGCTGGAAGGGTTGCTGGCCCGGGATACGCAACAGCAGGGACACCGGCCTGGCGTGCTGGTGGCACCGGCCTGGAACGGGCGCAGTGAACTGACTGACGGCGTGGCATCCAGACTGGCCGGCCTTGGCTATGCGGCATTTGCCCTGGATATGTATGGCAAGGGGGTGGTTCCGGCAAACCGGGAGGAATGTGCAACGCTCAGTCATGCACAAAGCCACGACCGCAGGCACCTGCAAGCCCGTATGCATGCGGCTCTGGACACCCTGCGTGCCCAGGCAGAAGTGGATACTGCGCGGGTTGCTGCCGTGGGTTACTGTTTTGGTGGCCTGTGTGTGCTGGACCTGGCCCGGAGCGGGGCTGATATGGCGGGTGTGGTAAGTTTTCACGGACTGCTGAGGCCGACACCGCACCCGAATGCACCCATTCGTGCCTCGGTACTGGCGCTGCACGGCTATGATGACCCCATGGCTCCACCGGATCAACTGCACAATTTCCAGCAGGAAATGACAGCGGCACAGGCCGACTGGCAGGTGGTGGCTTTTGGCGGCACCATGCATGCCTTTACCAATCCCGAGGCGAATGATCCGGATTTCGGCACGGTTTATCAGCCGCGTGCTGATGAACGCTCCTGGCGTATGGCGACCGGATTTCTGGCCGAAGTGCTGGGTTGAGCCTTGTTCTGTCTGCAAACCCTTTGGCATGGACTGACATTCGGGGTGAAAAATACCGGAAAATGTGACAATCCTGTCATTTGATGACAAAAAAACATTGTCACCTGTACAAACTGTAATTTTTATAACATGCTGTAAAAAAAGAAATTTTATGAAAAAAGGACGGGCTGGCACGCACCATGCAACAGCATGTGTGTAGAGTGTTAGAACGGTGAAGCCCAAAGCGGCGCTTATAACCCCACATACCAGCCCCGTATGTGGGGTCTTTTTTTGTCCGGTGTTTCCTCAGGCCTGGAATGGATGACGCAGGATCATGGTCTGCTCACGATCCGGCCCGGTGGAAATAATATCGACCGGGGTCTCCAGTACTTCCTCAATCCGTTTGAGGTAGGCACGGGCATTGACCGGCAGTTCATTGTGGCGCTTGAGACCGAAAGTGGATTCCTGCCAGCCCGGCAAGGTTTCCAGCATCGGGGTGCAACGGGCGAAGTCATCGGTATTGACCGGTGGAACATCCAGTACCTGCCCGTCAAGCTGGTAACCGGTACAGATTTTCACGCTTTCCAGCCCGTCCAGCACATCCAGCTTGGTCATGCACAGACCGCTGATGCTGTTGATATCCATGGCACGGCGCAGCACAACGGCATCAAACCAGCCACAACGGCGCTGGCGTCCGGTGGTGGCTCCGAACTCGTTGCCTTTTTCACCTAGGTGCCGACCCACGGCATCAAACAGCTCGGTCGGAAAGGGACCGGAACCGACGCGGGTGGTATAGGCCTTGGTGATGCCGAGAATATAGTCCAGATAGCGCGGCCCCAGGCCGGAGCCGGTACTGGCCCCACCGGCAGTAGTGCTGGATGACGTGACAAACGGATAGGTGCCGTGGTCAATATCCAGCAGGGTACCCTGTGCACCTTCCATCATGATGTCCTGCCCGGCCCGGCGCAGCTCGGCAAGGCGGTGCGGTACATCAATGATCATGGGTTCCAGGGTTTCTTTCAGGGCCAGTGCCTGGTCCAGGGTCTGCCGGTAATCCACCGGTGCAACCTTGAAGTAATGCGCCAGCATGAAGTTGTGGTAGTCCAGCACCTCGCGCAGCTTGGTGGCAAAGGCCTCCGGCTGGAACAGGTCACCCAGACGCAGGCCGCGCCGGGAAATCTTGTCCTCGTAAGCCGGGCCGATACCGCGCCCGGTGGTACCAATGGCCTTGTTGCCACGCGCCTTCTCACGGGCCACATCAAGTGCCACATGATAAGGCAGGATCAGCTGGCAGGCTGCCGACAGGCGCAGGCGCTCACGTACCGGTACCCCGCGCTGTTCCAGCATGCTGATTTCCTGCAACAGTGCCTCCGGAGACAGCACTACGCCATTGCCGATAATGCATTCCACACCGGGGCGCAGAATGCCGGAAGGAATCAGGTGCAGGATGGTCTTTTCACCATCGATCACCAGCGTGTGTCCGGCATTGTGCCCTCCCTGAAAGCGCACCACGGCTGATGCATTTTCAGTCAGCAGGTCAACAATCTTGCCCTTGCCTTCATCACCCCATTGTGTTCCCAGAACAACAACAATTTTTCCCATGATTAAGTCAGTCTCTTGCAGCTTGCGAATCTTGCTCAAATGGGTGTGACCACCCACTGGTCATCCTGACGGATGATTGCCTGTGTGCAGCTCAGGCGTTGTGTGGTGTGGCAGTGACCGCCCTCCAGCTCACGAACCACACAGTGCCCCTCACTGCGCAGCCGGTTGATCAGGGCATTCAGGACGCTGTCGGTATCAGCCGGGGCAAAAATCCGCTGTTGTACCGGGGTGTTGTCACCGGCATGGGCAGCCAGCAGGCGCAGGTCGGTACTGAAACCGGTTGCAGGCCGGGCCTGGCCGAACAGTCTGCCCACGCCGTCATAACGACCACCACGTGCCAGCTCATGGCCATAACCATCCACATACACGGCATAGACAATACCAGTGTGATAGTCGTATCCGGACAGCTCGGTCAGGTCCAGATGCAGGCTGATATCAGGGAAGTCGGCGGCCAGCCGCCGGCACAGGGCATCCAGATAATCCAGTGCTTCATGCACACTGGCATCTGCTTTGGCAAACAGGGTACGGGCACGTGCCATGACACTGGCTGGTCCCTGGAGGCGCGGCAGCTGCTGCAGCATGGCCTGCAGGTTGGGGGGCATGTCAGTGTCGGCGAGCCAGGCATCAATCTCCGGCAGCGATTTGCGCACCAGCATGTCATGAAATGCCAGCTCCTGTGCGTTGCTGAGCTGTGCCTGTTTTGAAAGGCCACGGAAAATGCCGACATGCCCCAGACTCAGGGTGATGGCCGGTGTCTGGCAGTGTTTCAGGGTATGGAGCAGCAGGGACATGACTTCCAGATCGCTGTCCAGACCGGAATGACCGAACAGCTCGGCCCCGACCTGGAGTGGAGCGCGTGCACCATCGGCATGAAAAGCACGGGTACGCAGTACACTGCCGATGTAGCACAGGCGGTTGATCGGGTTGTGCGGCAGCTTGTGGGCATCAATACGGGCAACTTGCGGGGTCATGTCGGCGCGAATGCCGAGCATGCGGCCATTGAGCTGATCGGTGACTTTGAAGGTCTGCACATCCAGATTGGAACCCAGCCCGGTGGACAGGGATTCCATGTATTCAACCAGCGGCGGCATGACCAGTTGATACCCCCAGCATGAATACAGGTCCAGCAGCTGGCGGCGCAGGTGTTCCAGACGCAGGGCTTCATCCGGCAGGGCCTCGCTGATTCCGTCCGGCAGCGCCCAGTAATAATCGCTTGTTGACATGGTTTGCTAGTCAGTTAAAAGGAGCAACAGGATACCAGCAAGCATGCTGGCAAGACCAACCCGTCGAAGGTTTTTCTCCGGGTGACTGGCCAGCTGCAGATACAGGTTTTTCACTCTGCCGGGGGCCATAAACGGCAACAGGCCCTCCAGAATAAACAGGAGGGCCAGTGCATTCAGAAAATCCTGCCAGCCGAAATTCACTGAGAATTCGGTTCAGCCGACTGACTGACTACCGGGGGGGGAAGCTGGGTGGCAAGAGCCGGTGTCGTGTTGGTACTGCCGGTAGTGACTGTCACCGGTGCCGCTGCCGGTATGGCGACAGGTACCGGTACTGCTGCCGGCTTTGTCGATGCCGGCAGTACCGGTGCAGTAGCAGGCAGGGGCTGTGCCGGTGTTGATGCGGTGTCAGCCAGCGGTGTCGGCTTTGCAACTTGGGTGGTTGTGACCGGGGCAGCCGGTTCCTGTGCCGGTTTGGCCGCAGCTGCCGGTGTTACGGTCCGGGGGGCTGTTGCCGGTACTGCCGGATTCCGTACCGGAGCCGTATCGCTGTTGCCTGTCACCGCTGCCGAAGCCGGTGGTTTTGCAACGGCCGGTGCCGGCTTTGCGGTTGTTGCCGGGGCGGTGTCGGCGCTTGGTACGGGTGCTGCCGCCGGCAGTGGAACGGTGGCCAGGGCTGGCTGGGCGGTACCGGCCATTGTGGTGTTGTTCATATTGCCGAAGTAGCGGAAGAATTCGGAGTCCGGTTCCAGCACCATCATGTCGCCCGGCTTGCCCAGCGTGTTGCGGTAGGCCGACAGGCTGCGGTAGAAGGAGTAGAACTCCACGTCATGTTGATAGGCGCTGGCGTAGACTTCCGCTGCCCTGGCATCGCCGGCACCACGGATGGTTTCGGACTCACGGTAGGCTTCAGCCATGATTACGGTGGCTTCACGGTCTGCAGCGGCACGAATTTTCTCGGACTCCTCCTTACCGCGTGAGCGGAACTCCTGGGCAACCCGTTCCCGCTCAGAGCGCATGCGGGCAAAGACCGATTCACTGACCTGTTCCGGGAAGTCGATTTTGCTGACGCGCACGTCAACAATATTGATTCCCAACTGGTTGGCGATTTCGTTGGATTTGTCTTCCAGTCCCTGCATGATGTCACCCCGCTGTTCGGACAGGGCTTCCTCAATGGTCCTGCGGCTGAACTCGTTGCGCAGGCCGTCCTTCATGATGTCTTCCAGCCGGCGCTCGGCGTTGAGCTTGATGCCGCTGGTGGCGCGGTAGTAGGCGGCAACATCCTGAATCTGCCACTTGACGAAGAAGTCGACCAGAACGTATTTCTTTTCCCCGGTCAGGAAGCGTTCCGAATTGGCATCCAGATTCTGGATCGGCTTGGGGAACTTGCTGACCGTCTCAATGAAGGGCAGCTTGAAGTGCAGGCCCGGTGCCTGGTTGTCCTGTACGATTTCCCGGAACTTGAACTTGATGGCCAGTTCACGCTCGTTCACGGTGTAGGCCATGGACCAGAGCAGCAGAAAGACGGCGATAATAATGCCGATAATCAGGTTTTTCCTGTCCATCAGGGGCGAACCTCCCTTGTCGAGCTGCCGGAAAGATTACGGGGTTGGCGTCCGTTGGTGCTGCTGCGGCTGTTGCCGCTACTGGCCAATGGTGCCGCCAGCTGTGCCGGAGCGGGTATATCGCCTGTGGCCCTGCCGCCGCTGAGCTGGTCCAGTGGCAGGTACAGCAGGTTGTTGCTCTGGCTGTCGATCACAACCTTGCGGCTGTCTGCCATTACGGTTTCCATGGTTTCCAGATACAGGCGTTCACGGGTCACTGCCGGAGCCTTGAGGTATTCGGCACTCAGCTGGTTGAAGCGTGAAGCATCACCCTCGGCGCGTGCGACGGTCTGTGCCTGATAGGCATTGGCTTCTTCCAGCAGGCGGGCGGCCTGGCCACGGGCTTCGGGCAGTACCGCCTTGGCATAGGTGTCGGCTTCATTCTGGTAGCGGTTGGCATCCTCGCGTGCCCGGTTGGCATCATCAAAGGCATCCTTGACTTCCTGGGGCGCTTCGGCGTAAGTGAGGTTGACCTTGATGATCTGCAGGCCGGCCTGATAACTGTCAAGCAGCTTCTGCATGATGGGCTGAACATTGATGGCGATCTGTTCCCGCCCTTCGAGCAGGATGAAGTCCATGGTATTGCGTCCCACCACTTCGCGGGTGGCGCTGCGCATGACCTGATAAAGGGTACCGCGTGCCTGGTCTACCAGATCGTCCGGGCGGTCAACCTTGAAGGCATAATTCTCGGCATTATTGATCCGGTACTGCACCGTGACCGCGATGTCGATGATGTTTTCATCCTTGGTCAGCATGGAACTGCGATCCTGCGCGCTGCGGTTCTGGGCTACATTCAGGGTCATGACCGCCTCGATGGGGTAGGGCAGGTGCCAGTGCAGCCCCGGTCCTGTGGTTTCCGTATAGGCCCCGAAGCGCGTTACCAGACCCTGCTGGCTGGCATCCACGGTATAAAAACCCGAGAACAGCCACCCTGCGACCAGGAGCGCTGCCAGCACGATAACGCCTTTGGCACCACCCGGTATCGGGTTGCTGCTGCCGGAGCCGGAACCACCCCCCCGCTTGCCGCCACCAAACAGGCCACCCAGTTTTTTGTTCAGCTGACTGATTAGTTCTTCGGCACTCTGGCTGCCCGTATTTCTGTTTTTCCCCGTCCAGGGATCCTTCTGATTACCGTTACCACCCGGTTCATTCCAGGGCATTGAAAACTCCTGATCTGGATTTGTCTTTGAAATTCATGCGCGACCATACAGTGGCGCATTGTATGCAGGTGTCCGGTCTGCCGCAACCGCTGATAAATTCCACTCTGACCCGATGTGATATTGAGGGAAGTTTTGTCAGCCGGTCTCCTGTCCATCCAGCATAGCAGAGTGTCAGGCCGGACACCGAACTCACCTGAAAAAAAACGGGGGTTTGGGGGAGGGGGCCTGTGCCGGAGACTAGTTTTTCCGGGCCAGCCGTTCCAGTAATCCCTTGTGGCGCATGATCCAGAACGCAATCGGTACCACTGCGGGGAGGATAAGGAAACCCAGCTGATAACCGAGCGCTGTAAAGTTGATGAAAAAATCATTTTGCGCCCAGGGCAGCAGGTTGTGCACCTGTGTGGTGATTTCATTCCCGGTTTTCAGCAACAGGCTGGACAGGGCCTCGAACACGATTCCCCATGCCTGAGCCAGCACCACCACGAGCAGGCCGTAACTGATATCATCCAGCTTGTTGTAGAGTGAGTAAGGGGTCGCCAGCATCATGGCCAGAATCAGTGGAAAGCCGTAACCGTATTTCAGGGCATTGAAGCTGAAGACAAACTGGCCTGTCCGACCGTTGGCAGCCTGAACATTGAGGTTTGTTACTACGTCAGCCATATAGCCGTGCTGTTCCACGCCACTGATCACATCAGGCAGTATCAGGGGCAGCAGCAGGTCACTGAGCCAGATGGCCGGGAAGGAAAACAGGGCTGCCAGAAAGTACCACCCCGTAAAACAGAACGGCAGCCACAGCAGGGTTTTCAGCAGAAACTGGCTGGCGGAAATATCCGGTTCGGCCTGCTCGTCATCCAGCAGTTGCCGTAGTTGGGCCTCATGCATGGGTTGCTTCCGATTGTCTGGATGGGGGGGAGATATTGTCGTCCTTGCGTGAAGGCAGCCAGCGTATCCACAACACAAACACGATCAGGACATCCATGAAGATCAGTGCCTGCCAGACGTACAGGTGAAACCATTCAAACCACTGCTCACTCCATTGCAGCAGGTAAAACAGGCTGATGATACGGATCAGGTTCATGGCCTGAATGGCGATAAACCCTACCAGCAGCCCCATGCTTCGCTCATGCTAGGTGGATGGATAGGCCAGAATGGCTGCTGTCAGGCAGATCATTGCTTCAATACCGTTGCAGCCGGGCTGGATTGCCACCGCCGTACCGTTTTCCAGGCTGCGCAGGATGACACCTTCCGAGCTTGCCGTGCTGTCAAACAACTGCACCAGCCATGCGCTGACTGCGGCAAGCCCTTGGGTAAAGGGCTGGATGACCCATTCCTGTACCGGTCCCAGCAGTTCCAGGACAAACAGGAGGAGTAATACGAGAATGAATACTTTACGGTTCATGCTGTCAGTTTAGCGCTTTCCGGCTCTTGCGGCGACAGTTCCGAAGCTGAAATGATCATCGGATCATCCACACCGGAGATGATGAATTGTTTGTGATACACCCGATGCGGTTTCCGGGACTTCCCGCCAATGTCCGGGGTTTGTACCGCAGGATGTCCCTGATTACCGGGTAAAACCGATGTTTGTTACTTTTTGCTCATACGCTTTGTTGTATACTGAAGGTCTGAAGCATTGCCATAAGCCTTTTCAACAGGGCTTCTTTACGGATAACCAAATTCTAATTCGTAGTCATATAACCGTAACGGGAGGAAGATATGCTGGGTTATTGTGATTGTATCGGTATCTGTGGACTGGACGAGAACGAGGTTGAGGTGCTGGCATCCGGTGCCCATGTCAACCTGATGTCGGCCTGTGCCATTGCAGAAACACTGACCGAAACACCGGATGGCTGTCAGAAGGTTCTGGCCTACATGGTGCGCGGTCTGGAACAGGCGGAAGTGGTGCATGACCATCGACAGGTTGAGCGGGCTCATCAGGCGATTTATCGTTTTGTCGAGCATCATGCCCTGATTTAGTGCCGGGTTTGCAGCGATAATCCGTGTTTTTGTACGGGCCGGGTCGGTTTTGTACCGGTAGGGGCGTATTATTCTGGTACTGTCCTGTGTTATGTTGCTTCTCCTGACCATTTTCTGGCAGAGAAGCAATGAATCATGCCAATCACACCGGTTTCAGGCCGGTTACCGGCACTGAATGGATGCAGCGATAGTATGAGTCGGGCACTGGTCTGGCTGCGTCAGGATCTGCGTCTGGCGGATAATCCGGCTTTGTGGCATGCGCTGCAACAGGGCCACGAAATCATTCCGGTCTTTATTCATGACCCGACACCCGACACGGCTGGCCGGCTTGGTGCTGCCAGTCAGGTCTGGCTGCATCATACCCTGGCTGCCATGGCGCAAAGTCTGGCAGCGATGGGTAGCCGGCTGATCCTGCGCCGGGGTGAGGCACTCACCGAGCTGGTGCAGCTGCAGACACAGACCGGGGCACAGGCGCTGTACTGGAACCGTTGTTATGACCCGGTGAGTGTGGCGCGTGATACCCATATCAAACAGGTTCTTGGCCGGCAACTGACGGTACACAGTTTCAATGCCTCCCTTCTGCACGAACCGGTGCGGCTTTTAAAGGCGGATGGTGCGCCCTATCGGGTGTTCACTGCGTGGTGGAAAACGCTGCTGCAGGCGGGCCTCCCGGCCCGGCCACTGCCCGCCCCTGACAGGCTGCCTGTCCCTGCAGAGTGGCCACCGGGTTGTACGCTGGCAGCGCTCGGGCTGCTGCCTGCCCACCATTGGCCTGTGGGTATGATGGCGCACTGGAAGGCAGGGGAACAGGCTGCCTGGCAGGTGCTGGACCGTTTTCTGGAAGCGGCGGCAGGCTATGCCGTTCAGCGTGATTTTCCGGGGCAGGCGGGTACTTCATGCCTTTCTCCCTACCTGCACAGCGGCAGTATCAGCCCGCAGCAGATTGTGGCTTATTGTGAGGATTTCCGTAACCGGGTACCACAGGCAGAAACCGGTATCGCTGCTTTTGTGCGCGAGTTGGGCTGGCGTGATTTTGCCGCCTACCTGTTGTGGCATTTTCCCCGGACGCTGGAAAAACCGCTGGATACCCGCTTTGAGACTTTTCCCTGGTCGACACCGGATGAATATGGTGCGTCACTGCAACGCTGGCAGCGGGGCATGACCGGCTTTCCGATTGTGGATGCCGGGATGCGGCAGTTGTGGCAAAGCGGCTGGATGCATAACCGGGTACGCATGATTGCGGCATCCCTGCTGTGCAAGAACCTGCTCATTCCCTGGCAGCAGGGTGAACACTGGTTCCGGGATACCCTGGTGGATGCCGATCTGGCCAGCAATGTGCTGGGTTGGCAATGGGTGGCGGGCTGCGGGGCTGATGCGGCCCCTTATTTCCGTATTTTCAACCCGGTGCTGCAGGCGCAGAAATTCGACCCGGACGGGACTTATGTGCGGCGCTGGGTACCGGAGCTGCGGGAGCGGCCCGTATCATTGCTGCACCAGCCTTTGGGTGCTGGTGAGGTTTACGGGGCTTATCCGCTGCCCGTTGCCGATCTGAAAGCCAGCCGACAACGGGCTCTGGCGTGTTTTGCCCGGATGAAATCGGTTCGCTGAGCCGTCACGAGCGGGAGGTGACGAAGGCGCCGGATTCTCCGGAGAGGCTGCGGACCCGTGCCAGATTGGAGCGTGCCTCGCTTTCGCTGCCGAATGGAACCCGAACCTTGAACAGCCCGTCCACCCGGTCAACCACGGCATTCAGGCCCTGTGAGCGCAGATCCTGCTGCAGGCGCTGGGCCTTGTCCTGGCTTACAGTGGCAAACACCTGGACTGCGGAAGATCCGCCGGCAGAGCCACTGGAGTAGTTGCTGCCACCACCGGCATAGGTGTCCCCACCGGTGTAATAGCTGTTGCCGGCTGTATTGCTGTTGGGGGCACTGTAGTCATAGCCGGGCGTGCTGTAGTTGTTGGGGGGGGCCGTGTTGTAAGTCGGTGTGTTGCCGGGGACCGGGCCGTAGCTGTTATAGCTGCTGGAAGGATCATAGCCGGTGTTGCCGGCAGCACCGGCGTAGTTGTTGTCATAAGCCGTGTTGTCCGGAGCCGGCGCGGTATTGGCGTAGTTGTTATAAGCCGTGTTGTCCGGAGCCGGTGCGGTATTGGCATAGTTGTCGTAACCGCCGTTGTTGGCTGCCGGTGCACCGGTATAGCTGTCATAGCTGCCGTAACCGGCGGCTGGCGCGGGAGCCGCAGCAACCGGCATCGGCTGTGGCTGCGGTTGTGCCATGACCGGTGTCGGTGCGTAGGTCGGGGCATAGGCGGCGGGTGCCGGTGTCGGGACACTTTGCGGCGGCACGTAGGCGGAGACGCTGGATGAACCATCCAGCGGGCCTGCTTCCGGGATGTTGCCGGAGTAGCTGCTGCCGTAAGGCATGACGCCATTGTCCGGCTGGCTGGTTGGCGTGGTGGAGCAGGCGGAGATCAGCAGGGTGGTTGCCGACAGTGTCAGAATAAGGCGAATTTGTTGTTTCATTGATGGGAGCCCTCAGTTTAATTATTGTTTTGTCTAAGACATGGCTATATTCACCGAGTTCTGGGAGTAAGTAAATATTTTTATGCCGAACTGACGTGCGGTTATCATTGTTACCGTTACAGGCGAAAATTTTCGCCCAGATAGACTTTGCGGGCCTGCTCGTTGGCCAGAATATCGGTGGGTGTACCCTGTACCAGAATGCTGCCCTCGCTGAGAATATAGGCACGGTGGCAGATGCCCAGAGTTTCCCGCACATTATGATCGGTAATCAGGATGCCGATGCCGCGTGTGATCAGGTGGTTGATGATTTTCTGGATTTCCAGCACTGAAATCGGATCAACGCCGGCAAAAGGCTCATCCAGCAGAATAAAGGCCGGATCGGTGGCCAGTGTCCGGGCTATTTCCAGCCGCCGCCGCTCCCCACCGGACAGGCTGATGCCCAGTGTATCGCGCAGGTGCGTGATATGGAATTCCTGTAGCAGGCTTTCCAGCTGTTCTTCCTGCTGGCGGCGCTTGAGGTCACGACGCAGTTGTAGAATGGCCATGATGTTTTCAGCCACGGTCAGCTTGCGGAACACACTGGCTTCCTGGGCCAGGTAGCCCAGCCCGGCACGGGCCCGCTCGTGCATGGCATAGCGGGTGATGTCGAGTTCATCAAGGTAAATCTGCCCGCCATCAATACCGACCAGCCCCACAATCATGTAGAACGAGGTGGTTTTGCCCGCACCGTTAGGCCCCAGCAGTCCGACCACTTCCGCACTGTGGACTTCCAGACTCACATCCCGGAGTATCTGGCGCTGCCTGTAGCTTTTCTGCAGGTGCACTGCACGCAGGATGGCCATGAAATGCTTATTGTGCCTTGTTGGTCGGGTAGAAAGTAGCCCGTACCCGCCCCGGTTTCTGGGTGCCGGCAGTACTGGTGCTGCCACCGGCCTTGAGTTCGCCGGTGGCCGTGGAGTATTCGATACGGTTGCTGGCGAAAGTGTCCCGGTCCTGGCTCAGGGTGGCACCACCGGTCAGGACCAGCAGCTTCTGTGGTACCAGATACTGTATCAGTTCGGCCTTGCCCACCGCCTGCCTGCCGTTGTCCATGGTCTGCCTGAAGTTCACCGGGCGTCCGGCGGCACGGATGCTCTGGATTTCATTGCCGGGTGCACTGATTTCGATGCGATCGGCAGTGATGCGCAGTGTGCCCTGGGAAATTTCCACCCGACCGGTATAAACGGCGGTACCGGCCTGCTTGTTGAAGACAACGGAGTCGGCTTCCAGATTGACCGGCTGTTCGACATCCTCCCGCACCGCCAGCGCTGACAGCGGCAGCAGGCACAACAGCAGCAAAGCAGTCGTCTTAGTGAGCGGGGATATAGGTTGATCGTACATTGTTGTTTATCCTCAGGGACTCCTGGTCCAGTTTAGCCGTTAGTCCGGTGCCCTGCAAAACGAATCCGGGGCTTTTGAGCAGCACCGCTTCGGTGGTGCTGATGATATTGTTGTTGATATCGTACTGCAGTTCCGTGGTGGTCAGGTCAAGCCGGGTTTCCCCCCGGGTACGGGCCAGCAGGTGGACTTCACCCTGCAGGGCCGCGATATTGTCCCGGTGATCCAGCACTGCTTCACTGGCACTCAGGCTGACTGTGTCTTCGGGGGCATCGGTCTGGTATCTGTGGCTGTCCAGACGCGGTTCGATGATAAAGCTGGTCTTGCGTTCACGCCAGTGAGCCTGATACTGGCCCCTGAGGTTCATGCTGGTTTCCCCGGCAGCATTGATGGCACTGAAACTGAAATTGGTCATGTAATAATCAATTTCATCCTGCCGGGTGCTGACTGGCTGCAGTTCCGGGCTGATCAGGTAATCCTGCAGGTTGATGATCACCAGCAGTGCCGCCAGACCCAGTATTATTGCAGGCAGGCTTCTGAGCATGCCGGTCTTAGGCCGCCATCATTTCAGGTAGCCCTGCAGCATGGCGGCCAGTTTGCCCTGGGCTTCCAGCAGCCTTTCGCACACTTCACGCACCGCACCCCGGCCACCGGCCTGCTCGGTAATCCAGTGTGCATGCTGCTTCACGAACGGATGGGCATCGGCCACGGCAATTGCCAGCCCCGCCTGCATCATGACCGGCAGATCCACCACATCATCACCGAGATAGGCGATCTGTTGAGTCTGCAGCCCGGTCTGTTGCAGCAGCTTGGTAAAGGCAGGGCGCTTGTCACGGTAGCCCTGAAACACCAGTGCTTCCGGGATGTCAAGGTTGGCAGCCCGGTAGCTGACCAGATTTGATTGACGTCCGGTCAGGATGGCCACCCTGACATCCCCATACTGAAGCATGCGGATGCCGTGGCCGTCACGGGCATTGAAAGCCTTGTATTCCTGGCCCTGGTTGTCGTAGAACAGGCTGCCATCGGTCATGACGCCATCGACATCAAGGACCAGCAGGCGGATTTTTTCAGCTCGGGTCTGGATTTTGGTCATCAGGCAATTCCTAAACAATTCCGGCACGCAACAGATCGTGCATGTGAATAATACCAGCGATGCGCCCGTCCCGTACCACCGGCAGCGCGGTAATGCTGCGCTCCTGCATCAGGTTCAGGGCCGATACCGCCAGCGCCTCCGGTGCAATACTCAGGCATTGTCGGGTCATGACACTGGCCACGGCAACATCCGGTGTGATGCTGTTTTCAAACGAGCGCCGCAGGTCGCCATCGGTGAAGATACCCAGCAGGCGCTGTTCCGTATCGGTGATCACGGTCATGCCCAGTCCCTGGCGCGTCATTTCCAGAATCGCCTGACGCAGGTCGGCCTCCGGTGTCACTCTGGGAATGCGTGTGCCGGTGTGCATGATATCATGCACATGTACCAGCAGGCGCTTGCCCAGCCGCCCGCCCGGATGTGAGCGGGCGAAGTCTTCAGCAGTGAAGCCGCGTGCCTCCAGCAGTGAAATCGCCAGGGCATCCCCCATGACCAGTGCGGCGGTAGTGCTGGCGGTGGGGGCCAGCCCGAGCGGGCAGGCTTCATTATCGACCCCGGTATGAATATGGTGGTGGGCTGCACGGGCCAGTTCCGATTCCGGGTGGCCGGTCATGGCGATGATCACCACCTGCAGGCGTCGGATGGCCGGAATAATGGCCAGAATCTCATCAGTTGCCCCGGAATTGGACAGCACGATCAAGACATCACCGTCCAGAATCATGCCCAGATCACCGTGACTGGCTTCACCCGGATGCACGAAAAAGGCGGGGGTGCCGGTGCTGGCGAGTGTCGCGGCGATTTTGCTGCCGATATGGCCGGATTTGCCCATGCCCATCACGATCACCCGGCCCCGGCAGGCCAGAATGGCTTCACAGGCGGCGACAAACTGGTCATCAATGCGCTCGGGCAGCGCGTTCAGGGCGCAGATTTCGGTTTCGATCACTGCACGGGCCAGTGCCTTGAGGTCGGTCCGGTTGTGGTTCGTGGCCGGGTTCATGCCGTGGCCTGGCTTTGAAAGTAAAGCAGCAGCTGATAGGCGACAAAGGCCAGCAGCAGCACGGCTGCTTCCCAGCGTGTCAGGACATTGCGCCTGGGGGGTGTGAAGGCAAAGACCAGCAGCAGCAAGGTCAGCCCCATCATGATGGGCAGGTCGCGGCTGATGACGTCCGGTGGCGGTGCAAAGGGCTTGATCAGGGCCGCCAGTCCCATGACCCCCAGGTTGTTGAACAGGTTGGAGCCGATGATATTGCCCACCGCCATGCTGGTTTCACCCCGACGGGCGCTGGAGACCGAGGCGGCCAGTTCCGGCAGGCTGGTGCCGATGGCAACGATGGTGAGGCCGATAACCAGGTCGCTGACCCCGAAATAGCCGGCGATGCCGGAAGCGCCCCAGACCACCAGCCTGGCCGCCACCACCAGCAGGATCAGCCCGGTAATGCTCCAGAACAGGGACTGTTGCAGGCTCAGGGTGGCGGTATCGTTGCCGGCTTCTTCCTGCAGCACCGGGTCGCCGCCGCGCTGGGCCGTGCGCAGCATCCACAGCAGCAGGATCAGCAGGGCAGCCATCAGCAGCAGGCCATCCATGAAGGACAGGTAGTCATCCAGCAGTAACAGTCCGGAACCGGCCCCGACCAGCAGCAGGACGGGAATTTCACGCCGGATGATGTCTGAAGTCAGTGGCAGGGTGGCAATCAGCCCGGTCACACCCAGAATCAGGGCAATATTGGTGATGTTGGAGCCGATGGCGTTGCCCAGTGCCATGGCGGGGGTGCCGTTCAGGGCCGCCGAAACCGAAACCACCAGTTCCGGGGCTGACGTGCCGAAGCCGATGACGACCATGCCGATAACCAGCGGAGGGATGCCGGTGAGCCTGGCCAGACTGACGGCTCCATCCACGAACTTGTCCGAACTCCAGGCCAGCAGGATCAGCCCGCCGAGTACCGCCAACAGCAACAACATGGTTTTTCATACATCCCTGAATGGAAAGCGCGCATTATACCGAACTGAAATTTGCTGTAAGCTTTCCCGGAGCGAAATAGGGGGTTGAGTGTGGTTTTTTTGCTGGAGGTTGGAGAGTAAACCGGCGGGAAACTGACAGGGGCAGTCGGACAGGCAAGGCTGGCAGCTTATGCTGCCCGATACCGTTCAGGGCAGTCGGGCAGCATGAGCGTAGCGTGATGCCGGTTTTTGTTACCGGGCGGCCTTGCGGGCCTCCTCCAGCCAGCCGTCGAAGGTTTCCTGATGTGCCTTGATCCAGGCATCGGTATGGCGCTCGATGTCTTTCTCTGAATCCTCACCGTCGCGCATGCGCAGATTTTCTGCACTGATGTCATTGGCGCTAAGTTGCATGATGGCAAACAGTTTGGCGGCGGCAGGATTGGCTTCGGCAAACTCGCGGTTGGCGATGATGCGCTGCTCGTTGGCTTCAAAGCCGTAGTTGGAGCCGTCCGGCAGGGCTGTATCCATATTGGCGCGCTCGCCGGGCAGGGAGGAGAACGGGACCTGCAGCCAGGTGGTATCGGTGCCCGGCACCAGCACGCCGCTGACCCAGTACGGTGTCCAAGTGTAATACAGGATCGGTTCACCCTGCTTGTAGCGGGCAATGGTGTCGGCAATGATGGCGGAGTAGGCACCCTGATTATGGGTCACGGTATCACGCAGGCCATAGGCATCCAGCTGATGCTCAATTACGGCCTCACAGCCCCAACCGGGATTGCAGCCGGCCAGATCGGCCTTGCCGTCACCGTTGGTGTCGAACAGTTTGGCAACCGCCGGGTCCTTGAGCTGCTCGATATTGGTGATCTTGTGTTCATCAGCAGTCTTTTTATCGATCAGGTAGCCCTGCAGGGCACCACCGGAATAGACTCCTTCACGGTATATCTTTTCCGCACCACCGGCCCGCTCGTAGAAATCGGCATGCAGCGGATCCCAGTGATCGGCGAGAAAGGTGCCGTCCCCGTTGGCAATGGCGACATGCCCGGCGGCGTATTCGATTTCCTTGATGGGTTTGACATCATAACCCAGCGCTTCCAGTGCCCGGCTGACCAGCAGGGTCTGGAAGGTTTCTTCTGCAATGGATGATTTCAGCGGCTGGACCGTAATGCCTTTTCCGGGCTGGTCGTCTGCAGCCCGGGCCAGCGGGGCCAGCAGCAGTAAGGCGCTGAGCGTCAGGGTTGTCATTAGCTTTGGAAACATGGTTAACCTCCTTTTTAAGGTTGCTGTTATTTCCTGAACTGCCGCACCATCCAGCCGATCGGTCCGGTATCGTACCAGTGGCGTGTGCCACGGCTGCGGGCATCCCGGCCCATGGACTGGGTGATGCGATCAAGAATGATGGCGAGTACAACAATACCAATGCCCCCGATAGTTGCAAGTCCCATATCGAGACGGCCAATGCCGCGCAGCACCATCTGCCCCAGACCGCCGACCGCAATCATGGAGGCAATCACCACCATGGACAGTGCCAGCATGAGGGTCTGGTTGATCCCGGCGAGAATGGTGGGCATGGCCAGCGGGAGCTGCACCTTGTAAAGCAGCTGGCGCGGGCTGGCTCCGAAAGAACGGGTGGCCTCAATCAGGTCTTCGGGAACCTGGCGAATGCCTAGGTTGGTGAGGCGGATCAGGGGGGGCAGGGCAAAGATGATGGTGACGACCACGCCGGGGACATTGCCGATCCCGAACAGCATGACAATCGGCACCAGATACACAAACGCGGGGGTGGTCTGCATGGCATCCAGAAACGGGCGCAGGGCTGATGCGGCGCGTTCGCTGCGCGACAGCCAGATACCGGTGGGCAGACCGATCAGCAGGCTGAAAAACACGGCGGTAATGACCAGTGCGAGGGTAATGACCGATTCCTCCCAGGCACCGATCAGGCCGACGAAAATCAGTGACAGGGTCGAACCCAGTGCCAGACGCCAGCTTGATACCTGCCAGGCCAGCAGGGCGATCAGCAGGATCAGGACAGGGGCCGGTACCGCCTGCAGGCCGGTCTGAATCCCGGTCAGGGTGGCATCAATCGGCCAGCGGATGGCCTGGAAAAAGGGGCGCAGGTGATCAACCACCCAGGTCAGGCCGCTGTTGACCCAGACATCCAGCGGAATCACCGCCTCCCTGAAGGGGTCGAGCCAGTTGAAACTGTCCTGCACCGCATCGGGTGCACTGCTCAGCCAGTCCGTGCTCCCGGCGGTGTTGGCGGCAGCGTCCGGTGCAGGGGCGGTCCAGGCGTTGCCGGCGGGTGCTGTCTGTGCCGCCTGATCGGCCCCGCTGGCAGCAGCCCAGGGATTGCTTGCATTGTCAGCCATGTTGTTCATTCTCCCGATCCAGTGTTTCCAGCAGCACGGTCTTGGTGATCACGCCCAGGTAACGGTTATCGCCATCGACGACGGGCAGGCCATAGGCGGAGCGCGCCACCGCACCGATCAGATCATTCAGTGCCGTGTCGGCACTCAGGGGTGTCACCCCTTCCAGTAGGGCTTCATGCAGCCGGGCCTGTGCATTGCGTTGCAGGGCCTGGGTGATGGAGTCTACGGAGACCACACCGACAAAGTGGTTCTGGTCATCCAGTACGAACCCGTAGGGCCGGTCATGCTCGCGCAGGCGGGCCGCTGCCGCCTTCAGGCCGGTGCCTTCACGTTCAAACAGGGTGACCTGCTGCTTCTTGGCGACATCCCGTGCATGCAGTACGGCGCTGACATCCACGCCCCGGAAGAAGGAGCGTACATAGTCATTGGCCGGATTGCCGAGAATATTGTCCGGGGTATCCACCTGCACCACCCGTCCGCCCTGCATGATGGCGATACGGTTTCCGATGCGCATGGCCTCGTCCAGGTCGTGCGAGATGAATACAATGGTGCGGCGCTGCTCGCTTTGCAGTTTCAGCAGCTCATCCTGCATTTCCGTGCGGATCAGCGGATCAAGCGCCGAAAATGCCTCGTCCATGAGCAGGATTTCCGGATCATTGGTCAGGGCACGTGCCAGACCGACGCGCTGCTTCATGCCGCCGGACAGCTCGTCCGGGTAGGAATTTTCATGCGCCGGCAATCCGACCTGCTGCAGGGCGGTCCGCGCCCGCCGGTAACGCTCCTCACGCGGCACGCCGTCAAGCTCCAGGCCGAAAGCCGCATTGTCCAGCACGCTCATGTGCGGCATCAGGGCAAAGGACTGGAATACCATGCTGATCTGTTTGCGCCGGATTTCACGCAGTTTTTCATCAGAAACACCGGCAATGTCGGTGTCTCCGATCAAAACCTGCCCCGAGGTCGGTTCAATCAGGCGGTTCAGCAGCCGTACCATGGTGGACTTGCCGGAACCGGACAGGCCCATGATGACGAATATTTCACCTTCATAAATATCAAAGCTGGCGTCATGTACGCCAATGGTCAAACCGGTTTGTTTAAAGATGGCATCTTTGGATAAACCTTGCTCAAGCAAAGGCCATACCCGTTCCGGATTCTCCCCGAAGACCTTGAACAGGTTTCTGACGGACAGTTTCAGTTTTGTTGCTGGCATGGTGCAGACTCTTCCTCCTCTCCGAGTTATGAAAAACTCGTCTCTAAAGTGTGCGCACTGTGGGTTTGCAGTGAAAATACTGGTTTTATGTATTGAATACAAGTTGTATTTTTGTTGTTTTTATGAGTGACATACGATTTTTTCGTTTATTTTTTCACTTGCAAAAAAACATGGATAGCAATTATTGTATACAACATGTATTCAGACGTATCCAATTAAGGCAGGAGTGAGGCATGGAAACCGAAGCAAGGCAGCGGCGGCGTGGACGTGATACCCGGCGGGCATCCCGCACGGCAGTGAAAATTGACATGTTGCCCGGTCTGACACGTGGCCTGCCTTATACCGAGCCCCTGAATGAAGAGCAGATTCACAAGATCGACAATGCCTCCATGGCGATCCTGGAGGAAGTCGGAGTGGATTTCCGTGACCCCATTGCATTGGCGCAATGGCGTGAGGCCGGTGCCGAAGTCGATGGCCAGCGGGTACGTTTTGACCGGAACCTGATCCGCGAGCTGATTGCGACGGTGCCGGCGCAAATTCGTCTGCACGCCCGGGACCCGGAAAAGTCGGTGGATGTGGGTGGCAAGCACGCCATTTTCGTCCCCATGACCGGTGCCCCTTATGTGCATGATCTGGAGGGAAAACGGCGCTGGCCCAGGCTGGCGGACCTGAATGACCTGCACAGGCTGGCACACATGCTGCCGGCCCTGCACTCCACGGCACACCACATTGTCGAGCCGATGGACCTGCCGGTGGCGCACCGTCATCTGCATATCACCTACTCCTCCATGAAGCACTCCGACAAGACCTTTATGGGCATGACCACTTCCGGCAAAAACGCCGAAGATGTCATGAGTCTGTGCAAGATTCTGTTCGGTGAGGATTATCTGCAGGATCACCCGGTCGTGACCGGCAATGTCAACGGCAACTCGCCGCTGGTGTGGGACCAGACCATGCTGGCAGCCATGCGCGTGTTTGTGGCCAACCGGCAGCCGGTGCTGTGCTCACCCTTTGTCCTTGGTGGCGCCAATACCCCGGCCAGTGTCGCCCCCTCGGTGGCACAGCTGAATGCCGAAGCCCTGTCGGCACTGGCTTATACCCAGGTGATCAACAAAGGGGCACCGGCCATTTATGGTCATTACCTGAGCACGGTTTCCATGCGCTCGGGGGCACCAATGGCCGGGACGCCGGAAATCTCCCTGATGAATTTCATGATCGGGCAGATGGCACGTTTTTACAAGGTGCCCTGGCGCACTTCCAATACCCTCGGCGGCTCCAAGGTGTTCGATGCCCAGTCCGGTTATGAAAGTGCCACCACCCTGATGGCGGTGCTGATGGCCGGGGCCAATTACATCTGGCACTCGGCGGGCTGGAATGAGGCGGGCATGCACTGCTCCCTTCCCAAGTTTGTGGTTGATGCCGAACAGTGTGCCATGGGGCTGCGCATGGCCGAGGGGGTGCGCTGGGATGATTTCGATACCGCATTGGCGGCGGTGCGGGATGTCGGACCGGGCGGGCACTACCTGGGACATGCCCATACCCTGGCCAATTTCCAGCGTGCTTTTTTCATGCCGGAATTATTTGATAATAACGCTTACGAGCAGTGGGTGGTGGATGGTTCGCTGGATGTCAACCAGCGTGCCGTACAGAAAGCACGCCAGTTACTGGATGATTATCAGGAGCCGGCACTGGACCCGGCTGTGGATGAGGCCCTGCGGGATTACATCGCCCGGCGTGAAACCGAAATCCCGGCGGTTGATGCCCTGAATGAGGAGTTCTGATGCCGGTGCATGAGAACCTGACCTGAAATCATAATCCCAACCTGAAACCGCAAGATGAAAGATGAAAGATGAAAAAGGAAAATCTTTACAGTGATCTGAAGCGCCGCATTCTGACGCTGGAGCTGGAGCCAGGCTCCAGCCTGGATGAGGTGCAGCTGAGCGAGGAGTATCAGATTTCACGCACGCCCCTGCGCGATGTATTCCGTCAGCTGGCCGGTGAAGGCTATATCGATCTGGTCAGTAACCGTGGTGCCTTTGTTGCCGCAATGAATTACAAAACCCTGCGCAGTTTTTTCATGACCGCGCCGATGTTATACGCAGCCGTTGGACGTCTGGCCGCCGGGAATGCCCGGCCGCACCAGCTTGAAATGCTGCGCTCGGCCCAGCATGAGTTCCGGGCTGCCAGTTTCAAGGGTGATGCCGGCGGCATGGTGTTCTGGAATGACCGTTTCCATAGCCTGATGGGGGAAATCGCCGACAATCCGTATCTGCGCCCCAGCTATGAACGGTTATTGATTGATCATGCCCGCATCAGCCAGACTTTTTACCGCCCCCGGCAGAATCAGGATCGGGAGAATCTGGCGCTGGCCGTCAGCCAGCATGACGCCATGATTGCCGCCCTGGAAGCCGGTGATGCTGACGGCATGGTGGCGCTGATCCGGGAGCATTGGGCGCTGTCACGCACCAATATGGAAAAGTACGTCTATCCCGACCCCCTGCCGCTGGAAGGAGAGTGAGCATGCAGTTTGAAGGCATTTATACCCCGGTAGTCACGCCTTTCCATGAGGATTACCGCATTGATGAATCCATGCTGGAGCGGGTGCTGGAGCACCTGATTGCCAGTGGTGTACACGGTCTGGTTCTGGCAGGCACCACGGGTGAATATTATGCACAGTCGCTGGAGGAGCGCCTGCACCTGATGCGTCTGTTCCACGAGATTATTGATGGTCGTCTGCCGCTGATTATCGGTACGGGGGCGATACGCACCGAGGATTCCATGGTGCTGGCTGAAGCGGCTGCCAGGGCGGGTGCCGATGCGATTCTGATCGCGTCCCCGCCGTATGCCGTACCGACAGAGCGTGAAAATGCCCTGCATGCTCTGGCGATTGACCGTGCTGCCAACCTGCCCGTCATGCTGTACAACTATCCGGGACGTATGGGGGTGAACATGGGTGAGGAATACCTGGACCGGGTCGGACGCTCGGCCAACTTCAAGGCCATCAAGGAAAGCTCCGGGGACATCAACCGCCTGCACCTGCTGGCGCGTGATTACCCGCATATCCAGCTCGGTTGCGGTATGGATGATCAGGCGCTGGAGTTTTTCGCTTGGGGGGCATCCAGCTGGGTCTGCGCCGGTTCCAATTTTGCCCCGGAGGCGCATCTGGCGCTGTACAAAGCCTGCCGGATAGAGAACAACTTCAACAAGGGGCGGCGCATCATGACCGCGCTGCTGCCCTTGATGCGCGTACTGGAGCAGGGCGGCAAGTTCCTTCAGTGCATCAAGTATGGCCTGAGTCTGCGCGGCCTGCCATCCGGCCCGCCCCGGCGGCCCCTGCAGCCGTTGAACAAGGATGATAAACGTGAACTGGAGCAGGTGATTCGCGTCATGAACACTACCCTGCAACGCATTGAGGAGGATGCCTGATGAGCGCATTACTGACCCATGAAGACTATCAGGCGCTGGCCGCCAGCCTGACACTGCCCGGCAATGCCTTTATCGATGGCAGCTTCCGTCCGGCAATGTCCGGTGCGACTTTTGCCAGCATCAATCCGGCAACCGGGAAGGTATTGAGCCAGGTAGCCGCCTGCTCGGCAGAGGATGTGGATTTCGCCGTCGGGAAGGCACGTGAAGCGTTTGATCAGGGGCGCTGGAGCAAACTGCACCCCGGTGCACGCAAGGATGTCCTGATCCGTCTGGCCAAACTGATGCAGCGCAACCGGCATGAGCTGGCCGTTATGGAAAGCCTGGATTCCGGCAAGCCGGTCCGTGACTGTGCCACGGTGGACATACCGGAGACGATTAATACCCTGCTCTGGCATGCCGAGCTGATCGACAAGCTCTACGACCAGACGGCACCTGCCGGGGATGAGGCCATGGCCATGATTGTGCGCGAACCGGTCGGCGTGGTCGGGTGTGTCCTGCCCTGGAATTTTCCGCTGCTGATGCTGGCCTGGAAAATTGCCCCGGCACTGGCAGCAGGCAATTCGGTGATCGTCAAGCCGGCGGAACAGACCAGCCTCACTGCCCTGCGTGTGGCCGAACTGGCGCTGGAAGCCGGTGTGCCGCGCGGGGTGCTGAATATTGTCACCGGCATGGGGCCGGAAGTCGGTGAGCCGCTGGGCCTGCATCCGGATGTGGACATGATCTCCTTTACCGGTTCGACCGATACCGGGCGGCGTTTCCTGCGCTATTCGGCGGATTCCAACCTGAAAAAGATCGTGCTGGAGTGTGGCGGCAAGAATCCGGCGATTGTGCTGGATGATGCCGAGGAGCTGGATCTGGTGGCCGAACACATTGTCAATGCGGCGTTCTGGAACATGGGTGAGAACTGTTCGGCCAGTTCCCGTCTGATCGTGCAGTCCGGCATCAAGGCAGCCCTGCTGGCGCGCATTCTGGCGCGGGTGCGTGACTGGCGTACCGGTGATCCGCTGAATCCGGCCAATCGTCTGGGGGCACTGGTTGATCAGGGGCATTTCAACAAGGTGTGCAGTTATCTGGATGCCGAGCATGTCCTGACCGGGGGCACCACCGAAGACGGGCGTTATGTATTACCGACCATCCTGGATCAGGTCGCTGCTGACAGCCGCTGGGGACAGGAAGAAATTTTCGGGCCGATTCTGTCGGTGATCACGGTCGAATCCATGGAAGAGGCCATTGCCGTCGCCAATGATACGCAATATGGTCTGGCGGCCAGCGTGTTCAGTGCCAATGGCAAACGGGCGCTGCGTACCGCACGGGCCATCCGCGCCGGTACCGTCACCATCAACTGCTATGGTGAGGGCGATGTCAGTACCCCGTTCGGCGGTTACAGGCAATCCGGTTTTGGCGGGCGTGACAAATCCATCCACGCTCATGACCAGTACACCGAGCTGAAAACCATCTGGATTGACCTGTCCGACCGGGCGGCAGAGGAAGCGGTGGACTGATGGCGACGGCGGGCAATATTCACATCCCGCCTGATCCGGGGCCGGCAGCCTGGGATGCCATCCTGCCGCTCCGTCAGCCTTTTGCACCCCTGGTGCAGGAGCAGCAGGCAGATTATCTGGTGATCGGTGCCGGTTTTGCCGGGCTCAGTGCCGCCCGGCGGTTGCAGCAGCTGCAGCCGGAGGCGCGCATTGCCGTGCTGGAAGGGCGTACCGTCGCCAGCGGTCCTTCGGGGCGCAATTCCGGCTTCATGATTGACCTGCCGCACGATCTGGTCTCCAGCGATTATGCCGGGCAGGCGGACGTCGACCGGCGACAGACTGCCATGAACCGTGCTGCGATCCGCTTTGCCCTGGCGGCGCAGCATGAATGTGGCATGCCTGCCGAAGCCGTTGATCCCTGTGGCAAGGTCAATGCCGCCGCCACGGAACAGGGGATGGCGCACAATACCGCCTATGCACGCCATCTGGATGCATTGGGCGAGACCTATCAGCTGCTGGATGCTGCTGCGATGCGTGCACTGACCGGTGTCGACTATTACCGGGGCGGCCTGTGGACACCGGGTACGGCCATGCTGCAACCGGCCTTGTATGTGCGCGGGCTGGCGGCTGGCCTGCAGCAGGCGGGTGTGGGGATTTTCGAGCATTCACCGGTGTGTGCACTGGAGCCTGACGGTGATGACTGGAAGGCAAGCACGCCGGCAGGGAGTATCCGTGCCGGCCGGGTTCTGCTGGCAGTGAATGGCCTGATCCAGCGTTTCGGGTTCATGCCCGGACGCCTGATGCATGTGTTTACCTATGCGTCGATGACACGTCCCCTGAACCCGTCCGAAATACGCCAGCTGGGCGGCGCGGAAAGCTGGTCATTCACCCCCGCAGACCCGATGGGCAGCACGGTGCGGCGCATCAGCGGGCCGGGTGGCGCGCGGCTGGTGATCCGCAACCGCTTTACCTATGACCCTGCCATGGAGGTTTCCGCACGGCGTCTGGATACGGTGGCGCGTGACCACCAGCGTGCTTTCCGGGCACGTTTTCCGATGCTGGGGCAGGTGGAAATGGAATACTGCTGGGGTGGACGCCTGTGCCTGAGCCTGAATGGTGTGGCGGTCATCGGCGCACTGGCACCGGGGCTGTTTGCGGCCTGCTGCCAGAACGGGCTGGGTGCAGCCAGAGGAACGGTTTCCGGCATTGCCGCTGCCGAACAGGCGGCCGGGGCGACGCAGACCCTGTTGCCGGATTATCAGCCTGAAGCTGCACCGAGACGGCTCTGGCCCGAGCCTTTCATGTCCGTGGGCGCCAATACCTACCTGCGCTGGAAGGAGTGGCGGGCGGGGCGTGAGCTCTGAGTCACCCGCATTTTCAGTGCTCTCCGAATGCCCCCGCGCCTGATGGTCCGATTAAAAAATTCCGCTGGATTGGTGCTATTATCAGGTCTTGCAGGTGTGCTCCCCAAGCCATGCCTGCAGTGCCTGCGGGCCGGGTTATGCGAGTATGCCGGTCTGCCTTTTCCACGACAGGACCAACCCTATGGATGGCTACCAGACCGAAATCCGTTATTTTGATGGCCACAGTCGAGCTGCCCTGATCCGGGAGCAGGAGGTTTCCTACCCGGATGGCCGGCTGATTGTTTCACGCACCGATACCCGTGGCATCATCACCCACTGCAACCAGGCCTTTGTGGAAATGTCCGGCTATCCGGAACAGGAGCTGATTGGCCAGCCGCACAGCATTCTGCGTCATCCCGACATGCCGCGTGCAGCATTCCGGGAACTGTGGGAGACGGTGCAGGCAGGGCGCAAGTGGCATGGCCATGTCAAGAACCTGCGCAGGGACGGCAGCTATTACTGGGTCTTGGCCACCGTGATTCCCAATGTCCGGCAGGGCTGTATCGCCGGTTATACCTCGGTACGGCGCAAACCGGCCCGAAGCCGCATCAGGGAAAGCAGCGAACTTTATGCCCGCCTGCGGGAGGCAGAAAGCCAGTGACCCTGCAGATGACCGTGAGCCCCGACTTTCCGCCGGCCTATATTGCCGGCTGGTATATTTTTAACACCTGGCTGCAGCGTCAGCTGGACCTGCCGATTCATCTGACGCTTTATGACAGTTTTGCCGCCCAGCGCACCGTGCTGGAGCAGGGCGGGATCGACCTGATTTATGCCAATCCGTATGATGCCGCGTTTCTGGTGCGCGAGCGCGGGTTTGTCACCGTGGCCGCACCGTGCCGACGGGCCGATGAGGTGGTGCTGGCCTGCGCACAGGACCAGCCTGTCACGTGTGTTGAAGACCTGGGGCCGGGAACCGTCATTGCCCGCACTGACGACCCGGATGTAAACCTGATGGGCATGATGCTGCTGGAGCCGGCAACACTGCATGCCGGCAATACCACCTGCATTGCGGTGGACAGCTACCCGCTGGTGGCCAAGCAGCTGCTGCAGGGACAGGCCGGGGTCGGCTTTTTTCTGGAGGAGGCGTTTGACAGCCTGTCAGCCCTGGTGCGCAGCGGGCTGCGTGAGCTGGTGCGCAGCCGGATTTCCGTCATTCGCCATGTGCTGCTGGCCGGTCCCGGTGTATCGGCGCAACAGACTGGGCACCTGACACGGCTGCTGCTGGGCATGGATCAGGATGACAAGGGGGCTGCGGTGCTGAAAAGCATGAATCTCCCCGGCTGGGAGGCGCATTCGCAGGAGGATACCGAGTTCATGATTGACCTGATGGACACCCTGGATACCCAGGAGCTGCCGGACTGAGCGTGCGGGGCTTTCAATCTGTTCGGGGCGGCTCGGGAATATGGAATACCGCCTGGGTCAGGCGCAGGCTTTCCGGTATCAGGTTGAGCTTGTATTCATGGCCCTGGTGGGTATGGCCCACACCCGGATTGCCGAGGTTGTAGCGTGCCCCCTGCAGCTGCGGGTGGGTCAGGTTGCGCACTGCACTGATGATGCCAAGGCCGGAGGCCCGCTCCGGATCATACCAGGTCAGGTAATCATCGCAGTGCAGCCGGCCCTGATAAGGGTGAATGATACAGCAGTTGATACCGACCATCTGTCCGTCCAGCAGGTATTTGTCCAGCTTGAAGCGCGCCCGGCCCGAACGCTGCACGGCCATGAGCCAGGACAGGTTCATCACCAGATACTGCAGGTAGCTGACCGGTCCGAAGCGTCCTTCACGCCGGTCCCAGATCGCCTGCATCCAGGGCCAGGCCAGCGCTACATCGGCCAGGCTGCCCTGGGTCAGCTCAAAGCGTTGTGCCTGGTGGAGCTTGCGGCGCACGTCACGGCGGCGGGATACCGACAGCCGGTCCAGATATGGCGGAAGTGGCCCGATGGTGCAGCTGGCGGTCGGAT
The DNA here is from genome assembly GCA_035391465.1 of Thiolinea sp. GTDB lineage: Bacteria > Pseudomonadota > Gammaproteobacteria > Thiotrichales > Thiotrichaceae > Thiolinea. The sequence continues at coordinate 8,900 of DAOPKY010000035.1, read as the reverse complement.
ACTGCCGGCAGCAGCGTATGGCGGATACCATGTCGGTGTCGTAATGGGGTTCCTCCAGCGTCTCCAGCACGTATTCTGCACCCGGCGGATAGGTGGCGCTGACCGGTGGGGAGTTGGGCATGGCCGCGATGTAGGTGCTGGTGGCCATGGAGTAGAATTTGCCTGTCGGCAGGTAGCCCCGTATCTGCCCGCTGCGGTCATGTCCCAGCAGCAGTCGGGGCTCGTGCATGTGCGGGTAACGGAACTGTTCCTGTACGATGTCGGGACAGGCGTACAGGGAGCCATCGTCGAGTCGGCGAATGATGTCAAGTTGGGTCGGTGTCAGTTCCATGACCGGTTGCCGCATTCATCAGGAAAGTGAGACTGATTTTAGCCCGTTCCCGTGCCGGATGCAGGACAGGTACTCGGAAATACCCGTCCTTTGGTACGATCCGGCGCTCATTTTTCATTGCCGCAGCGGGCGGGGGACTCAGGGATTCTGGTTCACGAAGGCCTGGGCCACATACGGATTGGCGGCCAGGGTGGTGCGCATCTGGTTCAGGACATTGCCGGCTTCATCCTTGCTGGCGTAGGGGCCGACCTGGACCCGGTACAGGGTGGTGCCATTGCTGTTGACGGTATTGACAAAGGCATTGTAGCCTGCCTGCATCATCAGGATACGGGCGGCTTCGGCCTTGGCCTGACTGTTGCTGGCCAGCAGCTGTACCACATGACCGGAGGTGCCCGTGGTGGTGACATTGCTGCCTGTCGGGGTACCTGTCACCGGCATGCCGGTCATGGCATTGGTCAGTGCACCGGCAACGGTACCGGCTATCCCGGTTGAACCGGCAACACCCGTCGGATAGCCGGTCGGGTAGGCCGTTGACGGATAGCCTTGCGGATAGGCGATCTGCGGCTGCAGGTTGGGCGGCATCAGCGGTGTCGTATTCATGCTGGTGTTCATGCCTGTCTGTGGTGTGCAGGCGCTCAGGCTCAGAACGGCAAGAATGGCGCTCAGGACCGGGAGCTGGCGATGAAGGCCGGTTGTTTTCATGACTGGATTGCCCCTAGATTAAAAAGTGCAGTTTATCCTGCCGAAACAGGTTTAATTATGAACAGCCTGTTGATCGTTACAATTGAGAGTATTTGGATACAACCCGTATAAGGAGATTGCGATGGAGTACCGCCGTCTTGGCCATACCGACCTGAAGGTCAGTGTTATCTGCCTTGGAACCATGACTTTCGGGGAGCAGAATACCGAAGCCGATGCCCACGCCCAGCTGGATGAAGCCCTGGGTCAGGGGGTGAATTTCATCGATACTGCGGAAGCCTACCCGGTACCGATCCGGGCCGAAACCCAGGGACGCACCGAGCGTTTTATCGGCAGCTGGCTCAAGCAGCGTGCCGATCGTGACCGGCTGGTACTGGCCAGCAAGGTGGCAGGGCCGGGGCGTCCTGAATGGATCGGGCACCTGCGTGGCGGGCCGCACCTGAATGCCGGTCATATCGGGCGGGCGCTGGAGGCCAGCCTCCGGCGGCTGCAGACCGATTATCTGGACCTGTATCAGGTGCACTGGCCCAGCCGCAATACCAATTATTTCGGCCAGCTGGGCTACCGTTACGGCAGGGACCATCACCCGGAGACCATCGAAGAAACCCTGGATGCCCTGGCGCAGCTGGTGCAAAGTGGCAAGGTGCGCCATATCGGGCTTTCCAATGAAACACCCTGGGGAGTGATGCGTTACCTGCAGCTGGCTGAAGCGCGCGGGCAGCCACGGGTGGTATCAATCCAGAATCCCTACAGCCTGCTGAACCGCAGCTATGAAGTGGGGCTGGCGGAATTTGCCCATCGTGAAGGCATTGGTCTGCTGGCCTATTCACCACTGGCATTCGGCACCCTGAGCGGGAAATACCTGGACGGACAGCAACCGGAAGGGACCCGCCTCACGCGCTGGAACAACTATTTCACCCGCTATTCCTCCGACAAGGCGCAGCTGGCCATTCGTCGTTATGTGGAACTGGCGCGGGAGTGCGGACTGGACCCGGCTCAGATGGCGCTGGCTTACGTCAATTCACGCCCGTTTGTGACGGCAACCCTCATCGGCGCCACGACCCTGGGCCAGCTGCGCAGCAATATCGGCAGCAAGGATGTGGTGCTTGATGAGGATGTGCTCAAGGCGATTGAAGCGATTCATGCCGACATCACCAATCCGTGCCCCTGAGCAGGAAGCCAATGCCATGAAAACCGGATTTCTCCGCCAGCTCCTGCCTCTCTGTCTGGTCTGCTGCAGTCTGTGGCTGTCGGGCTGCACCACTTACGGCCTGGCCATGAACCAGCCGGGATCCGTGCGCAACTGGAGTGCCACCTATTCACTGCGGGGCTTCAGCGAAAGCTTCGTCAGCTCCGAAAATGCCTTGGTGCTGGCCTTTTCCGGCGGAGGCTCCCGCGCTGCAGCCCTGTCTTACGGAGTGATGCGCGAACTGGAGGCCACGCCGCTGCCGGGTGCTGCGGGAAAAACCATGCTGGATGAGGTCAATATCATCAGTGCGGTGTCGGGGGGAAGCTTTACCGCCGCCTATTACGGCCTGCACGGCAAGGGGATATTCAGGGATTTTGAGCAGGTGTTTCTGCGCCAGAACCTTCAGAGTTCACTGACCCGGCAGCTGCTGAGCCCGGTACGCTGGCTGGTCGGGGAGGACCGTACCGAGGCAGCCATCCGCATTTATGATGACGAAATCTTCAAGGGGGCTGATTTCCGCGACATGCTGCGTCCGGACCGGCCCATGATCCTGATCAATGCCTCCGATCTTGCCAGTGGTGCGCGCTTCAGCTTTATCCAGGAATATTTCAGCCTGTTGTGTTCCGACATCAATACCTTTCCGGTGGCGCGTGCGGTGGCCGCTTCTTCGGCGGTGCCGGTGCTGTTCAGTCCGGTGATTCTGGAGAACCACAACACCTGCAATTACAACCCGCGTCACCAGCCCTGGATCGAGCGCCTGCGCCAGCGTGCCTCCAGTGATCCCGAGCTGCGTCAGCTGGTGAACGGGCTGGATTCCTACCAGAACCGCAGCCGTCGCCGCTATGCCCACTTTGTTGATGGCGGCATTACCGACAACCTGGGGCTGCGGGCCATCACTGACATGATGGAGCTGGCGGGCGGGACCAAGCCCCTGCTGGACAACCTGAAGCTCAGGCCGCCCAAACGGCTGGTCATCCTGCTGGTCAATGCTGCCACCAAACCTGAAATCACCATGGACCTGAGCACGGCACAGCCTTCCATTCGTGCCACCATCAGCGCCATGACCGATATTCAGCTGCACCGCTACAATACGGCCACCATTGACCGGGCCAAAGCTTCCCTGGGGCAGTGGGTGACACAGATCTCGTCACCGCAGCATACCGTGAAACCCTACTTTATCGAGCTGGATATCACCACCGTACCGGATGCGGCCCGGCTGCACTTCCTGAACAGCATTCCCACCAGTTTCCGGCTCACTGGTGATCAGGTGGATGTGCTGATCCAGACCGGCCAGACGCTTCTGCGCACCAATGCCGGTTTTCAGCGTCTGATGGCGGATATCAGGGCCGGGCGCTGAGGCTGTCTGCCTGGAGACGGGGTGATTTTCCCGTCTCCCTTTTCTGCAATCTTGCGGTGTATAATGGCTGCAGCTGTTCCAGGGCCGTTTGCTATTTCCGCCAGCTTGACAGGAGCCTTCATGCCAACCATTCATTGGGCCGGTACCGGCCTTTCCGCCACTCCCGGTTTGCGTGCACTGATTCGTGCCGGTCATCGGGTCAGGGTCTACAACCGTTCTGTCGACAAGGCCCGTGACGTCGTGGCGGGCCTGCCGGGTGATGTGACGGTGCAGCGTTTTGAGCTTCCGGTACTGGAAGCGGCACTCCAGGCCGGGGATGTGGTGGTGTCCATGCTGCCGGCGGATCTGCACGTGGCGCTGGCACAGTGCTGTCTGGCTCATGATGCCCATTTTGTCTCCAGCTCCTATATTGCACCGGCCATGCAGGCACTGGATGGTGCAGCACGGGCCAAAGGCTGCTGTCTGGTCAACGAAGTCGGGCTGGACCCCGGCATTGATCACAGCATGGCTCATGCGCTGGTGGCCGATTACAAGGCTTCTGCGGTATTCGATCGGGCCAATGTCCATTCCTTTACCAGTTATTGCGGTGGCCTGAGCAAAACCCCGAATGCCTTCCGCTACAAGTTCAGCTGGTCACCGCTCGGGGTACTGCGGGCGTTGAAAAGCCCGTCGGTGAGCATCCGCAAGGGGGCCGATTATCAGGTGACAAAGCCCTGGACCGCTGTGGAAAACTTCCCGCTGGACATGCCCTGGGGAGCGGAAACCTTCGAGGTTTACCCCAACCGTGACTCGCGTCCCTTTCTGGCCCAGTATCATTTCGGGCCGGACTGGAACGTGCGTGAGTTTGTGCGCGGCACCCTGCGCTATCAGGGCTGGAAACAGGCATGGCAGCCGATTTTCGAGCGCATTGAGCGGGGCATGAGTGATGCCGAATTGAGCAGCCTGAGCCAGACACTCTGGCAGCAGCATGCCCTGGAGCCGGGCGAGCCGGACCGGGTGGTGCTGGCTGTGAGCCTCAAGGCCGAAAAAGATGGCAAGGCCGTCTGGTACCAGAGTTATCTGCTGGATGCTTTCGGTCATGCGGAGGGTTCAGCCATGGCGCGGTTGGTGTCCATGCCGGTGGCACTGGCGGTGGAAGCAGTGCTCAAGGGCGAGATTGCCCCCGGTGTCAGTGCCGCCCCGGATCAGCCGGAACTGGTTCAGCGCTGGCTGGCGCGGGTCGGCGAGATTGCCGATCACCTGGCACGTGTGGATCATCTGGCTGCCTGAGGTGGCGGGTGCTGCCATGAAGCTGACCGCCTGTACAAGACCTTGAGAAGGAGGGCCTGATGTCCCGTTCCATTTTCAGCACCGACCGGCATGGCTGGGCCGAGCTGCTGCCACCTCACACCCCCACGGCAGCCATCAGCGGCACCCGGCGCTGCCACTGGGCGGTGGTCGGAGCCGGATTTACCGGACTGGCCTGCGCCCGTCGGCTGGCTGAACTGCACCCGGAGCAGGACATTATCCTGCTGGATGCACGGGCGCTGGCACAGGCAGCTTCGGGGCGCAACTCCGGTTATGCGGTGGGCTGCAGCCATTTTCCCGGTGCCTTTGACCCGACCCGGCTCGCCAACTATCAGCGTGTCAACCGCATCAATGCGGCCGGGCTGGCGCTGCTGCGTGAACAGGTGCAACAGCTCGGGATCGATTGTCAGTGGCGGGAGCAGGGCTTTTTTCATGCGGCGGCGGATGTCCGGGCTCTGGTGGAAGTGCCGCATTTTGCCGACTACCTGAACCGGCTGGCAATTCCGCATCGGGTACTGGCACAGGCAGAACTGCAGGAGCAGCTCGGGACCGGCTGGTACCGGCAGGCGGTACAGGTGCCGATCGGTGCACTGGTCCAGCCGGCGGCACTGCTCTATGGTCTGGCGACAACCCTGCCGTCGAATGTGAGTCTTCATGAAAACAGCCCGGTGTTGCGGGTGGATACCGGGGCGGGTATCACCCTGCACACACCGGATGCCGTGATTGCAACCGAACGGCTGATGATTGCTGCCAATTTCGAGGCCGCCACCCTGGGGCTGATCCGGCCCGAAACCGTCGGCAGCACCCTGTCCGGCAGTTTCACCCGCCAGCTGACGGCGGATGAACGGGCCGGTCTGGGGGAGCTGGATCAGTGGGGCGTGCTGTCGCTGCACAGCGGCGGGGCCACCGTGCGCCTGACCGAAGACGGACGCATCAGTGTGCGCAATACTGCGGAATACCATGGCGGACGCCTGTTGTCGGATGCTGCCCTGCACCAGCGCCGGCTGATTCACCGTCAGGCGTTTGAGAACCGCTTTCCGCAGTTACGGGCCGTGCCGTTTGAATTCAGCTGGTCCGGGGTCGAAGGCATCAGCCGCAACGGAACCAATTTCTTTCAGAATCCACGCAGAAATGTCTGGTTTGCCGGCGGCTACAACGGCTCCGGCATAAGCCGGGGCACAGCCTTCGGTACCGCCCTGGCCGATTATGCCAGTGGCGGGCAGTCCACACTGATTACCGACTGTCTGGGCAGCCCGAAAGCACAGTGGCTGCCGCCGCGTCCGATACTGGATCTGGGGGTCTGGCTTACGGTGCGCAAACGTTTCCGGGGTGTGGGCCGGGATCGCTGAGCCGGTTTGCCCCTGCCCGTGTCAGCATTTGAGGAAACCGCGTGCCTGCAGGAAGCTCAGCATGTGTTCACGCTGCTTTTTCTGGATTGCTGCTGCGGTCTGGGCTGACCAGTCGGACAGCTTGCGGTTACTGCTGCGTGCCTGATAATAATCGGCCATGGCAGCATCATAAGCCGCCACCTGTGCCGGTACGCGCTCCTGCTGATACCGCCCTTCATGCAGAATCACTTCCACCGGCAGGCGCGGTTTGACCTCAATTTCCTGAGCCGGATGCCCGAGACACATGCCGAATACCGGATAGACCCGCTCGGGCAGTTCCAGCAGCTCGCTCACCCGTGCCGGATCATTGCGGATGCCCCCGATGAAAACACCGCCCAGTCCGATGGATTCTGCTGCCAGCAGCACATTCTGGGCCATCAGTGCCACATCGACGGAGGCTGCCAGAAAATGTTCGGTGCGGCCTGTCAGTGTGCCCATGCCTTGCTGTTCGCACAGGTAGTTGATGCGGTAAAGATCGGCACAATACACCAGAAACTCGGCGGCCTCCCGGATCCAGGGCTGGCCGCCGGCAACCTCGGATATCCGGGCGCGATGCTCGGGATTGCTGACCCGGATCACCGAGTAAGCCTGAATAAAGCTGGAAGAGGGCGCTGCCTGTCCGCTGCGGATCAGCGCCTGCAGGGTCTCCGGTGCGATGGGTTCAGGGGTGAATTTGCGGATGGAGCGGTGATTGCGCATGGCCTGCATGACGGCATTCATGAAACGGGTATCCTCGGGATGAAAAGCGCCAGTCTAGCGGATGGTGGATGAGGGGACAATTACCAGACCAGGCCGGAGCGGACCCTGTCGGGTTTGATGCCCCCCGTACCACCACCAACAGGTCATACCAGCAGTAACAGTGAGTTGGATCATCTTACCGGCTCTTTGGGATATCGAGTTTGCTGATGTGGATCAGGCGCTGGCCGAGCCGGTGCTCCAGCGCCTGATTCACATGTAGGTGCAGGGCGGTCAGCCTGTGGGAGGCATTGTGCTGTCCGGCAGCGGAATCACCACCCGCAGCTCCTCCCCCAGTTCAGTGACTTCAATCTCTACCCCCAACTGCTTCATTTCCCGGAAAATCATTGGAAATCCGCGTCCGAGCCGGTCGATATAGCGCAGATTATCCATGAATTTCAGCAGCACCGGGTTGGTGGCATAAGACACGCCGGAGCGCAGTTTGTCCACCGTGACCGTGTTTGGCAGGCGTCCGGGGCTGAGGCATTCAATGCGGTCCCGATACAGGAACAGGCGGATGCGCGTGCCCCGGATGGCGTAATTGCGATGTACGCAGGCATTGACCACCAGCTCGCGCAGCACCTTGTCCGGCGGCAGGGCCACGGTATCAACCCGTTTCGTGCCGATGATGGTGGAAGGGCGGCGCAGGTTGTTTTTCAGCACGGCCACGGTGGTATCCACCTGATACGGCAGCGTTCCGATGATTTCCTGACGGTCGATCAGCTCCGCTGCCGGTTCCAGCCCGTCGAAATGGGCGAACATGATTGCAGCCTGCTGCAGGTAGCGGCTCGGGTTGATGCCAAACATCAGCAGCCCGCCAACGGTGAGTTCACCGCTTTCGGTCAGGATGTCGGTGTTGATCAGCAGCTGGCGGCGTGCCGTGTCCGGCTCCTGCGAGAACTGGATGTCGTAGGCGGCAAAATAGCTGTCCAGAGCGGCGGTATTGAGATCGTTGAGGGTGGTACGGGTGACCGGGGTCTGGTCGAAATGAAAGGCACCGGAAAGCTGGAACAGGCGCATCAGTTCGGCCTGTGTTGCCAGTCGGTTGGTGGAGCCGACGCGCACCAGATATTTGTCGCGGGTCTGGTAGGGTTTGTCTTCGCCTTTGGGGATGGTGATGATGGCGACTGTTTTGCCATCCAGCTGCACGCTGGCGTAACTCACGCTCAGGGCCGGATTGACCAGTGTGCGGGCGATGTTCATCACCCATTCTTCAACATCATCGCCGCTGATTCCGCTGATGGCGCCATCGTCCTCAACTCCCAGCAACAGGGTTCCACCACTGCCGTTGGCGAAGGCGACCATTTCGCGGGCGATGACTTCGGTGCGTGCGGGGTGGCTTTTGAACTCGACGGCGGAATTTTCGCCTTGGGCGATGAGGGTCTGGAGTAGCCGGGTATCGGGCATGGTGGTGCTTTCCTGAAGTGCGTCTGGAAAGTTTAGCATGCGGCTACCCTCAGCAAGGTGGTGTTTGAAAGTGAATGCCCCGACACAGGTTACACAATGGATTAATAATTTCCAAGCTGCTTACCCGGCAGTAAACGTCTGATTTATCAATCTGGAACCTTGGTCTGCTTTCTAAGCTGCCTACCCGGCAGTGAACGGCACAGCAATTCCCGGTCATCTGAAAGTTATCTTATTGAAAAAAATAGGATTTTACCGTTCATCTGCACAGTTGACAAAAGTAAGTAATTGAAAACTCAGTGGTTTTCTTACTGATAGAATTACATAAAAATTTATTAAAATCAACTACTTACAAATTAACACTGTGCAAATTCAAAGAAAATGTTATTTTTTATCAATTACTTAGTTGCAAAATGACCGGGAATTGCTGGGAAAGGCATGTTTGTCTTTCTTTTCTAGGCTCTGTTGACATTTCTTCGGGTTAGTTTGCTAAACTCAATAATTTCATCG
>DAOPKY010000034.1:0-44047 GCA_035391465.1 Thiolinea sp. | reverse complement strand
TGAGGGGCGGGGCTATGTGCTGCGCCGCATTATCCGCCGCGCGGTACGCCATGGTAACAAGCTTGGCATGCCGACCCCGTTCTTCTACCGTCTGGTGCAGCCGCTGGTGGATGAAATGGGGGCTGCCTATCCGGAGCTGGCACGGGTACAGCAGCAGGTGGAACAGGCCCTGGAGCGGGAAGAACGTCGTTTTGCCGAGACCCTGGAGCTGGGGATGAAAATACTGGAGGACAGTATTGCCAGCCTGTCCGGCCAGGTCATTGATGGTGAAACCGTATTCAGGCTTTACGACACCTATGGCTTTCCGGTGGACCTGACTGCGGATATTGCCCGTGAGCGCGGGCTGAAACTGGATGAAGCCGGGTTTGAGCGTGCCATGGATGCCCAGCGCGAGCGGGCGCGGGCTGCCGGCAAATTCGGTGTGGACATGAGCGGGCGTATTGAAGTCGATCAGCCCACCGTTTTTCATGGCTATGAACTGTTGCAGGAAAACAGCCGGGTGCTGGGTCTGTACCGGGGTGGTCAGCCGGTTAAGGCGCTGCAGGCCGGGGATGAAGGGCAGGTGGTGCTGGACCAGACCCCGTTTTATGCCGAATCCGGTGGCCAGATCGGGGATACGGGGGTGTTGCAGGCCGGAACCGGCATCTTCCGGGTCAGTGATACCCGCAAGCAGGGTGGAGCCTTTGTGCATCTGGGTAAGGTGGAACAGGGTGAATTGACTGTGGGGGACCCGATTGAGGCCCGTGTCGATTCAGCCCGGCGTCAGGCCATTGTGCTTAATCACTCCGCGACCCATCTCATGCATGCGGCATTGCGTCAGGTTCTGGGGACGCATGTGGAGCAGAAAGGCTCGCTGGTGACGGATGAACGCCTGCGCTTTGACTTTTCACATCCGGAGCCGGTGACAGCAGAACAGATGGCTGAAATCGAAGCCATTGTCAATGCCGAGATTCTGGCCAATGCCGCTGCCCAGGCCCGTATCATGAGCATGGATGCCGCGCTGGAGGCCGGGGCCATGGCCCTGTTCGGCGAGAAGTATGGTGATGAGGTCCGGGTGATGCAGATCGGTTTTTCCACCGAGCTGTGCGGTGGCTGTCATGTGCATCGTACTGGTGATATCGGCCTGTTCAAGATAGTCAGTGAAGGCGGTGTGGCTGCCGGTATTCGTCGTATTGAGGCGGTGACCGGCATGAATGCGCTGGCCTGGGTGCATGACACCAGCGCCCGGCTTGCTGATGTTGCCCGTCTGGTCCGTTCCGGCAGCAGCGACGTGGTGGAAAAAACCCGGTCCCTGCTGCAGAAAAACCGCGAGCTGGAAAAGCAGCTGGAGCAGCTCAAGAGCCGGCTGTCGGCCCAGGCTGGAGCCAGTCTGGTTGATCAGGCCGAGGAGGTGGCCGGGGTACGCCTGCTGGTGGCGAATCTGGAGGGCGCGGACCCCAAGGGGTTGCGTGATACGCTGGATCAGCTCAAGAGCCGGCTGGGACGGGCGGTGGTGGTGTTGTCCACGGTCAGCGATGGCAGGATCAGTCTGGTGGCTGGCGTAACCCGGGGAGAAACCGCCCGGTTCAAGGCTGGTGAGGTGCTGAAGCATGTGGCTGAGCAGGTGGGGGGCAAAGGGGGCGGACGCCCGGATATGGCGCAGGGAGGCGGTACGGATGTGGCTGCCCTGCCGGCGGCACTGGCATCGGTGAAGGCCTGGATGAAAACAAGGGTACAGGAAAAATAATATGGCTTTGGTTGTTCAGAAATACGGTGGTACCTCGGTCGGTACGCCGGAGCGTATCCAGGCGGTGGCGGATCGGGTCATTCGCTGGGTGCAGCAGGGGAATCAGGTGGTGGTGGTGGTTTCGGCCATGTCGGGTGAAACCAACCGTCTGGTGGGGCTGATCAATGCCATTGATCCGGAAGGTTCGGCCCGTGAAAAGGACGTGATTCTGTCAACCGGTGAGCAGGTCACAATCGGGTTGCTGGCGCTGGCGCTGGAAAGCAAGGGACAGCCTGCACGCTCCTATACCGGTAATCAGGCGCGTATCATCACCGATGCCGCTCATACCAAGGCCCGGATTCGCAATATCGATGATCAGGCCATTCGCGCCGATCTGGCCCAGGGCCGGGTGGTGGTGGTGGCCGGGTTCCAGGGGGTGGATGGCGGTGGCAATATCACGACGTTGGGGCGGGGCGGTTCGGACACCACCGGTGTGGCACTGGCTGTGGCCCTCAAGGCGGATGAGTGCCAGATTTATACCGATGTGGACGGGGTTTATACCACGGATCCACGTGTGGAGCCCGGAGCACGCCACATTGAGCGTCTGACCCTGGAGGAAATGCTGGAAATGGCCAGTCAGGGCTCCAAGGTGTTGCAGATTCGTTCCGTGGAGTTTGCCTACAAGTACGACATGCCGATTCGGGTGCTGTCGAGTTTTGATGAAGCAGATAATGCCAAGAGTACGCTGGTGACACGTGAGGAAGAGGTAATGGAAGAGGTAATGGTGCGCGGGATTGCGTTCAACCGGGATGAGGCCCAGCTGACAATCGCAGGCGTTCCCGACCAGCCCGGTGTGGCGTTCCGGATTCTGGGGCCGATTGCCGAGGCCAATATCGAGGTCGACATGATTGTGCAGAATATCGGTTCTGACGGCCTGACGGACTTTACCTTCACCGTGAACCGGGGCGATTACCAGCGGGCACTGAAGCTGCTTCAGGCCACGGCTGATGCGATCGGTGCCGAAAGCTGTGAGGGCAAAACCAGTATTGCCAAGGTCTCGATTGTCGGGGCCGGCATGCGTTCCCATGCCGGTGTGGCCAGTCGCATGTTCAGCACCCTGGCTGGTGTCGGCATCAATATCCACATGATCTCCACCTCCGAAATCAAGGTTTCGGTGGTCGTGGATGAAAAATACCTGGAATTGGCGGTACGTGAGCTGCATTCGGCTTTTGGCCTGGGGGAGGCGAAGGCTGAGGCCTGAACGGCAGGCACAGCCTGACTCGAACGCTTGTAACGGCTCCCGTGACGGGGGCCGTTTTTTTTGTCTCTGAGTAATAGGGCCTGATAATTTTGGAAAAAAAACACCAATAAAGCTTGTTGTATTTTGCCACTTAATGGTAAAAGTACAACATGCGTTGCAAAAAGTTAAGGCCCAGTTCAGTGCTTGTGTGTGATTGTTGAACTCGCAGGCATGATGTGCTGGACAAGTGTAGTGTATCAGTTCTTTTTTGGCTAAAAATACAGCAATATGGAGATTTGCGTTATGTTGATACTGACTCGCAGGGTTGGGGAGACTCTTATGATTGGAGATGACGTCAGCGTCACCGTACTGGGGGTTAAGGGCAATCAGGTGCGTCTGGGCATCAATGCGCCGAGGGATGTTGCTGTACATCGGGAAGAAATCTACGAACGTATCCATCATGAAGCTGCCGAGCCGGCAATTGTCGAAGAAAATTCAAATTAGCCCTTTACCGAAGTGTTGCTGGCGGTTATCCTTACCGCCTTCAGAAATCCTTGTCTGGAGAGTTGGCCGAGTGGCTGAAGGCGCTCCCCTGCTAAGGGAGTATGGGGCTTATAACCTCATCGAGGGTTCGAATCCCTCACTCTCCGCCATTCAGGATTTGTGAAAAACCGAAGAAAATCTGTAAAAAAGTCTTGACCCGATACGGATAAGTGCGCAAAATGCGCTGCTTCAAATACAGCGTCCATAGCTCAGCTGGATAGAGTACCTGGCTACGAACCAGGCGGTCGGAGGTTCGAATCCTTCTGGACGCGCCAAATTTAAAAAAGCCTGCTTATGAACCAAGCAGGCTTTTTTTATTTCAATTACTTTTCAGCTGTTCCAGAACCTTCATGAAGTTCTCCGGCCCGGTATAGCCGATGGTGCGCAATGCCGGGATCAGTTCTCCATCCGGGCCAAAGAACAGCAGACTGGGGGGAGCAATAATGCCCAGCCGTTGCATCAGGGCAATATCATCTGCATTGTTTTGAGTAATATCCGCCTTGGCCAGGATCAGGCGGGACTCATTCATGCGGCTGATGACTTCGGGGTTGGAAAAGGTATTCCTGTCCATGCGTTTGCAGTCAATACACCAGTCGGCATAGAAGTCAAGCATGACGGGCTGCCGGCTTTTGCGTGCCTGATCCAGCAGGCGGTCCAGGTCGGCAGTATTTTGTATGCCCAGAAACGTCGGTTTGTTCGGTGCTGACTGGATCAGGGTGGATGGACTGTTCATGGAGATGGTGAGTACGCCCTTGAGGGGCTGGAACAGGTTCTGGCTTCCTGCTGCCACACCAAGCAGCTGGGTGCCACCATAAAACATCAGGATCAGCCCCACACTTTTCCAGAACCGGTCCCAGCCACTGGATTCCTCCTGCAGCCGGTCGAGGGCTCCCATGGAAATGCCTGAAGTCACCAGCAGGATGCCGGTCAGTGCCATGGTGATTTCAGCCGGTACGATCCGCTCCAGCATGTAGATGGCCATGCCCAGCATGATGATGCCGAAGATGGCCTTGGTGGTGTCCATCCACTCCCCGGCCCGCGGGAGGAGGTGGCCCGCCGAGGTGCCCACCACCAGTAACGGTACCCCCAGACCCAACCCCATGCTGAACAGGGCGGAGGCACCCAGTACGGCATCCTTGCTGTCGGCGATGTAGGTCAGTGCCGCTGCCAGCGGCGGGGCGACGCAGGGGCCGACAATCAGGGTGGAGAGGAAGCCCATGATGGCGGCACTGATCAAACTGCCTCCCTGCTGGCGATTGCTGATTTCGTTCAGGCGCGACTGGATGCCGGTAGGCATCTGCAGGTTGTAAAAACCAAACATCGATAGTGCCAGCAAAACAAACAGAGCCGCAAACAGGGAGATTGCCACCGGATGCTGCATGCCTGACTGCAGGTTTTGTCCGAAGTATCCAAAGGCGAGCCCGATCAGGGCATAGGCACAGGCACTGGCCAGTACATAGGTAAGGGACAGGATAAAGGCCTTGCGGGCTGAAATGTCGGATTGTCCGGCAATAATGCCGGACAGGATCGGAATCATGGGGAAAATGCAGGGGGTCAGTGACAATCCCAGGCCAATGACAAAAAACAGGGCAATTGTGCTGTAATAGCCCCCGCGGAAATAGTCATTAACCACTTTACCAGCAGGGGGGCGGCTGACAGGATCAGGCAGACCGGCCAGATCAAGCAGGCTTTCCCGGTACACGACCGGATGGCATTCACCGGTTTTTTCTGCACAGCCCTGGTATTCGGTTAAAATTTGGACATTAGAATCAATTTCAGCACTAACAGGTATGGTTACATTCAGGTTTTTTCGGTAAACTTCGACCTTACCCAAAAACTCATCCTCGATTGTTTCACCAGCAGGGAAGTCGGGTTTGCCAATGGAGCCGGATTGTGGTGAAACAAGGTTGAATCTGATTTTATCCTTGTACAGGTGATGGTCTGGCGCTATTAGCCAGTGGGCCTTGAGTGTTTTTCTGTCTATGGCTTCCAGGGAGAATTCAAAGGCCTGATCTGCATCCGATACCGGTGCATCGGTTTTATCGGGGGTGCGAAGTGGATCTGGTTCTTCAGGGCTGGCAAGTGGTTGAATGGCGGGAGAAGGAACCTGGGAGCTTTGGGTATTTTCAGATTTTGTTGTCGGTTGGGGAATGGTTTCCGCCAGATTCTCAGCCAGATTTAACTTGAGTGTTTTACGTTGGGGGGGGTAACAGAATCCGATATCAGCACATCCCTGATATTTGATTTTGAGCATCAGCTCATTGTTTTCGGTGTTATCGTGTTGAAAAGGTATGCTGATTGACAGTTTGTCCCGATAGACCTCTACATCACCAAAAGTGGGGTCTTTTTTGGTTTCTCCTTCGGGATACTGAATATTTTCTGTTTCAATTGTGAAGTCCGGAGAGTCCTCGCTGAACCCGAACTGTTTCCGGTAAAGGTAATAGCCTGAGGCTATATCCCATTCAATGGTTATCCTGTCCTGTGTGTCGGGGCGAGCCTGAAATGTGAAGGCCTGATCAGGGAGCAGGAGTGACTCCGGGTTGAGTGCAAAAGCATTGCCGGCAGCACCCAGTACCAGCCACAGTAGAAGGGGGAACAGTCTTTGCATTCTGCGGGTCGCTCTCCAACAGCAGCGAAATTCGCTAATGGTAGTGCAATTCGGAGGCAACCGCAAAAATTGCTTTGCGAGCGTTATGAGATGGTATCGAGGGCAGGGAAGGCAGGCTGTATAACGGTTACGGGAACCGTTATACAGGGAAGCAATCGCCGTTTCGGGTCAGATTGCCAGTTCTTCGAGGGTTTTTCCTGACTTGATGCAGCTTTCAACCCATCTCGGGCGTCGGCCGCGACCTGTCCAGGTTTCGTCCGGGTTGTCAGGATTTTGATATTTGGGCTCTACCGGCTTTCTTGCCGGTTTCGCCTCAAGAATTTCCTGTAGTGAAAAGCCGGATGCGTTGACAATTTCATCAACCTGGCGTCGAACATTCATCAGTTCGGACTGACGCCGGTTGACAATTGCACTGTCAATACTGTTCTTCAAGCGATCCAGCTCGGCAACAGTTAATTCCTCTAGGTTTATACTTGCCATTCTCTTTTGTCTCTCTCGATTTTAAAAAAAATCGAGTTAATTAATATAATATTCGATGTTTTTTTGTCAAGTATCATTAAATGGTTTTTTGTTATTTGACCCTCTGTTTTTCTGCTTTTGAGGCAGAACTTCCCCTTGGGTGTTCAAAAAGTATGATTGGGCGGATCAGGGCGTGGTCCACGGGTTGATTCAGTATGTATCAGCCTTCCTGATGTGGTTGTCTGTGGCTGCCGGATTAGCGCAGCAGTTTCAGGGAAAAAAGGCCCTTTCCGGTTTTTATATTGATGGTCATGGTCTTCAAACAGTGCTCTGTACCAGTGGGATAGTGCGGGATGAAAAACAGTTATATACCGAACCTTTTTGCTTTCAGTTCGGAGCCTGACTTTGCCCGAGACGGCATCGGACAGGCGGTGTGGCAGGAAAGTCCGGGAGGCGTTATAGTTGTGAGACAATAAAATAAAATAATAACAAACGATGAGGCGTGGAGCCACAATGCAGTCATTTGCAACTCTATTGCGTTTTTTGCCCCTGATACTGGGTCTGGTTTTGGGCGGATGGCAATATTCTATGGGAGAAACCGCTGGCTGGCCTGTCGTCGCCGGAGGACTGCTGTTCCTGTTGGCGTTGCAGTCAGTACTGACCATCAGGCGCAGAGCAGGTCGGGATTACCCCTCAGAGGTTCAGCCATCTGTTGCCCCACTCACCGGTTCACATGAGGAAAGTACCGCTGATTCGATACTGGAAGCACTTGCTGGTGGCGTGCTGACGGTTAATCCACAGGGGCGGATACTGTATCTGAATGGCCATGCCAAATACATGATCGGGCTGGAGACTGAAAAAGGTGTTGGCGAGCCTGTGGAAAAAATCCTGAATCTGGAGGATGCCAAGGGCAAGCCGCTGGTTCAGCGGGTGATGGAGCTGCACAAGGCACATCCCCAGCACCTGCTGCAGTTCGGGCAGGTCAAGCTGTTGCCGAAAACCGGAGAACCCTGCTTTGTCGAGCTGCATACGACCTGTATTGAGGATGGTGAGCGCGGGCTGGTTTTCATCTTCCGGGATGTTACTGCCGATCGCAAGGTGATAAACAGAATTTATCAACAGGCTGCCCATGATGCCCTGACGGGGCTGATGAACCGGCGCAGCTTCGAGGATTATCTGGAGCAGGTGGCCCATGATGATTCCGGGGTATTGCGTGCCAATGTGCTGGCCACTATTGACCTCGATAATTTCAAGGTGGTGAATGATACCTGCGGGCATCAGGCCGGGGACGAGCTGCTCAAACAGATTGCCCAGATATTCCAGCGTGCAGTGCGCAAGGCGGACAAGGTAGCCCGTCTGGGCGGTGATGAGTTTGCCATCCTGCTGGAAGGTTGTCCGGTCGACAAGGCACGCAAGATCATGGACTCGGTACTGCTGGAAATCCGCAACCACCGTTTCAGCTGGGAAGGCAAGGTCTTCAATGTCACGACCAGTATCGGTCTGATCGAGTTTGTACCTGGTTCCGAGCTGTCAGTGAAAATGCTGTTTTCCAATGCGGACAAAGCCTGTTATACCGCCAAGGCTTTGGGGCGCAACCAGACTTTTGTACACATCAGTTCGGATGAAAGTTACCATTCGGAGCAGCGTCATACCGACTGGGGCAAATTGCTGGAAAAAGCCATGGATGAGGGGCGCTTTATTCTGTTTGTCCAGCCCATCGTGCCCTTGCAGGCGCATCGTCGCCAGCTTTATTCACATTATGAAATCCTGCTGCGGCTCCCGTTTCGCCGCCACCTGCTGAGTCCGGGCAGTTTCCTGCCGGCTGCAGACCGGCTCGACATGATGGGGCGCATTGATCGCTGGATTATCCGCAAGGTGGTGGAGCTCCTGTCTGAAAACAGCCTGTCCGGCAAGTCGGGACTCACGCCGCGGCTGATGGTGAACCTGTCGGCACAGGCGGTACAGGATCCGGATCTTTATGCGTATATTGATGCCACGGTTCGGGAGTTCGGTGTTGACCCCTCGGTACTCTGTTTCGAAATTGCCGAATCGGTTGCCATCTCGAATTTCATGCAGACCCGACGCCTGATGAAGTCACTGTTTGAGCTGGGTTGCCATCTGGTGCTGGATGATTTCGGCAGTGGCTTCTCGTCCCTCAACTACGTGCGTGACCTGCCTTTGAGCTACCTCAAGATTGACGGTAATTTCGTGCACAATCTGGTATCCAATGCGGTTGATGCCGCCATGGTCAAGGCCGTGCATGAAGTGGGCCAAGTGATGCAGCTGCTGACCATTGCCGAGCTGGTTGAGGATGAGCAGACATTGACATCCCTGCATGAAATCGGGGTGGATTTTGCCCAAGGCTATCATTGCGGCAAACCCTTCCCTTTCATGCACCTGTGTGAGCAGGGTATTGATCATATAGGCACAATGACGAATCAGGGTTCTTGAACAATCCCTGAATAAACCGTTATCTTCAGGAATCCTGTTTGTTCATTCCTGAAGAGGACCCCGCTTTGCGCACATTTCCTGTTTTTGCCCTGTTGTTCTTTGTGGTCCCGCTGGTGGAAATCTACTTTCTGGTTCAGGTAGGGCAGGTGATCGGGGCCTTTCCGACCATTCTGCTGGTGGTGTTTACCGCAGTACTGGGCGCATTCCTGTTGCGTCAGCAGGGTTTGTCCACTTTTGTCAAGTTCCAGCGTGCCATGGCGCAGGGTGAAGTACCGGCAACCGCCATGCTGGAGGGGCTGATTCTGCTGGTTGGCGGTCTGTTGCTGATGACGCCCGGTTTTGTGACCGATACCATCGGTTTTCTGTGCCTGATCCCATTCACCCGTGCCTGGATTGTCAAGGGCCTGTCCAGCCGTTTTCAGATGCACGTCATCTCCTCATCTTCCGTTTCCTCTGCCAGTACCGGCTTTCACTATCAGCAGGGCAGTCAGCCAGGCCAGGATGGCAGTGGCAATGTGGTGGAAGGTGAATATACCCGCAAGGAATAAGCCTGCCATTTTTCCGGTATGGTACCTCATGGCGTGAGGCGTGCGCTGTATCCGCTCATCCGGGGCGTATTCTGTCTGCCTGTCACTGCTGCCATCCGGCCAGCAGGGCTGCAATGATTTTTTCAAAAGTTCGCTCTTGACATTGAAAAGACCGCCCTTATTATTAGCACTCATCAAGGGGGAGTGCTAACAGCCTGCTGTCAGACAACACCCTGTCGATTTTTAATGCGTCCTTGTCAAATTTAGCTTGAGGAGTTTGAGCATGAATATTCGTCCTTTGAATGACCGTGTGGTCGTGCGCCGGATGGAAGAGGAAAAGAAAACCGCTGGCGGGATCATCATTCCCGACAATGCGGCAGAGAAGCCTGACCGTGGTGAAGTTCTGGCCGTTGGTCCGGGCAAGGTTGGTGACGATAATGAGCGCGTGCCCCTGCAGGTCAAGGTGGGCGACCAGATCCTGTTTGGCAAGTATGCAGGTACTGCCGTCAAGGTGGATGGCAAGGAAGTCCTGATCATGCGTGAAGAAGACATTCTGGCCATTATCGCAGAGTAACAGAAGAGGATTAAGAGTAATGAGTGCTAAAGAAGTACGTTTCGGTGATGATGCACGTTCACGCATGGTGCGTGGTGTAAACGTTCTGGCCAATGCCGTGCGTGTAACCCTGGGGCCGAAAGGCCGCAATGTCGTGCTGGAAAAATCATTCGGTGCCCCGACTGTTACCAAGGACGGCGTATCGGTTGCCAAGGAAATCGAACTGGAAGACAAGTTCGAGAACATGGGTGCCCAGCTGGTCAAGGAAGTTTCCAGCAAGACTTCCGATGCTGCCGGTGACGGTACCACCACGGCAACCGTTCTGGCACAGGCTATTGTGCGTGAAGGCATGAAATCCGTTGCTGCCGGCATGAACCCGATGGACCTGAAGCGTGGCATCGACAAAGCGGTTACTGTCGCAGTTGACAACCTGCAGTCCGCCTCCATGCCCTGCACCGACAGTAATGCCATTGCCCAGGTCGGCACCATTTCCGCCAACTCTGATGAGTCCATCGGCCAGATCATTGCTGATGCCATGGACAAGGTTGGCAAGGAAGGCGTTATTACTGTCGAGGAAGGCAACTCACTGGAAAACGAGCTGGCTGTTGTTGAAGGCATGCAGTTTGACCGTGGCTACCTGTCTCCTTACTTCGTCAACAACCAGCAGAATATGTCTACCGAACTGGAAGACACCTTCATCCTGCTGCACGACAAGAAAATCTCCAATATCCGCGAACTGCTGCCTGCCCTTGAGGGTGTGGCCAAGGCTGGCAAGCCGCTGCTGATCGTTGCAGAAGATATTGAAGGTGAAGCACTGGCCACGCTGGTGGTCAACAACATGCGTGGCATCGTCAAGGTCGCTGCCGTCAAGGCACCAGGCTTCGGTGATCGCCGCAAGGCCATGCTGCAGGATATCGCCATTCTGACCGGTGGGACCGTCATTTCCGAGGAAGTCGGTCTGAGCCTGGATGGTGTGACTCTGGATGATCTGGGCCGTGCCAAGCGTGTCGTGATCACCAAGGAAGACACCACCCTGATTGACGGTGCCGGTTCTGCCGATGATATCAAGGCCCGTGTTGACCAGATCCGTGCCCAGGTTGAAACCACGACGTCCGATTACGACCGCGAAAAGCTGCAGGAGCGTGTTGCCAAGCTGGCCGGCGGGGTTGCCGTAATCAAGGTCGGTGCTGCCACTGAAGTGGAAATGAAAGAGAAGAAAGCCCGCGTTGAAGACGCGCTGCACGCCACCCGTGCTGCCGTGGAAGAAGGTGTGGTTCCTGGGGGTGGTGTGGCCCTGATCCGTGCCCTGGTTGCACTGGACAACCTCAAGGGTGAAAACCACGACCAGGATATGGGTATCGCCATTGCCCGTCGCGCCATGGAAGAGCCGCTGCGCCAGATCTGTGCCAATGCCGGTGATGAGTCTTCAGTGATTCTGAACCGCATCAAGGACAACAGTGGCAGCTTCGGTTATAACGCCCGCACTTCCGAGTACGGTGACATGATCGAAATGGGTATTCTGGACCCGACCAAGGTAACGCGTACTGCACTGCAGAATGCGGCTTCTGTTGCCGGTCTGATCATCACCACGGAAGCCATGGTGGCCGAGATTCCGAAGAAGGAAGCACCGATGCCGCCGGCAGGTATGGACGGTATGGGTGGTATGGGCGGCATGATGTAAGTTGTCTGCTCAGGCCAATCCGGTCTGAACCCTCTGAAAAAGGCTCCTGCGGGGGCCTTTTTCTTTTGGGGTGCCTGCCTGCTGAACGGGTGACTCAGGGGACATCCGTGCTCTGGTTTTCCAGCGCTGGCGGTGGATTGAAGAAAGCATCCAGCAGAAACGGATCCGGCTGCCAGCGATACTGTTTCAGGTTGACCCGTCCACTGGCCTCAAATGTGACGCCTTCAGCCTCCAGCGCCTCGCGCTGGCGCTGCTCTCCATCAGGATACAGGCGACCGAGGCTGATTCTGCCCTGACTGTTGATAACCCGCTGCCAGGGAACATTGCTGCTTTTTGGCAGCGCATGCAGGGCATAACCAACCAGTCGGGCATGCCGGGGCAGATTGGCAAAGCGGGCAATGTCGCCATACGTGGAAACCTGGCCACGGGGAATCAGGCGTACCACCCGGTAAATGCGCTGGTATTTGCTCAGGGTCTGCTGGCTGGTGTCCATGCGCGTGGCTCCGTGACCGGGGGTTGGGAGGAATCGGCAAATTGTGCCAGGGTGTACAGCATGGCCTCTGCCGCATTGGAAAGGGTGCGCCGGGTATGGATCACGGTGCCCAGACGACGCTGCAGTTTCAGGGGGGTATTCAATGCTGCGATATGGCTGTCCAGCATGGTATGCGGCAGCAGTGACCAGCCGAAGCCGGAGCTGACCAGCATTTTCAGTGTCTCCAGGTAATTGGTACTCATCTGCACATCCGGTCTCAGCCCTAACGGTTCCAGTGAACGTTGCAGGATATGATAAGTGTAGGTGTCACGGCTGGGCAGGATACAGGGGAAGCGCATCAGGGTGCCGAGGTCAACGGACTGCATTTGTGCCAGTGGGTGCCGGGTACTGACGACAATATGCAGGTGGTCTATCCAGAGCGTGTGCACTTCTGTCTGCCTGGATACCTGCTCCGGCAGTGTGACGACCGCCAGCTCCAGATCACCGCGCTCAATGGCATGACAGGCCTGTTCTGAATCCTCGAAATGGATATCCAGCTGAACATCCGGATAATCGGTCTTGAAAGACTGCAGCACCAGCGGCAGGCGGTGCAGGCCGATGTGATGGCTGGTCCCCATGGTCAGCAGGCCGTTGATACCGCCGGAAAGGTTGGAGGCGAAGCGGCGAATATCCTCGATCTCGGTGCGCAGGGCCTGTACCCGTGGCAGCAGGGCACGTCCGGCCTCGGTCAGGCTGATCCGGCGTCCAATGCGGTTGAACAGACGCACGCCAAGACTGGTTTCCAAAGCGGTAATGCGCTTGCTGATGGCAGGCTGGGTGATGAACAGGGTCTCCGCCGCCAGTGAAAACGATTTATGGTGTGCAACTTCAATAAAGGCCGTGATGGTCTGTATGTCCATAAGCAGCTCCAGCAGATTTGTCATCCATTCTAAACAGGAATGCAATCCATGAAAATTATGAATTTAATTTATTTATAAGTGAATGTTATTCTGTGCAATCGCTTTGATCCAACGAGGTAGGTGTGATGGGAAAAACGCTTTACGACAAGTTGTGGGATGCCCACGTGGTGCGGCAGGAGCCTGACGGGACCGCCCTGTTGTATATTGATCGTCATCTGGTGCATGAGGTGACTTCACCACAGGCATTTGAAGGCCTGAAAATGGCCGGGCGCACACCCTGGCGGGTCGGTTCACTGGTGGCAGTGCCGGATCACAACGTCCCGACAGTCGGACAGGCTGATGGCATCAGTGATCCCGTCTCGCGCCTGCAGGTGGAAACCCTGGATGCCAACTGTCAGGCACTGGGTATCACTGAGTTCCGTCTTGGCGACATCCGTCAGGGGGTAGTACATGTGATCGGGCCGGAGCAGGGGGCGACCCTGCCGGGCATGACGGTGGTCTGCGGAGATTCCCACACGTCGACCCATGGCGCTTTCGGGGCACTGGCACACGGCATCGGCACCTCCGAGGTCGAGCATGTCATGGCGACCCAGTGCCTGATCCAGAAAAAAATGAAAAACATGCGCATCAATGTCAATGGCAAGGTGGGCAAGGGTATCACCGCCAAGGATATTGTCCTGGCCATTATCGGCAGGATCGGTACGGCAGGCGGTACCGGTTATGCGGTCGAGTTTGCCGGTGAAGCCATTCGTGACCTGTCCATTGAAGGGCGCATGACGGTGTGCAATATGGCGATTGAGGCCGGTGCACGTGCCGGCATGATTGCCGTGGATGACAAGACCATTGAATATGTGCGCGGTCGTCCGTATGCCCCCAAAGGCGCTGACTGGGATCAGGCCGTCAGGGCCTGGAGTACCCTGCATTCTGATCCGGATGCCGCTTTTGATGCGGAAATCAATCTGGAAGCCGCCAGCATCCAGCCACAGGTTACCTGGGGAACTTCGCCCGAGATGGTGGTGGCGGTGGATGGCCGGACACCGGACCCGGCACGGGAGCAGGACAGTACCCGTGCCGGTGGTATCCGGAATGCCCTGAGCTACATGGGGCTGGATGCCAATACTCCCATCCGCGAGATTGCGCTGGACAAGGTGTTTATCGGCTCCTGCACCAATTCGCGCATTGAGGACATTCGTGCCGCAGCGGACGTGGTCAAAGGGCGCAAGGTGGCCGATACCATCAAGCTGGCCATGGTGGTGCCGGGCTCCGGTCTGGTGAAACAGCAGGCGGAGCAGGAAGGGCTGGATCAGGTCTTTCTGGCTGCCGGCTTTGAATGGCGTGAGCCGGGCTGCTCCATGTGTCTGGCCATGAATGCTGACCGTCTGGAACCGGGTGAGCGCTGTGCCTCAACCTCAAACCGCAATTTTGAAGGGCGCCAGGGAGCCGGTGGCCGCACGCATCTGGTCAGCCCGGCCATGGCAGCGGCCGCCGCGATTGCCGGCCATTTTGTTGACGTGCGCGAAATGTAAGGAGTCATCGCATGGAAAAGTTTACCGTACACACCGGCGTTGTGGCCCCGATTGACCGCGCCAATGTTGATACCGATGCCATTATTCCCAAGCAATACCTGAAATCCATTCAGCGTACCGGTTTTGGTCCGGCCCTGTTTGACGAGTGGCGTTATGAAACAGCCGGTGAGCCGGGCATGGACCACAGCCAACGCCCGCGCAAGGCCGGTTTTGTGCTGAACCAGCCCCGTTATGCCGGCAGTTCCATCTTGCTGGCGCGTGAAAACTTCGGTTGTGGCTCTTCGCGTGAACATGCCGTGTGGGCCTTGACTGATTATGGCTTCCGGGCTGTGATTGCCCCCAGCTTTGCTGATATTTTCTTTAATAACAGCTTCAAGAATGGCCTGTTGCCGTTGACGCTGCCGCCTGAAGCGATAGAGCAGCTGTTCCGTGAGGTGGAGGCCAGTGAAGGCTATCAGCTCACTGTCGATCTGGAGCAGCAGCAGGTGCGCACCCCTTCGGGTGAAGTGCTGGCTTTTGACGTGGATGAATTCCGGCGTTATTGCCTGCTTAATGGTCTGGATGATATCGGCCTGACCCTGCAGCATGCGGATGAAATCCGTGCTTTTGAAACACGGCACCGGAAAGCAGCTCCCTGGCTGTTTGCCTGATCGGTTATACCGTGGGTGGTTGCCGGTAAACCTCTGCCGGTCAGTCCCCTGTCTGCTTTCCTGACTTCCGGTCAGGAAGAGGGCAGAGGCAATCACCTGAAACCCGCCAAATATATTTTCAAGGTTTGAATCAAGATGTCCAGAAGCTGTGATGTGGCCGTGGTAGGGGCCACCGGGGCAGTAGGGGAGACCATGCTGTCCATTCTTGCCGAGCGCAATTTTCCGGTCGGCAAGGTTTATGCGCTCGCCAGTGAGCGTTCTGCCGGCAAGACGGTTGAATTCGGGCGCAAAAGCCTGATGGTTGAGGATCTGGCGACCTTTGACTTTTCAAAAGTTCAGATCGGCCTGTTCTCGCCCGGTGCTTCGGTCTCCAGGGTCTATGCACCCATCGCCGGAGAGGCTGGTTGTGTGGTGATCGACAATACCTCCCAGTTTCGTTATGACGACGATATTCCGCTGGTGGTGCCGGAAGTCAATCCGCATGCAATTGCTGCCTATAAAAACCGCAATATCATCGCTAATCCGAATTGTTCGACCATTCAGATGCTTGTAGCCTTGAAGCCACTGCATGATGCCGCTAGGATCACCCGCATCAATGTGGCCACCTATCAGGCAGTATCCGGTACTGGCAAAGAAGCCATTGAAGAACTGGCAAACCAGACGGCTGCTTTGCTCAATGGCAGGCCGGTTGAAGCCAGTGTCTACCCCAAGCAGATTGCCTTTAATGCCCTGCCACACATTGATGTATTCCTGGAGAACGGCTATACCAAGGAAGAGATGAAGATGGTCTGGGAAACGCACAAGATCATGGAGGCACCCGAGATTCAGGTCAATCCGACCGCCGTGCGAATTCCGGTCTTCTACGGTCATTCCGAGGCCGTTCACATTGAAACGGAAAGGAAGCTGACAGCGACTGAAGCGAGAGAACTGCTGCGTGCGGCACCCGGTGTGGTTGTGATGGATGAGCGTACCGGTGGCGGTTATCCGACCGCAGTAACTGAAGCATCCGGCAAGGATCCGGTGTTTGTGGGCAGGATTCGTGAGGATATTTCTCACCCGTCCGGTCTAAACCTCTGGATTGTTTCCGATAACGTTCGGAAAGGTGCGGCGTTGAATAGTGTGCAGATCGCGGAGGTACTGATCCGCGACTACCTTTGAGTTTGTTTTTCAAGGCGAATTCAGCACAAATTAATTGGCGCTTGTGACAATAGACCTGCAGGTTGCCTGTTTTTGCAGGGGCCTGTGGGCTTGTCGGGAATAATTGCGTGCATATAGGCACTGCTATATAGTCGAATAACTAGAATTACCAAAATAGTCGCTATTCATCCAGAATACATAAAAACAGGGCTCAGGCAGACTCAGGGGATGAACTAGAGATGCAAGGTTGCACAATTTAAAGGGGAATCGCAGTGAAAAAACAGGCTCTTAGTCTAGCCGTGATGGTTGCGGGTGCCTATCCCGTCGTTTCTAACGCGCTGAGTCTTGGTGACATTGAGTCCAATTCCAACTTGAACCAGCCTTTGCGGGCAAAAATTCAGCTGTTGTCTGCGAGCCCTCAGGAAGCCAATCAGCTGCAGGTCCGCATTGCACCTCAGAGCGTATTCAACCGTGTTGGCATTGAACGCCCCAGGTACCTTGACAATCTGCGTTTCACCAGTTCTGTAGAGAATGGCAAGCCCGTTATCCTCATTACTTCCGATACCCCGATAACCGAACCTTTTGTCAACTTTCTGGTTGAAGTCAGCTGGCCCCAGGGACAGCTCCTGAAAGAATATACGGTCATGCTGGACCCGCCCGTACTCATGCAACCGGGTACGGCACTGGCCGGCAATGAAGCTACGGTACGGGCGGAACCGCGCACGACCGGCGTGGTCAACCGTCCGGCACCCCAGCCGGCCCAGGCCAACCGGCAGGTTGTTCAGCCACAACCGCAACCGCGGCCACAGTCCCAACCGCAACGTCAGCAGGTTGCCGCCGCCCAGCCGACAGCCCGCCCGGTACCCGTTCAGGCGGTTCCGTCACGTCAGCCGGCCCCGGCTGCACGCCAGCCCGCTCCGGTTGCCAGTGGAAGCCGGACTTACCGGGTCAGGACGGGCGATACCCTGTACAGGATTGCTTCACGTATGCGCCAGCCGGGTACCAATGTCGACCAGGTGATGATGGCGCTTTACCGGGCCAACCCGAATGCCTTCATCAACGAAAATATCAACGGCCTGAAATCCGGCAGTGTGCTTAAAGCCCCGAGTGCTGCTGATGCCCAGAGCCTGTCCCGCGCCCAGGCTCGCAAGCAGGTGCGCCAGCAGTACTCCCAGTGGAAACAGTTCCGTTCCACTCTGGCCAAGCAGACGGTCCCGCAGCAGGCTGCACCTTCCGGCACCGGTCGCTCATCCCCGACACCCACACAGCAGGCCGGAAATGCCGACAAGGCGCGGCTTGAAGTTCTGGGCAGCCAGAGTCAGACTGACTCCGGTGGTGCATCTGCCGCTGGCCGGGAAGCCCTGGGCAAGCTGGAGAAGGAGCTGGCGCTGGCCAGGGAGTCGATGGTTACGCGCGAGCGTGAAAATCAGGAGCTGCAGTCCAGGGTTAAAGAACTGGAGTCCATGCTGCGCCAGAAGAATCGCCTGATTGCCCTGCGTGATGACCAGCTGGCCCAGCTGCAGAGTCAGTTGTCTGGCAAGCCGGTGGTCAGTGCTGCGACGGTACCGGACGATGGTGCCGGGGCCGATGACATGGCGATGGTCGGGAGTGATCAACCGTCATCGCTGAGCAGTGGTAATATCCAGCGCCCGGTCACTCCGTCTCAGACGGATGCCTCCGCAATGGATGGTAACCAGGATGCCGATATTCAGAATTATGTCGGCAATGTCACCAACCCGGAAAACCGGATAGTGCGTGCCCAGGAACCTGTGCAGGCGACCGACGGTACCGTGGCGGAACCCCGCCTGACCCCGGCCCAGATGGCTCAGAAGCAGCTGCAGGAAGCCCGTGATGCAGCCCGGAAAGCTGCGGCGGATACGGCGCAGGGGCTGAACAACACCGGTAATACCGGTGCTGAAGCCGAAACCAATACCTCTCCGTTTGCCGATGGGCAGCAGGGCGGCAGTGACATTCTTGGCCTGCTGACTTCACCCATGGCAGCCAAGATAGGTGCCGGTGCCTTGGCTTCATTACTGCTGCTCTATCTGCTGTCACGTCTGCTCGGACGCCGGAAAGCAGCTGCTGCCAGGGATGAGCCGATTGTGGATGAGGCACATGCCGCATTCAATGCCCGGCCTGATGACGATGACCGTTTCCGGGAACTGGAACAGCAGCTGGATCGGGCGGAAAATCCGGAAAGCTTTGATGATCCGTTCGGCATGTCGCGGAATGAGGAGCCTGCCGGGGAGCGCGAGTTTGCCCGGTCGGACAGGGATGATGCCGTGACGGCAAATGATGAGCCTCAGGAAGAAGATGAGGTTCTGATGGAGGCGAATGTCTATATCGCCTACGGTCTGCACCAGCAGGCGGAAAGTGAGCTGAAAAAGGCGCTGGAGAAGCATCCCGAGCGTCTGGACTACCGCCACAAACTGCTGGAAAATTATTTTGCGGCCAATAACCGTGAAGCATTTGATGAGCATGCGCAGGCATTCCTCGATGCGCGGGGTGCCAGCCGTGACAGTGGCTTCTGGAAGGAGATTGCCGACTGGGGCAGGAAAATCAGCCCGGACAACCCGATTTACAGTGCGAGCGGAAGCTCATCGGCACCCGCTGTCGGGATGGCTGCCGCCGGTGTGGCCGCTGCGGGAGCGGTGGCTGCTGCAGTTGCCGGTCGTGATAGTCAGGCTGCCGAACCCGAAAATGTGGCAGGTGATGTCCATGAGCTGGCTGACAAGCCCGCTGTAGACAGTTTTGCCGGTGATGATCTGGGGCTGGATGACTTCGAGTTTGACCTGGATGAGCTGGAGCGGGAGCTGGGTGAAAGTGGTTCCGGCCTGAGCGGGTTTGAGGATGATCTGGGTGATGATCTGGACCGGGTGGGTGATGGTCTGGAGGCTGCCGGCCATGAGATGGCCGATACCCTGGTCGGGGATGACGATTACAGCCTGGATGATCTGGGTGAGGATTTGCAGCATGAGCTGATCCATGGTAATGAAACGGTTGGGTTGCCTCAGGATGATGGCTTTGATCTGCCGGAGCCGGAAATGGCGGCTGCCCCGCAGCAGGCGGTGCATACTGAGCACACCGACCTGTTCGATGATGAGGTTGAGCCGCTCGATTTTGACTCCCTGCTGGGTGATTCCGGGCAGGAGCCTGCTGCCGGGGAGGATTCCGGTCTCGGCGGGATGGCCGCTGCCGGTGTGGCTGCTGCTGCCGGTGCTGCATCAGCCATGCTGATGGGGCGCGATGGGG
The DNA here is from genome assembly GCA_035391465.1 of Thiolinea sp. Classification (GTDB taxonomy): domain Bacteria; phylum Pseudomonadota; class Gammaproteobacteria; order Thiotrichales; family Thiotrichaceae; genus Thiolinea. The sequence goes on along the minus strand of DAOPKY010000034.1, from coordinate 24,323 downwards.
AGGATGGCACACATCCGCCGGCACATGATCAGGATGATACGCTGGACTTTGACTTTGATCAGGACCTGTCTGCCAGTGCTTCAACCGAGCCTGTGGATGCCATGGGTACCGACCCGATGGATACCGGTCTGGATGATCTGGATTTTGACCTGGGGCTGGATGAGCCGATGGGTGATGCGCATGATGCGGGTGCTCAGGCGGCTGCAGCGGCTGCCGGTGCTGCTGATGCCGGCAAGGAAAAGGTCACCAATCTGAACCTGCATCTGGATCAGCACAGCGGTCTGCGCAAGATACTGCCTGAAGATACTTTCTATACGACGCCGGATGCGGATGCCGATAATCCGGACGATGCCTGGCTCGGCGATATTGATGATGCACTGTCATTCCTCGATACTCCGGATGACGAGCTGGATCTGCATGAAGCGCATATCAGCACCAAGCTGGATCTGGCCCGTGCCTATCTGGACATGGGGGATATTGAGGGTGCACGCAGTACGCTGGAAGAGGTCATGGTTGAAGGCAATGACAACCAGCGGCGTGAAGCTGAAACCCTGTTGCACCAGACCGGTTGAGCATTGGCACATTAACCGCTATAAAGGCCGACTTGTTCGGCCTTTTTTATTTTTGCCTGTGACGCAGGAGGTTTTGTGCGTATAGCAGCCGGTGTGGAATATCTGGGGAGTGCTTATTGTGGCTGGCAGCGCCTGGGACATGCACCTTCGGTGCAGGCGTGTGTCGAGGCGGCCCTGACCCGGGTTGCTGCCGAGCCTGTCAGTGTGGTGTGTGCCGGGCGCACCGATACCGGGGTGCATGCTGCCGGGCAGGTGATCCACTTTGATACCGCAGCCGAGCGCCCTGAACATGGCTGGTTGATGGGCAGTAATGTGCACCTGCCGGATGATATTGCCCTGCGCTGGGTCAAGGTGCTGCCTGATGAGGCATTCCATGCCCGCTTTTCTGCCCGCCACCGGCGTTACCGCTATGTCATTCTGAACCGTCAGGGTCGACCGGCACTGCTCAATCAGCGTGCTGCCTGGTATCGTCATGCACTGGATGTCGGGCGTATGCAGGAAGCGGCCCAGGTATTACTGGGTGAGCATGATTTCAGCAGTTTCCGTGCTGCCGGGTGCCAGGCACGCCATGCCGTGCGTGATATTCAGGCACTGCATATCAGCCGTGACGGGGATTTCATTTATCTGGATATTGTGGCCAATGCCTTTCTGCATCACATGGTACGCAATATCACCGGATCACTGCTGGTGGTTGGCAAGGGTGAACAGCCGGTAGCATGGATAGCTGAATTACTGGCGGTGCGTGACCGAACACTCGCCGGGCCGACGGCTCCTGCGGCCGGCCTGTATTTTGTTCATGTGGACTACCCCCTTGAACATGGCCTGCCGGCTGATTACCGTCTGCCGCAGTTTGCCCTGTAATAGCCGGCACGCACAAGGCCCGGAGACCGGCCCGATGGCCTTCCTGTACGCGAGCGACTCTATCACGCCGTTACCGTGGCACACCCATGCAAATACAAATACCTGCTCCGGACATATCCGGTGTACCGGTCCTGTCAGGCAGCCTTCTGTGCCGGTGTCAGGCTGATGTCCTGCAGCAGGCGGATGAGCCAGTCGCTACGCTCGTCAATATCCTCGATTTCCCGGGTAATACGCAGCTTGTCCTGACCGTCGAGCTTGAAACACCAGGGCCGCTTCTGGATCAGCTCAATGATCTTCAGCGGGTCGATATTCGGTTTTTCATCAAACAGGATGCGGCCACTGGTGGCTGACATGTCCAGTTTACGGATACCCAGCGCCTGTGCCACCAGTTTGATGCGTGTGGCGGCAAACAGGGTTTTGACCGGTGGCGGGAGCAGGCCGAAGCGGTCGATCATCTCGACCTGCAGCTCATCCAGGGCTTCCGGGTCCGGAGCACTGGCAATGCGCTTGTACAGGATCAGGCGGCTGTGCACATCCGGCAGGTAGTCCTCCGGAATCAGTGCCGGGCTGCCCAGCTCGACAGTGGTGATCTGGTGCAGGGGGCGGTTGATCTCCGGTATCTGGCCGGACTTTAGGGCCTTGACTGCCCGCTCCAGCAGCTCGTTGTAGAGATTGAAACCGACCTCCTGAATCTGCCCGCTCTGATCTTCACCCAGCAGCTCGCCCGCCCCCCGAATTTCCAGGTCATGAGTGGCCAGGGTAAAGCCGACCCCGAGGTCTTCAAGTGACTCAATCGCCTCCAGCCGTTTTCGGGCATCCTCGGTCAGGTTCTTGAGCGGGGGTGTGACCAGGTAGGCATAGGCGCGGTGGTGCGAGCGCCCGACCCGGCCCCGAAGCTGGTGCAGCTGGGCCAGTCCGAGTTTGTCAGCCCGATTGATGATAATGGTATTGGCATTGGGCACGTCAATGCCACTTTCAATAATGGTGGTGGCCACCAGAATCTGGAAACGCTGGTGGTAGAAGTCCTGCATGATCAGCTCCAGCTCGCGCTCCCGCATCTGGCCATGGGCAAAGCGGATACCGGCATCCGGCAGAATCTCCTGCAGGTCACTGGCCATTTTTCCGATTGACTTGACCTCGTTGTGCAGTACATAAACCTGCCCGCCCCGGGCAATCTCGCGGGCGCAGGCCTCCTGAAGCAGGCTCCGGTTCCATTCGGTGACAAAGGTTTTGATGGCATGCCGCTGTACCGGTGGTGTGGCGATAATCGACAGATCACGCAGGCCGGACAGTGACATGTTCAGGGTGCGTGGAATGGGAGTCGCGGTCATGGTCAGGATATCGACATTGGCGCGCAGTTTCTTGAGACGTTCCTTGTCACGGACCCCGAAACGGTGCTCCTCATCCACGATCACCAATCCCAGGTTTTTGAAAGCAACATCGTTCTGCAGCAGCTTGTGAGTGCCAATGACAATATCAACCTGCCCGGTGGCCAGGTCATCCAGCACTTTTTTCAGCTGGGCCGGGGTCTTGAAGCGGGACAGGGATTCGATCCGGAACGGCCAGTCGGCAAAACGATCAAGGAAGTTGTTGTAATGCTGCTGCACCAGCAGGGTGGTGGGGGCTATCATGGCCACCTGCCTGCCGTCATTGGCGGCCACGAAAGCGGCACGCATGGCCACTTCCGTCTTGCCGAAGCCGACATCACCGCACACCACCCGATCCATGGGTTGCTCCGAGCGCAGGTCAGCGGTTACCGCTTCAATCGCCAGCGCCTGATCCGGGGTTTCCTCAAACGGGAAGGCACTGGCAAACAGGCGGTAATCCATTTCGTTCAGCCCCAGACTCTGACCTTTCTGTGCGGCCCGCCGGGCATGAATCTCCAGCAGCTCGGCAGCCACATCACGCGCCTTTTCCGCTGCCTTGCGCCGGCTTTTGTCCCAGGTGTCTGTGCCGAGCCGGTGCAGGGGGGCGTGTTCCGGTGCGACACCAGTATAGCGGCTGATCAGGTGCAGCGCAGATACCGGTACATACAGCAGGTCGCCACCGGCGTATTCGAGTGTCAGGTATTCGGACTGGGTACCGCCGGCATCAATGGTCTGCATGCCGATATAACGCCCGACACCATGCTCCTCATGCACCACCGGTGCACCGGTACTGAGATCGGTCAGGTTGCGGATAATGGCATCGGCATCACGGGTGCTGCGGGTTCGGCGGCGACGCTGCTGTACCTGCTCGCCATGCAGCAGGCTTTCCGGCACGACCGCAATCCGGCTTTCCGGATACCACAGCCCCTGGTCCAGCGCGGTGACGGTAATGGCCAGCGGGCTGTCGCTGTCGAGAAAGCCCTGCCAGCTGTCCACCCGCTCCGGTTGCAGTTGGTTGTCATGCAACAGCCCGAGCAGGGCCTCCCGGCGTCCGGGGGATTCTGCCGTGATCAGCAGCCGCCCCCGCAGCGTCAGCATGAACTGGCGCAACAGCCCCAGTGGTTCGGTATGGCGGGCATTGATCAGCAGGGAGGGCAGGGTGCGGGTGGCGTAATTGATACCACTGTTTTCAAGCTCGAAGCCCCGGGTGTGGATATTGCGCCGGGTCTGGAACCGTTCTTCCAGCTGTTCCGGGTTCAGATACAGTGATACCGGTGGCAGGATCGGGCGTTCCAGGTCATGTCGCCGCTCTTCGTGACGCTGCTCAACGCTGTGCCAGAACTGCTGTGCCGTTGTGGCAATATCACCGGCATGCACCAGCAGTGTTTTGTCCGGCAGGTAGTCAAACAGGGTAGCCGTTTCATCAAAGAACAGCGGCAGGTAATATTCCAGACCGGCAATGCTGTTGCCTTTGCTGACCTGGTTATAAACCCGGCTGCGGGCAATATCCCCTTCGATCCGTACCCGATAATTGGCCCGAAACTGACTGATACCGGCATTATCCAGAGGAAACTCGCGTGCCGGCAGCAGTTCCACCCGTTCCACCTGCTCCACCGTCAGCTGGGTTTCGGGGTTGAAGCTGCGGATGGTTTCCACTTCGGTATCGAACAGGTCAATACGATAGGGCAGGGTATTGCCCATGGGAAACAGGTCGATCAGCGCCCCGCGGGTGGCATATTCGCCGTGCTCCATGACCTGGCTGACATGGCGATAGCCGGACTTTTCCAGATGCTGACGGAAGCTGTCGATATCCAGCTGCATGCCGGCGTGCAGCAGCAGGGTGTGCCCCTGAACATAGCGGGTTGGTGCCAGACGCTGCATCAGGGTCGCCACCGGCGTCACCAGAATGCCCTTGTCCATGACCGGCAGGCGCGCCAGGGTTTTCAGGCGCTCGGAAACAATGGCTTCATGCGGTGAAAACAGGTCATAGGGCAGGGTTTCCCAATCCGGAAAGACCTGAACCGGTATCTCGGGGGCGAAGAAGTTGAGCGCGGTTTCTGCACGGTGGGCACTGTGGGTGTCCTGTACAATGAGCAGCACAACACCCTTGAATTCCTGTGCAGTCCGGGCAATCAGCCATTCCCGGGCACTGCCGTAAAGCTGCCCCCAGCTGACCTGCCCGTGGCGGGGAGGCGGGTATTCGGGGTGCAGTTGAACCTTGCTGTTCATGCGTATCCGTCGTGAATCCAAAAGGCGCTATTGTAGCGAAAGCAATGGCACCTTGCACCGGGGCAGGCTGGCTGCCGGGTGTTGCTTCGGTATCAGGGGTGCGGGACCGTTCCGGACGCATCAACTCCCGGCCTGTCCGGATGGCCGGTCTCCATCATGGTGCTGTCCACCCGGCGGTTGATATCCTCGCGCTCTTTCTGGGTCAGCATCTGCAGCAGGGAGTCACGGGTATCGAGGGCGTGCTTCTGCCCCTGAGCAGCTGCCAGGCAGATCCAGTAGGCCGCTTCAAGCAGGTTCTTCTCAATCCCGACCCCATTGGCCAGATAGGCCCCCAAACCGTACTGGGCCTTGGTATGGTTGAGGCGGGCTGCCTTGCTGATCCAGCGCACTGACTGGATTTCACTTTTGGGCACGCCATCACCTTTGGCAAACATGAGCGAGAGTTGGTACTGGGCTTCCGGATAATTGTTTTCAGCGGCGGAAAGGTAGAGTTGATAGGCTTTTCTGGCATCGCGGGTCAGGTACTGCCCGATCCGGAGATGGGAGGCCAGCATGGTCTGGGCGGCGGGATTGCCCTGCCGGGCTGATTGCTCCATCAGGTGCAGTCCCTTGTCGATGTTCTGCGGGATCGATTCCCCCAGCAGGTATTTGCGTCCCAGATTGAACAGGGCTCCGGATTCCCCCTGGCTGGCAGCCTGCTCATACCAGTAGACTGCCATATTCTGGTTGGCTGAAGTACCCTCACCGGTTTCATACATGAGGGCCACATCATACTGGGACATGGCATCGCCGGCCTTGGCTGCCATCTCGAACCACTGGAAGGATTTCTGGAGATTTCTGGGCAGGTAGCGGCCCTGCAGAAAATAGGTGCCCAGGACATATTGCGCTGATTTATGCCCGTTCCAGGCCGATTCAAACAGCCACTTCAGTGATTTCCTGTTATCCTGTTGCCGGTCGCGGTAAAACATGGCCAGACTGAACTGGATATTGGCATCTCCCCAGTGTGCGCCCCGCTGAAGCCAGTAGAGCGCCGTAGCCGGATCGTAATGATCATTGTTCTTTTTCAGCAGTAAAGCGGTAAGATTGTAAATGGCCTCCCGATTCCCCAGATTGGCAGCCTGTTCATAAAAGCGAATGGCTTTGCGGACGTCCTTTTCAATATTGTCAAAACCGTTCTCATGGAACATGCCGAGCTGGAACAGGGCATCGGGATTCCGGAAGGCGGCGGCAAGCTGGAGCCAGCGTATCCCCTGTTCAACATCGTGCCGGCTTTTGCCCTGCCGGTTGAGCAGCTGCATGCCGAGGCGGTATTGTTCCGATGGCTGGTAAACAGAGCCCAGTTCGGGTGCCGAGGGTGTGGATGCCGATGCGGATTGGCAGTATCCTGCGGGCAGGGACAGCAGGGTAGCGGCAAGGCCAAACATTTTAGCCTTGCGCCGGAATTTGTTTTTGTACGTCATAAAGCAGCCCAAAAGTTTGAAACAGCAGCCACGTCAGCTACTCCGGAAGCCAGGAAGCAGGGGGATAAGTCACTATTGTTACGCCGGCATGTTAGCATACGTCCATCAAATTTTGATATAGGGTGGACAGGAAAATCCTGATCGGGTCCGGACTTTTTTGTTACAAGGAGTAGTGAAGTTGGAGATTCATGCATTTGATCTGAAGGGTGAAATGTCACTTTTTAATGTACTGTTTCTGCACACGGTCAATATGGACGATATTGCCGCCGGGCTGGAGGCAAAATGCCATGGCACTGCCTCCCAGGTTCTGGAGCGCAGTCCGGTGATTATGGATTGCAAATATATCGCCGGGGAGGCGAGTGATCTGGATCTGCGCAAGTTATATGATCTGGTCCGGGAAACGGGATTGGTGCCGGTCGGTATACGCAACTTTCCCGAGGCCCTGGAAGGACAGGCCGTGTCTGCGGGCTGGTCCCTGCTGCGTCCGGGGCGGTCTCAGCCTCAGGGGCGTCCGCCCGAATCCGCCGGCCGGGCAGGGGAAACGGTGACGGAAAAGGCTGATACGGCCCCGGAAGCTGTCCGGGAGCAGACTCAGCGCCTGATGCTGATTGACCGGCCTGTACGCTCCGGTCAGCAGATTTATTGCCCCGAGGGCGATATTGTTGTGCTGCAGCATACCAGTGCCGGATCGGAGCTGCTGGCCGGGGGATCGGTACATGTTTACGGTGCTTTGCGGGGGCGGGTGCTGGCGGGGGTTCAGGGGGATACTGATGCCTGCATTTTCTGTCAGCAGCTGGAAGCCGAACTGATTGCCATTGCCGGTCGCTACCGTCTTCTGGACGAAATTGAGCCACATCTTAAAGGCAAATCGGTGATGGTCTGCCTGGAGGATGAAAAACTTAAAATTGTACCGATCTGATTGGCATTCCGGTTGAATGTCTCTATAGTTTAGCCCTTGCTTTGTGGACCCGGAATACGGGATTCGTTGAAAGGAGATTCAAGTTGAGCAGGATTGTAGTGGTGACCTCCGGTAAGGGGGGCGTCGGCAAAACAACATCAAGTGCTGCTTTTGCAACCGGACTTGCAATGCGCGGATTCAAGACTGCCGTCATCGATTTTGATGTGGGATTGCGCAATCTGGACCTGATCATGGGCTGTGAGCGCCGTGTTGTCTATGATTTTATCAATGTGATCAGTGGTGAGGCCAACCTCAGGCAGGCCCTCATTAAGGACAAACGCACTGAAAACCTGTATATCCTGCCTGCCTCCCAGACTCGGGACAAGGATGCCCTGACCCAGGATGGTGTGGGCAAGGTGCTGGCTGATCTGGATCAGGACGGCTTTGACTATGTAATCTGTGATTCACCGGCCGGTATTGAAAAAGGGGCCTTTATGGCCATGTATTTTGCCGATGATGCCATTATTGTCACCAACCCGGAAGTGTCTTCCGTGCGTGATTCCGACCGCATTCTGGGGCTGCTGCAGAGCCGTACCCGGAAAGCCGAGCAGGGTGAGCAGATACGGGAGCATCTGCTGGTGACCCGCTATTCACCCGACCGGGTACTGCGCGGTGACATGCTGGCACTGGAGGACATCCTGGAAATCCTGGCGGTTCCCCTCATCGGCGTGATTCCGGAATCCCCCTCCGTGCTGCAGGCATCCAACAGCGGTGTACCGGTCATTATGGACAATGAAAGCAGGGCGGGCCAGGCTTACGATGATTTTGTCAAACGTTTTCTCGGTGAGATCGTTCCCCATCGCTTTCTGGAAGTCGAGAAAAAGGGAATTTTCAAGCGTTTGTTCGGGGGCTGAGGACCAATGGGTATTTTTAATTTTTTCAGGACCAATAAACAGAATTCTGCCCAGATGGCCAAAGAGCGCCTGCAGATTCTGATTGCGCATGAGCGCCTGGATCGCAGCGGTCCGGATTTTCTGCCCCAGCTGCGCCGTGACCTGATGGAGGTTATCTGCCGTTATGTTCAGGTTGATGAAGAGCAGGTCAACGTGCAGTTTGAGAAGGGTGCCGATTATGATGTGCTGGAGCTGAACATCGCATTGCCGGATCGGGGGCATTGAAGCTGCCGGGCAGTGTCGGGCCATGGCCTTATTCCGGCACGGATGCCGAGTCAGGATCGGTGTTTGCCTTTTCACGTTCAATAAAATCGATAATATCCTGTGAAATGATTGCCCCTGCTTCCATTCCTTTGAGTTTGCCGACCGGGTCGTAGATCAGCACGGTCGGGGTTCCGTACAGGGTTTCTCCTGCCTGCCGCTGCAGCAGGCTGTCCAGCTCCATCGAGCTGCCGAGGTAGGAGGTGAAGCCGAGTTGATGGCGTCGGGCGAACTGTTGTGCCATGGCCCGGCCTGCCTCCCGGCCCTCATCCTCATCCACCGAAATGCCGAATACGTCAGCCTGCGGATAGCGGCGCTTGAAATTGTTCATGTAGAACACCGCATCCGGACAGGCCGGACAGGTGGCAGACCAGACTTCCACCACGGTCCAGCGCCCCTGCCCCAGACGCGAATCCATGGTGAACGGTGTGCCCTGCTGGAGATCGCTCAGGGCCAGGGCTGCAGGCGGGGTACAGGCCGCTCCCAGCAGCAGGGCGGTGCACAGGGTGGCGTTCAGTTGGTATGTCATGCTTTGTTTCGCTTGTGTCAGTGGCGGGCTTTTTTATCCTGCCGGTTGATGAAGTCGGCCAGCTGTGCGGCACTGACGGCCCCATGCTGGATGGCGACCAGTTTACCATGACGATTGTAAACCAGCAGGGTGGGTGTGCCACGCAGGGCGACCCCGGCCCGGGCTTTCAGATAATCGTCCATTTCGTCGAAAGTCCCGATCAGGTTGGGAAACGCCAGGCGGTAGGTATCGATGAAAGCCTGAGCGCGGACCATATCCGGTGCATTGACCGATACCCCGTACACGCTGGCTGCCGGCACCCGGCGGGCAAATTCCTGCAGTTCGCCAATGGTACGGTGGCAGACGCTGCAATCGGCGGACCAGACTTCCATGACGGTCCAGCGTCCCTGGTTGGTCAGGCTTTCGATATCGATGTTTCTGCCATCCATGAAGACAAAGGCACAGGCCGGTGTGGTCACTAGCAACCACAGAACTGACAGGGTGATAATGGCGCGCAGCCGGTGAAAAAGCGTGAAGGTACCCATGGTGATTATTGTTCCCTGTTATCATTGTCGTTTATGGTTCGTTTGATTTTTGCCCGTGATGCCGTTTGCAGCCCGCTGCATCATGGATAATGATTGAGTATGCATGAAATGGTTACAGGTTCGAAACGTGGGGTCAATGAATAATTCCACCGTCAGTGCCGGGGCGTTTGTTGACGATAACCTGCTGCTGATCGTGGCGCTGCTGGCGTTTCTGCTTGGCCTGCTGCTGGCCTATATCTTTTACAGCCGCCTGCTGCAGCAGGCCAGACTGGAAATTGAGCGCCTGAAACTGCAGCTGCACAGCGAAGAGCAGTTGCATGAGGAACGCCTGCGCATGCTGGATGATGCCCAGGACCGGCTGCATCATACCTTCAGCGTGGCATCCCGCCATGCCCTGCGGGAAAACAACCTGCAGTTTCTGGAGCTGGCACAGGAGAACATGCGCCGCCTGCAGGCCGAATCCCAAGCCGACCTGGAGCAGCGCAAACTCTCGATCCAGCATCTGGTGGATCCGATCCGGAGTGCACTGGAACAGACCGGGCAGCAGATCCGCCAGATTGAAAAAGAGCGTCAGGCTTCTTTTGGCACCCTGGGCGAACAGCTGCGCCAGCTGGGCGTGGACCAGATGGCTTTGCGGCAGGAGACCGGGCGGCTGGCCACGGCCCTGCGCAACCCCGGCAGCCGCGGGCAGTGGGGTGAGCTGAGTCTGCGGCGCATTGCGGAAATGGCCGGTATGGTGGCGCACTGCGATTTCATGGAGCAGGTACAAAGCCGTAATGACGAGCGCACGGTGCGCCCGGACATGGTGGTCAACATGCCGGACCGGCGGCAGTTGATTGTGGATGCCAAGGCTCCGATGGATGCCTATCTGGACGCCTGTGAGACCGGGACCGAGGCAGAGCGCCTCCGGCATCTGGGCCGCCATGCCCGGCACGTGCGCGAGCATATGCGCCTGCTGGCGGGCAAGCGTTACTGGGAACAGTTCAGCAATGCCCCGGATTTTGTGGTGCTGTTTCTGCCGGGAGAGCAGTTTCTGGGAGCGGCCATGGAGCAGGACAAAACCCTGTTGCAGGATGCGCTGGAAATGCGCGTGATTCCGGCCACGCCCTCAACCCTGATGGCCTTGCTGCGGGCGGTGGCCTTCGGCTGGCAGCAGGCGGTATTGAGCGAGAATGCCGAACGTATCCGGGATGTGGGGACGGAACTGCACCGGCGGCTGACAATATTGACGCGTCATGTGGAGCGTCTGGGGCGTTCGCTGGGCGGGAGTGTGGAAGCCTATAACAGCCTGCTGGGTTCACTGGAGCGCAGTGTGATGCCGGGGGCGCGCCGGCTGGCGGAACTCGGCATTTCATCCGGGCGTGATCCGGTGGAGCCGGAGCCGCTGGAGACCGGGGTGCGGGTCCCGATGCAGACGGAACTGAACTGGACGGACGAGCCGTCCGGAACCGGGAATGATGAATGGAAACGGGAGGACGACAAAACGTGAAATCTGTCAGAATCCGGGTCGCCGGGGTGGTGATCCAGATGCTTGTGCTGTTGCTGGGACTTGCTGCCCTGTTCTGGTATTTCCGGGAGCCGGTTTCCCGTTTCTTCACCTCGACCCAGAGCGGGCAGCTGGGGCTGGTCCTGAATGGCGGCATTCTGGTGCTGTTCCTGCTCGGGCTGGGGCGTATTGTCTGGCTGTTCTTCAGCTTTGCCGGTGAGCAGCGGGTGATCAACCGTTTTATCCAGCGGGTACGGGACAGCGTGGCCAATCCGGCCTACCGTCTGCCGGAGTCGCTGCTGGTGCGTCGTTATGAGGCGGTGAAATGGCTGGGGGAGCGGGGTGAGGACGTGGACCGGAACATGCTGGCCCAGACAGCTGCCGCCCATCTGGGCAGCCGTTTCACGCTGGTACGTTTTATTCACAATATCCTGATTCTGGCCGGTGTGTTCGGGACCATTATTTCACTTTCAGTGGCACTGGTCGGGGCTGCCGACCTGCTTGATGCCCCCGAGCATCTGGAGCGCATGACGGTGATCATCGGCGGTATGGCCACCGCACTCAGCACCACCATGACGGCCATTATCTGTTATGCCCTGTATGCCTATTTCCACCTGCGCCTGCAGGATGCACGTATCCGGCTGCTGGCCGGGCTGGAGGAGTGCACGGCGCTTTATATCCTGCCGCAGTTCCGCAGTGTGGAGTCTAACCTGATGCATGATGTGGCCACCCTGACCGCCCAGCTGCGGGTGGCGGCAGAAATGGTGACACGGGTGCAGGACCGTTTCCTGCAGGCCGGAGAACGCCTGCAGCTGGCGGTGGATGACCTGCAGAGCCAGATGGGGCGCAGCGGTACCGACATCCGCGCCATCCGCGATACCCTGCGCGAGGGTTTCCGCCTGCCGCCAGCCAGCGGGACGGCACCCGTTTCCCGACCGGAGCCGGGGCGTGAGGTGTCACGGTGAGGCAGGATTTCGGGGGGATGGACGGTGATGTTGACGAGGAAAGCTTCTGGCCGTCTTTTACCGACATCATGATGGTGATCGTCATGACCTTTCTGCTGGTGACGGTAGCGGTGGTGCTGACCAATACCCGCCTGCTGGACCAGTTGCGCAACAGTCTGGTGGCACAGGAAGAGGCCAGCCAGCTGGCCGAGTTCACCCTGAAGGAAAATGCCACCCTGGAAGAACAGCTGGATTATTTCCGGCGTCAGGCTTCGGCCCTGGAAATGGAGCTGCTGCGCGCCCGTGCCCGCCAGGAGGAAACCGGCAGGGCATTGCTGGAGGTCCGGAATGAGGCCGGACGCCTGCGCAGCGAGCGTGACCGTCAGCAGGCAGCGCTGGAACAGTCACGCGAGCAGTTGGAAGCCGCCCGGCAGGCGCTGGGGCGGGTCACGGAAGCCGGGAGTCAGGCGCAGATGGCGCTGACCCGGATGCAGGAGCAGCTGGGCACCGAGACCGGACGCCTGCAGGATGAGTTGCAGACCGCCCGCACCCGTCTGACACAGGTTCGCCGTGAGCTGGAGCAGGAGAATGCCAGCCTGCAGGACCGCCTGCAGCAGGCTGAGACCGGGCTTTCCGTGGCTCGGGATGAGGCGCAGAGCCGTGAGGAGCTGCTGGGCCGGTTGCAGCAGCAGCATGATGCCGGGCAGCAGCGCCTGGCCAGTCTGGAAGGGGAATATGACGAGCTGGATCGCAAGTACCAGCGCCTGCTCAAGCCGACCCGCTCTGCCAGGGGCAAGACCGTGGTCGATGTGATGTACAGCCGTAGTGGCTACCGCATCCGGGAGCCGGGTCGGCAGAATTACCGCAATGTCGGGCGTACCGAACTGGAAGCCGCGCTGCAGCAGCTCAAGCAGCAGTACGGCACCGACCTGTATGTGAAAATCATCATTCCGCAGGACAGCGGCCTGTCCTACAGTCAGGCTTGGGCGTTCACGCGCGATACCCTGAATCGCTATGACTATTATTACCAGGGTGACCCGGAAACGGCAGCCCCGGATGAGGGTACAGCTGTACCCCGGACTGAGCCGGACTGATACGGATTGTCAGGAAGTTAACAATTAATCAGACTGTTGCGGCAAAAACAGTCCTGTTCGGACTCGAAATCGGGGGCAGGTTTTTCTAGACTGTAGCCTGGAGTGTTTTCCATGGTCATCAATGGGGTTTGCTATGAAACGTCTTTTTTCCGGGGGCATTGTCCTGTGCTCCCTCTGCATGCTGCTGCTTGCCCTGCCGGCTCAGGCCGCTTACCGGGTCAGTGGTGTGGACCGTTCCGATACCCTGAACATGCGCACGAATGCGGGGGTCACCAATCCGGTGGTGGCCGAGCTGCCACCGAATGCCACGGGCGTGGTGATGCTGGGTGAGCAGCAGAAAGTCGGCAGAACCGTCTGGGTCCGGGTGCGCTGGAAGCAGCATGTTGGCTGGGTCAGTCAGGCTTACCTGCAGCCCGAAACGGCGGCCCCTCCACCGACAGCCACCCGTCCGGCTCCCGGCACCCCGTCCACTGGCACGCCCGTGACTCCGCCACCGGCTCCGGCCCGTCCGGAAGGGCCGCAGAATGCGGTTGCCGTTAAAAGGACCCGAGAGCCGGGCATGTGGATTCTGGAGTGTGGTGGCCGGGCACCGTACTGGAAAGTGGAAGTGCTGCCGGAGTGGATCAACGGCAGGCTTGGGGAGCACCTGACCGGAATGCCGATCACCCACAAGCGCCAGACCCATGGTAATTACCGCAATGTGGCACTGGAAACCGAAATCCGCGGGGCAAACCGCTGGAACCGCCTGCGCATGACCCTGACTTACAACCGTTCCTGTTACAGTACCCTGACCGGAACACGGATGGCGTTCAGCGTCGAGGGTCAGTTCAATGATCAGGAACTGCGGGGCTGCTGCCAGTCGATGCTGGTCAAATAGGCAGCAGGTGGTTCCGACGCTTTGAGTCGGCCCTGAATCGCGCTAAACTCTGACCCCTTTTTGCTGCGTGCTGTTGGAGTTTTGTCATGACTGAGCCTTTGCTGACCTATGTACCTCCGGATGGATTGCTGCAGGATCGAGTGATTCTGGTCACGGGGGCGGCCATGGGCATCGGACGCGCGGCAGCGCTGGCCTACGCCCGCTTCGGGGCGACCGTGGTGCTGCTGGACAAGCAGGTGGCACTGATGGAGCAGGTCTACGATGAAATCGAAGCCATGGGTGCACCCCGGGCAGCGATTTACCCGCTGGACATGCAGGGTGCTTCCGCTACGGATTACGAAGCCATGGCCGACAATCTGCAGGCGCAGCTCGGGCGTCTGGACGGTGTGCTGCTGAATGCTGCCTGGCTGGCGGCCTTCATGTCTGTACGTCAGCATGGGGTCGAGCTGTGGTTCAAGATGCTTAATGTCAACCTGCATGCCAACTTCATGCTGGTACGGGCCTGCCTGCCGCTGCTGGAAACAGCTCCCGATCCGGCCATTGTCTTCTCCACCGAAGCCAGCGGCAAACCCCTGCAGGGGGCATTCGGGGTGGCCAAGGCCGGTATGGATGCCTTTTGCCAGACGCTGGCGCAGGAGCATGACGACGGGCGGCATTTCATGCGGGTGAACCGGATTGATACCGGGCCGGTGCGTACCAGTACGCGCGTGATGAATTTTCCCGGTGAGGATCCGGATACCTTGGTGCGACCGGCTGCCGTGGTCGGGCCCTACCTGTTTTATATGGGGCCGGAAGCGGCGCGGCGTACCAATGAGCTGTGTCAGTGGGGGCGGCTGCCGATGGATTTTGTCTGGCCGGGAGAGGGCCGGCCCTGACAGGGGCCGGCAGGATGGTCGCATGAACACGGACAAGCCGCATGACGCGCTGTTTGCGCATCCGCAGCCGGTGGTGGATTTCGCCTTCAATGCGGCAGTGGCGGATGTGTTCCCGGATATGGTGCGCCGTTCCATTCCCGGCTATGAAACCATTATCAGCCAGCTGGGCGTGCTGGCACGGCGTTATGTCAGGCCGCAGACCCGTGTGTATGACCTCGGCTGTTCGCTGGGGGCGGCCACACTGGCCATGGCATCCCAGGTGCGCGAGCCAGGGGTGCGGTGGGTTGGTGTCGACAGTTCGGCTGCCATGGTTGACCGCTGTGCACAGCGCTTTGCCCGCCATTTGGCCCCCGACAGCTTTGTACTGGAGTGTGCCGATCTGGGCCGCCTGACTTTGGAGCCGGCTTCGATGATGGTACTGAATTTCACCCTGCAGTTCATCCCGCTGCCGGAGCGGCAGGTGCTGCTGAACCGGATTTATGCTGCATTGCTGCCGGGCGGGGCACTGGTCCTGTCGGAAAAGACCTGCTTTGCCGATGCCGGGCAGCAGGCCCTGATCAATGAGCTGTACCTGGAGTTCAAGCGCGCCAATGGTTATTCCGAGCTGGAAATCAGCCAGAAACGCAGTGCCCTGGAAAAGGTCATGATTCCCGAGACGCTGGAAACCCATCGTACACGCCTGCAGCAGGCCGGGTTCAGCACGGTGGTGTGCTGGTTTCAGAGTTTCAGCTTCATGTCGCTGCTGGCGCTCAAGGCATAGGCAGGAGGGCGCAGCGTGAGTATGGAAACCCAAACCCGCCACTTGCTGGAACAGCGTTTTGCCACCCTGTATGCCGATCTGGCCCGGACCCGGCTGGCAGACTGGTGTGCATCGCTGCCGCCGCAGCTGGCGCAGGTGTGCTTTAACACGCCTCATGGCAAGCGCGAGTTATGGCTTGAGACCTTGCTGGCCCTGCCGGAGATACAGCCCTCGTGTTGTGATTTCAATGCGGCTCGGGTGGTGCTGGGGCGGGCGGAGGATTGTGATGCCGCAACCCGGCAGCGGTTGCAGCAGTTACTGGAAGTCTTCATCCCCTGGCGCAAGGGACCGTTTGAGCTGTTTGGGATTGTGATTGATACGGAGTGGCGTTCCGACTGGAAATGGGCACGGCTTGCCCCGTATCTGGAGCCACTCTCCGGGCGGCTGGTGCTGGATGTGGGCTGTGGCAGCGGTTATCACCTGTGGCGCATGCTGGGTGCCGGTGCGCAGCAGGTCATCGGTGTGGATCCGAGCCTGTTTTTCATGATGCAGTTTCATGCCGTCAAGACCTATGCACCGGATGCCTGTGCCCATTTTCTGCCGCTGCGCAGTGAAGACCTGCCGGACTTTGGCGGGACGGGCTTTGATACCGTGTTTTCCATGGGGGTGCTGTATCATCGCCGCTCGCCGCTATACCATTTGCAGGAGCTGCATGCGGCGCTGCGCCAGGGTGGCCAGCTGGTACTGGAGACCCTGGTGGTGGACGGGGATGTACAAACCCTCCTGATGCCAGCGGGGCGTTATGGCAAAATGCGTAATGTCTGGTTCATTCCCTCGGTGCCGATGCTGTTGCTGTGGCTGCGGCGGCTCGGGTTTGTCGAGGTTCGGTGTGTGGATGTCACCCGCACTTCCGTGGCCGAGCAGCGGGCTACTGCCTGGATGCGCTTTGAGTCGCTGGCGGATTTTCTGGACCCCGAGGATACCGGGCGTACCCTGGAAGGCCATCCTGCCCCGGTGCGGGCGATCATCACGGCCAACCGGGGCTGATTCCGGCCTTTCCGGTCCGGGATTGCGTGCAAGCCATTGTGCGCTGCATTACAATGAACCGTACCCGATAAAATACCCCAAGGTGAGATTGATACCGAAACCGTGAACACATTGCTTCATCCCGGATACCTGCTGGCAGCCGGTAACAGGAATCCGAATCTGCAGAACCGGCTGGGCCGCCACATGGCCAGCGCGTTCAGGCGTTTTCAGGACAGCTGGAACAGCCTGTTGCCGGACCCCTTTCTGCGCGATGGCGGGCGTTACCGCCTGCGGCGCTATTCCGTGTTCACCTGGCAGCGCGGACGCCTGACACGCCTGCCGCATGAGCCGCATTATCAGAGCAGCTATCACAATGCCGTACATGGCGGTTTCAACCGGCATTTCCGGGGCTGGCTGCCGACCACGGTTTCCAATCCGGTATTTCATGAAATTCTGCACTGGTGCTTCGGCAGGATCAGTCCCGATGGTGGCGACTGGCGTATTCAGGCCCATCAGTTCCGCGTGGTGGCCCGGCCAGGACAGGAAGGCCGTCCGACGCCGGAGGGGGTGCACAAGGATGGTGCGGACTATATCCTGATCATGCTGCTGGACCGCCACAATGTGGTCGGCGGGGTGACACATGTCTATGACAATGCCATGCAGCCGCTGGACAGCTGTACCCTGAGTCAGGCAGGCGACCTGCTGCTGGTGAACGATCACCGCGTCTATCATGGCGTGACCCCGATTCTGCCCGCTGAATCCGGCAAGCCGGCCTGGCGTGATGTGCTGGTGCTGACCTTTCACCGTTCGGGGCGATAGCGGGCAGGCTCCGGCTGGGCAAACAGCAGCTTTGGTGTCAGACTGGCGTTTTTACCCCCGACCGGAGTATGCATGCCCGCTGTCGATCTTGCTGTGGCCCGCTATCGTTTCAGGTTGCAGGCCGAAACCCCGATCCGTTTACCCGCTTATGCCGGTTCGAGCTGGCGTGGTGTCTTTGGTCACGCCTTGCGCCACTCGGTCTGCGTGACACGGGCACCGACCTGTGACGGCTGCCTGCTGCAGGGCTCCTGTGTCTACAGCGTGGTGTTTCAAACCCCGGCCCGGCGTGACCCGCTGCTGATTCGGGTCAGCGATGCCCCCCATCCTTATATCATTGAACCACTGGCAACGTCCGGGCGCACCTTTGCTGCCGGGGAGCCGCTGCAGGTGGGGATGGTGCTGGTCGGGAGTGCGAATGCACAGTTGCCTTATCTGGTCCATGCCCTGCAGCAGGCCGGGGCATGGGGACTGGGCCGGGAGCGGGGGCATTACCGTCTGCTCGGCGTGGCGCAGGAGCGACAGCCCGGTGCCGGGGAGTGGGCAGAGATTTACACCGGAGAGGCGTTGCAGCCGCTGCCGATCCGGAAGCTGCAGGCTCCAACCCTGCCGGATACGCCGCTGCAGGTCTGTTTTCAGACACCTTACCGGGGCCTGCAGCAGGGCAGGCTGATGCGCAATGTGGCGGGATTCCGGTTTCAGGCTTTCATGACCGGGGTGCTCCGGCGTATTTCCCTGCTGCGGGCCTGCCACGGGGACGGAGAACTGGCGCTGGATTTCCGGTATCTGAGAGAACTGGCTGCCCGGACTCCGGTATCGGGGGCGCAATTATACTGGCATGAGTGGTCACGCTATTCAAACCGGCAGCAGCGCAAGGTGCAGATGGGTGGTCTGCTGGGCAGTTTCCGGATTCCGTCCGGGGAGCTGGAGCCGTTGTGGCCGTATTTATGGGCCGGGCAGTGGGTGCATGTCGGGAAGGGGGCGGTTATGGGGCTGGGGGAGTATAGTCTGTCGCCAGTATGTATTCCGGTGGCAGTATGAAACCGGGAGCAGTGGGCTGAATATTTTTTGTGGTCACAAGCTTGTGATGCGTGACAAAAGGGTGTTTGTCGGGATAATGGGTTTGGTCAAACCCCATTTACTCCAGATTGAAGGTCTTAGTGATGCAGAAAATGCAGGAACTTGAGTATACTGTTTCCTTTACAACGCCAGCATTCCTTGGTAACGCGGAGCAGCAAGCGCAATGGCGGACACCACCATTCAAGGCTTTATTACGACAGTGGTGGCGAATCGCAGCAGCTCCTCAGTTTAACTACGATCACGCCGCACTGCGGGAGGCCGAGGGTAAGCTGTTTGGCCATGCTTGGCTGGAAAATGACAAAGATAAGAGAGGCCAAAAGGTTGCTGCCCGAAAAGGCAAGATTCTCTTGCGGTTAAACCAGTGGAGTAAAGGAGCACTCAGTAATATTCTTGGTTCCGGGAAAGTTCACCACCCTGAAGTCGGTGCAGGAATGGATATACAAGCTAATGTCTATCTGGGGTATGGTCCTGTCAATGCAAGGAATTCAGCAATTGAAGCAGAAGAGCAGATTGCTAAGCTTTGGATCGGATTAAGGAATAACACTGAGTCTGAAGTCAAAATACTGAAACAGGCGACCCATTTGATGGGAAAGCTGGGTACGGTGGGTTCACGTTCTCGCAATGGCTGGGGGTCATTACAACTTGGTGATGGCGGTCTGCCTTCTGCCCGGGAACTTCAGCCGTTTACACTCCCGTTCAGGCAATGTCTGCAACGTGATTGGGCACATGCGATTGGTGCAGATGACGCCGGTATTTTGACCTGGAAAACAACGCCTCAAAACTCTTGGCGTGATGCAATGCGTGAATTAGCGCGTGCAAAAATTGCTTTCAGAACCCATTTTAAATTTACGACCGGAAACAATAGTAACATAGTTGAAAGTCGACATATCCTGGCTTATCCAGTGACGAGTCACAGCGTCAAGCTTTGGGGAAACCAAGGCAGGCTCGGCAATCAAGTGCGTTTCAAAGTGGTAAAGCAAGCAGAAAAATACATCGGCCTGATCACTCACCTGCCCTGCAAACTACCTGCCGAACTAGCCAATAAATTACACCAAACCCCTGATGAACCGGGTATCTGGCAACAAGTACATCAGGTTCTGGATAAGCATCCCGGCCTGTCCCGTCTGCAATAAGGAAAACAACCATGAGCAATATCAACCTCTGGAAAACCAAGCTGACGGCATGGCTGCACGACCCGGCGGAAAAAGCACTGATCCTGCTGCGCGACAAAACCGGGCATGAATGGGGAGCCGTCAAGAAACTACGAGATGAGCTGGGCATTGAATACAGCGATATGCTTAAGGAAGCGGACTGGTATGCTTCTGCTGCGGATCGTCCGCAATTTCCCCTTACTGAACAGGATGGCCGCTTTGCAAGCTGGACACAGGTAGATTTTGCCAAGGTGCCGGTCTTGAAACATCCGCTAACTGGTACAGAATTTCCCTTGGGTAAGCTGGATGACATCGAGCCTGAACACATTAAAAGCGTCAGTGAAGATCATTTCAAGTCACTGATCATCCGTGATGAAGCCGATAAGCCGGATCTGCACAAAACACAGTTGAATTTCTGGCGGTTTGGGCCGGATTCACCCGCACCCGAACTGAAAAAACTCTGGCAAAACCTGCCTGCCGACACCCGCATTCCCGACCACTCCATTTGGGCACATCTGGATATTGTCTCGGCGTTTGCCGGAGCCATGGCAGACGACAAAGACAGTACGCCCGCCTTGCTGTCGGTCAGCTTCGGCCCGGTACAGGGTTTTATCGCCGAAGCGCGCAGCACCTCTGACCTGTGGGCAGGCTCACACCTGTTGGCGCGGATTGCATGGGAAGGCATGAAAGTGGTCTGTGAGGCGTTGGGGCCGGATGCGGTGCTGTTCCCAAACCTTCGTGGCGTACCGGCGGTGGATGTGTGGCTGCGGGATGAAATGGGTTTACCTCCTGACAAGTTCCAGGGCGAGGAATGGGCAACCAGCATAACAGATACCAACCCGCTGTTTGCAGCTGCCTTACCGAATCGGTTTGTTGCTCTGGTGCCCGCGGATCAGGTTGCCATCATTGCCAAAAGTATTGAACAGCGGGTGCGTGATTTCGTGCTTGACCAGGGTACAAAAGCCATCCAGAAAATTCTGGAAACCATCGGCGAACCCTCCAGCAGCGACTTGCCATGCTACCAACAACTCGATGAGCAACTGGCGGGATTCCCGGAAGTCTACTGGGCTGCTGTGCCGTGGTCACTGGGCAGTGAGGACAAATTGCGCCCTGTCCTTAGTAACTTTTACCAAAAAGACGCAAAGGCCGGATTTCTGGACAGCGATGCCTGGAAAGTATTGCAAAAGGATTTTGATCTGGATGGCGCTAAATTCTACTCACCCAATTCCGGCGTACTCTATCCAGCCCTCTATGATTTGCTGGATCGGGTTGCGGCGGCGGCGAAATCGGCGCGACCGTTCACCCAGCTCAAGCAGCACGGCTACCGTTCCAGCCTGAATGGTGAGCGCGAATGGCTGACGCTGGATCGCCAACAGTTGTCTGCTCCACCTGGTCAGCGTAAAGACACTTTATGGACACGGCTTGCCGATAAAAAAGCGAGTTGGGTAAAGAAAGGCGAACATCTGGATGCACTCAACACCCTCAAGCGCCTGTGGCCTACGCTGTTTGCACAGGAAGTCAGCGATATTGTAGGAGAGAAGATTAACCGTTTTGTGGTTTCCACTCACACGCTGGCATTGGCCGTGACCCTGGATCAACTAGCCAGTCAAGAACTTAATCCAGAAACCTTGCAGGAACTGGCGGCATTGAGCCGGAAGGACGATTTCAAGAAACTGGATTCAGTGGCCTTGCCTTTGTCCTTGAATTGCAAGGTGATGAAAAACGCTAATTTTGGTTTTGTTGCCAAGCGCTTGCCATCCGCTTTGGACATGGATGAAGACGGCAGGCTTGCCGCGAAACTGAAAAGTATCCTGGGCACTGCCCCGGAAGCTTATTACGGCATGATCCTGATGGATGGCGACCGCATGGGAGCCTGGGTCGCGGGTAATGAAGCGGAATACCAGATCAACTACGGCAAATGCTGGCATCCAGCCATTCAGGCCAACGTGAAACAAAAGTTTGCGCACAATGAGCCACTGCAAGCCTACCTTGCCGAAAAGCGCCCGGCTTCTCCCGCCCGACACCGCTCGATTTCCGAAGCCCTCAACCAGTTTTCCATCAAGGTGGCGCGCTTTGTGGTAGAGGATTGTTTCAAGGGCAAACTGATTTATTCAGGTGGGGATGACGTGCTCGCATTTGTCTGCGTGGATGATCTGCTGCCCGCCATGACCATGTTGCGATACCTGTATTCCGGCAAGCCGGTTCCCGAATGGATTAACCGCAAGCTGGATAACCGTACCATCAAGCGCTTCGATAGCAACAACGGATATCTGTTGCTGGATGACAAATTGCTGCTCACCATGGGTGAACAGGCGGAAGCCTCCTGTGGCGCAGTCGTTGCCCATCACCAGGCTCCTCTCGGTTATGTGTTACACCAGCTACGTGCTGCAGAATCCGCAGCAAAAAATGCAGGTGGCCGTAATGCTTTTTCCCTGCATGTTTTCAAGCGTGCGGGTGGCGCCATCAGCATCACTGACAAATGGTACCAGGGTGATGAATACGGCAAAAACGCCCCTGAGTTGCTGGATAAACTGATGCGTATGCTGGCACACGACGATACATCCAGGCGTGCCGCTTATCACTCACTGAGCTGGCTAAAGCAACTCCCGCCACAACCTGATGAAAACCTGCTGAAAACCAGCCTGGCTTACCAGTTTGGCCGACAGGGAGGCAGTAAAGAGCTGGCGGTTGAACTGGCCGCCTATGTTTCCAGACATTACAGCCAGGAAGCTGCTTCCAGGCTGGAAAACCTGTTGATGGTCGCCGAGTTTCTGGCACGGGAAACCCGTCACACCACTACTGAGGAGGTTCATGCATGAGCGTCGAATACCGCTTTATCCAGGCGGTCGATACCGTCACTATCCGTGGCAATAAGTTGTTCGGTGATGCGGGTTCCTATGGTGAGACCACTTTTCCACCGCGCCCATCGGTACTGTCCGGCGCTTTCCGCTCCCTGCTGTGGGCAAATAATGGCCGTGATGCGCAAGCGATCCAGCAAAGCGACTTTCGACTCACCGGGCTGTTTCCTGCCAGCCAGAATGAAACTGGCGTGATAGAGGTATTCTTGCCGCTACCTGCTGATGTCACAGTGCTCGAAAAGGACAAATCGATCCAGCAACTGGAACCACAGGTACTGAACAACACCATTCAACATAGCCAGATGGCGCAACTGCCAATGATGCCGATACTGCGACAGGGCAGGCAGTCCAAAGCGGAGAGTGGCTGGCTACTCAACCAGTCCGGTATCAGCGCATATTTACAGGGGCAAACCCTTTCTTCAACACATATCCACCCACAGGCTGATTTGTGGATCAGCGAATCACGCATTGGTATCGGCCTCAACCGCCGCTCCCGCACCGTAGACGAGGGCAAGCTGTTTACCGTAGAGCATACCGCACTGCAACAAAACGAAAACTCAGGCATCACGGCAGGTCTGATTGTTGGCGTTTCAGGCTGCGATACGCTTCCCGAATCGGGCTTTATCCGGCTGGGTGGAGACGGACGTGCTGCCCGTTTTTCTGCGGTGAGTGCGCCCGTATTTTCCCCTGCCAACATTAACGGCAAATTCAAACTGGTTTTGCTGACACCGGGCCTGTTTGCACAAGGATGGCTGCCTGACGGCATTCAGCAGGAAGGTGACCATTACTGGCTCAAGCTGGACGGTTTCAAGGCACGACTGGCCTGCGCATCAATTTCCCGCGCCGAAATCATTTCCGGCTGGGATCTGGAGCAATGGCAGCCGAAAGCAGCCGAGCGGGTTGTACCGTCCGGCAGCGTGTACTGGTTTGATCAGGTACAAGACGATACGGCGGCACTCGACAAGCTTGCGACAGAAGGCTGGTGGACTGACACACTGGATAATGCAACGCAATCACGCCGGGCCGAGGGCTATAACCGCGTTTTGCTCGCTGCCTGGTAATTATTGAGGAAAAGAATCATGTTTGAACAATCCCGTTTACTCTTTTTGTATGCTGTGACCCCGGTTCACATGGGAGCCGGACAAGCGGTGGGCGTTATTGATAACCCTATCCAGCGCGAACGCCATACCCAACACCCGAACATGGCCGGTTCCGGCCTGAAAGGTGCAATCCGCCATCACTTCTCGAATCATCAGGAATGGTGTGGTGAACGCAAGGATGGCAAGTGTACCAAAGAAAGCCTGATTAACCGCCTTTTTGGGCCGGAGACAGATTCCTCCGACTATGCGGGTGCTATCAGCTTTGGTGATGCCCAGTTGGTGGCTTTCCCCGTGCGTAGCCTCAAACAGGCTTTCGTCTATGCTGTTTCCCCGGTCACGCTGGCGCGGTTGAAGCGGCTGGCTGATATTGCCGGTATAAAGGCAGACTGGTCTGTCCCAACGGTGAATTCAGATCATTGCCAAGTTGTGGATCAGCGCATTTTGAGTCACGGCACGCTGGTGCTGGAAGCTTTTGAGTATACCGCTGATGTGTCGGAGAGTTTGAAAGCCATTGCCGACTGGCTGGCCAATAATGCCTTGCCACAAGACAGCGCACATGAGTATTTTCGGCCACCAACTTTAGGCGGGACACGCCTTGCAAATCAGCGGGTTAGACTTTTTCC
>DAOPKY010000033.1:12220-44348 GCA_035391465.1 Thiolinea sp. | reverse complement strand
ATCCGGCATCCGTGGCAGATGATATGCGCTTTTTTTCAGCACCTTGAAATCACTGCTCCAGCGGACGCACCAAAGGCGCGCGCCGCTGAGCAATAGCGTTAGACCTCATACTCAAATGGATTCAACAACTTAACATCAAAAGATTCAAAGTCAGTGACATTTCTGGTGACGACAATCAACTTATTGACTTTAGCGATAGCTGCAATCATTCCATCTTCGTATAAGGTGTCAGATTTCTTGTGCATCAACTTTGCCCAAGCACGAAAAGCATTGCCGTCCAGGTTCAAGATGTTATATGTAGCTGCCACTTCATCAAGCCACTCCTCCAGTTCGGCTGCACGTTCGGTATCCTGATCCCGCGTTATTTCGATACCTGCCTGAATTTCAGCCAATGTTACTGAAGAGAGATATAAATCCTTGTCATCGACTGACTGAATCCATGCGACGACTGCCCCATGAGGTTGCTTCCGACGCAATTCAGAGACAACATTTGTATCCAATAAATACATGATTTATATAACTTCTTGCACACGTCTTCTCCGAGCCTGTCCACGCTCCGGCAACACAAGATCACTGCGTCCAGAATCAGACAACAATAAATCTTTCAATGATGGTTTTGCCGCTGCCTGGAGCCTCTTCCAAACATCAACAGGGACAAGCACTGCTGTTTCAGCACCACGCCGAGTGACTACTTGTGGGCCTTTTGCCAGACAAGCATCCAAAAATTCACTAAACCGCGACTTAGCGTCTTGAACTGCCCAGGTTTGCATAAGGATACCTCTATCATGACTAGTTATATGACTAGTCTATTTCTTCTATCTTCAAAGAACAAGAAGAATAAAACAGCAGTCATGGCGCTGGCCTGACAGTATCATCCTGCAGAGATGCCGGTGGTGTGGTCAGTTTTCAGGTCCGGATGGATTGAGCACGAGGTCAGCGCCCGAAAACGGCAATCGACTCCACATGCGAGGTATGCGGGAACATGTCCATCACACCGGCTCCCAGCAACCGGTAGCCGTGGGTATGCACCAGTATTTCCGCATCACGGGCCAGGGTGCCGGGATGGCAGGACACATAGACAATGCGCCCGGCACCGGTTTTGCCCAGCCGGGTGACCACCTCGCGGGCACCGGCACGAGGCGGGTCCAGCAGGATTTTGTCAAAGGACTGCCGAAGCCAGGGCTGCCGGTCCAGCCCGGCCTCATCCATCAGGTTGTAGGCGAAATAATCGGTATTCCCGATCCCGTTGGCCTGTGCGGCAGCCCGGGCGCGTGCCACCATGGCGGCATCCCCTTCCACCCCGGTGACGCTGGCCGCCCTGCGTGCCAGTGGCAGGGTGAAATTGCCCAGCCCGCAGAACAGGTCCAGTACCCGGTCTTCCGGCCCGACCTGCAGCAGTTCCAGCGCCTGCTGCACCATTTTCAGGTTCAGGGGCTGGTTGACCTGAAAAAAATCCAGTGGCTCGAAATCGACCCTTATTCCGGAATCCGGATGCGCATAATACAGCGCTGCCGTCGGTGGCCAGAGCCGCTGCAGCGAATCCGGTCCCTGCGGCTGCAGGTAAAGCTGGAAGCCCCGGGCTTCGGCAAAGGCCAGCAGCTTTCCGGTATCGGCATCCGACAGCGGCTCCATGTGACGCAGAACCAGTGCGGTGGCGTTGTCACCCACGGCAACCTCGATCTGCGGAATGCACTGGCGTGCATCCAGCCCGCTGATCAGGGCCTGCAGGGTTTCCAGTGCTTCACCCACGGACGGATGCAGAATTTCACAACGTGACAGATCCGCCAGAAAGTGCCCGCTGCGCTCCCGAAACCCCACCAGCGCCCGGCCCTTTTTCGCCACCCAGCGCACCCCCAGTCGTGCCTTGCGCCGGTAACCCCAGCCATCGGCCGTCAGGGGGGCAATCACGGTCTCCGGTGTGACCTTGCCGATATGGGCCAGATTCTCCAGCAACACCTGCTGCTTGTAGTGAATCTGGGCCTCCAGGGCAATGTGCTGCCAGCTGCAGGCCCCGCACAGGGCATAATGCGGACACCGGGGCTCCACCCGTTGCGGAGCCGGCTCCAGCACCTCCAGCACCTGCCCTTCATCAAAATTCGGCTTGCGGCTCTGGTAACTGAAACGCACGCGTTCGCCCGGAATCCCGCCTTCGATAAAAACCGTCTTGCCTTCCACATGTGCCACACCCCGCCCATCCAGGGTCAGCGATTCGATCCGGGCCTCGGCAGGTGGCAGGTTCGGCGCTCCGGGCTTGCGATACTTGCGGCGTCGGCTCATGCCCCCGGCTCCCAGGCCGCCTCAAAGGCCAGCAGATGCTCCTGCCCGGACTGCTTCAGGTGATGGCGAACCAGCTCGCATTCCCTGTCATAACGGGGTATGTCGATATGCCCGCGCAACAACTCGAAACGCAGATAAACCAGCCAGGTATTCAACACATCGGTTTCACAGTAGTTGCGGATATCGGCAATCCGGCCTTCCTGGTAGGCATCCCAGACCTTGGAACCGTCCATACCCATCTTGCCCGGAAAGCCGAACAGGGTGGCCAGCTGGTCCAGCGGGGCGTTGGCACGTCCGCCATACATTGCCAGCAGGTCCATGAGGTCGGTGTGGCGACTGTGATAACGGCTGATGTAATTGTTCCACTTGAAGCCCTGATCCTCCTCGCCCATGTCCCAGTAGCGGGCCGCTGTAATTTTGTGCAGCAAGGCACGGTAATGGATAACCGGCAGATCGAAGCCGCTGCCGTTCCATGATACCAGTGTGGGGGTGAAACGCTCGATACCGTCAAAGAAACGCTGCAGAATTTCTTTTTCCTCCGCCGCCTCGCTCCCGAGTGACCAGACCCGGAACTCGTCTCCGCGCCCGCGAAAAGTCACGGAAATGGCCGCAACCTGCTGCAGGTGATGCGGCAGGAAGCTATGCCCGACCGCCTGCTGGCGCAGGTGAAACATGGCTTTGGCCACACCGTCAGCATCCAGGTCGCCCAGCTCGTACAGCTTGCGCCCACCCTCAATATCCGGGATGGTTTCAATATCAAAAACCAGTGTATTCATGTCTGAACCTGAAGGGTAAAACAGCCGGGAATTATAGCGCCTGTACCGGATGCGGGATAGCGGTACGGGGCCCCTGGCATATCTGCTTCAGCGCTGCGCCATCAGAGCGGGAGAAACCGGCCTGCCCTTTGGGGAACAGGTTTCGGCCTGCCCCCCGTTCTCACTTTCTGCCCGCCCCCCGCTATCAGGTTTGGACCATTGCATCCCCGTCCACCCGGTAAAGTGCAAACCCGCTCCCCGCCAGCGTCAAGTGCCTGCCTTCACGCACGGCCCCTTGAGATATCAGGCAGTCACCTGCCCCATCAAGCCGCACACTCAGGGCAGCCGGTGAGAGATTGAAAACGCACAGTACCTGCCCGCCCCGGACAAAGGCCAGTATCGGCTCCGGTGTCTCGAAAAATACCGTATTGCCGGTTTTCAGGGCCTCATTTTCCCGGCGCAGTGCCAGCATGCGGCGATAGTATTCCAGCACCGAATCCGCCACCCCGACCTGTCCGGCGGCATGATGAACGGTCTGGCCGGCCTTGACCGGCAGCCACGGCCTGCCTTCCGTGAAGCCGGCATTCGGCAGCGCGGCATCCCAGGTCATCGGTGTCCGGCAGCCGTCCCGGCCCTTGTTTTCCGGCCAGAAGCGCAGCCCCTGCGGATCGGTCAGCTCATGATATTCCAGCTCGCCTTCCACCTGACCCAGCTCCTCGCCCTGATACAGGCAGATCGAACCCTGCAGTGACAGCAGCAGGGTAGCGGCCTGCTTTGCCAGTGCCGCCGGGCTGGCACCGTGCGCGGCCCAGCGGCTCACATGGCGCATCACGTCATGGTTGGAAAAGGCCCAGGCCGGCCAGCCACGGGGTGCCCCCTCAAAGAACTCGCGGATCAGCCGCCGGAAATGCGCTGCCGTATACGGCTTGCCCAGCATCTCGAAGGAATAGCACATGTGCAGGCGCTTGCCGGTGGTGTACTGCCCCATCATCTCGACCGGGTGATGCGACTCGCCCATCTCCCCCACCATGGCACGGGCGTCAAACTGATCCAGCAGGGCACGCATCCGCTCCAGAAACGCCAGATTTTCGGGCTGGTTCTTGGAGAAAATATGGTACTGCATGTCATACGGGTTCCAGTCCCGCCGGGCCTTCCTGCGATAATCCGCCGGATCATCACGCAGCAGGGCATCATGAAAATAGAAATTCACCGTATCAAGCCGGAAACCGTCCACTCCGCGCTCCAGCCAGAAACGCATGGTGGACAGGAGCCAGTCCTGCACCTCGGGATGATGGAAATTCAGGTCCGGCTGCTCGGCGAGGAAATTGTGGAAATAATACTGCTGGCGGCGCGGCTCCCACTGCCAGGCTCCACCCCCGAACACAGCCAGCCAGTTATTGGGTGGTGAACCGTCATGTTTGGGATCGGACCACACATACCAGTCAGCGCGGGGGTTGTCACGGTTCTGGCGACTTTCCTGAAAAAACGGATGCCGGTCGCTGGTATGCGACAGCACCTGATCAATGATCACCTTCAGCCCCAGCTCATGGGCACGGGCCACCATGGCATCAAAATCCGCCAGAGTCCCGAAAACGGGATCAATATCGGTATAATCCGACACGTCATACCCCATGTCGGCCATGGGTGAAGTAAAGATGGGCGACAGCCAGATGGCATCCACCCCGAGTGCGGCAATATGGGGCAGGCGCGTCACAATTCCCTGCAGGTCGCCAATGCCATCCGCGTTACTGTCCTGATAAGAACGCGGGTATATCTGATAAGTTACCGAACCACGCCACCATTCGCTCATGCCTTGCTCCGTTAGCCGCCAAAAAACGTTAAAGTTAAAAATCATTACGACTCAATGCGCTTTGAATCACTATAACGCAACACAAACAGGGGTTCAAAACGTTTTGCCTCTCCCATTTCAGGCTCACAGGCTACCGTCCATCGGGGCCGGTACAGACGGTCTGTCTGCTTTTTACATGCTGCGCCGCTTTACCTCGGGAATGACTTTGGGTCAGAATGACCCACATTATAACCAAGGTCCCCAAGCCCATGAACTCAGTCCTGTTGGTCGATGGCGACCCCGACAGCCTGTCCCTGCTGCAGCACAGCCTGGGCAACCGTTTCGGACTCATCGAACACGCCACCGATACCGCCACCGCCACCGCCCTGCTGGAGCGCTGTCATTTTGACCTGCTGATCAGCGATATTCACCTGCCAGACTGCAGCGGCCCGGCCTGGACCCGAACACTGCGTGAACGCGGCCTGCTGCCGACACTGATCTTTCTCTGCGCCGATACCGGCATTCACAGTGCCATTGAAGCCCTGCGGACCGGAGCGGCTGATTTTATCCTCAAACCATTTACGCCTGAACAGGTCAGGAATGCAGTTGAACGCTGCCTGGAACACGGCGACCCCGGCCGCTCCCCGACAACAGGTCTCGAAAACCGGCATAAAGCGCAGGCTACCGGCTCTGATGCGCTGGTCGGTGAGTCTGATGCCATGCGCCATAT
The DNA here is from genome assembly GCA_035391465.1 of Thiolinea sp. Classification (GTDB taxonomy): domain Bacteria; phylum Pseudomonadota; class Gammaproteobacteria; order Thiotrichales; family Thiotrichaceae; genus Thiolinea. Next base: position 38,797 of record DAOPKY010000033.1, on the reverse strand, counting down.
CAGCCAGATCATCCGCCAGGTCGCCTCCATGCCCTCCACCGTGCTGCTCGAAGGTGAATCCGGGACCGGCAAGGAGCTGGTTGCCCGCGCCATTCATCACTACAGTGGCCGCAAAGGCCACTTTGTCTCCATCAACTGCGGCGCACTGCCTGCCGAATTGCTGGAAAGCGAGCTGTTTGGCCATGTCCGGGGTGCCTTCACCAGCGCCCACCAGACCCGTGACGGGCTGTTTGCCCATGCCAGTGGCGGCACCCTGCTGCTGGATGAAATCGGGGAGATGCCACTGGAAATGCAGGTACATCTGCTGCGGGTGCTGGAAACCCGCAGCATCCGTCCGCTGGGGGCCAATCAGGAAATACCGGTCGATGTCCGCATCCTGACCGCGACCAACCGCCAGCTGCAGCAGGAAGTGGAGCGGGGCCGGTTCCGGCGCGACCTGTTCTACCGCCTGAATGTGCTGAGCCTGCGCCTGCCGCCGTTGCGTGAGCGGGGGGACGACCTCACCCTGCTGGCCCGTTATTTTGTGGCCCGGCTTTCACGGCAGTTCGGGCTGAGTCCCTGCCGGCTGGATGAGGCCGAACTGGCGCGGCTGATGGCTTATCCCTGGCCTGGCAATGTGCGTGAACTCCGGAATGTCCTTGAGCGTGCCCTGCTGCTGAAACTGCCACCCAGTCAGTGCCTGACAACGGGAGTCCCCCCGGCAGCCGCCCGGCCAGCCACAGTGACTCCGGCCACCACAACCGCCCCCCCGGTACCGGAACCCGCTACCAGGGGACTCGGGGACACCGAGCATGCCGAAGCAGGCGGGGATGAAGATGCCGAGGCACTGCGGTTGGAAACCGTGGAAAAACGCCATATCCTCGCCATGCTGAAACGTGCAGGTGGCAACAAATCCGCCGCCGCACGGGTGCTTGGCATTTCACGCAAGACCCTGGAGCGCAAGCTGGTACGCTGGGAGCGGGCGACATCAGCCACCGGGGCCGAATCATGAGCGAGACCCTCAGCCCGGATCAGGCCCGCAAACTGGTGCTGCACTGCCAACAGCTGCCGGCGCGGCAGAAACCGGTCCGTCCGCTTTCGGCTACGCTGGCACTGATCGAACAGCTCGGCTATGTGCAGATCGACACCATTGCCGTGGTGGAGCGTGCCCACCACCACACGCTATGGAGCCGCAATCCGGCCTATGTTCCGGAACAGCTGGACACCCTGCTGGCAGAGCGGCAGGTGTTTGAGTACTGGTCCCATGCCGCCGCCTGCCTGCCCCTGTGCGACTTCCGTTTCACGTTGCCGCGCAAGCAGGCGATCGCCTCCGGCGAGCAGGATCACTGGTATGCCCGTGACCGACGCCTGATGCGGGAGGTGCTGGAACGCATCCGTCAGGAAGGCCCGCTGCAGGCCCGTGACTTCGGGGGCAGCAATATGGCCAGAGCCGGGGAATGGCACAGCAAGCCGGCCAAACGGGCGCTGGAATACCTGTTTCATCAGGGCGACCTGATGGTGGCACGGCGTCAAGGGTTTCAGAAGGTGTTTGACCTCACTGAACGGGTATTGCCGCCGGATGTGGATACGCGCCTGCCGGATGCGGAGGAACAGGCCCGCTTTCTGCTCACCCGCTTTCTGGGGGCCAACGGGCTGGGACAGGCTGCAGAAGCCGGCTACCTGCGCCGGAATACCGCGCAGCTGTTGCAACAGGTTGCCGGACACATGCTCGAAGCCGGTGAGCTGGTGACAGTCCGGGCTGCAGGACAGGACTGGCTGGCCCTGCCCCAGGTTCTGGAATGCCTCAACCGGCCCCTGCCACGCAGCCGGGTCAGCATCCTGTCACCGTTTGACAACCTGCTGATCCAGCGCCGGCGCATGCAGGTTCTGTTTGACTTTGATTATCAGATCGAATGCTACCTTCCAACCCACAAACGCCGTTTCGGTTATTTCAGCCTGCCGTTGCTGTGGGATGGCCGTCTGGTTGCCCGCATGGACTGCAAGGCCGAACGCCGCACGGCAACCCTGCAGATCCGGCAGTTCACCCTGGAGCCCTACCTGAAACCCGGATCACGCCGTTACGCCGCCTTCAGGCAGCAGCTCGACAATGCCCTGACAGACTTCATGCACTTCAACCGCTGTCAGCGGCTGGTCTGGCAGACGGCCAGCCCCTGAATCCACGCGCTGTAGCCAAAGTCAGGGTGCGCAATTTCTGTAAAGGCTCTATACTGGCCGGCATGGCCGGACCGGAATGCCGCGCCTGTGTCTGACTGGAGCCACTGATTACGTCACGGATTAAATAATTACATGATGGACAACAGCAACCCGACGCCTGAAAAGGATGAACCTCACCTGATCGACCTGCGCTTTTCCCTGCGCCGTCTCATCACCCCAACCGCGCTGGCCGATATTTACTGGGCCAGTGACCTGCATCAGGGCGGCGAAAACGGACAGGAACATCCGGTCATCCTGCTGCTGGTCAAACCGGAACTGGCCCGGCTGCCCGGATTCAATCCGGCCTGGACCGAGGTACTGCGCCGACCCAGCCCGGAAGTGGAGGGCTACCCTGCCCTGCTGGCCTACGGCATTGATGACAGCGGTTACTGGCTGGCCCTGGATGATACCCGTGGCATGCTGCTGCAGGAGGCACTGGAAGAGCACAAAAACAGGCACATGCCCCTCGACCAGGCCCTTGACCGGGTCGGACGCATCCTGCACACCACCGCCACGGTTCAGGCCGGAGCCTACGGGTATCTGGAGCCGGGCATCATTCTGGAAGACAATCAGCGCATGGTGCTGCTGAATGCGCCACTGGTACGGGTGGTGCAATACTGCCTGCAGCAGAATCACACCACGCATCCGCAACTGGCCCTGCATTCCCCCTATATCAGCCCCTCGGTGGCAGTCGGTGATGCCGCCGTGACCGAAGACGACACCTTTTCCGCGGCGGCCCTGCTCTACCACCTGCTCAAGGGACAGCCCCCCTATCACAGCACCCTGAGCGGGGCCATTAACGGCGAACAGCCAGCACTGCCGGGGCAGCTCAATGCCAATGGCCGGGAGCTGATGGCACAGGCGCTGTCACTGCGGCGTGGCCCGCGCCCGGCAACCCCGGACCGCTTCCTGCAGGGGCTGCGTCAAGCCCACAAGCGCAAGGTGCTTTACCCCGTGGCGGTGCTGGCCGCACTGGCCACCGTCGTGTTTGCCGGCTACCACCTTTATCAGAAAACCACCGAGCTGCTGGATGAAAATGCCGCTAAAACAGCAACACGGCAGGCCAGTGGAGACCAGAGCGATACCGGGAGCAACAGTGACACCGGTACAGCCTCCCCGGCCCCGACTGCTGCGGCCACAGATACCGGTTCTTCATCACCGACCGTCCCACCCGCCGGGGATTCGGCAACCGATCCGGTTGATGCCCTTGCCACAGCGGCTGCAGCCGGTAGCATGGCGGACACGGAAACGGCTGCCAGGGTGGACGAGAGCGCTGCCGACTCCCTCCCACGGACCGCAGCGGCTGCCCCGGCAGCCAAGCCGGATGATACAACGACGGCAGCAACGGCAGCGGATGCAGCCACCCCGGCATCTGCCGGGCCGGCTGCTACTGCCGCTGTCCTGCCGGAAACCGAACCGTCCAAAGATACCCGCCCGGTGGCTGACAGCCAGCGGCTGACACCGGCACCGCTGGCCGGAGAAACAGCTGAAGCAGGCGAAACGGTAGCCGCAACAGAATCAACCGATACGAAAACAGCCGAGGCTGAAACCGCGGCTGTGGATACTGCTGACACCCCTGATACCGCTAGCGGCACGGACACAGGCATACAGGCAGGCAATACTCCTGCGGCCAGTGTCAAAGTTCAGGCACTGCAGGCCGATGCCCGTCAGGCTCTGGAACAGGGGCGTGCACAGGAACAGGACGACAAACCCGGTGCACTGACCCTGCTACGGGAGGCATACACACTGGATAAAGGCAATGCTGAAACGAAGCAGCTGCTGGAGCAGCTGCTGCGCCGCCATCAGCAGGCAGCAGAAAACCTGATCCGGCTTAACCGGTTTGACCAGGCCAGAACTGAACTGGCGCGTGTTGATGACCTGATGCGCGAGTTCTTGCTGACAGATTCATTACCACATCAGGTTGCTATCGAAACCCGGCTGGAACAGCGTGAACAGGCACTCAGGCAGGCACGTGAAAACGCCCGCCAGGCTGAACGGCAGCTGGAGCAGGCCCGTGTGGCCATGAAGCGCGGACGCTATACCACACTGGATCACCGGCGTGATAATGCCCTGAAATACCTGGCCCCGGTACTGGCGGGTACGCCGGGCCATGCCGAAGCCAGCCAGATGCTCAACAGGATTGTCGAGGCACGCCAGCAAACCCTGCGACGCCTGATCGACCGTGATGAACTGGAGCAGGCACAGCGCTACCAGAAGGATACCCGCACCCTGATCAACCGCTACAAGCTCAGCCAGTTCAAACGCAGCCAGCAAACCCTGGATCAGGCCCTGAATCAGGCCCGTGAAGCGGCAGCCGCCCGGCAGGCCCAGCGCCAGCAGCTGGTCAGGCCTCGCCAGCCGGCACGGGAGCAGCCACAGGCACCCACCCCGCAGCCACCACGTCCGGCAACACCGGAGCCGGTCCTGGCACAGCCGGCCCGCCCGATCCGGGAGCCGGCCCTGATCCCCGATCCCATGACCCCGGAAGAAGCACGGCAGCTGCAATTACAGAGCGGCCAGACCGTCTATCCAGAACCGGCTCAGCCCCAGGCCAGCTGGGAGCAGCAGTCACAGGTGACCTGGCAGCCGGCCCCCGAACCCGCCGGCGGGCAAAGGCCCGTGCCGCATCCGGAACCCCAAATCACCTGGCTGCCGGCAGAACCCGTGCCCCAGGAAGCCCAGCCGGCCCGGAGACCGGCTCCCCGGCAACCCGAGGTCATCCGGGAACCGGTACCGCAGGCACAGCCAACCCGGCAGCGCCCTGTCAGACCCGAGCGTCAGCCCCGGCCATCCCAACAGCCCGAGCCTTCAGTGGTCTGGGATCAGCAGCCATCATCCGACTGGAGCCAATCCGGCCAGGCCGTCAATATACAGGCGTTGCCTCCGCATCTGATCCCCTATGATCCGCAGCTGCCACCGAACGTGGCACCGGTGGAAAACATACCGGGCCTGATGGAGATTCCGCCCGAGCTGATCAACCAGAACCTGCAGCCACAGCGCTGAAGCTGAAACACCGGCAGCATGGGCATAAGACACATGACCGGCGACCGGCCTGATCCGGTCGCCGGCGGGTTCAGGGATGCGCCTGCGGTGAGTGCTCCTGCTGCTTCACCGCCTGCCAGGCCGCCTCCATCTGCTCCAGCGACGCGGCCTCCAGACTCAGCCCCTGATGTGACAGCCACACGGCCATGCGCTCAAAACGCCGTGCAAATTTGGCATTGGCCAGTCGCAGGGCATTTTCGGCATTGACATTGAGCTGCCGCGCCAGATTGGCTGCCCCCATCAGCACATCACCGACCTCTTCCTCAATACGCGCAAACGGTTCACCGTTTTCCACCGCCTCGGTGACTTCCACCAGCTCTTCGACAATCTTCGGAATTACCGGACGCCAGTCATCCCAGTCAAAACCCGCCTGCGCCGCCCGTTTCTGGACCTTCTGACTGCGCTGCAGGGCCGGCATGGCCGCCGGAATGCCGGCAAAGAATCCGGTCTCGGCCTTTTCCCGGCGCTCCTGCTGCTTGATGACCTCCCAGTCCTGCTTCTGAGCCTTGATGTCGCTGTAGACGGTATCGGCAAAAACATGCGGATGGCGGCGGATCATCTTGTCGGCAATGCCTTGCGCCACATCGTTGAAATCAAACAGGCCCTGATCACTGGCAATCTGGGCCATGAACACCACCTGCAACAGCAGATCACCCAGTTCATCACACAGGGCTGCAGCATCGTTACGATCCACGGCATCCGCCACCTCATACACCTCTTCCAGCGTATGGGGCAGAATGGTGCGCCAGTTCTGGGCCAGATCCCAGGGGCAGCCTGCGACCGGATCACGCAGACGCTGCATGATCTCCAGCAGCGGCTGCATGGCGTTTTGTACTTGTTGTGATTCCGGCATCATTACCCCCATGGTCGGTTCGGTGTCTCAGTCCGGCAAAACCCCCACTATACCAGCCCTTGTCGGGTGGTTGCAGTGCAGCAAAATTGCAGGTGCTTTTTGTGCCGCTGTCAAGCACTTTTCCACAACAGCCGGAAGATTTCAGGTTGATTCAAAAAAAACCGACGAATGCAACATTTTTCTTTGCAGTATTTCCATCTCTGCTTTAACTATTTGAAATAAAACAAAAAAATATTTTGTTTATTTTTTAGGCACACCCAAGACGGGCCTTGATTCAACAGCCGTTCAGCCCGCTTTCCGCAGGGTATCCACAAAGTTATCCACAGAGACTGTGCATAACCGGTTTTTCTGCTGCTGCAGCAAGGACTTGTAGCCGGTTTGTCAGGTTCTTCACAGGAATCCCTTCCAAATCAACACCCCGGTATCCGCTGCCATCCCGGGTCGGCTGATGTACACTGCCTCCATGAAAACCAGCCTGCTTGTTGCCATACCCAGACCGCTGCCGACCCTGCTCAGTTACCTGCCACCACCGGAGAGAACCGATGTGGTACCCGGCATGCGTGTCAGGGTTCCGCTGGGGCATGGCAGCAGCGTGGGACTGGTGGTTGCGGCAGTCACCGGGGCCGAACCCGAAGGCTATGTGCTGAAACCGGTGCGGACGGTGCTGGACCGGGAGCCCTTGCTGGATGCCACCCAGCTGGCCCTGTTGCAGTGGGCGGCAGGTTACTACCAGCATCCGCCCGGCGAGGTATTTTTCTCCGCCCTGCCCACCCGGCTGCGCAGTGACCGGATACTGCCCGAACCGGTTTACTGGCAGGCCCGTCCCCACCCGCAGGCTCACGAACAGCTGGCACGGGCCCCCCGGCAGCTGGCGCTGCATGACTGGATGCTGGCACAGGACAGGGCCCTGGAAGCCGAGGCCCTGCGTGCCCAGGCGGGGAGCGGCTGGCGCGGCTACCTGCAGGGGCTGCTGGACAAGGCACTGGCCGTACAGACCGTTGCACCGCTGCCTGATCCCGAAGGACCGGCAGCCCCGACAGTCCGCAGCAACATCACGCTCGGCACCGAACAGCAGGCGTGCCTGACACAATGCCGGGACTGGTGCCGCCAGGAGCCGCCGCGCCCGATCCTGCTGCATGGCGTGACCGGCAGCGGCAAGACCGAAGTCTACCTGCGCCTGATCCGGGAGAGACTGACAGCGGGGCGGCAGGTTCTGGTGCTGGTGCCGGAAATCGGCCTCACCCCCCAGCTGATCCGGCGTTTCCGCCACTTTTTCCCCGGCACGCCCCTGAGCTGTCTGCACTCGGGCCTGAATGACAGCGAACGCCTGCAGGCCTGGCAGGATGCCCGTGCCGGACGGGCCCGCATTCTGATCGGCACCCGCTCGGCGGTCTTTCTGCCCTGCCCGGAACTCGGGCTGATCGTGGTGGACGAGGAGCATGACCTGTCCTTCAAGCAGCAGGAGGGCTTCCGCTACCACGGGCGTGATCTGGCCATCATGCGTGCGCATCAGCTCGGCATTCCGATCCTGCTTGGTACCGCCACTCCGGCGCTGGAAACACTGCACAATGCCGATCAGGGACGCTACCACTACACCCGGCTGCTGCAGCGCCCCGGTGCCAGCCACAAACCGGTACGCGAGGTGCAGGACATTCAGGGCCAGACCCTGAAAGCCGGGCTGTCCGGCCAGAGTCTGGAAGCCATCCGCGCCACGCTGGAGCGGCAGGAACAGGCCATGGTATTCATCAACCGGCGCGGCTTTGCCCCGGTGCTGGCCTGCCGCTCCTGTGGCTGGCAGGCACGCTGCCCCAACTGCAGCAGCGACATGACCTACCATGCCCGTGATGGCCGCCTGCTGTGTCATCACTGCCTGAGCGGGCGGGTGGCCGACAGCCACTGTCCCGACTGCGGCCATCAGCAGCTCGGCACCCGCGGTCAGGGCACCGAGCGCATCGAGATGATGCTGACACAGCATTTTCCCGCCACGCAAGTACTGCGCATCGACCGTGATACCACCCGCCGCCGGCAGGCACTGGCCACCCACCTGGAGACCATCCACAACACGGACAGCCTGATTCTGGTCGGTACCCAGATGCTGGCCAAGGGGCATGATTTTCCGCGCCTGACGCTGGTGGTGGTGCTGGATGTGGATCAGGCCCTGTTCAGCAGCGAATACCATGCCCTGGAACGCTTCGGCCAGCTCCTGACCCAGGTGGCCGGACGCGCCGGGCGCGCCGATCGGGCCGGACGGGTGATCCTGCAGACCAGCCAGCCCAAACATCCCCTGCTGCTGACCCTGCTGCAGCAGGGTTACACCGGCTTTGCACGCCAGCTGCTGGAGGCACGCCAGCGCTGGCATTTCCCCCCCTTCGGCTTTCAGGCCCTGATCCGGGCCGATGCCCGCGAGGCTGACACCGCCCTTGAGGGACTGCAGCAGTTTCATGACCGGCTGACGGCTGCGGCCATTCCCGGAACGCGGCTGCTGGGCCCGGCTCCCTCCCCGCTGGAGAAACGTGCCGGACGCTTCCGTGCCCAGTTGCTGATCCAGTGTCAGACACGGACGCAACGCCATCAGTGCCTGTTGCAGCTCGTCGGCGCGGAAAAAAAGCGCCAAAACAAAAAAGACTTGCGCTGGTCTATTGATGTAGATCCTGTAGAATTATCATAATGCTTGTTGTATTGAACAAACAGGTCGGTGCTGGCGTCAGAATGACAAGTCCCCCGGCCATCTGATACGGGTTTTCCTCATGACCAAAGATTTCAAAAAAAGCGAATCCACCCCTCAGTCAGGCCAGTACGGAATCAGTTGGGTGCTCGGCGGTGTGGCGGTCGGCCTGCTGGCCGGGGCCGTTGTCTACGCTGTTGCCAACAGGGACAATCCGGTTTCCCGGGTGCTCATGTCGCCACCGGACACGCAGCAGGTCACCGAGACCCTCCCTGTGACACCGGAGGGCAGCCTTCCCCAGACCAGCCTGCAGGATATTCCCGAGGAAACCGCCCCGCGCCCCGGTTTCAGCTATCACGCGGTATTGCCCCAGCTGGAGCTGGACGTGCCCTTTCAGGTGCAGGAGCAGGAGCCCGAGGCCGATCCGGATGACCAGCTCGCCAGCAACCGTACCGACAATACGGCGGCAATGGATCAGACCACCGCCGCCCTGGAACAGGCCGACCGGCAGCAGGCAGCAGTCGAACAGCAGATGGCAGCCCGGACGCCGCAGGCCGCCACACTGGCCAGCCAGCGCGTGATGTTCCAGCTCGGTGCCTACCGTGACCAGCGTCAGGCCGAACTGCTGCGCCAGCGCGTCAGCAGCAACGGCCTCAACAGCCGGGTTGAAGAAGCCCAGGTCAAGGGGCAGACCTGGTATCGGGTCCGGCTGGGGCCGACTGACAACATGGAAGTCGTGACCCGCTGGCAACAGATGCTTTCCAGTATGGGAATAAACCCGATGATTATCCGGATGTAATATACTCTCTTCCGTTAATCGAAAAGAACAGGAGTATTAATCAGCATGAATCATCTTGACATCAATTCGGGCGCGCTGGTGGCCGATGCCAATGAGGTTGAGCGCGCCGGTTTTATCCGTCGTACCTATTACCACCTTGCCGGGGCCATTCTGGCTTATATCCTGCTGGAAACCCTGCTGGTCAAGTCCGGGGTGGCCGAGTCCTTCCTGGTCATGCTGCAGGGCAGTAAATGGTACTGGCTCGGTGTCATGGCAGCCTTTATGGCCGTCTCCTATCTGGCTGACCGCTGGGCCGGCTCCAGCATGTCCCGCGAGCTGCAATACGCCGGACTCGGGCTTTATATCGTGGCCATGGCCGTCATCACCATGCCGGTCATTTATGTCTCGCTCAACTTTGCCCCCAATCCGGATGTCCTGCCCGCCGCAGCACTGGTGACACTGATGCTGGCAGCCGGCATTACCGTCACCGCCTTTACCACCAAAAAGGACTTCTCCTTCCTGCGTCCTTTCATCATGGTCGGTTCCTTTGTACTGCTGGGCGTGATTGTGGCTGCCATTATTTTCGGTTTCAGCCTCGGTCTGCTGTTCCTGGGCTTTGGCATTGTCCTGTTTGGTGCCACCATGCTGTACCAGACTTCAGCCCTCATTCATCACTATCACACCGAGCAGCATGTTGCCGCCTCGCTGGGCCTGTTTTCCAGCGTCGGCATGATGTTTATTTACGTGCTGCAATTCCTGATGAGCCTGGCAGGCGAATAACAGAAAGCCGGGCTTCCCGCAGGCACGCAAAATGACGGGGAAATGATAATGACAGGGAGCTGATGCTCCCTGTTTTATTTCGGTACCATTGCCAGATAACCGGCACCCGTCCTGCGCCCCTTTTTTCCAGCGACAAGGAATAACATCATGGCCATTTATGCAATCGGTGACCTGCAGGGCTGCCTCGACCCGCTGCTGCGCCTGCTGGATGAGCTGCAGTTTGATCCTGCCACCGACCGGCTCTGGTTTGCCGGGGACCTGGTCAGTCGCGGGCCACAGTCGCTGGAAACCCTGCGCTTTGTACGCACGCTCGGCAACAGTGCCATCAGCGTGCTGGGCAACCATGATGTCAGCCTGATCGCCGCGTTTCATGGCGTATTCAAGCCGCACCGCTCACTGGCCGCCCTGCTGGCGGCACCCGATGCGGCGGAGCTGGTGCAGTGGCTGCGCTGGCGTCCGTTCCTGCACGTGGACGAAGCCTGTCAGGCCCTGCTGGTGCATGCCGGTATTGCACCGGACTGGAATTTGGCCACGGCTGTCGCCTGCGCACGCGAACTGGAGCAGCAGTTGCGCCAGACTGATCCGGCACACTGGCTGGAGAAGGTTTATGGTGACAAGCCCGACTATTGGGACAGACACAAACTCAAGCGTCGCGAGCGCCAGCGTTACATGCTGAATGCCTTTACCCGCATGCGTTACTGCCATGCCGACGGGCGGCTGGAATTCGGCCAGAAGCTGGGTCCGGAACAGGTGCGGAAAACCCGTCCCGAACTCAGGCCCTGGTTTCAGGTCCAAGGTGCTTTGGAACCCCGATACACCGTTTTTTTCGGCCACTGGTCAACCTTGGGTTTTTATCAGGGCCACGGGGTCATTGCGCTGGATACCGGCTGCGTCTGGGGTGGCCAGCTGAGTGCGGTACGGGTTGATGCCGTACCGGGAATCAGACGCCATACGGACTGTACGGAATATGGGCGACACCCGACATGAACAGCCAGCATTGCCCCCCGACCCGCCACGGGACGGAACCCTCTGGATCAGCATTCAGAATCGCGCCTATGGCATACGCCTGTCCCAACCCCCACCCAGCACCAGTATCGACGAGCTGATTCAGGCGCTGGAACGTAACCGCCAGCTGATCGGCAACAGCCAGCAGCGCATGCAGGCGGCCTGTCAGGAAAAATACCGCGAACCCGACCCCGGCAGGCTGCCCCCCGTCATTGACCTGGAAAGCCCGACCCAGGATGCCCTGATGGCACACCTGCACATCCAGATTCTGATTCCATTGATCAATATCCGCGGGGGTGAGGCCAGCTTCAACCGCGCCGAGACCCTCAGCGCCCAGGACCGTGTGGAACAGATGCGCCGGCTGGCCGAACTGCAGGCCCGTCCCGTCCCGCCGCCACTGGATACCCAGCAGGAAACCGTCATCCTGATCGGCGTCATCCTGCTGGCCCTGCTGCTGGCGACCCTGTTGCTTTGAGCCGGGAAATACCCTGCAGACGTTGCACCTCAGCATCATTAAATATATATTTAATAGTATATACTTTCAGGAGGCCAGCCATGCCCATTCAGACAGCCAAAATTTTCAGTAACGGGCACAGTCAGGCAGTACGTCTGCCTAAAGCTTTCCGTTTTGACACCGATGAAGTGTACATACGCCAGGTCGGAAATGAGATTGTATTGTCGGCAAAAAAACCGGACTGGGCAGATTTCTTCAACCAGACCAGTGCCTTTGCTGATGATTTTCTCGCTGAACGCGATAATGCACCACCACAGCAACGCGAGTCTTTCTGATGATCATGCTGGATACCAGTATCTGCATTTATGTATTAAAGGAACACCCGGCGCAGGTACTGAGCCGGTTTCAGCAGCACGAAACCCTGCATCTTTCCAGCATTGTTTGTGCAGAACTGTGGTCAGGCATCGAGAAAAGCCCGGCGAAAACCCGCAAAGCCCGTGAAAGCCAGTTGCTTTATTTCCTGTCGTTGCTGACGGTGTGTGACTGGGATGAAAACGCTGCCTGTGTTTATGCCCGTCTGCATACGGATTTGCAGCACCGGGGACTGATGATCGGCAATATGGACCTGCTGATTGCAGCCCATGCCAGAAGTCTGGATGCCATACTGGTCAGCAATAACGTGCGTGAATTTTCCCGTATCGAGGGTTTGCGGCTGGAAAACTGGGCAGAATCAGACTGAAGCAGACCTTGTCCGGCCACCCGGAAATACCCGCCTGCACCCATTTTCCATAATCAATCTGCAGGAACTGCATAAAAAGCGACTACCATCAGGCCGATGAAAAACAAAACCACCCGATACCAACGCAGATCCCGCCTCCGCTACATGCCGATCATGCTGCTGCTCATCCCGCTCCTGAGCCTGGCTGCCGCGGTAGTCTGGTATGGCCATGATCTGCAGCAGGCCCGCCAGCAGACACCTGCACTCATTCAGCAGGCACTCCGGCAGCATGCCCCGCTGCTGCAGGCGGATGATCTTGACCCTGCACGCCTGAAGCTGCTGCTGGCGATTGAAGACCCGCACTTCCTGCAACACCACGGGGTGGATTTCGATACACCGGGGGCCGGCATGACCACCATCACCCAGTCCCTGGTCAAGCAGCTGTATTTCCCGCAGGGTTTCCGCCCCGGTCCGGCCAAAATCCGCCAGACCCTGATCGCCCGCCATGTACTGGATCCGCAGGTTTCCAAGCAGCAGCAGTTGCAGCTGTTCCTGAACCTCGCCTATTTCGGGCATGTCAACGGCCAGCCGGTACAGGGTTTCGCTCAGGCGGCACGGGTCTATTTCAACAAGGCAGTTACCGAGCTGGATGATGAAGCCTTTCTGGCCCTGAGTGCCATGCTGATCGGTCCGAATGCCTACAAACCGGGTACACCCGCCCACACCGAACGCATGCGCCGTATCCATGCCTATCTGGCTGGTGAACTGCAACCGGCCAGCCTGTTTGATGTGGAATACAACGGCAGACAACAGGGCTCAATGGGCGAGGCGGCTCTGGTCTGGCTGTTGCGGCAACTGACGGGTTAGCACGGATTTCTCACCACTCCCGAAGACAAAGCCGTTTCCGGCATGACTATCAGGGTCCAGTCAGATATACCCATCAAAGGAAACGGCCTCAAGCCTGTCCGACAGTCCCGGGCTATCGGGCCTTTTTATTTCCTTCAGCCTCTGGATACCATCCGCCCCGCCATCAGACCGGCGCCACCCGCGGTGCTACCAGTTCGGCCACCCCCTGCTCCAGCCCGCGCAGGCTCAAAGGATACATGCGCCCGCCCAGCAGCTCCCGGATCAGGCGCGTGCTCAGGGTCTGCTCCCAGTAGGGTTGCGGCTCCGGATTAAGCCAGATCAGGCGGGAGAAGTGTTCCATTAGCCGCTGCAGCCATACCCGCCCGGATTCGGCATTGTAATGTTCCAGGCTGCCGCCCGGCTCGGTCACTTCCCACGGTGCCATGGCGGCATCCCCGACAAAAACAACCCGGTAATCGCTGCCATAGGTATGCAGTATCTCCAGGGTCGACGTCAGGTGCTCCTGACGCCGGCGATTGTCACGCCAGACCTGACCGTAAACAAAATTGTGAAAGTAGAAATACTGCAGGTGCTTGAACTCGCTGGTGGCAGCGGAAAACAGCTCCTCACAGGTGCGCACATGCACATCCATGGAGCCGCCCACATCCAGAAACAGCAGCACCTTGACGGCATTATGCCGCTCCGGCACCAGTTTCAGGTCCAGATAACCGCCATTGCGGGCCGTGGAGCGGATGGTGTCATCCAGATCCAGCTGCTCGGCGGCACCACTGCGGGCAAACACACGCAGGCGGCGCAGGGCCAGCTTGAGGTTGCGGGTCCCCAGCGCCAGGGTATCATCCAGATTGCGGAATTCGCGCTGCTCCCAGACCTTGGCGGCACTGCGGTTTCGGCTCTCGCCCCCGACCCGTATGCCACCGGGATGATGGCCGGAATGCCCGAACGGCGAAGTGCCACCGGTCCCGATCCATTTGCTGCCACCCTGATGGCGTTCGGTCTGCTCTCTGAGGCGCTCCTGAAATGCTTTGAGCAGCGCCTCCAGAGATTCCGGGGGTTTAACCCTGCTGCGGGCAGCGGCATCCGGTTCCAGTTGCTGCGGGTTGGCCAGCCAGTCGGCGGGAATTACCGTCGCCAGCAGGTCGGCATCCAGCTTCAATGCTGCCACACCCTGCATGAATGCCCCGAAAGCCTGGTCAAAACGGTCAAAATGCTTTTCATCCTTGACCATGCAGGTGCGTGCCAGCACATAAAAGGTCTCCGGCTCGGCCACCATCGGCTCCAGCGTCAGCAGGCGCAGAAAATCCAGGTACTCACGGATCGAGACCGGCAGCCGGTAGCGGCGCAGGGCATCAAAAAAATTCACCAGCATGACCGGCCCCCCTAGCGGCGCTGGCCACGTGCATGCAGAAAGGCCAGCTTTTCCAGCAAGGTGACATCCTGCTCATTCTTGATCAGGGCACCATACAGCGGCGGCAGTGCCTTGCGCGGGTCGGTTTCCTGCAGCACCTCCACCGGCAGGTCATCCGACAGCAGCAGCTTGAGCCAGTCAATCAGCTCGGAGGTCGAGGGGGGTTTCTTCAGCCCCGGCACCTCGCGCAGCTGAAAAAAGGTTTCCAGCGCCTGAGTCACCAGCTGCTGTTTGATGTCCGGAAAATGGGCAGCCACAATACGCTGCATGGTCTCCCGGTCCGGGAAGCGGATAAAGTGGAAAAAACAACGGCGCAGAAAGGCATCCGGCAGTTCCTTCTCGTTATTGCTGGTAATGATGATCACCGGGCGGTGGCGGGCGATCACGGTCTGGCCGGTTTCATAGACATGGAACTGCATGCGGTCGAGCTCCAGCAGCAGGTCATTGGGAAACTCGATATCCGCCTTGTCGATCTCGTCAATCAGCAACACGGTCTGTTGTTCGGAGGCGAAAGCCTCCCAGAGCTTGCCCTGGCGGATGTAGTTGGCAATGTCCTGCACCCCGTCACGCCCAAGCTGGGAGTCACGCAGGCGGGACACCGCGTCGTATTCATAAAGCCCCTGCTGAGCCCTGGTGCTGGACTTGATATGCCACTGGATCAGCGGCATGCCCAGTGCCGCAGCCACTTCTTCAGCCAATAAGGTCTTGCCGGTACCCGGCTCCCCCTTGATCAGCAGCGGGCGCTGTAATCGAATGGCGGCATTGACGGCCAGCTGCAGGTCGGCAGTGGCGATATAACGTTCTGAACCGGTAAAGCGCATGGGGTCTCCTCAAGACGGTGATCATCCTGAGGGGGATTTTGCCTGTATTAACGCGGGAATGCGACCCCGCCAGCCGCCGGCAACGCAGTTACCGTCCCGACAGACTGTTCACGGCCTCATAGGCGGCAGCACCTGCCGGTTTCGGAACCCCGGCCTGCATCTCGCGGCAGAACATGGCATTCGGGGTATTGCGGTACTGGCCGATACGCCGCCCGCCCCAGTAGACATCCACATTCCCGCCCGCTGCCGTGAGCAGCACGGTCTGCTGCTGCACATTGGCCCCGGCACAGTCAGAGGTGGCAATCGGGCTGTCGTTCGGCACATGACGGGTAAAGGAATCCACCCGGACGGCATCGCTTTCACCCTGCGGCATGACCTGCACCGAAAAGCGGGTATCGGCCCAGCGATGCTGGCTGGAAGAGGCACAACCGGTACCCAGCGGCAGGTAATAGGCTTTGGTCTCGGTGCCACTGATGGCATGCAGGCACACGACACCGGCATTGATCATGGCCTGCCCTGCCGGTACGGCCTCAGGCGTTGCCGGAGTGTCAGGTGTGCCGGCCACGGCATCGGTGCCGGTCTCCGTCACATTGCCGTTATTACCGGTATTGCCCGTGTCCGTCACCCCGTCCCCGGAAGTCGTATCCGGCACGGTACAGGCTCCCGTCAACCCGGCAGCAGCCAGCAGAAGTGATACCCGCAACGCCTGTTGTCCCGCCCGTTTCATCGCTTTTTCCCCGAACATAACCTACCCCGTTTCCCGCAGACAGCCAATAAAATGAACATACCCAAAAGGCCGTCACAAGTACAGCCCGCTTGATGCCCGCAATGCCGGCATGGAAACCGTGTTTCAGCCCCTGGTACTGGCCGATGAACTGGACATGCCCGGACAACCCTCTGTCCCGACCGGACACTGACCGAGTCTGTCCGTGGCAGGCCCCGTCCGGAAAACAGGCGCACAAAACAGAAAAGGCCGGAACAGTTGTCCGGCCCTGGTTGCTGGTGTCCCCGAAATCATTATCCGGCGATATAGCTTTCCAGCTGGTTGATGGTAAATGCCTGTTCGGTGATGATGCTCTGAACCAGATCACCGATGGATACAATCCCGACGATCTGCTCATTCTCCAGTACCGGCAGGTGACGAAACCGCTTTTCCGACATCACGGCCATTGCAGCCTGCACACTGGTATCCGGGTCAACCGAAGTCACACCCGAGGTCATGATTTCCCTGACTCTGGTATTTTCAGCCGTTTTCCCCTGCAGTATGACCTTGCGGGCATAATCCCGCTCCGAGACCAACCCCACCAGTTTGTCATCCCGGATAACCAGCAGTGCACCGATATTTTTTTCAGCCAATAAGGAAAGTGCCTCAAAAACCGTTGCGTCGGGTGAAACAGACCATACGCCGGAAGATTTTTTATCCAGAAGCTCTTTGATGATCGCCATGATTCCCCTCCTGACAGGCAGCCGTTCAAACCAACGTTATACAACAAGCCGGCGCACAGGGTAAAGACCGTTACCGGCCGGTGTGCCCCAAATTCATAATGTCACCCGCATTATGCCCGCATTCGGGATGGCATCCATGTTCCGGAACCGGTGCATGAGGCTGGCAGCCGACATTGCCGGACGGGTAAGTACCAGAGCAATTGCCGGCGCTGTTCTGCAGCAAGCAGCTTCCTCCAATGCAGGCACCCCGGTACCGGCAAAACGTAGTAAAATGCCCGCCGAACCCCGACCCGATCCCGTCACAGGCCCCGAAAACCCGACAAGTCACCTGCAAATGATTGATTCAGAAAATTTCAAGAACCACACCCCGATGATGCAGCAGTACCTGCGCATTAAAGCCGAATACCCGGACATTCTGCTGTTCTACCGCATGGGGGATTTCTATGAGCTGTTTTTTGAGGATGCCGGAAAGGCAGCCGGTCTGCTGGACATCACCCTGACCCAGCGTGGTCAGACAGCAGGTGAACCCATTCCCATGGCCGGGGTACCTTACCATGCGGCGGAGCAGTATCTGGCCAAACTGCTGCGTCAGGGCGAATCGGTGGCCATCTGTGAGCAGATTGGCGATCCGGCCCGCTCCAAAGGGCCGGTGGAGCGCAAGATCACGCGCCTGCTGACGCCCGGTACCCTGACGGATGATTACCTGCTGGATGACCGGCGCGACAATCTGCTGATGGCGGTGCATTGTCCGATGCTGCCCGATTCATCCGCCAGGCGCGGGGAGACAAAGGGCAAACACCCTGATCATGACCGCTTCGGCCTTGCCATTATCGACCTCAGTACCGGCCGTTTCAGCGTGCAGGAGGTGGACTCCGCCACCGCGCTGGTGAACGAGATTGAGCGCCTGCAACCCGCAGAAATCCTGCACCACGAGGACTGGCGGCCTGCATTTGCCCGTGATCAGGTCACCACAGCCCGCCCGCCCTGGCACTTTGATCTGGAAACGGCCCGGCGTTTGCTGCTGGCACAATTCGGGGTGCATGATCTGGAGGGATTCGGCTGCACCCACCTGCCCCTGGCCCTGACAGCTGCCGGGGCATTGCTGAATTATGTGCAGGAAACCCAACGCACTGCCCTGCCCCACATCAACAGCCTGAACGTGGAGCACGGGGAGGAAGGCATTATTCTGGATGCAGCCAGCCGCCGTAATCTGGAGCTGGAGCACAGCATCAGCGGTGAACACAAGAACACCCTGGTCTCCATACTCGACCAGACCGCCACCAGCATGGGCAGTCGCCTGCTGCGGCGCTGGGTCAACAAACCGCTGCGCGAACGCAGCACGCTCAGGCATCGTCATGAAGCCGTTGGCTGCCTGTTGCAGGGTGATACTTTCGAGACGGTCCATGAGCCGCTGCGCGCCATCGGGGATGTGGAGCGCATCAGCTCCCGCATTGCGCTGGGGACCGCCCGCCCGCGTGATCTGGCCACCCTGCGGGGTTCACTGGCGGTACTGCCGCAGCTACATCAGGTACTGGAAACGCTGGACAATGCGCATGTGCATGCCCTGAAGCAGCAGATCGACCCGCATGAAGCACTGCATGCACTGCTGATCCGGGCCGTGATTGACAATCCGCCGGTGGTGATTCGCGATGGTGGCGTGATTGCTGCCGGGTATGATGCCGAGCTGGATGAGCTGCGCAACCTCAGCACCCATGCCGATCAGTACCTGATTGATCTGGAAACCCGTGAAAAGGCACGCACGGGCATCAGTACCCTGAAAGTGGCCTACAACCGCGTGCATGGCTATTACGTTGAGGTACCGCGTACTCAGGTCAAGCTGATTCCGGCAGACTACATCCGGCGTCAGACCCTCAAGGGGGTGGAGCGCTTTATCCTGCCGGAGCTGAAAAAATTCGAGGACAAGGTCCTCTCCGCCCGTGAACGTGCCCTGGCACGGGAAAAAGTGTTGTATGAGGCACTGCTGCAGGAACTGCTGACCCACCTGATGCCACTGCGCCAGAGTGCCCAGGCACTGGCCGAGCTGGATGTACTGACCTGCTTTGCTGAACGGGCCAGCCACCTGAATTACTGCTGCCCGGCGCTGGTGGAGGGGGCAGGCATCGAAATCGAGGCCGGACGCCATCCGGTGGTGGAGCGCACGCTGGATGCACCCTTCGTGCCCAATGACCTGTCCATGGACAGTCGGCGGCGCATGCTGATGGTCACTGGCCCCAATATGGGGGGCAAGTCCACCTACATGCGTCAGGTCGCACTCATTGTGCTCATGGCCCATATCGGCAGCTACATCCCGGCCAAATCAGCCCGCATCGGCCAGATTGACCGTATCTTCACCCGCATTGGTGCGCATGATGATCTCAGTACCGGGCGTTCCACCTTCATGGTGGAAATGACCGAAGCTGCCAATATCCTCAATAACGCCACCCCGCACAGTCTGGTGCTGATGGATGAGATCGGGCGCGGCACCAGCACTTTCGACGGCCTGTCACTGGCCTGGGCCTGTGCCGAGCACCTGGCACGGGACCGCCGGGCTTTCACCCTGTTCGCCACGCATTATTTTGAACTAACCGCGCTGGCCGAGCAGATCGGCACCATCGCCAATGTGCATATCGACGCGGTGGAGCATGGCGACAAGATCGTATTCCTGCATGCGGTCAAGGACGGCCCCGCCAACCAGAGCTATGGCCTGCAGGTCGCACAGCTGGCCGGCGTGCCTAAAGCCGTGATTGCCAGAGCACGCAAAAAGCTGGTTTCACTGGAGGATTCAGCTGTCGCTGCCGGTAATCGTCATGCCCCGCCCCGACCGGGCCAGAACCTGTCACTCACCTTCGACCCGCCTGCGGAACCGAAGGATGAAGCGGCAGAACGGCTGAAGGAAGCACTGCTGGCCCTGGAGCTGGATGAACTCTCACCCCGTCAGGCACAGGAAGCGCTTTACCAGCTGCGGCAGTTGCTGTGATGGAGGGTTGGTAGCACTTTGGCCTCATACAATCAGAAAAATGGAAAACACTGAAAAACCAGCGGGTTAGAATCCAGTGATACTCTTTAATAATGTGTAATTTTATGGCAAACTATTCGGTAGAAAAAATCAGGTTCATTTTTTCTAGTGAAATCAGCAGGTTCTGATTAGTATGTTCCCCGCGGGTGCGGGGATGAACCGTTTCCTTCTATGACTTCCAGTTCCAGCTCCAGATGTTCCCCGCGGGTGCGGGGATGAACCGGCCACGTCATCCCGGTGGCTGATGGACTGCGTATGTTCCCCGCGGGTGCGGGGATGAACCGTTATTAACCATTCCATCATTAGGGTCAGTAGCATGTTCCCCGCGGGTGCGGGGATGAACCGTGAACAGTGGCTGGGTCAGTTTGAGAATTATTATGTTCCCCGCGGGTGCGGGGATGAACCGTTCTCTAAGATTTTAATCGCAAGTTTTTCACCCATGTTCCCCGCGGGTGCGGGGATGAACCGCTTTGAGGTGGTTTTTCTTTGCAATATTGGTTATGTTCCCCGCGGGTGCGGGGATGAACCGCATTTATCCGGCTGGCTAATGCCAATGTACAGATGTTCCCCGCGGGTGCGGGGATGAACCGAATTAAATACAGACCAAATGGCTTTGAAAAAAATGTTCCCCGCGGGTGCGGGGATGAACCGATTCAAAACTGTCGCCGTTGGCGTCGGAGTCGATGTTCCCCGCGGGTGCGGGGATGAACCGGGCTTGGACCAGGCGTTGAGGGATAGGAATCTATGTTCCCCGCGGGTGCGGGGATGAACCGGCGGAGAATTGTCGGCGCTCATTACGAGGCGTATGTTCCCCGCGGGTGCGGGGATGAACCGCCGCTCAGTATAATGCCTGCTACGCTCAGAATATGTTCCCCGCGGGTGCGGGGATGAACCGGTAGGTTTCAGTGGATTCAGTGGCGGAATGCCATGTTCCCCGCGGGTGCGGGGATGAACCGCGTGGGCTGGGCGTGAGTGAAGAAACGAATCAATGTTCCCCGCGGGTGCGGGGATGAACCGGCACATTCGATATGCGCGGATACCCAGCATTGATGTTCCCCGCGGGTGCGGGGATGAACCGCCCGAAGGCACACAGACCGGAACTCATAACCGATGTTCCCCGCGGGTGCGGGGATGAACCGCCATTTCGTTCGGCGGCCTGTTTGGCGGGCGGATGTTCCCCGCGGGTGCGGGGATGAACCGATGAGGTAATAAAATGAAGGCGATTATTTTTTATGTTCCCCGCGGGTGCGGGGATGAACCGTCACGCACGGTCCAAAATGGCCGCTGCCCGACATGTTCCCCGCGGGTGCGGGGATGAACCGGCGGGGTATTTTGCCCGTCCTTCAAAAAAGTTATGTTCCCCGCGGGTGCGGGGATGAACCGGCTTCAAACCCTGGGGCCATTGATCCGACAACATGTTCCCCGCGGGTGCGGGGATGAACCGTCATCAAACAGGATGACGATCCGCTTGCGCCCATGTTCCCCGCGGGTGCGGGGATGAACCGGTAAAAAAACTTTTCCGCGACATCCTCCGGGTATGTTCCCCGCGGGTGCGGGGATGAACCGATCGCGAGCAGCAACAGCACATCAATACAACAATGTTCCCCGCGGGTGCGGGGATGAACCGTCCAGCGTCCCCAGCTCAAACAGCCTGCTAGTATGTTCCCCGCGGGTGCGGGGATGAACCATCAGCATGCAGCCAAAAAATGAGCAGCTAAACATGTTCCCCGCGGGTGCGGGGATGAACCGTTGCTGTGCGCCGGGTGATAGGTGGAAATCGTATGTTCCCCGCGGGTGCGGGGATGAACCGATCAGCGTAAACCGCTGAATCCGGGGTCAATTATGTTCCCCGCGGGTGCGGGGATGAACCTTAATGCCGCTGATCCTCGCGCCAGAAACCTCAATGTTCCCCGCGGGTGCGGGGATGAACCGGCAATTATCCGTCAATACGTTGTGGGACTGGAATGTTCCCCGCGGGTGCGGGGATGAACCGCACCTGTATCCAGCACCCGGCAAATGAGCCGTATGTTCCCCGCGGGTGCGGGGATGAACCGGGAGTGTGAAATGATGAATGCAGCAGGGTGGAATGTTCCCCGCGGGTGCGGGGATGAACCGAATATTCAAACGCTTCAGTTCCTGCTCTATCTATGTTCCCCGCGGGTGCGGGGATGAACCGGCATTAACATTATTGCAATAGAAAAATGATTAATGTTCCCCGCGGGTGCGGGGATGAACCGGTGCCCGGGCTGCCAGCCTACCCGGCCATGGTATGTTCCCCGCGGGTGCGGGGATGAACCGATGTACTTTTGACCGGTCCCGGATGTTGCCGGATGTTCCCCGCGGGTGCGGGGATGAACCGCATTCTGAAACTGGCAACTGAATACCGGTGCAATGTTCCCCGCGGGTGCGGGGATGAACCGTTTGGGAGATGCTGCGCTTGAATCAGCGGAAAATGTTCCCCGCGGGTGCGGGGATGAACCGCTTGGCATCCTCAATAAGCTCTTTCTTTGTCAATGTTCCCCGCGGGTGCGGGGATGAACCGGCCCGTAACTGGTGTATGCAATGCAACGGGTTATGTTCCCCGCGGGTGCGGGGATGAACCGGCGCAATGACACAGCAGGCACAACAAAATCAAATGTTCCCCGCGGGTGCGGGGATGAACCGGCCCGTTCAGGCTGTTACCTGTGCGGGCTTTTATGTTCCCCGCGGGTGCGGGGATGAACCGTGCAACCATTGGGGAACGGATAGCCTCACCCAATGTTCCCCGCGGGTGCGGGGATGAACCGAGCGGATCAACCACCGCATGCAGCTGCTGATAATGTTCCCCGCGGGTGCGGGGATGAACCGGTGCCCGGGCTGCCAGCCTACCCGGCAATGACATGTTCCCCGCGGGTGCGGGGATGAACCGCCTTTTGCCTTGTCGATTTCCGCCTGCAGAACATGTTCCCCGCGGGTGCGGGGATGAACCGCCGCTGCTCATGCGCGTGTAATGACTTTTATCATGTTCCCCGCGGGTGCGGGGATGAACCGTAATGAATATGCGATTGCACATGTCTCGCTGGATGTTCCCCGCGGGTGCGGGGATGAACCAGTAACGCGATGGTGGCAGGGGTACGCGGGGCAATGTTCCCCGCGGGTGCGGGGATGAACCGGTAGTCGAGGGCAAGGCCGGAAGGATAAATCAATGTTCCCCGCGGGTGCGGGGATGAACCGGTGCCCGTTATCCCCCAAATATTTCTGCCTGTATGTTCCCCGCGGGTGCGGGGATGAACCGTGCGGTCATTTTGAATCAACAAAAGCCCATAGATGTTCCCCGCGGGTGCGGGGATGAACCGATGAAAATGCCCGCTGCCTATGATGCCATGATATGTTCCCCGCGGGTGCGGGGATGAACCGCCTGGCAGGAGCGCGACTACGCCGTCATCGTCATGTTCCCCGCGGGTGCGGGGATGAACCGATATTTTCACGGCCTCTGGTGTCATGATCCGCATGTTCCCCGCGGGTGCGGGGATGAACCGTCGTTACAGGGGTTGTTGGATTAGTCGGTTGCATGTTCCCCGCGGGTGCGGGGATGAACCGAGCGAGGTGCATCCGAAGATGCTCCCATGCAGCATGTTCCCCGCGGGTGCGGGGATGAACCGAAGAAAATGAAGCCAATATCGGTGCGAGAATCATGTTCCCCGCGGGTGCGGGGATGAACCGAAATCCGCATCGGCCCCGGCGCCGGTGATAACATGTTCCCCGCGGGTGCGGGGATGAACCGACGCAGCCACGCGCGTTTTCTTCGTGAAGAGGATGTTCCCCGCGGGTGCGGGGATGAACCGGTACCTTCCGAGATTGTCAATAATTCAGACGCATGTTCCCCGCGGGTGCGGGGATGAACCGGACTGGGCACATCGCGCACCATTTGGGGCAACATGTTCCCCGCGGGTGCGGGGATGAACCGATCGTGTTCGGCGGCACACCGACGATCAAGGGATGTTCCCCGCGGGTGCGGGGATGAACCGACCACCCGCCATCAGGCTGCCCATCATGCCACATGTTCCCCGCGGGTGCGGGGATGAACCGATCGGCAAACATGCCGACGTTGACCCGCTCGGATGTTCCCCGCGGGTGCGGGGATGAACCGCGTCTGCCGGGCTTTCGGATTTGTCGGGTATGATGTTCCCCGCGGGTGCGGGGATGAACCGGCCATTTGTCCTGCAGTTTGTGACACGACAATATGTTCCCCGCGGGTGCGGGGATGAACCGGTTTCATCAATACCCCTCCATCTGCTCATCTAATGTTCCCCGCGGGTGCGGGGATGAACCGGCGCCGGTATCTGCACACTGGCAACAACCTACATGTTCCCCGCGGGTGCGGGGATGAACCGAGCTGGCATCCCGCTACCTCAGCACCCCAAAAATGTTCCCCGCGGGTGCGGGGATGAACCGGCTCCAGGCCTCGAACGTCTTCGCCTGGCTCGATGTTCCCCGCGGGTGCGGGGATGAACCGGCGGACATATTTGCCCGCCAACCCTCCCATTAATGTTCCCCGCGGGTGCGGGGATGAACCGCAGCCCCATTCCAGCAGCAAGTCCCGGACGCAATGTTCCCCGCGGGTGCGGGGATGAACCAGAGACGGCGACCAGCACCCGGATAGAGGCGCAATGTTCCCCGCGGGTGCGGGGATGAACCGTCCGCCCGAGCGGCGGCGTCATCTTTCAGCATATGTTCCCCGCGGGTGCGGGGATGAACCGTGCTCACGCAGCAGCGTCACCCAGGCATCGTGATGTTCCCCGCGGGTGCGGGGATGAACCGTCGCCCTAAAAAGCGAGCGTATGGCCGACGAAATGTTCCCCGCGGGTGCGGGGATGAACCGATTATTCAGTCACAATTTGTTCAACTGCCGCTATGTTCCCCGCGGGTGCGGGGATGAACCGATGGGTAGATCATGATCGCTGCGGCCTGAAACATGTTCCCCGCGGGTGCGGGGATGAACCGGATTTGTTGTTTTCGATGAGTTGCGTCAGCATATGTTCCCCGCGGGTGCGGGGATGAACCGGCGCGTATTACGGCTAGGTGAAACTTGGGGCTATGTTCCCCGCGGGTGCGGGGATGAACCGGGCGTGGCGGAGATTATTACTGCCAAATGCCGATGTTCCCCGCGGGTGCGGGGATGAACCGGACAATCCCCGTCTGGTCGGCCTGTTCGACTTATGTTCCCCGCGGGTGCGGGGATGAACCATTTCTTCCTGGATGGCATTGCGGATAAAGTCCATGTTCCCCGCGGGTGCGGGGATGAACCGCTGGCAATTGAGATTGCAGGGGACATGACGCAATGTTCCCCGCGGGTGCGGGGATGAACCGGTCAAAAAGCCCATGTACCTGCTCACCCATGAATGTTCCCCGCGGGTGCGGGGATGAACCGGCACCGATTACGCCAGCAGTCTGAGAGAGTCGATGTTCCCCGCGGGTGCGGGGATGAACCGTCATGCCAAAATCCCCTTGATTCCCAGTTTTTATGTTCCCCGCGGGTGCGGGGATGAACCGATTTCGGGCGAGCGCTGGCTGGGACAGTCGGAATGTTCCCCGCGGGTGCGGGGATGAACCGTGCCGTAGGCGTTTTTCACGAACTGGTATAAAATGTTCCCCGCGGGTGCGGGGATGAACCGTCTATCAATGGTGAGCGCTCGTTAATTGATGAATGTTCCCCGCGGGTGCGGGGATGAACCGATGACAGTCGCTTACTTCCAGCTACTGGGACTATGTTCCCCGCGGGTGCGGGGATGAACCGCTGATCAAAATAATCCTCTGGCAGCCCAGACGATGTTCCCCGCGGGTGCGGGGATGAACCGCTGGTGAGTATGGCAGCCAAGGAACCGACGGCATGTTCCCCGCGGGTGCGGGGATGAACCGGATTCCTTAACAGTTCGCTGGCTTCTGTACCAATGTTCCCCGCGGGTGCGGGGATGAACCGCCAGGAACAACTGATCATCCTTACGAAACACAATGTTCCCCGCGGGTGCGGGGATGAACCGTCGCGCATGGGCAAAACGTGCGGCCAGCGGGAATGTTCCCCGCGGGTGCGGGGATGAACCGACTGTCATTAAAATACTGTTCATCGTTGATAAATGTTCCCCGCGGGTGCGGGGATGAAGAACGCGCCATAAAACGTGGTACACCAATCCGCCCATGTTCCCCGCGGGTGCGGGGATGAACCGGAATGTGATGGCGAATATCACCTGAACCATAAATGTTCCCCGCGGGTGCGGGGATGAACCGTTCAACTCAGCGGGTGCTCAATGGCAGAGCTTATGTTCCCCGCGGGTGCGGGGATGAACCGGATGACACCGCCAGCACGATTGCCGCGAATCTATGTTCCCCGCGGGTGCGGGGATGAACCGGAATGAGACATGGAAACATTCAATTTCATCGCATGTTCCCCGCGGGTGCGGGGATGAACCGGAGTCCGGCTATCAGATTGTCAACAAACCATTATGTTCCCCGCGGGTGCGGGGATGAACCGGAGTCCGGCTATCAGATTGTCAACAA
>DAOPKY010000033.1:0-12120 GCA_035391465.1 Thiolinea sp. | reverse complement strand
ACCATTATGTTCCCCGCGGGTGCGGGGATGAACCGTGGATTACCCCAGCCGACTATCCCAATAGGCGATGTTCCCCGCGGGTGCGGGGATGAACCGTCGCCATTCACCTTGCACAATGGCTATCCCCAATGTTCCCCGCGGGTGCGGGGATGAACCGTGTATCGACATCCCTATTCCAATGAATAAGGAATGTTCCCCGCGGGTGCGGGGATGAACCGTCGCTAACCACACACTGTTCTGTGTAAAATGTATGTTCCCCGCGGGTGCGGGGATGAACCGCGTTAAAGGATCAGGTTGCGCGCTGGTGGGATATGTTCCCCGCGGGTGCGGGGATGAACCGGCTCACACAACGGTGCTGCCGGGGTGCAGATAATGTTCCCCGCGGGTGCGGGGATGAACCGGTGGTAACTGGCACGGCACCAAACCGGCTGCGATGTTCCCCGCGGGTGCGGGGATGAACCGTCTGTTGTGCATTTGTCTTTGCAGGTATTGCAATGTTCCCCGCGGGTGCGGGGATGAACCGTATCCGAACTCAGTGTCTCACCCAAATCCCGGATGTTCCCCGCGAGTGCGGGGATGAACCGAGAGACTCAAAACCGCAGCAAGCGGCATAAAAATGTTCCCCGCGAGTGCGGGGATGAACCGCCGAGGTTCGGGACAACACGATCCCATTTGGGATGTTCCCCGCGAGTGCGGGGATGAACCGGGCACCCGCCGCGAAAACAGCGCCGATTACTGATGTTCCCCGCGAGTGCGGGGATGAACCGCATTCAGCTCGGCCTTACGCTCAGCCAGCAGGATGTTCCCCGCGAGTGCGGGGATGAACCGTGTTTGATTTTATTGGCGGCTCCACCAGGAATATGTTCCCCGCGAGTGCGGGGATGAACCGGTGAGGATGAAGGCGAGCTGCAGCAGCGTGTCATGTTCCCCGCGAGTGCGGGGATGAACCGCGATACAAGAGCGGCCCGCTCAAACAGTTATGATGTTCCCCGCGAGTGCGGGGATGAACCGTACCTGGACTTCCTTAACTGTACCGGCAACACATGTTCCCCGCGAGTGCGGGGATGAACCGGGATGGCCAGCCATGTTTTTTCGGTGGCTGTTATGTTCCCCGCGAGTGCGGGGATGAACCGATTACCAGCCTATAGCGATTTACGGCAACGCCATGTTCCCCGCGAGTGCGGGGATGAACCGATTTTGGTGCAGTTCTTCCTGGAATACCCGCAATGTTCCCCGCGAGTGCGGGGATGAACCGTCGGGCAGGTCAGTCAGCAGGTATCGCCGATGATGTTCCCCGCGAGTGCGGGGATGAACCGTGCTTGATGTTTTGCGCGTGCCGAAATAATAGATGTTCCCCGCGAGTGCGGGGATGAACCGGCACGGCACTCCGCAGAACAGAATCAGGGCCAATGTTCCCCGCGAGTGCGGGGATGAACCTGATTCGAAATGCGGAACGGGTATGGCGAAATAATGTTCCCCGCGAGTGCGGGGATGAACCGTGCAGAGAAATTAGCGGAGCGCGGTTCAAATTATGTTCCCCGCGAGTGCGGGGATGAACCGGCTGGGATGGTTCGGCGCAAACACCGGAACAGATGTTCCCCGCGAGTGCGGGGATGAACCGGCTGCCGTCATAGGGCTTGTCGTGGTTATCCTATGTTCCCCGCGAGTGCGGGGATGAACCGGCTGCAATTCCTGCCCCTTACCATCATCAGTGATGTTCCCCGCGAGTGCGGGGATGAACCGCGGCCCGTTCAATTGCCGAGGTCAGTCGCGCCATGTTCCCCGCGAGTGCGGGGATGAACCGTGAACGCCCTGATTGAGCAGGGCGAGATCGCAATGTTCCCCGCGAGTGCGGGGATGAACCGCCTACCCGACCAACCGGGTGCTGGCTTACCGCATGTTCCCCGCGAGTGCGGGGATGAACCGTTGCAGCATGCGCAGAAAGCTGTCATGCAGCTATGTTCCCCGCGAGTGCGGGGATGAACCGGGTTTTCCAGATCGGGTCATCCAAGCGCCAGAATGTTCCCCGCGAGTGCGGGGATGAACCGCTGATTCGCATGATGTCGGATGAAGCGACCGGATGTTCCCCGCGAGTGCGGGGATGAACCGGAAGCCGTTCGAGTGACTCTGATCCATCTTCAATGTTCCCCGCGAGTGCGGGGATGAACCGGAGCCGAAGACGCGGAGCTGGGAGAACGTGACGATGTTCCCCGCGAGTGCGGGGATGAACCACATTATCTCAACACCGAGCGCGCCCCCGGCTTATGTTCCCCGCGAGTGCGGGGGGATTGAGTCGCCATAAATACAGACCGGAACAACCACTCATCCACCCTGCAAAAAATCTGCAAATCCAGTCGGTATGCTGAGAACTCTGCAATACAAAACAACAAGGGAGTTCCACCTCATGACAACCGCATCAGCCTTACCCAACCGCCCTCAGTCGCATCGCCCGTATCCGCCAGCCTGTCCGAGGCCACGCATGCAGCCCGCACCGCGCAGTGAGCGCCTGCAGGACTGGGATCAACGTATCCGCCACCTGTTTACACGACAGCGCTACTGATTTCTGCCCGGCCCCTTCGACTGCCAGTCCTGTAACCAGGCAGCCAATGCCTGATTCAGGACCGTATAACCGGCGGCATTGAGGTGCAGCAGGTCACGGCTGTACTCGGGCCGGATATGGTCCGGCTCCCCCTGCAACAATGCGAAGGTATCCAGTACATGAACCCCCGGTCCGGCCTGGACACGGATAAAGTCATTCACTTCCCGGATGGCCGCCGCCACGGCATCCGACCAGAACAGCCGCCGTTCCAGCGGCACCTCACCCAGTGGAAACACCGTGGTCAGCAGTACTTCCGTCCCCTGTAACCGTGCCTTGCCGATAATCGCCTGCAACTGTTGTTTGCAGCCCTGAATAATATCGGCCTGTGCCTCGGGAACCAGCGGAATGACCTTGAGATCATTGACACACAGCTGCAGCACCAGCAGGTCCGGTTCCAGAGGCGTCACATGCCGCTCAAAGCGCAGCGCAATCTGTGCTGAAGTCTGCTGCCCGATGCCCCGATTGACAAAATCCAGCCCCGGCACTGCCGGTGCCGGCCAGCTCAGGGCGCGTGAATCACCGAACAGCACCACACGCGGCTCCCGTCCCTGCAATGGCGGGCTGTCGGGATACACCGCAAGCTGCAGCGGATCAAGGCGCAGCACGTTATTATCGGTGTACAGTTTCAGAACCATCCAGGCTGCCCCCAGATTCGCCACCAGAGAAAGCAGCAGCAATACAAACAAAACGCGCGACATGATCGACTCCCGTGATACCGGATGAGCTGCAGTTTAGTACCGATCAATCGGCCCGGCCACCATGAGGCAGGCGAAATATGACAAGCCGCCGGTACTCGCCTACACTGCCGGGATGTAAACAGCATCAACGACAGGACAGCATGCAACAGGGAGACAACCCGCCAGCCGGCAGCAGAACGGCGGCCACCCGTCACGGTTTCGAGTTCACCGGCAACGGTCGCGAATATTTCAAAATCTGGATCGTCAATATCCTGCTGAGCATCCTGACCCTGGGTATTTATTCCGCCTGGGCCAAAGTGCGCACCCGGCGTTATTTTTACGGCAATACCCTGCTTGATGGCAGCCGTTTTGAATACCATGCCAGACCGCTGGCGATTCTCAAGGGGCGGATCATTGCCGTGACCTTGCTGCTGCTGTATGCGGGCCTGAGCCAGTTCTTTCCGCTTGCCGGCCTGATGGTACTGCTGCTCATGGCCCTGTTCGTCCCCTGGGTGATCTGGAAATCACTGCGTTTTACCGCCCGTGCCAGCAGCTACCGCAACGTACGCTTCAGCTTTGACGGCACCCTGGGGCAGACCTACAAGTATTTTTTCTGGATTCCGGGCAGCATCCTGATCACTGCCGGGCTGCTGGCACTCGGGCTGTGGCTCACACGTCCGACACTTGCCCCGGACCTGGTTGTCGGACTGATAACAAGCGCCCTGCTGCTTACCTACCTGCTCTACCCCTGGTTCCAGCGCCTGTTTACCAGCTTCTACCTCGATTACCACCGCTATGGACAGGGCCGCTTTCAGTCACAACTGGAAACCGGTGAATATTATGTGATTTACCTGTTGACCTTAGTGTTCGGCCTGCTGATCACCGCAGGGGTCGGGCTGATTCTGGCACTCACGGTCCAGCTGCTGGGGCATGCCGGACTGCTGGAAGGGCTGCAGACACTGGGACAGCCGGACCCGGAATTCACGTTTCCCCCGCTGCTGACCCTGGTTATCGTCGCGCTGCTGTACCTGCCGCTGCTGGTACTGGGCAGTTGGCTGCGTTCCTATTTCAAGGCCAGTCTGCGTAATCATGTGTACAGCAGTACCCGGCTCGACCATGTCCTGCTGCTGCGCTCGGACATGGGTACCTGGCGGCTGTTCCTGATCTATGTCAGCAATACCGTGCTGGTACTGCTGAGCCTGGGGCTGGCTTATCCCTGGGCCAGAATCCGGCTGGCACGCTACAGCGCCCGCTGCACCAGCGCCATCCTGCAGGGCAGTCTCGACGGCTATGTAACCCGGCAGCAGGAGCAGGTTTCTGCCGTGGGCGAGGAGCTTGGGGATGCCTTTGATGTCGACGTCGATATGGGGCTGGGCCTGTGAGTCCCCCAGGCATCAGCGGGTACTGGTTCCCGCCCGGCAGCGCCACCCGCATCCCGGCGCAGCTTGAACTGGACAAACAGCATTTCACCCTGCACCGTGACGGGCAGAAACCACTGACAGGCGGCAGCCAGCAACTCAGTGTCAGCGACCGGGTCGGCAATATTGCCCGTACCCTGACCCTGCCGGACCGGTCGGTGTTTGAGACTCGTGATAATGAGGCGGTGGACACCTGGCTGCAGCACAGCCGGCACCGCGACAGCACCAGCCAGTTCTGGCACCGGCTGGAAAGCCGCTGGCGCTGGGTGCTGACCGCTTTACTGGTGACGGTGCTGCTGGGTTTTGCCACCATCCACCGGGGTATGCCTTGGGCCAGTGAGCGCATAGCCCGGGCCTTGCCGCCGGAAATCAGTGCAGCCATTTCGGAGCAGACCCTGGAAGCCATGGATTCCATGATGCTGGAGCCGACCCGACTCACGCAGGCCCGGCAGGATGAACTGACCCGGCACTTTGAGCAGAAGCTGCTGCCGCTGCAGCAGGAGCCGTTCCGTTACCGTCTGCATTTTCGCCACTATCCCGAAGTACCGAATGCCTTTGCCCTGCCTTCCGGAGATATCGTTGTCACCGATGCACTGGTCCGGCTGGCCAGAACCCCGGAAGAACTGGATGCCGTGCTGCTGCATGAAATCGGCCATGTGGTCAATCGCCACGGCCTGCGCCAGGTGCTGCAAACCTCATTCATGACCGTGGCGCTGATCATGGTCACAGGGGATGTGACCATACTGCAGGACTGGGGGCTGGCCTTGCCGGTATTCCTGCTCCAGAGCCATTATTCACGCCAGTTCGAGACCGAAGCCGACCGGTTTGCTTTTGAGCGCATGATGGCAGCCGGTATTGATCCGGGCAACTTTGCAGCCATTCTCGGGCGCATGACCCGCACCGAACTGCCGACACATGGGCAGGAGCCAAACCCGGGTACCCGCAGGCAACAGCGGGAAAAATCGCTGGAATACCTGAGAAGTCACCCGGCCACGGACGGGCGCATGGAAATGGCGCTGGAATACTCCCGCCGCTTCCGGGCCGGGCGGGAATAAGATCATCACCCACAGCTCACTCAGTCTTCCAGCTGCCACAGCAGCGGTAACAGGCAATCACGCCCGAGCTGTTTGCTGCGTTCAGCCGACCAGCCCTGCTGCGGGTCGGGGCGCACCTCGTTATCCTTGAACGGCATTTCCAGCGTCAGGGCCGGGATGCCGAAATGGTGCCCGACCCAGAAACTCGCCAGCGTCAGGGTTTCAGGACCAAACTTCCCCGGTGCGTAACCCTGTTCCAGCTGAAAGTCGGGGCTTACACGCAGCAGATCCCGCTTGAAAACCTGCTCACGGGCCAGAATGGCAGGTGTCACCGGGGCACCGTCCTGCCCGGCGATGAAATTGGCCGGAATGGCCTCATCACCGTGAATGTCCAGAAACAGGTCACAGCCATTTTTCAGTAGCTGCCGTGTCACCTGAAACACCTCCGGACTGCTGTCCATGTCAGACTGGCCCCAGACCCGGTTCAGGTTCACACCAGCGGCATTGGTCCGCAGATTGCCCAGAAAACTGCCGTCCGGATTCATGTTCGGTATCAGATGGAAGCTGGCCCGCTGCAGCAGGCGCTCCGCGACCGCATCATCACGGCCCAGCAGGCGTTCCAGCAGCCCTTCCATGAACCATTCCGCCATGGTCTCACCCGGATGCTGGCGTGCCGTGATCCAGACCTGTCTCGGCCCCTGCCCCAGCCGTACCCGGTCCAGCTCGCGTCCCTCCAGACTCAGGCCCAGACTGTCAACCCGGCAATGGGACGTGCATTGGGCGCGGGCCATCAGGGCCTGATGCCGTTCCTGGGAATAAGGGGTGAAATAGGCATACCAGACCACATCCTGCGCCGGGCAGTGTTCCAGAATCAGGGTTCCGTCCTGATAACGGGTTGGCACCCGGAACCAGTACTCACGATCAAAAGAAGCCAGCGCCTGATAACCCTGCCAACCGTCCACAAATGCGGCATCCCCGGCATTTTCGATCACCAGCCGCAGGGGCTGTTCGCGTACACCGCTGACCCGGAAGTAAAACCACTGGAAAAAATGTGAGCCGGTATCGGGACGGATGCGCAAGCGTACATCCGCCGTATTATCGGCATTGACGACTTCGATATTGCCGGCGTCAAACTGCCGGCTGATACGCAGCATGCTGTGCCCCGCCCCTACAAGGCGACGGCGTAGAACAGGACAGCCCCGACCACGGCCAGAAAAATGCCGGCACCACGGGCATACTGACCGTAACGGTCCACCATCAGAGTCACCAGTGCACTGAATTTTTCATGCGAAATCACCAGCAGGAACACCCCGGCCAGAAACATGACCAGCCCCAGAAACCCGACCAGCCCGGACAGGTGTGCCTGTGAGGCATGGACCATAAAGGCCAGTCCCAGCAGGATGCGCCCAACCGCAGCGAGCACGTGAAAACCGGGTTCATCGGCATAAAGTTTGACATTGCCGGCCATGAAGGCAGGCCGGTAGATAAACATTGCCCCGATGACGATCATGAGCAGGCTGAAAAGCCCGAGGAAAAAGCTCATACGGCGTACTCTCCCGATACTTGTTACAGACGGCCTAGGATAGCGTCTTGCAGGGCAAATCACCATGCCTGAAAAGCACTTGCCGTACCTTGAGAAGCGTCAGGGCTTCCGGACACCCACCTGCGGCGGTGAATTATGCGCTTTGCCGTGTGTCAAAAATCTTTCCCTGTGCATTAGTTATTTTTACTTGCTGCAATGCAGCAAAAACAGTATGCTTTATTCATCGGTTCAGAAACGAACCTGAGATTTTCCTCCTGCCCGCAGTCAACCAAACAGGCGCATGAGATTCCTCCTCTCCTCCAAATCATCTGCCTTGGACTGCGGGCAATCTTTTTTCTTCCCGATAAATTGCATGACAGTATCCGATGTCTGATACGCTCCGACAACTCCTTATGCCAACCCTGTTCACCAGCAGCCACTTCCCGAAAAAGTCCGGAATACAGAACAAACCGGAACAACCGGATCAGGTTCCCTGCTCCAGTGCAGACGGCCTGCCATTTCGGGTTAGTTTTTCTTTCCCGACTGGTGACATATCGTAACTTGCTGCACAGCAGCAAACCGCCTAAAATAGGCTGCATAAAGTAAATAATTAAATAAAAATAACACATCTCCTCCTCTCCGCAGCCGGAATAAGGTATTTGACTCCTCCTCTCCTCCAATCATTTGCCTTGGCTGCGGATTTTTAAATTTTTTCCTGCTGTCCGACAATCGGGTGCCGTGCCAGCCAGAAACTCAATCCCTGAATCAGCAGTACGGCTGCAGCAAATAAATAAATGCCGTAGTGTAACCGTACCGTGGCAACCACACCCAGCTTGACCGATACCAGCAGTAAGGCCACCACGAAAACATCAAGCATTGACCACTTGCCGAATGTTTCCATCCAGCGCAGCAGGCGGCCATGCTGTCGGACCAGCCCATCCGGCTGGTTGGCAATCAGGGTCAGCACGCCCAGCTTCAGCAGCGGTGTCAGCACACTGAACAGAAACAGCAGCACAAACAGAAAAAACTCGTGCTTGTGCCACAGGCTCAGCAGGCTGGAATACAGGGAAACCTGGCTGCTGAAGACCCAGAACTTTTCCAGCTCCAGCAAGGGCGCATACATCCCCACCAGCAACAGGCACAGGGCAAACCCCAGCAGCAGGTTGATGACAAGGCGTTCGATTCTGGCCACAACGACCTCACGGAAACAGTTCGGCTGCTAAAACTAACCCGAACCGGAGCGATGAACAAGCACCTGTCTGCAGCAGGACTGAAAACACCGGATGGCAAGCCGGCTCCGATATCCATCAAAAAAACTAAAGCGGATCGTCAATAAATCTCGCTTGCTGCACCGCAACATTCTCTTTACCATACCGTACATCAAATCACCTCAGAACAGGAAAAAGGAATAAAAACATGAACATCTTCTCCAGCATTTTCAACACGGTTTTCGACCCAAGGAAAAAGGAAATCCGCAGGGCCATCCGTGAGCTGCAGGCATTGAATGACCGGGAACTGAATGATCTGGGCCTGTCGCGCTCCAACATCGAATATGCCGTGCGCAACGGCCACCCGGATGCTGATACCAAGCGTGCTGCCTGAGTAACCGGCACGCATCCCCTCTCCTCCTCTCCCCTGGTCTCCCGTTACGGGAAGCCGGGGGTTTTCCATTGTGCCGTCATTGAATTCTCCCCCCTGATTCCTCCATAATCCCCTGCGCATTCATCCGCTGATATCAAGGAGAACAAGGCATGAAAACCTGGATGTGTCTGGTCTGTGGCTGGCTGTATGATGAAGCAGGCGGTGCCCCCGACGATGGCATTCCTCCCGGAACCCGTTGGGAAGACATACCGGATGACTGGGCCTGCCCCGAGTGCGGGGCTGCCAAGGCCGATTTTGAAATGGTGGAAGTCTGAATACCGGCGAATATGCTAGACTCACACGCGTTTGATTTTTTGGATTTTGACGGAATACGAAATTATGGCAGGCCATAGCAAGTGGGCAAACATAAAACATAAAAAGGCTGCGGTTGACAAAAAGCGCGGCAAAATCTGGACCAAACTGATTCGTGAAATCACCGTGGCGGCCCGTGAAGGCAAGACCTCGGACCCGAACGCTTTCCCGCGGCTGCGGCTGGCGGTGGACAAGGCCCTGGGGGCCAACATGCCCAAAGATACCATCGAGAAAGCCTGCAAACGCGGGGCCGGAGAACTGGGGGGTGACAGTATCGAAGAAGTCCGCTTTGAAGGTTACGGCCCCGGCGGGATCGCCATCATGGTGGATGCAGAAACCGACAACAACAACCGCACCGTGGCGGAAGTCCGGCATGCTTTCAGCAAGCACGGCGGCAACCTGGGAACCAGCGGCTCGGTAGCCTACATGTTCAACAGCATGGGCGTGATGAGCTTTACCGAAGAAGTTGATGAGGAAGCCCTGATGGAAGCCGCCCTGGAAGCCGGAGCGGATGACATTCTGGTGCTGGATGACGGCAGCATGGAAGTGCTGACCTCCCCGGAAGCCTTTGGCGAGGTACAGAATGCCCTGGTCGCTGCCGGTTTCAGCCCGGAAGAATCGGGCATTACCATGCGTGCCGACACCCTGACCCTGGTGGAAAGCGAAGCAGCGGAAAAGCTCCTGAAAATGATTGATGCACTGGAAGAACTGGATGATGTTCAGGAGGTTTATACCAACGCTGACATCTCCGATGAAACCCTGGAAGCCCTGGGCTGAACGGCCTCTGATGGCAACCCCCCGGCGCATTCTGGGCATTGATCCCGGCTCCCGGATTCTGGGGCTGGGCATTATTGAAACCGACGGGCAGCGCAGCCGCTTTGTGCACAGTCACAGCCTGCGTCTGGGTACCCGCCCGCTGCCCGAACGGCTGGGCGACATCTACGCCTGCGTCAGTCGCATGATTCAGGAATACCAGCCAGCTGAAGGGGCGGTCGAAAATGTCTTTGTCTCCAATAATGCCGCTTCAGCCCTGAAACTGGGACAGGCGCGGGGAGCGGCCATCAGCGCCATGGTCATGGCCGGCCTGCCGGTGGCGGAATACAGCCCGCGTGAAGTCAAGCAGGCCATTGTCGGGCGCGGTGCTGCCGACAAGCAGCAGATACAACATATGGTCAAGGTTCTCCTTAATCTGCAGGGACGGCTGCAGGCCGATGCAGCGGATGCTCTGGCAGTGGCCCTATGCCATGCC
Source organism: Thiolinea sp. (assembly GCA_035391465.1). Classification (GTDB taxonomy): domain Bacteria; phylum Pseudomonadota; class Gammaproteobacteria; order Thiotrichales; family Thiotrichaceae; genus Thiolinea. The sequence goes on along the minus strand of DAOPKY010000033.1, from coordinate 1,668 downwards.
CATACCAGCCACCTGCTCAACCGCATCGCCCGGAGCGCGGCAACATGATTGGATCATTACACGGCAAGGTGACCTGGAAACAGCCACCGGAACTGCTGCTGGAAGTCAACGGTGTCGGCTACGAGTTGCAGGCATCCATGAATACCTTCTACAACCTGCCCCAGGATGCAGATACCGGTGTGACCGTCTACACCCACTTCGTGGTGCGCGAGGATGCCCAAACCCTGTTCGGCTTCTGCTCACTGGAGGAACGTGGCCTGTTCCGCCTGCTGCTGAAAGTCAACGGTATCGGTCCCAAAATGGCCCTGGCGGTAGTTTCCGGCATGACAGCTGCTGAGTTTGCCCGTTTTGTGCAGGCCGGTGACGTGGCCGCCCTGAGCCGGATTCCCGGTGTTGGCAAAAAAACTGCCGAACGCATGATCGTGGAGATGCGTGACCGCCTCACCGGCCTGGATACCGGCAGCGTAACCGGTACTGCCGGGCACCAGAGTAACCCCGCCATTATCAGCATCCCCCAGTCTGCTCTGGATGAAGCCACCCATGCGCTGGCGGCACTCGGTTACAAGCCGGTCCAGATCAGCCGGATGCTGGCTCCGCTGGAAAACAGCGACCTGTCAGTTGAAGAGATGATTCGTCAGGCCCTGCGTGCCAGTCTGGGCTGAGTCCCGTCTGACGCATCGTTTCATAAGCAATCTCCCGTACAACTTCCGAAAATCTTCCCCAAGTCTCGTAAATACCCCCTGCAGCTCAGGCTGCGAAAGAAAAATGCCCGGAAATGACCTTATCGCGGATACCTTCTGCCCTGCCTGCGGACACAGTGTCACCCGAGTGACACTAATCAGTGGGTATTTGTCACATGTTGCAGCAGTTCTTGTCAAAAACTGACAAAGCCCTACTGTCACTTCCAAATCATAAATTTTAATTTAATTAAATAAATTTAATTTATTTCAATGATTTACCCAAATCCGGAGCAAGCTGGCACAGCGGTTGCATTATTACAAACAAGGGACAACAACGAAAACAAGAAAGGGTTAACGGATTAAGTTACAACAAACCTGAGCAGCGAGACCAGAAAAACAACAACAAACCGGCTCGCACCTGACCAACTGGACATAGAAACCAGCCGTCTTCAGGTTTAAACCAGCTCAACAGCAAGCCCTAAGAGGTAGACGAGAAAGTTTATCAAAATCCAAAAATAAAAAGCTTTCCATACCTCGACTCCTGATACCCCTCCCTGTTCGCAGGGAGGGGAACTTTAAGGAAAAAGGCCGGCTGGAGCACGGAACAAACCCCACAGAGGCTTACAGCCTCGCCCCCTGAAACTCCGGTTTCGGGGGTTATTTTTTTGGGATACACCTTCTGGACCTGTTGCCATCTGTCAGCAGCACCACCACTGCCTGCCCGTACCAGGCATCATTACAACACCCTATCACACCACACACATCATCTGATTGGCATGCAGCTGGTGGTCAGTCGCTGCCAGTCCGGAAACACGCCGGGCCTGCCTCAGCCACTGGTGTTTTTCGGTATTGCCTGCATAACGGGTGGCGATGGCCCATTGGGTTTCACCCGGTCCAACCACATGCCATTGTCGGCAACCGGCAGGATGGGTCTGCCTAGTACACCGCCCCGTAAACTTATCGGATAATGGCAGCCCGACCTATTGAG
>DAOPKY010000032.1:0-46245 GCA_035391465.1 Thiolinea sp. | reverse complement strand
GCAAGCCTCTACAGGTGTGAGTTATCCGACAGGTTTACGGGGCGATGTACTAGCCACCTGGAAATCAGTCCAGAAAAAGCTGCATTCTTCACCGGAGTACTCCCGATTATTATTTTTTATCGCCTTGAAGACAACGACAGGTTACGACATGACCTAACCGTATTCGCCAGCCTTGATCTGGTTGAGTTATAGCTTTTAATTATTACTTTATATTACCAATACTTATTGGGTTATACAATAAGCCGGGATCAGCGTCCAGAAAATTCTGCCCGGACTAAAAGCCGGAATTGGCGCTGACAATAAAATTCATTGCAGAATTAATATTTGAAACATTTGTCAGAATATTCTGTAACAACAGCGTCAGATCATTATCCGGCCCGGCAAACAGGGCTACACCATCGAGGTTGAAATCACCCGGTACATACCCGAACAGACGGTAACTGCTGTTGTACCCGGTATTACCAACAGCGGTAAGTACCGACGCCAGCAATATATTACTGTCGTTGCCACTGCCGACCGCAATCAGGCGGTTATCCCGGTTGGCATCACCGGCCGGTAACAGGCGGAATCCTCCACTTGTGACACGGGTATCCTCCCCGCGCACAGCAGTCGCGGCACTGGAAAAATCAACCAGGGTCCCTGATGACGACAGGCTGACCCCATTTGCTGAAAAAACAGACAGATGGTTGCGATGCCGGACCCCCACGTAATAATCCCCTGCCGCGAGGGCAGGGAAATTGATGCTGACATTGGCTGTCGCCGGTTCCACCACATCACCATCGCGTTGCACGATTGCAGCCCGACGTGCTGCCACAGTCTGCGGTGACTGTACCGCACGCAGCTCCAGCAGCACCCAATCCACCATACTGTCCTGCCCGCTCATGTCCAGGCTCTCCGGCAACAGTTGCTCGGTACCGTCATAGTTCCAGGGAGCACCACCGAAAGGCTGGGATCGCGGAATGAAGCCGGACTGGGACAGCCGGTCATGCATAAAGCCGGTCGTACTGACATAAGGCCCCTGCAGCAAAACACGCATACTCAGGTTGACACCTTGTGTTGACAGGCTGGAATCAAGTCGGGGTAAAGCGGCATCGGCAGCAAAAACCGGCATCCACCCGACCCAAAGCAGCAGCACAGAGACCAATAACGATCCGGCCAGCCGGAAAAATAATTGCAGTTGCATGAGTGATTATTCCTGATATAATTTTAAATTATCAATAAATACATATTTTTTATAAAATGGCATACTTTTTTCGCACTTGCATCAGTATGGCCATCCAGTTTAGATTGCAGGGCCAGACCCGAGGAAAGTTCATGGAAAACCAACCTGTCATCTATCACAATCCCCGCTGCTCCAAGTCCCGTCAGACGCTGGCGCTGCTGGAACAACAGGGAATTGAACCCCGTATTATCCGCTACCTGGACACACCACCCGATGTTGCCACACTGGAACAGCTGCTCAATCTGCTCGGCCTGTCCCCGCGTGAACTGATGCGCAAAGGCGAAGACGAGTATCAGATGCTGGGACTGGATGACCCACAACTGAGCGATGCACAGCTCATTGCTGCCATGGTACAACATCCACGCCTGATTGAACGCCCGATTGTGGTCCACAACGGTAAAGCCACCATTGGCCGCCCACCGGAAAAGGTACTGGACCTGCTGTGAAAACCGTACTCATTCTTTACTACAGCCGTCATGGTGCTACAGCAGACATGGCTCACCACATTGCCCGGGGTGTTGAAAGCATCGACTTGGCCCAGGCGCTGCTGCGCACGGTGCCGCCGGTTTCCAGCGTCTGCGAAGCCACAGCGGACAGCATTCCCGCCACTGGTGCACCCTATGCCAGCCTGGATGACTTCCGGGACTGCAGCGCACTGGCGCTGGGCAGTCCGGGGCGTTTCGGCAATATGGCGGCTCCCCTGAAATACTTCCTGGAAAGCACCAGCAACCTGTGGCTTTCCGGAGCCATGGCGGGCAAACCGGCAGGTGTCTTCACTTCGACCTCCAGCCTGCACGGTGGACAGGAAAGCACCCTGCTGTCCATGATGACACCACTGCTGCATCACGGCATGCTGCTGACCGGCCTGCCCTATACCGAGGCACGCCTGCTGAGTACCCAAACCGGAGGCACACCTTACGGCCCCAGCCATGTCGCCGGCAGTGGCAATGACCGGCCTCTGAGCGAGGATGAGCAGAAACTGTGCTTTGCGCTGGGTAAGCGGCTCGCAAAGCTGGCACACCAGCTGGCACCGCAGCCATGAAACGCCCCGGTATCAGGCTGCCCCTGTGGCTGGCCCGTACTCTGGCCATCACCGGCATGCTGGGGCTGATCTTCCTGATTGTACTCTGGAATGGCTGGCTGGACCCGCAACAGCAGATTCCACGCTCCATTGAACTGCTGATCATGCTGTTCCCGCTGCTGTTTCTGGTACGCGGCATTCTGGGTGGCAGAGCGCCAACCCATGTACATGCCACGTTAATCTCGTTGTTATACTTTAGCATCGGCATCTGGTTTGCATTCACTCCCGGTGAAGAACCGTATGGCTACCTGATGAGCGCCCTGAGCATCATGCTCTATCTGGGCGGTTTTTTTGGAGCCAAAGGGCTGGGAACCCTGCAAACCGGCCTGGAAAACAAGCAGGCCACGGAACCCTGACTTCACCGGTTTTCAGGTCTGGGGTGTGAATGTAAAAACGGCTAGTATTGCGACTTCTGACAACCCATCAGGCAAAAAAACAATGCACCAATACACAAAGGGCTTTTACCTTTCCCTGCTGCTGACGCTGACAGCACCGGCAGCGCTGGCCGGCGAGTCACTCTGGTATGACCTCGGTGCGGCCAGAACCACGGCTGAGGCTGACGGTTTTCGGCACCGCCGCCTGCAACTGGACGAGGGCATGCTGCAACAGCAGCTGGAGGCCCGCTACCGCAGCAGCACGGATAATCACCCGACCCTGAGCCTGCCGCTGCCGCAGGGTGGCTTTGTCGAAGTCACCCTGGAGCCGGTGGCACTGCTGTCTGCTGCTGTTGCCAGCCAACACCCTGAGATCAGCACCTGGAAGATCAACAGCCGTGATCCACGCATCGCCTCCGGGCGTGCTGAAATGAGCACACTCGGCTTCCATGCACTACTGCAGCTCAAGGACGGCAATCAGCTCTATATCGAACCGGAACAGCAGACGCCCGACCCGACCCTGCGCAATTACCACAGCTTCAGCCGCCGCGATAATGCGGCAGCCTTCAGCCAGCCTTTCCGCTGCGGTACCGAACGGTTGCAACGCACCGGACCGGTCTTCAGCCCGCTGCAGAATCTGGACTTCAGCCGGACGGCCCTCCGCACCCAGGCCAAAGCGGGTGAGGAACAGCTCAACTACGACATCGCCATCAGCACTACCGCCGAATATACCGCCTACTTTGGCAGTCAGTCTGCTGCTCTCGGGGCCGTTGTCACCACCCTCAACCGGGTCAACCAGATTTACGAACGCGACCTGGCCATCCACCTGAATCTGGTCACCGATACGAAAACCATTTTCACCAACCCGGATACCGATGGTTTCAGCAATGGTAATCCCGGCCTGATGCTGACTGAAAATCAGGCCATCCTGAACCGGATTGTCGGCAATGCCAACTACGATGTCGGGCATGTTTTCGGCTACAGCAGCGGCGGTGACGGACTGGCCCAGGTCGAAGCAACCTGCAATACCCGCCTTAAAGCCCAGGGCAGTACCAGCTCACCGGCCCCCAAGGGTGATACCTTCGCCGTCGACTTCGTTGCCCATGAACTGGGACACCAGTTCGGAGCCACCCATACCTTCAACGGCACCAGTGGCAGCTGTGGCGGCTTCAGTCGTATTGCCGAAACCGCCTGGGAACCCGGCAGCGGCAGCACCATCATGGCCTATGCCGGCATCTGCGGCAGCGATAATATCCAGTCGAATTCTGATCCGCTGTTTCATGGCGGCTCCATTGAACAGATCACCAATTATGCCCATCTTGGTAGCGGTGCCGGCTGCGCCACCCGCACCGTACTGGGTAATGCCCTGCCCAGCGCCAATGCCGGGGCCGACCGCACCATTCCGGCACGCACCCCCTTCATCCTGAGCGGCTCAGGCTCCGATACTGATGGCGATGCCCTGCTGTATGGCTGGGACCAGATGGATATCGGCACGGCTTCCAGCCTGGGGTTCGACACCGGCAATAATGCCCTGATCATGAGCAGCCCGCTGCGCAACAGCAGCATCCGCACCATTCCCGCCATGACAAAACTCACCGGCACGGATGCCGGCAGCTGGAAGGGAGAAAGCCTGTCCACGACCAGTCGTAACCTCAATTTCCGGCTTACCGCACGGGATGGCAAGGGGGGAGTCGGCTACGACAGCGTGAAAATCCGGGTTTACGATACCGGAGCACGCTTTGCCGTCACATCACCCAGTGGTTCAGCAGCCAAAGGGACACTGGATGTCAGCTGGAATGTTGCCAATACCGACCAGAGTCCGATCAACTGCAGCAAAGTCGATATTGCCGCCAGCAGCGACAATGGCAGCACCTTCACCGACCTGATCCGCAATACGCCCAATGATGGTGCCGAAACGGTCACACTGGCCAGCTCAGCCCGGTACATCCGGGTCAAATGCAGCGACAATATCTTCTTCGCCCTGTCCGGAACCAGCCCCTATCTGGCCAAAAGTAATGGTACCCCCGGTACGGACACCGATACGGATACCACAGACGATGGCGGTGGTGGTTCCCCGCCGCTGGAGTGGCTGCTGATACTGGGGGCCGGTGCCATGCTTCGCCACCACCTCCGGAGGAAAAGCGCATGAAACGATGGCTTCCCCTGCTGCTGCTGGGCTTCGCAGCCAGTACCAGCGGCTGCACCCCACCCCGGACGAATCAGGATCAGGGACCACCGCCGCCGGGCAGCTTCAGTGGCCGTGATCAGGCTTTTATCGAAAAGCTGCAACAACTGCAGGCCAGAAATCCGGTACAGGATGCCCAGGCTGCGATTGCCGGCGGCAGGCGTTACCTGCTGTGCAATGCCGGACGCAGCCGCACCGTGCCGGGCCTGACACCGGAAGCATATCAGGCAGCCTCAGCCAGCTGCCCCACCGAATGCCTGGATGGCGTGACGGATGCACTGTTCGGACCCAACCATGCCGCCTACCTGAAGGCGGCACTGGATTACTCGGCAACGTGGAACCGCACCATGCTGCCGGCCTGCCGATAATACATCGAGGCTGATCCACACAAGGCCGGGGGGTGGTTAACCCACAACCCACCGAACCCGGCCTCAACCGCCCTGTGCGGTCAGCGTTCTGACTCCGTCCGGTGTCCCCAGCAACAGTACATCCGCCGGACGAATGGCAAACAGGCCGTTGGTGACCACACCGGGAATGTGATTCAAAAGGCTTTCCAGCCGCACGGCCTCGTCAATCACCAGCCCGTGTACATCCAGAATACTGTTGCCATTGTCGGTCACGAAGCCCTCGCGCAGTACCGGCTCGCCGCCCAGGGCACGCACCTCACGGGCCACCAGTTCGCGGGCCATGGGAATGACCTCGATCGGGAGCGGGAATTTCCCGAGCACATCCACCAGCTTGCTGTCATCGGCAATACAGATAAAACGGTCACTGGCACCCGCCACGATCTTTTCACGCGTCAGCGCTCCGCCACCGCCCTTGATCAGGTGCAGCAGGTCATTGGCCTCGTCCGCACCATCCACGTATAAGGACAGGCGTCCGGCCTCATTCAGGTCAAGCACCCGGATGCCCCGGGATTCCAAACGCAGGGCACTGGCCTGCGAACTGGCGACCGCAGCCTCGATCCGGTCTTTCATCTCCGCCAGCAGGTCAATAAAATGATTGGCAGTGGAACCGGTACCGATACCGATAATACTGCCCGGTTCCACATAAGCCAGCGCGGCCTGTGCGGCTGCCCGTTTCATTTCATTCTGGTCCATATTCGCTCCTGTGATGCGCGTTATCGGGGTTTCCCCTATACTACCCGACTCCCAAGTACAAAGACCACCATGACAACCACACCGCCCCCGCCGCTGCACCACACCCTGGTCGAAAAGATACTCAAGGCCCGTGTGTACGACGTTGCCATTGAAACGCCGCTGGAACTCGCCGGCAACCTGAGCACCCGTCTGGGAAACGCGGTTTTCCTCAAGCGCGAGGACCTGCAGCCGGTATTTTCCTTCAAGCTGCGCGGCGCCTTCAACCGCCTGTTCCATCTGTCACCCGAGGAGCGTGCCCGCGGTGTTGTCGCTGCATCAGCCGGCAACCATGCCCAGGGGCTGGCACTGGCCGGCAGAAAGCTGGGCATCACCACCACCCTTGTCATGCCCGGCATCACACCGGAAATCAAGATCCGTGCCGTCCGTGCATTGGGCGGACAGGTGGTGATCCACGGCAACAATTTTGATGATGCCCATGCCCATGCCCGGCAGCTGGAGCAGGAACAGGGCATGACCTTTGCACACCCGTTTGATGATCCGGATGTGATTGCAGGTCAGGGCACCATCGCCATGGAGCTGGTACGCCAGCATCCGGACCCGATCCATGCGGTTTTTGTCAGCATTGGCGGTGGCGGGCTGATTGCCGGCATCGGCAGCTACCTCAAATACCTCTATCCGGAAACCCGCATTATCGGTGTGGAACACGAAGAAGCCCCGAGCATGCATACCGCCCTGCAGCAGGGCAGACGCGTCATGCTGCCCCAGGTCGGTACCTTTGCCGACGGGGCCGCAGTACGCCAGGCCGGGGAGCTGACCTTTGCCACCGTGCGCAATGTCGTGGACGAAATTGTACTGGTCAATACCGATGAAACCTGTGCCGCGATCAAGGATGTTTTCGAGGATACCCGCACCCTGCTGGAACCGGCAGGGGCACTGGCAGTGGCCGGCCTGAAAAAATATGTGGCCCGGCAAGCCTGCCGCGATCAGCAGCTGATTGCCATCAACAGTGGTGCCAATATCAACTTCGACCGCCTGCGCCATGTGGCCGAACGGGCCGAAGTCGGCGAAGGACGGGAAGTGTTGCTGGCAGTCAGCATTCCGGAACAGCCCGGCAGCTTCCGCCACTTCTGCGAAGCCATCGGCAACCGTGCCGTCACCGAGTTCAACTACCGCTATGCCGATGCACGTACCGCTCAGGTGTTCGCCGGTGTCAAGCTGGCAGGCGGGCATCAGGAGCGCGAGGCCCTGCTCACCGAACTGCGCGCCCGCAATTACGATGTTGTGGACCTGAGCGATAATGAAGTCGCCAAACTGCACCTGCGCTACATGGTGGGTGGCCATGCCGACACCCTGAAAAACGAACGCCTGTACCGCTTCATGTTTCCGGAACATCCGGGCGCGCTGCTGCACTTCCTGACCGGCATGGCGGGTGGCTGGAACATCAGCCTGTTCCATTACCGCAATCATGGCTCGGACTTTGGCCGGGTACTGGTCGGCATCCAGGTACCGGAAGCCGAGCACCCGCAGTTCCGGGCCTTTCTGGACCAGCTGGGCTATGAATATTGGGACGAAACCGGCAACCCGGCCTACCAGCGCTTTCTGGGCTGATCAGCGCCGCCAGAATGCCGGGGTCAGAACCACCAGCATGGTAAACAGCTCCAGCCGCCCCATGAGCATGGCCAGACACAGGCACCACTTGGAAAAATCATCCACCTCGGCAAAGTTGGAAGCCACATTGCCCAGACCGGGGCCAAGGTTGTTCAGGGTCGCAGCCACCGCAGAAAACGCCGTGACCTGATCATGCCCTGCCGCCATCAGCAGCAGCAGGAAAATCACGAACATGGCGATATACATGGCAAAAAAGCCCCAGACTGCCTCAACCACATTTTCCGGCAATGGCTGGCGGTTGACCTTGATAATGATGCGCGCATTCGGATGCACCAGCTTGTTGACTTCGCGCATGCCCTGCTTGAACAGCAGTAGAAAGCGGATCACTTTCATGCCCCCTGCCGTGGAGCCGGCACTGCCACCGACAAAACTGGCCAGCAGCAGCAGTACCGGCAGGAAACCGGGCCAGGCACTGAAATCCGTCGTGGCAAAACCGGTGGTGGTCATGATGGAAACCACCTGAAACAGGGCATGGCGCACCGTATCCGTCATGCCGAAATGGGTCTTGCTGTAGGCCAGATAGGCCACCGTGATGACACACAACGTCAGCAACATCCCGATATACAGGCGGAATTCCGAGTCACGCAAGTACCCCTTCAAACTCAAACTGCGCCAGGCCAGAAAATGCAGGCTGAAATTGACACCGGACAAGATCATGAAGACGATCGCAATGCCTTCAACCAGCGGGCTGGCAAAGTAACCGATGCTGGAGTCATGTGTGGAAAAACCGCCGATGGCGACCGTGGAGAAACTGTGCGCCACCGCATCGAACCAGTCCATACCGGCAAAGCGAAAGGCCAGCGCACAGGCAATGGTCAGGGTCAGGTAGATATACCACAACAGTTTGGCGGTTTCGGTGATGCGCGGAGCCAGTTTGGAGTCCTTCACCGGCCCCGGAATCTCGGCCCGGTAAAGCTGCATGCCCCCGACGCCCAGCATCGGCAGAATGGCGACGGCCAGTATGATGATGCCCATCCCCCCCAGCCACTGGATTTCCTGACGGTAGAAAGCCAGTGAACGCGGCAGGCCGTCAAGACCGATAATAACCGTTGCCCCGGTGGTGGTCAGGCCGGAAATGGACTCGAACACCGCATCCGTGACCGAAAGGCTGAAGTTCTCAAACAGGATGAAAGGCAGCGCCCCGGATACCCCCAGCACCACCCAGAACAGCACCACAATCAGAAACCCGTCGCGCAGGCGCAGGTCGGCACGCACCCGCCGTACCGGCCACCACAACACGGTTCCGGCACTGAGCAGAATGGCAAACCCTTCCACAAACGGCATCACTTCCGGATCACCCATCAGCTTGCCCACCAGAATGGGCGGCAGCATGGTGAGGCTGAAGGTCATCAGCAGTAACCCCAGTATGCGTTGAATCAGCGTATACTGCATGGTCAGTGCCTCCAGAACGCCGGTGAAAACAGAACCAGCACGGTAAACAACTCCAGCCGCCCCATCAGCATGGCCAGCGACAGCCACCACTTGGAAAAGTCATCCAGTACCGAAAAACTGGCAGAAACCTCCCCCAGTCCGACCCCCATATTGTTCAGGGTGGCTGCGACCGCAGAAAATGCCGTGGCCTGATCATGCCCGTTAGCCACCACACCCAGCAGAAATATTCCGTACACGGCCATGTAAACCGCGAAAAACCCCCAGACCGCTGTCGTAACCCGCTCCTGCACCGGCTCACCATTGATCTTGACCTTGACATGCGCCGACGGATGCGAAAGCAGACGGATTTCCCGCGCCCCCTGCTTCATCAACAGCAGAAAACGAATCACCTTCATGCCTCCGCCGGTAGAGCCTGCACACCCGCCGATACAGCTGGAAAACACCAGCAATACCGGCAGCAGGCCAGGCCAGACCGAATGATCAGCAATGGTGAGACCGGTTGAGGTCATGGTTGAGGTCGCATGGAACAGGGCATAACGAAAGGCATCACTCAGGGTCGGATAGGTCTGGAAATGAAACAGGACCAGCATCGTTATCAGCGTCACTGCCGACAGAATACCCAGATAAGCCAGAAACTCGGAGTCGCGCAGGTACATCAGCAGGCTGCGGGCACGCCAGGCCGCAAAGTGCAGGGTGAAGTTGACAGCAGCCAGAAACATGAAGGTGATGGCAATATAGTCCAGCACCGGGTTATCAAAATAGGCAAAGTTGGCATCATGGGTAGAGAAGCCACCGGTCGACAGCGTAGAAAAGGCATGACAAACGGCATCAAACCAGCTCATGCCAGCCAGCACAAACGCAACGGTACAAACCAGCGTCATGATCAGGTAGATATACCACAGCAACTTGGCGGTTTCGGTGATGCGGGGGGTGAGATTGGCATCCTTGATCGGCCCCGGCGTTTCGGCCCGGTACAGCTGCATGCCGCCGATCCCCAGCATGGGCAGTATGGCGACGGCCAGCACCAGAATGCCCATACCCCCGAGCCAGTGCAGCTCCAGGCGATAAAAGTTGATGGAACGCGGCAGGCCATCCAGACTGGTGATAACCGTGGCTCCCGTAGTGGTAAAACCGGAGACGGTCTCAAAAAACGCATCCGTCACCGACAGGCGCAGGGAGTCCGACAACAACAGGGGCAGGGTTGCGGCAGCACTGAGCCCGAACCAGAACAGGACCGCGATCAGGTAGCCGTCACGCAGGCGCAGATTGCTGTGCGCCCGGTGGACCGGCAGCCAGAGCAAGGCCCCCAGCGACAGGATGCACAGGAAAGATATCCAGAAGTTCGACAACTCCGGATCACCCATCAGCCTGCCCACCAATACCGGTGGCAGCATGGTGAAACTGAAGACCATCAGCAACAGGCCAAGAATGCGCTGGATAACCTTGAACTGCATGATCAGAAGAAGCTGATACCTACCTGGAACAGCTTTTCCACCGCCGGTATGTAGCGCTTGTCGGTCAGGAAAATGATCACATGATCATCCGCCGCAATCACCGGCTGGGTCTCGTTATCCATCATCAGCACCTCATCCTTGCGCACCAGTGCGACAATCAGTGCGGAAGGTGGCAGCTTGACTTCATTGGTGCGGCGTCCCACCACCCGCGAGGTCTTGCTGTCACCGTGGGCCACCACTTCAATGGCCTCTGCCGCCCCCCGGCGCAATGAGTGCACCGCCACAATATCACCCCGGCGGATATGGGTCAGCAGGGCACCAATGGTAATCTGTTGGGGCGAAATGGCCAGATCAACACTGCTTTCCACCAGCGCCACATAGCTCATGCGATTGATCAGGCTCATGACACAGCGTGCCCCCAAGCGCTTGGCCAGCATGGAGGACAGGATATTGGTCTCATCATCATTGGTCACGGAAATGAAAACATCGGTATTCTCGATATTCTCCTCGATCAGCAGGTCTTCATCCTGTGCATCCCCTTCCAGCACAATGGCCTTGTCCAGCCGTTCAGCCAGCTTGGCGGCACGCTGCGGGTTGTTTTCGATGATCTTGACCTGATAACGTCCCTCTTCCAGCACCCGTGCCAGCCGGTTGCCGATATTACCGCCACCGGCAATGATCACACGCTTGTAGGGCTTATCCAGCTTGCGAATCTCGCTGATGATGGCGCGTACATGCTTGGGGCTGGCGACAAAAAAGATTTCATCCCCGATTTCCACCAGGGTGTCCTTGTCCATCGGTACCGGTTTGCCCTTGCGGAAAACGGCGGCGATACTGGCCTTGATGCCGGGCATGTGCTCATACATTTCCATCAGCCGGTGCCCGACCAGCGACCCGCCGGACAGGGCCTTGACGCCGACCAGCTGCACCCGCCCATTGGCAAAGTTCAGCACCTGCATGGCGCCCGGATGCGACACCAGCCGATAGACATGCTCCGTGACCAGCTGTTCGGGGCTGATCAGTACATCAATGGGCAGGGCCTCCTGGACAAACAGGCGCGGATGCTCCAGGTAATGTGAAGAGCGGATACGGGCGATTTTGGTAGGGGTACGGTAGAGCGTGAAGGCGACCTGACAGGCAATCATATTGATTTCATCACTGTTGGTGACGGCAATCAGCATGTCAACGTCCTTGATACCGGCACGCTCCAGTACCCTGGGGTAGGAGGCCTGTCCAATCTCGACACGCACGTCCAGCTTTTCACGCAACTCGCGCAGCACGGTCATATTGGTATCGACAATCGTCACGTCATTATCTTCGCGTGCGAGCACCTCGGCCACCGAGCAGCCAACCTGACCGGCACCCAGTATCAGGACCTTCATAACACCCCCTGGTCGGAACGGGTCACAAGCCTAGCGTCCGTATTTTTTCGGATCAACGCCCAGCGAGCGCATTTTACGGTATAAATGCGTTCTTTCCATCTTTACCTGCTCAGCCAGCTTGCTGACATTCCCGTCCGCCTGTTTCAGCTGATAAACCAGATAATCATGCTCGAACTGCTCACGGGCCTGACGCAGCGGTAAATCAAACAGGCTTTCCGGAATCTGGCCGATTTCGCTGGAAAATACCGGGATTGAGGCTCCGACCGCTTCTTCCGCCTCATCCAGGGAGATATCCACCTCGGTTCCCAAAATCAACAGACGCTGGACCAGATTGCGCAACTCCAGCACATTCCCGGACCAGCGGTGGTTACGCAGAAAGTTCTGGGCCGGCAGGGTGAAATGGCGGTAAGGCAGACCGTCCTGGACAGTAAACAGGTTGACGTAATAATTCAGGAGTTCAGGCACATCCTCCGGGTGCTCGCGCAGGGGCGGAACCTGAACCGGCATCGCGCTCAGGAGAAAATACAGCTCATCACTGAAACGCTCCGCACGCAAGTCATCCTGCAGGTCATGCGTGGAGGACACCACCAGACTGAGGTCAAACTCCACCGGCTCCCCGCCACCGACCCGGAAGAAAAAGCCATCTTTCAGCGCCCCCAGCAGGCGGGCCTGACTGTCCTCATCCAGCTCGGACACCTCGGCCAGATACAGAAAACCCCCATTGCACTCGTCCACCAGCCCGTAATGCACCCGCCCCCGTTCAATATAGCCGAACAGCTGGCGTGCCATGCGCTCCTGATCCATGGTGGACAGCACCACCTTGCTGAACTGACGCTCCTTGCGGGCGCTGTTGGCATGGATGTAGCGGGCCACCACCTCCTTCCCCACCCCCGGCTCACCATACAGCAGGATACAGGGGTTGTGCTGGGCAATGCGATCCGCCTGCTCACGCAGCTGCTGCATGGCCTGACTGCTGCCCACAATGTCATGGACTGCCACCATCTGGCTGCGCAGCCCCTGATTCTCCTGTTCCAGCTGACGGGTGCGCAGGGCATTCTCGATGGTCAGCAGCATCTTGGCCATGGTCAGGGGTTTTTCAATAAAATCATAAGCCCCGAGCTTGGTGGCCTCCACGGCGGTCTCGATGGTACCGTGGCCGGACATCATCACCACCGGACAGCGGATGCCTTCTTCCTCACGCCACTCCTTAAGCAGACTGATACCATCCGTGCCGGGCATCCAGATATCCAGCAATACCAGATCCGGACGGCGCTGGCGGAAAACCTCACGAGCGGCCACTGCATTCTCGGCCACGTCAACACGATAGCCTTCATCCTCCAGTATTTCGCTTACCAGCTGACGAATATCCGGCTCATCATCCACTACCAGAACCAATTGTGCTGTCATGTCATGTCTCCTTGTACTTGTTCACGTGTACTCTGCTTTTTGGCCCTTTCCTTTCATAAAATCCGCTCAGCTGCGGCTCACCGGCAGGATGATACTGATCATGGCCCCACCCGTCTCCAGATTGCGCGCCCCCAGACTGCCGTCATGCTCCTCCACAATTTTCTTCACAATGGCCAGCCCCAGCCCGGTTCCCTTGTGCTTGCTGGTCACATAAGGCTCAAACAAGTGCGGCAGCAGGTGCTCCGGAATCCCCGGTCCGTTATCCTGCAGGGTCAATACGGCCTGCTCACCACTTTCCATACCGCGGTCCAGGAAAGTGTTAATGCGAATCTCCCCACCGCCAGGCGGCTGTTCACCAATGGCTTCCAGCGCATTCTTGACCAGATTGACCACCAACTGGCGCATGCGGTGCGGGTCCAGCATGATGAGGGGTAACCTGCCCTGCTGCAAGACCAGCCGCACCTGTCCCGGATTATCCTGATACAGCTCCACCACCTCGGCAACCAGCTGATTCAGGTCCACCGGTCGTTTGGCCAGCATCGGCGCTTTGGCATACTCGCTGAAGGCATTGACCATGGCCTTGAGGGTATCCACCTGCTGGATGATGGTCCGGGTCATGCGCTCAAGAAAGTCGGCCAGATCCGGCTCCAGCTTGCCATCCAGCTTGCGGTTCAGGCGCTCGGCAGACAGCTGGATCGGTGTGAGCGGGTTTTTGATTTCATGAGCCAGCCGGCGCGCCACCTCGGACCAGGCAGCATCGTGCTCGGCCTGTACCACATCGGTGACATCCTCGAACACCAGCACATGGCCCTGCTGATGGACAGAATCCTTGGGCAGACCGGCCCCGCGACAAACCAGAACCTGACGCCCCTGATCCGATGCCAGCACCACCTCAGCCTGCCAGTCCTGCTCCGGTGCCGCCAGCCAGGGGCTCAGGGCATCGACAAAAGGCTGCAGGCGCTCCAGATTGCGGCAGGCCTCTTCAAAGCTCAGCCCGACCTGATTCTGCATCGACTGCCCCAGAATCTGGCTGGCGGCCGTGTTGATGCGGCGGATGATCATATTCCCGTCCAGCGTCACCACCCCGGAGGACAGGTGCTCCAGCACTACATCCAGGTAATCATGTTCCTTCTGCAACTGCCGACGGGCCTGCTCACGCTCTTCCTGAACACTGAACAGGCGCTTGGTCATGGTATTGAAAGAGCGTGCCAGCAGGCTGAAGTCATCCCGGTCCGAAACCGGCAGTTTCTTTTTCAGATCACCGGAAGCCACCGCCAGCGTCCCCTCAACCAGATCACGCACCGGCCGGGTCAGGCGGCTTGAAAAAATGAAAGCAGCCCAGAGTGAGAACAACACCGTCAGAATGGCGATAACCAGCAGTGCCATACGCAGGGCATCCTTGAGTGCCTCCCGATTGTAGCTGATGGATTTATACTCATTACGCACATCCGACACATTACGCGCCAGCAGCTCCTCCCGCTCGGACAGGGCAAACAGGGCCGTCAGGATAGCCGGCTGCTCACCCAGTCCGTAAATCACCCGCAGGGCAACCCGGGCAAACAGCTGCTCCTCGCCATCCGCATCGTGCACCGATTCAATGTGCACGTATTCGTTACGCCCGGTCATATTGCGCAGCAGGTCCCGGACCGTAAAAAACGGAATCAGGCTGTCCACTTCATCCACACTGGTGGCAATATAATGCTGCCCCTCGGACAGCAGGATCACTTCATGGGCACCACGCCGCATGCGCCAGCCATCCATCAGGGCCGAAATCTCCAGTTTGGTACTGCCAGGCAGCTGCTTGGCCAGCTCGGTCAGATCCATAAGATGAACCCGGCTGCGCACCATGAGTGAATAATGGGCCAGCTCCAGCGAATCGTCCAGTGCACCCTCAACGGGCGTGCTGAGCTGGCGATCGATATTCTTGCCAATCAGGTTCATGGAGAAAAAAGACACAACCAATACCGGCAGCAGGGTCAGCACCAGAAACCCGCCCAGCAGCCGCAGGGTAAAGCGTGAGCCGGCCTGCCGGGTATGCCACTGGTAGATGATACGTATCAGATTGAGCAGAATCGCCAGCACCAGTATCGCCAGAATAAAGGCATTCAGGTACAACAGATAATGAAAACTGTTGGAATCACGCAGATTCTGGGTCGCCTGATACAACATCCCCAGAGATATGGCCAGCAGTATCCCGATCACCGTTATCGGCAACCATCGCAATATCACCCGGATCATTGTGTCAGTGGCCACATGATTCCCTGACTGACCAGCTCAGTCTTGCCTGAAAACATGGATGTAATGCTGAAGGCACCATCATTTTTCGGCCCCAGCACCGCACTGACAAAGATGGCCGAGTCATTGCCGAAAGCTTCCATGGGAATCAGCGGCAGACGGTGATTATTGACCGTCCCCATGAACGCCAGCGCGGCCGGCAGACTGGAGAAATTCCAGCTTTCCTTTGAATGTCGATCCAGCAACTGATAATTACGGCTGAGCGCGTGGTACTTGAGTTCGGTGACAATACTGTCCAGCCGCACCTTGCTGTCCCACCACCAGGCACTGTGGGTGACGAGATCAAAGCGGATTTCATTGACCAGCGTGACACCGTTCAGCAGGCTGTCACGCATCTCGTCACCGAGGGTATAGTCAAAGCGCATACTGGCCACCAGCTGCTCACGCAGCACGCCCTGAGTCAGGGAAAACTCCCGTACCGCGATCTGCCGCTCAAGCGCCAGCGCGCTGCCGGCAAAGAGCAGCACCAGCACCAATAACAAACCCCTGGATATTACCGTTATCATTCTGTTGATTCCTGCCCCGCCTTTTTCAGCAAGGCATAATAAAAACCGTCCATACCGGCATCCCCAGGCAATATCTGACGGCCAAACGTCAACGCCATCCCCCACGTTGCCCGAATGCTCAGGACTTCGGCTTCCGGATGCGCCGCAGTGAAAGTCCGCAGCTGCCCTTCATTTTCGTCCTGCAGCACGGAGCAGGTGACATACAGCAGCTGCCCGCCCGGTTTCAGCACCCCCCACAGGGCTGCCAGCAGACGCGCCTGCTCTTGTACCAGTGCCGCAATATCCGTTTCCCGGCGCAAGACCTTGATATCCGGGTGACGACGGATCACCCCGGTTGCCGAACAGGGAGCATCCAGCAGAATGCGGTCAAAGCCCTGCCCGTCCCACCAGGTTTCCGGTGCCCCGGCATCCACAGCCTTGCACACTGCCTGCAGCTGCAGACGCCGAAGGTTATCCCGCACCTGCTCCAGCCTTGCCGCACTGCTGTCCAGTGCCAGCAGGTGCAGGTCCGGATTGCACTCAAGCAGATGGCAGGTCTTGCCCCCCGGTGCCGCACAGGCATCCAGCACCCGCTGCTCCGGCTCACACGCCAGCAGCCGGGCAGCCAGCTGGGCGGCTGCATCCTGCACCGATACCAACCCGTCATCAAATCCGGGCAGGGACGCCACCGCTACCGCCTGTTCCAGCACCAGTGCTTCCGGTGCATGCGCCTGGAGGATCGCCTCAATACCGGCGGCCTGCAGCCGGGCCTGGTAATCGGCGGCTGTCATGGCTCGTTGATTAACGCGCAGCACCAGCGGCGGATGGGCATTGCCGGCTTCCATAATGGCACGCCAGTGCGTCGGCCAATCCTGTTTCAGATGCCGTGCCAGCCAGCGCGGAAATGCATAGCGCCCGGTTTCTGAGCGCTCCACCTGTGCCAGTACCGCCTCACGCTGCCGAATGAAGTTGCGCAGCACACCATTCACCAGCCCCCCGGCCCAGGGTTTCTTCTTCATGCGCCGGGCGGCATCCACCGTCTCGTTGACAGCCGCATGATCCGGCGTGCGCTGGTACATGAGCTGGTAAAGCCCGGTGCGCAACAGGCACTCCACATCACGGTCCGATTTCTTCAGCGGGCGCGACAGCAGGCGTTCCAGCACAACCGTCAGGCGCACATGCCAGCGCACACATCCGAAGCACAGGTTGCGCACCCAGGACTGATCCCGTTCCGACAGGGCGACCACCCGGGGAGCCTGCAGCACCTCGGTCAGCGAATTTCCCTGATAGACCACCTGAAACAGGGCACCGGATGCCACGGCCCGGATGTTCAAACCGCGTCCCCGGCATCTGCAGTCCCGGAATGCCTGAAACACACGCCGGCCAGGGAACGGGCATTGACAAAATCAGCCACAGCCATGCGCCGCCCACCGGCAGGTTGCAGCACCTGAATGCGCACGACCTGCCCGTCACCGGCAGCAATATCGATGCCTTCACGACTCTCGGCCACCACACTGCCGGGAGCCGCACTGACCGGCGCGGTATCCGGCAGCGAAGCTGCAAAAAAGCGCAATGGCTGTCCCTGATGCAGGCTGTAAGCCGTGGGCCATGCATCAAAGGCACGGATTTTACGTTCCAGCACGGCCGCAGGCTGCTGCCAGTCCAGCTCGGCTTCAGACTTATTGAGTTTGGCAGCATAACAGGCCCGCGAGTCATCCTGCACCTCGGGGGTCACATCCCCCTGCTCCAATTGCGCCAGCACCTCCAGCAGGGCCTGTGCCCCCAGTCCGGCCAGACGGTCATGAAGTACCTGTGCCCCGTCATCCGGGCCAACCGGCAGGGTCTTTTTCAGCAACATGTCACCGGTATCCAGTCCGGCAGCCATCTGCATGATGGTGACGCCGGTCTCCTGATCACCGGCTTCAATGGCACGCTGGATCGGGGCCGCCCCGCGCCAGCGTGGCAGCAGTGAAGCATGAATATTGAGACAACCCAGACGCGGAATATCCAGCACCGCCTGTGGCAAAATCAGGCCATAAGCGGCCACCACCATCACATCAGCAGCCAGCGCTGCCAGCCCGGCCCGATCGGCTGGCGCACGAAAATTTTCCGGCTGCCGGACCGGAACACCGACATCCAGCGCCACCGTCTTGACCGGACTGAAGCGCAGCTGACGCCCCCTGCCCGCCGGGCGGTCAGGCTGGGTATAGACTGCCAGCACCTCATGGTGCGACTGCAGCAACCCCTGCAGCGCCGGCACGGCAAATGCCGGTGTCCCGGCATAAATCACCCGCAATCCGTGGCGGCTCATCCAGCATTCGCCTGCTCGGGTGCCTTGCGCTTGAGACGCTCCAGTTTTTCCATTTTCCGGCGCACGCGCTGCTGCTTCAATACCGACAGATAATCAACAAACAACTTGCCGTCCAGGTGGTCCATTTCATGCTGGATGCAGGCAGCCAGCAGGCCATCAGCCTCGATTTCAAACGACTCGCCATCCTGTCCGAGTGCCCGCACCCGGATATCGGATGCCCGTGTCACCTTTTCATAATAATCCGGCACGGAAAGACAGCCCTCCTCATGCTCAATTACACCCGACTGCGCCAGAAGCTCGGGGTTGATCAGAAACAGGGGATCGTTTTTTTCTTCGGACAGATCAATTACAATGGCCCGTTCATGCACATTGACCTGAGTCGCGGCCAAGCCGATGCCACGTGCCTCGTACATGGTTTCCAGCATATCATTCAGCAGGGTTTTCATACGGTCATCGACCTGGGTGACGGGAGAAGCTTTTTTGCGCAATCGGGGATCGGGGTGGTGTAATATTTCTAATAAGGCCATGGTTAATTTTTACCGAAAATGATTACCGAAAATCTGAAAGTGGTGCCCTCACCGGTTTTATGACGTTATCATACCGGCAAGTCATCCCGTTAATTAATAATAACTACACAATAACAAGGATACTAACATGCTGCGTTACTCATCTGTACTCCGAGCCGGTTGTTTGACGGGCATTGTTTTTTTGTCAGCCTGCACCAACAACAGCGCCCTGATGCAGGAGAATCGTGCACAGGCAGACCGCCACTACGATGACTATTATGGCCAGCCGGCAGCCCGCTCCGGAAGCCAGACCGGCAAGGCCGCCAGCAGCAGCACCCAATCAACAGGCAATCGCCTTTCCGCCAGTGATATCCGCCCCGACGCCCCCAGCCGCTATGTCGTCCAGAAAGGCGACACCCTGTGGAGCATTGCCCGGAAATACCTGTACAAACCCTGGTTCTGGCCGGAAATCTGGGATGACAACCAGCGCATCCGCAATCCGCACCTGATCTATCCCGGCGATGTTCTGTATTTCGGTACCAATGGCCGTCAGGTATCCCGGAACAGTGGGGCAAGCATGAAGCTCTCACCCCGCATCCGGGTTGACCGCAGTGGTACCAAAATGGGCGAACCGCTGGCACTGCTGGCTCCGTTCATGCGCTGGCCGCTGGTCATGGACGGCGATGAAATCAACAAGCTGCCCTATATCGTTTCAGCCCGCGACGGCCAGACCCTGATCCAGAACAATACCACCATTTACATTCGCGGCCTGAACCGGTCCCGTCTCGGGGAGCGACTGGGCATTTACCATCCGGACAGCTACCTGCGTGATCCGGAAACCGGCAAGCCCCTCGGCCACCAGCTCTCCCATGTAGGCACGGCCCGTATCGACCGCATCGATGACCTGTCAACGGCAACCACACTGGAAACCAAGAATGTGGTCCGCAAAGGGGATCGCCTGCTGCCGGTTCCCACCCTTGAACAACAGCAGGCTCTGCGTGCCCCGATCCAGGCCCCGCAGCAGAAAATACGCGGCCATATTGCCGGGCTCTATGAGGCCAGCTATCTGGGAGCGGACTGCATGATCGCCATCATCAACCGCGGCAAACGTCAGGGCATCAAGCCCGGTTATGTTCTGGGGATTTATCATGAAGGCCGGGTGCTGGAAGACAAGTTCCGCTTCTACCATGGACGTGAGCCAAAGCCGTCCGGTGGTACCCAGCTGACCCAGCTGCCACCGGAAAAGGTCTCGAACGCCATTGTCTACAGCGTCAGCGAGAACCTGAGCTATGCACTTATCCTGGATTCCGCCCGTGAGGTCCAGAATGGAGATAGAATAGGCAATCCATAAGCTCAGGATCAACCACCCCGTGCCAGTAAACCAACAGGAACTGCAAGCCCGCCTGCAACTGTGGCGCGCCCCCGGCATCGGTACCGTCAGCTTCCAGCGTCTGCTGGGCTGTTTCGGCTCCATCACCCATGCGCTGGATGCCTCCGATACCGAACTGCGGCAGTGCGGCCTCAAGCCTACTGCCATCAGCGGGCTGCGCAGTGTGGACCGGAATTCCACCCGGGCAGACATGGCCTGGCTGGAACAGCAGGACAATCATCACATTCTGTTCATTGATTCTCCGGCTTACCCTCGTGCTTTGAAAAACATTCCCGGCTGTCCCCCATTGCTGTTTGTCACCGGCAACCCGGAACTGCTGCATGATCCGCAAATTGCCATGGTCGGCACCCGTAACCCCACCAGTGGCGGGCGTGAAAATGCGCGTGCCTTTGCCCGCCACCTGAGCCAGAGCGGCCTTACCATTACCAGCGGGCTGGCACTCGGCATTGATGCCGAAAGCCATCAGGGCGCACTGGAAGCCGGCGGCCCGACCCTTGCCGTGGTTGCCACCGGGCTGGACATGGTTTATCCGGCCCGCAACCGCAAACTGGCGGAGCAGATCGTCCGGCAGGGGGCGCTGATTTCGGAATTTCCCATCGGGATCAAACCGCATGCGGACAACTTTCCGCGCCGCAACCGGGTTATCAGCGGCCTGGCGGTCGGCACTCTGGTAGTGGAAGCCGCCTTGCGCAGCGGTTCACTGGTCACGGCCCGGCATGCCATGGAGCAGGGGCGCGAAGTCTTTGCCATCCCCGGCTCCATTCACAACCCTCTGTCCAAAGGGTGCCACCAGCTGATCCGTGAGGGGGCAAAACTGGTGGAAACCGCCAGTGACATTCTGGAGGAAGTCGCCGTTCAACTGCACAGTTATCTGGAAAACACCGGCCCGGCAGCACAGCAGAATCCACAGCCCGATCGTGGTCAATACCCCGCCCCGGAAGAAACACCCTACAGCCCCGAAGGCGACGAGCTGCGGGTTCTTGCCGCCCTTGGTCATGATCCGGTACCGGTTGACCAGATAGTCATGGATACAGGCTTGACCCCTGAGGCCGTTTCATCCATGCTGCTAATGCTTGAACTGCAGGGGCATGTGGCTGCGTGTGGTGGTGGGCATTACATGCGGTTGGGCCCGAGAGACTAAAAGCCTGATGAAAGAGAACACCCTCGATGTCCTGTTCTACCTGTTTGAAAACTACCCCGAACTGGAAGAAGACGCCTCGGAAGACCGTGAGTCACTGAACCAGTACCTGCTGGGTGCGGGCTTTCTGCCCGGCGAGATCAACCGCGCCTTCAACTGGCTGGAGAGCCTCGGTGATGAAGCCCATACCCTTGACCCTGCCAGCGACCCCGGTGCCATTCGGGTATTCACCGCTGAAGAGCAGCACTGGCTCGATACCGAATGCCGCAGTTACCTGCTGTTCCTGGAGCGGGCCGGGGTTCTGAATGCCGAAACCCGTGAGCAGATCATTGGACGGGTACTGGAACTGGAAGACAACGACTTTGATCTTGACCGCCTCAAATGGGTGATCCTCATGGTACTGCTCAACCGTCCGGATGAGGACAACTCCTTCTTCTGGACCGAGGGCCTGACACTGGACGGAACCCAGCCCATCTACCACTGATACCAATCGATTCCGCACCGGCTCTTTACTTTTACCGGCTTTTCAGGTTTAAAATGCAGGCCACAGACAGGCCCTGAAGCCTGCAAACTCCCGAACATCATCTGAAAAGTGGCCTCATGAGCGAGAACCTTGTCATTGTCGAATCACCCGCCAAGGGAAAAACCATCAAGAAATACTTGGGGAAGGATTTCGAGGTGCTTGCCTCCTATGGCCATGTGCGCGACCTGATCCCCAAGGAAGGCGCTGTCGACCCCGAGCATGGCTTTGCCATGAAGTACGAAGTCATCGACCGCAACCAGCGTCATGTGGATGCCATCGCCAAAGCCCTGAAAAAGGCAGGCACGCTTTACCTGGCCACTGACCCGGACCGCGAAGGTGAAGCCATTTCCTGGCATCTGTACGAACTGTTGAAAGAGCGCGGCATCCTTGAGGGGAAAACCGTCCAGCGTGTGGTATTCCACGAAATCACCAAACGTGCCGTTCAGGCCGCCATCCAGAACCCGCGCGGGCTGTCCTACGAGCTGATAGACGCCCAGCAGGCCCGGCGGGCACTGGATTATCTGGTCGGTTTCAACCTTTCACCACTGTTGTGGCGCAAGATCAAGCGCGGCCTCTCGGCAGGCCGGGTACAGAGTCCTGCCCTGCGCCTGATCGTGGAGCGCGAGCAGGAAATTGAAGCCTTTGTGCCACAGGAATACTGGAGCCTGACGGCACTGACGGAAAAGGAAAGTCAGGGTTTCAACGCCCGTCTGCACACCCTGGACGGCAAAAAGCTGGAACAGTTCGATATCAACCGGGACAGCAGGGCTCATGAAGTCCGTGAACGTCTGCTGGCGGCGGCCAATGGCGAGCTGCTGGTCGAAAAGATCGAACGCAGGGAGCGAAAGCGTCACCCGGCCGCTCCCTTCACCACCTCTACCCTGCAACAGGAAGCGGTACGCAAGCTGTACTTCTCATCCCAGCGCACCATGCGCACCGCCCAGCAGCTGTATGAAGGCATCAATCTGGGCAGTGGCGGGCCGGTCGGCCTGATCACCTACATGCGGACCGACTCGGTTACACTGGCCGGTGAAGCCATTACCGAACTGCGGGAGTTGATCACCGAAAAATACGGTGCCAGCCAGCTGCCGGAGGTCCCGCGCCAGTACAAGACCAAATCCAAGAATGCCCAGGAGGCACACGAGGCCATTCGCCCCACCTCCTGCCGGCTCATACCGGAAGAAGTCCGCCCTTACCTGAGTGATGAACAGTTCAAGCTCTACCAGCTGATCTGGAAACGCACCGTGGCCTGTCAGATGATTCATGCCACCGTGGATACCGTAGCCGTGGATCTGGCGGCTGAGCCGGGTTCATTTTTCCGCGCCAATGGCTCCACCATCCGGGATCCGGGTTTCCTGATCGTGTACGAGGAAGGGCTGGATGACCAGAAACAGGAACAGGACCGGACACTTCCCCCGCTGCAGGAAGGGGAAAAGCTGCCACTGCACGACATTGAGGCCAGACAGCACTTTACCGAACCCCCGCCCCGTTACTCTGAAGCCTCACTGGTCAAGAGTCTGGAAGAATACGGTATCGGTCGCCCCTCCACTTACGCCAGCATTATTTCCACCCTGCAGGCGCGCGAATACGTGGAGCTGAACCAGCGCCGCTTCTTCCCCACCGATATCGGGCGTATCGTCAACAAGTTCCTGACCGAGCATTTCACCCGCTACGTGGACTACGACTTCACGGCCAATATGGAAGACCAGCTGGATGACATCTCGCGGGGTGAGAAAGCCTGGGTTCCGGTCATGGAGCAGTTCTGGCAGCCATTCCATGATCTGGTGGAAGAAAAAATGGATAGCGTGCAACGCAGCGATGTGCTGCAGGCACGCGAGATCGGCATGGACCCCAAATCCGGAAAACCGGTATCGGTACGCATGGGACGCTACGGGCCTTTTGTACAGATTGGCAGCCGTGACGATGAGGACAAGCCGGTCTTTGCCAGCCTGCGGGCCGGAATGAAAATGGATGCGGTCACGCTGGAAGAAGCACTGGAGCTGTTCAAGCTGCCCCGTACCCTGGGTGAAACCGCTGATGGCGAGGCCGTCAGCTGTAATATTGGCCGCTTCGGTCCCTACGTCCGCTACGGCAGCAAGTTCGTATCACTCAAGAAGGAAGATGACCCCCATACTGTCACCCTGGAACGGGCACTGGAACTGATTGAGGAAAAAAAGGCCGCCGATCTGGCACGGACCCTGATGGACTTCGGCAACGGCATCCAGATTCTCAAGGGGCGCTGGGGACCTTACCTGACGGATGGCAAGAACAAGGCACGCCTGCCCAAGGAGCGTGAACCCGAATCCGTCACGCTGGAGGAAGCACAGCAGATTCTGGCCAGCATTCCGGCCAAGGCCAAGGGCGGCAAGAAAGCTGCCGCCACCAAAGGCAAAACCCCGGATACGGCAGCCGATGGCGCTGAAACCCCGAAACCGGCCACACCGAAGCGCCGTACCAAAACGGCAAAAGCAGCAGCAACAAAAGCGGCCGGCACCAAAAGTGCTGATGGCTCAAAAAAACCGGCCACCCGGAAACGCGCCACGACCAAGGCAGGCACGGCCAAAAAAACCGCCAGCAACGGCAAGGAAGCAGCCACAGCGACCCAGGACAGCAAAAGTCGCACGGGCAGTCGCGGCAAGAATGCCGGTCCCCCGGCTGAACTGTAATGCGCACCAGCGCCAGTCTGGAACAGGCTCTGGAAACCGTCCGCAATGGCGGCATCCTGGCCTATCCGACGGAGGCAGTCTTCGGCCTCGGCTGCAATCCCGGCAACCTGAGTGCCGTACAGCGCATTCTGGGTATCAAGCAGCGCCCGGCAGACAAGGGGCTGATCCTGATCGGTACCAGCCTGAACCAGTTTGATGCCTGGCTGGCTCCACTGGATGACCTGATTTTGTCACGCATTGAGCCCGGCTGGCCGGGTCCTGTCACTTGGCTGCTGCCGGTGCGACCTGAAGTTTCGCCCCTGCTGCGGGGCAACCATGACAGGATCGCCGTGCGCATCAGCAATCACCCTGACTGCCAGTACCTGTGCCAGCGCCTTGGACATCCGCTGGTCTCCACCAGTGCCAACCCGAATGGCCAGCCACCGGCACGCAATGCCCGCGAAGCCCGGCATTATTTCGGTGCCCAGATTGACTTTTACCTGGATCGCAGCATCGGCGGGCTTGACAAGCCGACAGAAATCCGTGATGCCCTCACCAATGAGGTAGTACGGACCGGGGCCTGAGCCATTGCGTCAGGACACCCGCAAGCTCATGGAATGCCTGCAACAGCTGAAACAGGAACAACAGGGCTGTATTCTGCAAGCCTTCCATTTCGGCCTTACCCATGATGCTGACCCATAACGCCAAGCCACCGGGCACCATTAAAGCCTGGATCCGGCGCGGGCCGGAACAGTTACGCAGCTGTCTGGTTGCCGGCTGAGACTTCGGCCTCAGCAGGGAAAAACAGTCCGAGGCTGTTGTGCCATACCTGAGGCAGCAGGGTTTCCAGGCTCACCTGCTTCACCGCTGCCACCTTTTCAGCAATAAAGGGCAGATAATACGGCGCATTGGGCTTGCCCCGGTAGGGTACCGGTGTCAGATAAGGGGAATCGGTCTCGAACAAAATCTGTGTCAACGGTGTCATGGCGATCACCTCACGCACATTGTCGGCACGGTTGAAAGTGCTGATGCCATTGAAGCCCAGATGAAAGCCTTCTCCCAGACAGTATTCCGCCAGCACCATGCCGGAAGTGAAACTGTGGATCACGCCACGCTGACGCAGGTCGGCGGTAAAGTTGCGCAGGATGGCTTCGGTGTCGGCATCGGCCTCACGGGTATGCACCACAATCGGCAGGTCCAGCTCAATGGCCAGCTGCAACTGACGCTCGAAAACCTCACGCTGACGGCTACGATCGGAGTGCTCGTAATAATAATCCAGCCCGATTTCCCCGATGGCCACCATCCTGTCGGTCCGGGCATTGACCCGGATCTGCTCATGCACGGCATCCGAGTAATCTTTGGCATCATGGGGATGAATACCTTGGGTTCCCCAGACCATGGGGTGGCTTTCGGCAATATGGCGAACCGTATTCAGATTATCCGGGGATACGGCAATGGTCACAATACGCTCAACACCCACCGCCCGTGCAGCAGCAATGGTCTGCTCCAGTGCTTCATCCTTGAGGTAATCAAGGTGGCAATGGGTCTCCATCAGCGGGTGATTAAAAACCGGAATCTCGCGTTTCTTGCTCATGCATTCTGCTTTATTTCACATTTTTCAGGTCAAGCCGATAGTCAATCAGCAGGGGGGCATGGTCGGAAAAGCGCTCATCCTTATAAATGGCCGTCTTCTCCACCCTACCCCGCAGGGAGGGTGACAGCACATGATAATCGATGCGCCACCCGACATTTTTAGCCCAGGCCTGCCCCCGGTTGGACCACCAGGTATAAGCATGCTCCGGCTGCGGCAGTTCGCGGAAAGCATCAACAAAGTCCCAGTCATCAAACAGCTTGTCGAGCCAGGCCCGCTCCTGCGGCAGGAAACCGGAGGTCTTCTGGTTGCTCTTCCAGTTGCGGATGTCTTCATTCCTGTGGGCAATATTCCAGTCGCCGCACACCACCAGATCATGTCCATCCGCCACACGCTGCTGCAATACGGTCTCAAAGTAATCCATGCAGCGGTACTTGACCAGCTGCCGTTCCTCTTTGGAAGAACCGGAGGGCAGATACAGGGAAGCGACCCCCAGATTACCAAAACGGGCCTCCAGATAGCGGCCTTCACGATCAAACTCCGGCTCCCCCATCCCGATGATGAGTGCATCCGGCTCATGGCGACAATAAAGCGCCACACCGCTGTAACCCTTCTTTTCCGCATCGTGGTAATAGCAGTGATACCCTGCCGGAAAGAACTGCTCACGCTGCGCTTCCAGCTGGTGTACCTGAGCCTTGGTTTCCTGAATGCAGACCACATCGGCATTCTGGGCCAGCATCCAGTCAAAAAAGCCCTTTTTGGCGGCTGAACGGATGCCATTGACATTCGCGGTAATGATGCGCATCAATCCCCCTGACGCTGCTCCGGGAAGCCCAGCAACAGAATTTCCATCAGCGCCTTCTGGGCATGCAGGCGGTTTTCAGCCTCATCCCAGACCACACTTTGTGGCCCGTCGATCACTTCTGCAGCCACTTCCATGCCCCGATAAGCCGGCAGACAGTGCATGAACAACGCATCCGGATCAGCACGCTGCATCATGTCCGTCGTGACCTGATAATCCTGGAAAGCCTGCATGCGTACCTTTTTCTCGTCTTCCTGCCCCATACTGGCCCAGGTATCAGTCACCACCACATCCACCCCGTCCACCGCTTCCAGCGGGTCCCGGAACAATACGGCGGCATCCCCGGCAGCAGCCTGTATCTCCGAATCCGGATCATAACCGGCCGGACAGGCCATATTGAGGCGAAAACCGAACAATACCGCCGCATTCATCCAGGAATGGCACATATTGTTGCCATCCCCAACCCAGGCTACGGTCTTGCCTGCCGGATCACCGCGCTGCTCAACCCAGGTCATAATGTCCGCCAGCAGCTGGCACGGATGGTAAAGGTCCGTCAGGGCATTGATAACCGGTACCCGTGAATGCTGAGCAAAGCACTCGATCATCTCCTGCTGAAAGGTGCGGATCATGACCAGATCCACCATGCGTGAAATGACACGAGCGGCATCTTCGATCGGTTCACCACGCCCCAGCTGGGTATCATTCGGTGACAAAAACAGCGCATGCCCGCCCAACTGGGTCATGCCGGCCTCGAAGGAAACCCGGGTACGGGTGGAGGCCTTCTCGAAGATCATGGCCAGCGTTCGGTTTTTGAGCGGCTGGTAAAGCTCGCCGCGTTTGGTTTTCTGCTTCAGGCTGACCGCATGCCGGATCAGGGCATGCAACTCGTCAGGACTGAAATCTTTCAGGCTAAGAAAATGGCGTATGTCACTCATTCCTCTCCTCCAGGAATTTCCTCACCAGCTCGCTGACCGTGGTAATAATCCGGTCCGCTTCAGCCATCGAAATCACCAGCGGTGGCAATAACCTGACCACATTGCCCGCTGTCACATTAATCAACAATCCCTCGGCCAGCGCCCGCTTCACCAGCTCGCCGCAATCCCGCTCCAGCTCGATGCCCTGCATCAGGCCCAGACCGCGCACGGCCCGGACACCGGCAACATCCGCCAGCCGGGAACGCAGCTGCTCCTGCAGATAAACCCCCAGCAGTTCGGCCTGTGCCGCCAGATTGTGCTTTTCCATCACTTCAACCACCGCCAGTCCCGCCCGACAGGCCAGCGGATTGCCACCAAAGGTGGAGCCATGATTACCCGGTGCAAAAACCGCCCCGGCCTTGCCCGCAGCCAGACAGGCTCCAATCGGCATACCGTTGCCGAGCGCCTTGGCCAGGGTCATGACATCCGGACGGATAGCGGTGTGCTGGAAGGCAAACCACTTGCCGGTACGGCACATGCCGGTCTGAATCTCATCCAGCATCAACAGCGCATCGTGGATATCACACAAGGCCCGTGCCTGCTCCAGATACCCTTGCGGCAGGACATGCACGCCCCCCTCACCCTGCACCGGCTCGACCAGCACGGCCACCACATCGGGATTGGCGCTAAACAACTGTGCCAGTGCCCCGGCATCCCCGTAAGGCAGACGCACAAAACCTTCGAGCAAAGGACCAAAGCCGGCCTGGATTTTGGCATTGCCGGTTGCAGTCAGGGTCGCCAGGGTACGGCCATGAAAGGCGTGCTCCATCACCGCAATCACCGGACGCTCAACCCCTTTTCGGTGGCCATAAAGGCGTGCCAGCTTGATGGCGGCCTCGTTGGCCTCCGCACCGGAATTGGCAAAAAATACCCGTTCCAGTCCGGACAGGGCGCACAGCTTCCGGCCCAGTGCTTCCTGATTGGCAATGTGAAAGATATTCGAAGTATGCATCAGGGTATGCGCCTGCTCACTGATGGCATCGGCAACTTCACGTCGCGCATGCCCCAGACTGCAAACCGCTATACCGGAAATGGCATCAAGATACTGCCTGCCATCAACATCCCACAGGGATGCACCTTCGCCTTTGACGAAGGTCACTGGCAGACGCGAATAGGTGGACATCAAGGAACCCTGGGCATCTGTCACGACGAATCCTCCGCATGAACCAAAAAACAAAAGGCAGCCGAGACAGGCTGCCTTTCAGGAAGCCTGAATATAGGCAATGCAAATTCAAATGTCAATCAGCAATAACTTTATTTGTCAAGGATTTCAAACACAAAATCGACTGATGGCAAGCCGGGTCAGGACAGCATTGTACGACCACCAACACCCTGCTTAAAATCGGTTTTGACTTCCATCAGCAAGGCCTGTTTCACCATGATTCGTACTGCCCTTCCAACAGATGCCGCCGCCATTGTCGCGCTTTACAACTATTATGTCCTCAACACCACCATCACCTTTGAAGAACAGCCGGTCAGCTCAGAAACCATGACACAACGCCTGCATGCCGTACAGAATGAAGCCGGCCTGCCCTGGCTGGTCCTGGAGCAGGATGGTGTACTGGCGGGTTATGCCTGTGCCAATCGCTGGATGAGCCGTTCAGCCTACCGTTTCGCCGTGGAAGCCACGGTCTATCTGGCAGCCGGGCAGGAAGGCCGGGGGCTGGGACGGACACTGTACGGGGCACTGTTTGATGCATTGCGCCAACACGACCTGCACACCGTGCTGGGCATTATTGCCCTGCCCAACGCTGCCAGCGTGGCCCTGCACGAAAAAATGGGCATGCAAAAGGTCGCTCATTTCCGTGAGGTGGGCTATAAATTCGGGCGCTGGCTGGATGTGGGTTACTGGCAGATGCTGCTTTAAAAGCATTACAAACGTTGCATTCCCCGCTAAAAAATGGAGGCGAACACTGAATCACAACCCATTTTCACAAGGAAAGAGCATTCCATGCGAACCAGAGCGCCTGCATTACGATGCACCACGCTGAGCCGCTGTTCCGGATGCGCCGAACAGTCGTGCCCAGGCAGCCTCCGTCCCGGCCACCAGCCCCAGTCCAGCGACGGCAGGCTGACGACAGGGACCGGCAGCAAATGCCTGTGCCACCGCCGCTGCCGCCGGGGAAAAGTAAACCCGAAGTGCGCAGTGCAAGCGTCCTTCCGACTCATGGCGCATGAAGACGGCCAACTCCGGTAGATTGCCCGCCTGTGCCAGTACCCGATCAGCGGCAATCCGGATCTGCTCCAGTTGTTCCCCGGCCAGCATTGCATCCCCAAGATTGCAACTACGCCATTGTTCCATTGACCAGACTCCTGAGCTTGGGTCACACAGGTCACAGGACGGTCCCGGTGACCTGGATTATTCCGATGGAAATCAGCCATTCTGGCACTGAAAGCCCGCTCCTGACAATCCGGGGGGTCTTTCTGCACTCAAAACATCCGGGCAATCTGCAGGTGATGTGCGTTAATGGCAAGCTCCCGTGCCCGCAATCCGTCGGAGTTACGCTGCGCCGGATCGGCACCGGCCTGCAACAGAAAATCCACTACATCGGCATGGCCAAAACGTGCGGCATGATGCAGGGGTGTCCAGTCCTTGCTGGTACGCCCGTTCGGATTCAAACCGGCCTTGACCAGAAACCTGACCATGGGCAGTTTGCCGGCAGCGGCCGCCTGATGCAGGAAGGTGATGCCCTGATTCCCCTGACGGTTGAAATTGACACCTTCCTGATAAAAAACTTCGGCCACATCGACCCAGCCACCCTGTACTACCAGGTCCAGTGCTGACAGGGCATTGGCATGGGGCTTGTATTCCGGATCAGCCCCTTTGCGCAACAACCAGCGAATATCGTTCGCGTTACCGGCGCGCACCGCTGCCAGCAGCCGCTCCCCGAGTTCAACGGCTGAATAGGATGCCGGAGCCGGTTGTGGCACGGGCAAGGCGGAAGTCTGAACCGTGCTTTCCTGCCCACCCTGCCAGGAACCGGCTACATCGTAATAAACGGCCCCGCCCTGCGTCCGGACAGGTGCCACCTCAACAGGATAAGCACCCGTACCATCATTCCGGGCCGGCAGATCAGCCTGTCCGGTGTATTGCTCATAAACACCGCCAACCTGACCGTTCCCGACCTGCCCGGTATAATCGGCATAGCCACCATTATCATGGATCACACTGCCATCCATCGGTGTTTCGGCCACATAGCCGGCATTGTCATAAACCACACTGTCCATACCCGCACCGTTATCCGCCAGTGCTTCAGTCACATAACCGGCATTATCGTAAATCGTGCCACCCGCCCCGGCACCATCATAGGCCAGTGCATAGTCTGCTGCAGGGTCCTGGGCATACTCGACAGACGTCTGACCGGAGAACACCTCATCATGGGGGAATGCTTCAGCATGGACGACATGGACGCTTGAAAGGGAAATGATGGCCAGCACACCGGCGGCGGTGATGGGGCTTCTGGTTATTTTCATAATGACACCCTGATTGTAAGCTGCCTGATTGGGGATGGGCGGCCTTTATACCGCCGTCCGTTCATGCTAGCCAAACACTGGCAGCCAATCGAAAAAATGCGACATCCGGCCACAACGGATACGGGCGCAGGCATACCGGTCAGGTGATTGCAATGTGCAAAACGCTGGTGAGGCCGGAAAAAGTTGTTACACTGCCCTGACACCAAGTTACAGGGAGTACAGCCATGTCCTACGAATTCAATACCACCCTGAACGGCAGCTTTGATGCCGTCCTGGAAAAAGTCCGTACCGTCCTGCAGGAAGAGCAGCTGGGCGTGGTCAGCGAAGTCAATGTACAGGCCATATTCAAGGCCAAAATGGACCGTGACATCACACCTTACCGCATTTTCGGGGCCTGCAATCCCAAACTGGCCGCCCGGCTGATTGATGAAGAGCCAAATGCAGGCGTCTTGCTACCCTGTAATTTCATCATGTACGAAAGTTCACCAAACCGCATTGTGGTCAGCTTCATGGACCCGGTGACAGTGCTGGGGCTGGCCCACAGTACAGCGGCCCGGGAAGTGGGCAGGGTTGCCAGGGAAAAACTGCAGCGGGTCATGGACAAGCTGGTGGCCTGAGCCTGGCAGTGTAGCAAACCCCATCCGGGTTGCCCGTACATTATCAACGGGTAGATGGCAGGCATCACCACAGCCCTAACCGTCATCCCGGCTCTTGTTTTTCCAGGCATTGGCCAAGGAGTCAAACCCCCCATGAAAACTCGCTCATACCAAACGATGCTGGCCCTGTCACTGGCAGCTTCATCACTGCCATTATCAGCCGCAGCTGAAGAAAGCCTGCAACTATATGCCGCCGGCAGCCTGAAGGCAGCGTTGAGCGATATCAGCACCGCTTATGAAAAAACCTACCAGATACCGGTTACGGCAAAGTTCGGTCCCAGCGGCCTGCTGGTCAGGAAGGATGCAGCGGCCAAAGCCTGGCAGCTGGCTCTGTACATTTTGTCTCCGACCGGGCAGCGGATACTGCAGGACTACGGTTTTGAGGCTGTGGCCATCCCGGCAGATGAGTAAACCGGAAGCAAGCCGCCATGACCACGATCGACACCCAAGCACTCATCCGTACCTACCCGCTGCTCAGCCAGCTGATGGCCCTTGAAGAAGTCTGCTGGTTCAACCCGGCAATCACCACGCTGGCTGCAGGGCTGCCTTACGTTGGCCTGGATGCAACAGATATTCAGGATGCCAGTACACGGCTACAGCGTTTTGCCCCCTACCTGATGCGGGCTTTTCCGGAAACGGTATGTACAAACGGCCTGATCGAATCTGCACTGCTCGACATTCCCCACATGCAGCAGCAACTGGAGCAGGAAGCCGCAACACGCATCCACGGTCGACTGCTGCTGAAGCAGGACAGCCACCTGCCCATCTCCGGCTCCATCAAGGCACGCGGTGGCATTTATGCGGTTCTGGTCCATGCCGAAGAACGGGCCATGGCCGCCGGGCTGCTGGCAGAAACAGATGACTACGACAAGCTGGCGGATGCCACCTTCAGGCAATTTTTCCGGCAATACCACATCGCGGTAGGCTCCACCGGCAATCTGGGCCTGTCTATCGGCATCATAAGCGCCCGGCTGGGCTTTTCCGTCACCGTGCATATGTCTGCAGATGCGCGCCAGTGGAAGAAGGACAAACTGCGGGCGCATGGGGTCACGGTGATCGAGTACGATCAGGACTACGGTGTTGCCGTGGCACAGGGGCGCAAGGCAGCAGAGAATGACCCGGCCTGTTTCTTTATTGATGATGAAAATTCAAAAACCCTGTTTCTCGGCTATGCCGTGGCCGGCGAACGCCTGAAGCAGCAGTTTGATGAGCATGGCATCAAGGTGGATGCCGATCACCCGCTGTTTGTCTACCTGCCCTGCGGGGTTGGTGGTGGTCCGGGCGGTGTGGCATTCGGACTGAAACTGGCATTCGGGGATCATGTTCACTGCCTCTTTGCCGAACCGACCCACTCACCCTGCATGCTGCTGGGGGTGCATACCGGCCTGCATGATGGAATCGCGGTGCAGGACATCGGTATTGACAACATCACTGCTGCTGACGGGTTGGCAGTCGGTCGGGCCTCCGGCTTTGTCGGTCGGGCCATGGAGCGGCTGCTGGATGGTTATTTCACCGTCTCGGATCAGCGCCTGTACCGGTACCTGGGTGAACTGGATCGCCGGGAAGGTATCCGGCTGGAGCCTTCCGCCCTCGCAGGCATGTATGGCCCCCTTGTGGTATCCCGTGATCATGCCTACCGACAGCGTATGCAGTTTGATGCAACGCGCATGAAAAATGCCACCCACTTGGTCTGGGCCACCGGCGGCGGCATGGTGCCAGAGCAGGAAATGCTGACCTATCTGGCCTCCACTCAGACAGAAGCTGATGGCTGACCGAACAGATAGCCCTGCAACAAATCGGCACCCAGCCCTTGGATCCGCTCCAGCACTGCTGAGGTCTCAACACCTTCGAGGATGATCTGCATACCGGCGGCCCGGCCAAGATAGACAATCGACTCGATAATGCCCCGGTTTTTTGTGTACCCGGAATCCGTCATCAGCCCCCAGACAATGCTTTTGTCAATCTTGATGAAATCCAGCTCCAACTTGCTGATATAATTGAAGGATGAAAAGCCGGTGCCAAAATCATCCAGGGCAAAACGGATACCGGCATGGCGCAAACCGTTGATGAAGGACTCGGCATGCTGGAAGTTGACAATTTCCGCACTTTCCGTCAGCTCGATGACCAGACGGGCCGGGTCATAAGCATACTCATTCAGTTTTTCGAGAATATAACCATCAAAGCCGGGTGTACTCAGGGTGTGGTTGGAAACATTGAAAAACAGCACCGGCTGTGGCTGGTGTGAGCACAGGCAGGCCAGCGCCTGATCCAGCACCAGCCGGTCAATCCGGATAATCAGGCGGGTCTGCTCGGCATAAGCAATGAAATGCCCCGCCTGCAGTACATCACCCTGCGCCTGACGGCTGATCCGGACCAGTGCCTCATAAGCCACCCGCTCATGGCCGGCCTGACTGACAATGGGCTGGAAATACACCTGAAAATGCCCCTGCTGCAACGCCTGATGCAGATGATTCAGCCACCGGGCCAGCTGCCGCTCCTGAAACACAATCAGCTCCCTCCCGGTATAGAAATGGAAGTCCGCCTGTTTCAGGCGCTTGTTTTCATACATTGCCGTATCCGCACAAACCAGCAAGTCATCCATATTGCCAGAGTCAGCCGGAAAACCGGCCACACCAATGGATGGCTTGCTTTTCACCACCATCCGCAATCCCCGCCGCCAGAGCGGTGACTGCTGCCAGTGCAGAACCACCCGGCTCAACAGGGCCTCCACCTCGGCACGGCTGCTCCCGCGCATGGCCATGGCAAACTCGTCACCCCCCATACGCGCCAGCAGCAGACCATCACCTGCCACTTCCTCTCGCAGGATGTCGGAAAAAGCAGCCAGCACATGATCACCCGCCGCATGGCCCAGGGTGTCGTTGATCACCTTGAAATGATCCAGATCAAACAGGGCCAGATAAAACGGCGTGTCCTGCCGCACCCAGGACTCCAGCTCCTGCCTGAAACGCCGACGGTTCCACAGGCCGGTCATGCCGTCACAGTCCGCCAGTACCCGCAGCTGGTCATTCTGCCCCTGCAGGCTGGCATGCAGCTGCATCAGGCGGCCATTCAGGGCACGTACCGACTGATGCATGAAGTCCAGCTCATCCTGACGATGGGGCTGACGCATGCGCACCACCGCTCCACAGCCTTCCAGCAGTTCCTCAGCCTGCTCGAACTCACCAGCACCGATCACGGGCAGCACCCCGGCCAGAAACTGCAGGCGGCGAATCACCTGATGGATAAAGAAATACAGCACGATGCACAACAGCAGCATGACCAGCAGGGAACCCAGCATTATCCGTCCGAACGCAGTGGCTGCCTGTTCAAAGTTGGATGTCATGTCCTCCACCGTGACAAACAGGTAGCGCTCATCGGCAAAATAGTCCGTGTCCAGTCGGCCCAGCAGCAGCTCATGCCCTGGCAGCGAGCGCTGATACACGGGCTTCTGCCAGTCCAGATCAGCCAGCAGATCACGATATTTCAACCACTTGACCTGGCTGCTGGCGGCCTGAAACACCACCTCGTATCCGGGCAGCGCTTCCCCCGATCGCCCCCCAGAACGTGGAGAATCAGCCGGGTTGTGAAACAGGAAGAGACCGGGACCGACCAGAAACTCGAACTGCCGCAGCAGGTTTTCCACCGGAATACGCAGGCTCAGATACCCCAACCCGCCGGAGTTCGCATCCAGGGTACGAACCAGGGTGAAAAAGCACAGGTCACGGCAGCTCAGATACGTGATACTGTGGCGTTCCCGCTCTGCCTGCAGCAGCCGTATCTGCATCTCGTCACTGTCGACACCCTGCTCTGTCACCGCCCCCCAGCTATTCAGCAGTCGGCCATCTCCGGCCAGAAAATCCATGACCAGAAAGTCCGGCAGCTGCTCCAGTACCGACCAGCCCTGATCCAGTCCGGCCACCACCTGCGCCACCGACAAGGCTCCGGAAGCATCCGGTTCCGGTACTGCCGCCAGCACTTCACGGGCAAGCTGCTGAAGACGGTTGTCCACCTGCTCCAGGATGGCAGTAAACTGGGCCTTGTTGAAAGACTGATTACGCTCATAAAGCTGCAACACGCTGTGGTTGAGGTGCTGATAAACAAACACCAGAAAAACCAGCCAGCCAAGGCAGAATACCCCAAAAACCTTGGAAAGAATCCGGGACTCGACCCCGATCACCGGCTGCAGTACAGATTTGACCATTCAGGTAATCACAATAAGAAAACTCAATCTTCGCCAATCAATCGCCTTCCGGGAACCAGGTTGCCGGCGACCAGAAAAAAATATTGATCCGTCCGGATATCCAGTGCCAGATCCTTGCGCAACGCCGACAGGTGATTTTCAAAGTAAAGCGGCACAATGGCCTGATCATCCAGCGCCAGTTCGGCAGCCTGCATCAGGCGCGTCATGCGCCGCACACCATCAAAATCCTCATCCGCCTGATCCAGCATGTGATCAATCACCGGGTTGCTGTAACGCCCGTCATTGAACAGACCGGCAACGTCATCACGGGTATGCACCAGATTATAAAGACTCATATCCAGGCGATTGTGGGAATAAATGCCCATCAGCACCGCAGAGTACCGGGAGTCGGCACTCTCCCTGAAAACCGTATCCTTATCCAGGGACACAACGGTCGTCCGGATGCCGACGGTATTCAGGTTGGCCGCAATGGCCTCCAGTATCGCCACATCACGTTGGAAATGCCCACGCGTTCCATGCAGGGTCAGCCGGAATCCGTCCGGATAACCGGCCTCGGCCAGCAGTCGGCGTGCCCCGGTCACAGAAACGGCAGGTGCCTGCAGCACCGGATTATACCCCTGGGTACCCGGTGGCAGAAACTGGCCACTGACCTCACCCACCCCGGATAAAACCGTATTCACCAGATAACCGCGATCAATGGCCAGGGAAATGGCCTTGCGCACCCGCACATCCTGTAGCGGATTCGGCTCCAGCACCTGCCCCTGCAGATCAGTGACAAAGGGTGAAGCCTGACGGTAGCTGTCCAGCATGAGCTGCATCAGGATACCGGAACGCACCTCAAGCAGGCTGATCTGCGGGTCTCCACGCAGCAGCACCGTTTCCTCCGGGGTAATCTGTTCGACCAGATGGACCTGAGCCTGCTGGAGGGCACGAACCCGCCCGGATGGCTGCAGGTAACGCAGCTCCACCTTTTGAAGCACCGGTTGCGAATCGTGATATCGGGGGTTGGCTTCCAGCAGGATACCACCGGCCAGACTGATGCCCTGCCAGGTATAGGGACCGGAGCCGATAAACCCCTGTCTGGTCGCAAAATCGTGTGAATTGGTCAGGGTATCCCGGTACTGCAGCACACTGAACATCCCGAACAGACGTGACAGATCAGGTTCCGGCTGCCGGGTGGTCAGCCGGATGGTGTAGTTATCCAGTGCCTCATAATGTGTCAGTGCGTTGGTAATACGCTGATATTCATGGGAATCATGGGCGGCAACACGCTGAAGGCTATAAATCACGTCACGGCTGGTCAACGGTGAGCCATCACTGAAACGAATATTCCGGCGCAGATGCAACTCCCAGCGCCGGGCATCCAGCGCCTGCCAGGATTTCAGTATCAGGGAATACGCCTTGCCACTGGCTGGCGTAATCAGCAGAAAATCGTATAAATGGGCGCTGAGCTGCAGGTCCGGACTGGTACGCAGGAAATGGGGATCCATGGAAACCGGTCTGCCACTGACGGCCATGACAAAAGGCTCGGGTAAACGGGAAGGCGTCTCCGGTGCCGGGTTTGCAGCGGTGACCGTGCCGAAATAACAGGCGATCAGCAGAAACGGCAAAAAAATACAGGTATTTTTTGACACGGCAGCAAACTCTGGTCAGTGCCCCACCGGGGGAAACAAGGTATAAAAATTATAACACCCTGTTTCTCTGATAGCGCTGCCGGTCCTGACCAGGCACAACGACAACGACCCGATCACGGGTCGGTTGCCCTTCAGCCGATCCGGTTTTCTGTCTGGGGATCGAACAGCACGGCATGGCGCATATTGAACACCACCGGTAACTTCTCACCGGCTTTGGCACCACAACTGGAGCGCATCCGGCCCACCACTTCCCGGCCATTGAGTTCAATGATGGCAAACACATCCGCACCAGTCGGTTCGGTGACATCAATCAGGCACTCACCCTGAAACAGCAACGGGCTGTCCTGCTCCGCACTGCCCTCATCCGTGATATTTTCCGGACGTAACCCCAGAATGACCGGCTTACCGACCCAGTCCCTGTAGGCCGGATTATCCCCGACCGGCAGCAACATACTGTCACCGTCCTTGAGCGTGACCCGCACAGCCGGCTCATCGCCGGATGCCACCAGCTCTGCCGGTACCAAATTCATCGAAGGTGAGCCCATGAAGCCGGCTACAAACATATTGGCCGGCTGGTTGTACAGCTCACCGGGTGCGCCCAGTTGCTGCAACACCCCGCTTTTCATGATGGCAATCTTGGTCGCCAGTGTCATGGCCTCGATCTGGTCATGGGTCACATAAACGATTGTGGAACCCAGACGCTGATGCAGCT
Source organism: Thiolinea sp. (assembly GCA_035391465.1). GTDB lineage: Bacteria > Pseudomonadota > Gammaproteobacteria > Thiotrichales > Thiotrichaceae > Thiolinea. The sequence continues at coordinate 7,643 of DAOPKY010000032.1, read as the reverse complement.
TTTTGATTTCAGTGCGCATGTCCACACGCAGCTTGGCATCCAGGTTCGAGAGCGGCTCATCAAACAAAAAGATTTTCGGCTCACGTACCAGTGCCCGCCCCATGGCCACCCGTTGACGCTGGCCACCGGAAAGCTGGGAAGGCTTGCGCTTCAGCAATGGCTCAATCTGCAACATCCGGGCCACCTCAGCCACCCGCTCCCTGCGCTGTTTGCGTGGCATCTTGCGCATTTCCAGTCCAAAGGAAATGTTTTTTTCCACATTCATGTTCGGGTACAGTGCATAGGACTGAAACACCATGGCAATATCGCGCTCGGATGGGTGCGTATCATTCACCAATTGCTCTTCAATGCGGATTTCGCCCGAGGTGATGCTGTCCAGCCCGGCAATCATGTTCAGCAGGGTGGACTTGCCGCACCCCGACGGCCCGACCAGCACCAGAAAATCACCACTATCGATATCAATATCAATGCCTTTGAGGACTTCCGTCGGCCCGTAGGCTTTGCGGACATCACGAATGGATAAAGAAGACATAAACTGCTACCCCTTAACTGAACCAGCCATCAGGCCACGAACAAAATAACGCCCCGCCAGAATGTAAACCAACAAGGTGGGCAAGGCTGCGATCATGGCGGCGGCCATGTGGACATTGTATTCCTTCACCCCGGTTGAACTGCTGACCAGGTTATTGAGTGCCACAGTCATGGGGGCACTTTGACCGGCGGCAAACGAGGCCCCGAACAGGAAGTCATTCCAGACATTGGTAAACTGCCAAATGACCGTGACCACAATGATTGGTCCGGAGCTGGGCAGCAGAATGCGCCAGAAAATCCGGAAAAAACCGGCCCCGTCAATCATGGCCGCCCGTACCAGCTCGTTCGGAAAGGCCTCATAGTAATTGCGAAAAAACAGGGTGGTAAAGCCGATGCCATAAGTGACATGCACCAGCACCAGCCCGGCAGTAGTACCGGCCAGACCAAACAGCCCCAGTACCTGTGACATGGGGATCAGTACGATCTGGAACGGAATAAAACAACCAAACAACATCAGGCCGAAGACCCAGCGATGCCCCGGGAAGCGCCACTTGGTCAGCACATAGCCGTTCAGCGCCCCCAGCAAGGTGGAAATCAGTACCGAGGGGATCACCATCTTGATGGAGTTACCGACATAGCCGTGAATGCCCTCACAGGTCAGCCCCACGCAGGCACTGCCCCAGGCGGAAAGCCAGGGTTCAATGGTCCACTGGAGTGGCAAGGCCAGCATATTGCCCTGACGGATTTCATCCAGTGACTTGAAACTGGTCACCAGCATCACGAACAGCGGCAGCAGATAAAAAGCAGCAAAGACAATCAGGGTGACATAGATCAGCACACGCCAGAAGCGCCCGGACTGTGCCCCGGTTTCAACAGCACTAGCCATGACGCTTCTCCCGGGTTTCGGCATAAAGATAAGGCACAATGATGGTGGCGATGGTCATCAGCATTACCATCGCTGATGCTGCACCGACCCCCATCTGGTTGCGGGTAAAGGTGTAGGAGTACATGAAGGTGGCAGGCACCTCGGTGGCGTTACCCGGTCCGCCACCTGTCAGTGCAACCACCAGGTCATAGGACTTGATTGCCATGTGTGCCAATACCACAAAAGCACTCAGGAACACAGCCCTCAGCTGCGGGATGATAATGCGCCGATAGGTCTGGAAGGCGGAAGCACCATCCAGCTGGGCAGCTTTGAGCTGCTCGTTGTCAATACCGCGCAAACCGGCCAGAAACATCGCCATCACAAACCCGGAAGTCTGCCACACGCCGGCAATAACCACGGTATAAATGGCCATTTTGGGATTGATAAGCCAGTCAAAGCTGAAACTCTGGAAACCCCATTCGTGCATGGATTTCTCCAGCCCCAGCCCCGGATTCAGGAACCACTTCCAGGCCGTACCGGTGACGATAAAGGACAGGGCCATGGGGTACAGGTAGATCGTGCGCAGGAAGCCTTCCGCACGGATTTTCTGGTCCAGCAGGATGGCCAGCAGCAAACCCAGCACACCACAGATCAGGATGTACAGGGTGCCAAAGATGGCCAGATTGTCGAGGGCAATCTGCCAGTTCAGGGTTTTCCAGAGTTTGCTGTAATTCTCGAACCCGATAAAACTGTCCAGCTTGGGCAGCATGCGGGATTGAGTCACGGAAATCCATGCGGTATACAGAATAAAGCCGTACACAAAAAACAGGGTAATGGCGAACGAAGGAGACAGAACCAGTTTGGGTAAATTCTGCCGCAACCAGTCGCCTTTGGTTCTGGTGGTATCACTCATGGGAGTTGTCCTGCGGTTATGGGTGACGTGTACCCCTGAACTTCTCCAGCATGACTGGCAAGACGGGAGCCTCTCACCCGCTTGCCGGATACCGGAGCACCCTCGCCCTGCCGGACTGCACATACCCAGTCCGGCGGGTGAAAATCAGGGGACAGAAGCGCGCTTTACTGTGCGCCTTCGACGGCGTTAACCAGCTGTTCCACAGCTTCCCCGGAGGACACGTCATTATTGAAATGGTTGGTGATCACGTCGTACATGGCATTCTTGACTGCAGCCGGTGCAGAGTGGCCATGTGCCATGGAACCCATCAGGGTATCGTTCCCGGCAGCCTCGGCCAGATCCGCCATCCCCTTCTTGCCGCAGTCATCAAAAGCCTCATTTGAAACATCGGTACGGGCCGGTACCGACCCCTTGACCACGTTGAAGGCGGACTGGAACTTCGGCGACATGACAGCCTTGGCCATCGCATTCTGTGCTGCCTGCTTGTCCTCACCAACCTGGAACATGACAAACTGATCCGAGTTGAACGTCACCATGCCCTGAGTGCCCGGAACCCGGAAACAGACAAAATCCTCGCCCGGTTTCTTGCCGGCATTCAGGAACTCGCCCTTGGCCCAGTCACCCATGATCTGGGCCGCAGCCTTGTCCTCAATGACCATGGCAGACGCCAGATTCCAGTCACGGCCCGAAAAGTTGTCATCGACATAACCACGCAACTGTTTCATGCGATCAAATACGGTTTTCATGGTATCTGAACCCAATGCCTCCGGGTCCAGGTCGATCATGGATTTTTTGTAGAAGTCCGATCCCCCCGTCGTCAGTACTACACCATCAAAAAGGGTGGCATCCTGCCAGGGCTGCCCACCGTGAGCCAGTGCGGTATACCCCTTGGCCTTGGCTGCATCCAGAAACTGGATGAAACCCTCCCAGTCACCGGGTGGCTCCGTGACACCCAGTTCATCCATGATTTTCCTGTTGGCCCAAACCCAGTTGGTGGAGTGTACATTGACCGGTGCGGCAACCCAGTGGCCGTCGTACTTGGAGAAACGCTGCAGTGCTGCCGGCACAACCTCATCCCATTTTTCAGCCCCCGCCAGTTCATCCAGATTGGCTGTTACCCCCTCGGCAGCCCAGTCCTGAATGTCAAAACCCAGCATCTGCACCGCTGTTGGCGGATTTCCGGCTGCGACACGGGAACGCAGTACCGTCATCGCCTCGGTCCCGCCACCACCGGCAATCGGCATGTCTTTCCAGGTAATGCCCTGGCTTTCCAGATCATCCTTGAGTACATTGAGGGCTTTGGCTTCGCCGCCGGAAGTCCACCAGTGCAGCACTTCGACCTCTTCAGCAGCCTGAGCACCAGCCATCAGCGTCAGGGACAGGACAGACGCAACAGCGGTTGTCTTGAACATACGGATCATCATCAACTCCTCCACAGAATGATTTCAGGATTGCGGCATACCGCAGGATTCACGCGTTACCAATGTTACCGGAAGTACCTTACGCTCCAGGGGCGCCTGCGGATTCCGGATATACAGCTGTAACAACTCCATGGCTGACCGGGCAAAATCAGCCGTTGATACCCTGACCGTGGTCAGGGCCGGATAAGTCAGCCGGGAGTCAACCAGATCGTCAAAGCCGACCACGGCCAGATCCCGCCCGACCGTAATGCCCAGCTCACGGGACATACTCAGGACCCCGTAAGCCATTAAATCGGAAAAGCACACTACTCCGCTGATGCGCGGGTCATAATCCAGCACCGCCTGAAGCGCCTGCCGCCCGGCGGCCCGGCTTTGAAGTATCGGATAAATATAGCCGGCAGGCATGCTCAGCCCGGCTTCATTCATGGCGTCACGGTAGCCCGCCACCCGCTCATGGTAATCCGAGATTTCTTCACACCCGCCCACAAAAGCAATGTATTTGTGTCCCAGCCGGATCAGGTGCCGGGTTGCTGCATAGGTTCCCTGACGATTGTCAGCCACTACCGCCGGAAACTGCCCGAATGGCACCTCACGCATGATCTGAACCAGTGGAAAACCATTGCGCCAGAGCTTGTCCAGCATCAGACTGGTGGTGCCCGGTGCCGGACAAAGGATAAAGCCGGCCACCTTATGTTCCATATACAGGCGTACCAGCATTTCCTGCTGCGCCAGACGTTCACCATTACTGGCAAACATGGGGACAACGCCCTCTGCCAGCGCCACCCGCTCCAGCTGGTTCAATATCTCGCCACTGTAAGGCGTATTCAGGCCATTCACAATCACGCCGATCAGGCCATCCTGCTGGCTCTGACGCAAGGCAGCCGCCTTGCGGTTATAGACATAGCCGATTTCATCAATACCACGCAGAACCCGTTCGCGGGTTTTTTCGCTGACATTGGGGCTGTCCTGCAGTACCAGGGAGACCGTGGATTTCGAGACACCGACATGCCGCGCCACGTCATGCAGGGTAACACGTTTGTGATTTTGATTTGGAACGTTCCAAGACCTGACAGTTGACATCTGTGGCCCTCCTCCCAAACCAGCGTGTCAAAACAACGAAATCATCCACCTGATATCCAGGTGGATCGTTCCAGGGTTGCCAAGAAAACCGATTGGTAGCAGTATTCTAACCATAGAAGGCCAAGCAAATTTGGAACGATCCAAATTAAATCATGACAGAGGAGGAATTGCAATGTCCTTACCCATCAATCCGGATGACATCCATAAGCTGATTCGCAGCGCGAAAATCACCCTGAAACAACAGGGAGGCAACCACAAGGCTACTTTCGATGCCATGAGCGCGTCTTTGCAGCAGGAAATCGAAGAAATCGTGGCCCTGCGAGACCGTGGAGCCAGCGTCGTGCCGGATATCCGTTTTCAGGATATTGTGGCTGGCGACATCAGTCCGGAACAGAAAGACCTGATACGCAAACGTGGCTGTGCCGTGATCCGCAATACCTTTCCACAGGCACAGGCAGAAGAGTGGAATCAGCGTATTGGCGCGTATGTTGCTGAAAATGGCTATTACGAAACCCCGGACAAGGGTCTGGACAAGTATTTTTCATCCTTGCAGAGCAGCAAGCCTCAGATACTGAGCGTTTACTGGTCCAAGCCACAAATGGAGGCACGCCAGCATGAAAACATGGCACAGGTACGGCGTTTTCTGAATCGCCTCTGGACTTATGAGCATCAGGGACAAACTGTTTTTGACCCGGACCGCGAATGTACCTATGCTGACCGGACCCGTCGCCGCGAACCGGGCGATAACTCACTGGGTCTGAAGCCGCACATGGACGGCGGCTCCGTGGAGCGCTGGCTGGATGCGGAAGGCTTTCACAAGGTATATCGCCACCTGATCAGCGGCAACTGGGAAGCCTATAACCCCTTTGATGCCGCCTACCGCACCGAAACCCGGGAAATTCCTTCGCCTGCAGTGTGCAGCATGTTCCGTACCTTTCAGGGCTGGACAGCCCTGACGCCACAGGGTCCACAGGATGGCACGCTGCAGCTTATTCCCAGCAGCCGGGTCATGGGCTGGATGTTTTTACGTGCCCTGCAGGATGACGTGCCGGAAGACAACCTGTGTGATGCAGCACCGGCCCGTGCCCTGCTCTGCTCACCCCAATGGCACCGGATGGCACTGGATGGGCTGACCAGCATCCCGCACATGCGACCGGGGGATACTGTCTGGTGGCACCCGGATGTCATTCATGCGGTGGAAGACAGGCATCAGGGCGAAGGCTACAGCAATGTCATCTATATCGGGGCAGCACCCTGGTGCCAGAAAAATGCCGATTATCTGAAAAAACAGGCTCCGGCCTTTCTGAAAGGAGAAAGTGCACCGGACTTTGCCCCGGAAAATTATGAAGTTGAGTACCATGACCGGGCCGGCGTGGCAGACCTGAGCCTGCTGGGCAAACAACAGATGGGGCTGGAGCCCTGGTAAGACATGAACCAATGGCCTGTTGGCGGATCATATCCCTATGAGAAATTGATCCAGCAAGGAGTGCCGTTTTCATGTATCAACACCTGTCAACCCCGATACGCCTGTTCAGCGCAGGCGTATTGGCCTTTGCCCTGAGTACAGCCGCCCATGCAGAAACCCGGCTGGTGCAGCTGAACGCCAAGTACCATAACAATCCAGTACGTGCAGTCTACCTGCAACTGGGAAAAGGGACTTATGAAGTCAAACCGGTCGGCTCGGCCACCGGGGCTGAACACAGCGCCTGGAGCGTCTGGAGCCAGACCAGCTGCAAGGAGGCCAGAGGTTGTGCCCGTACAATTCCAACCCGTTTCACCGGCTTGCACAATAATTACTATGTCATCTCTCCCTTGATCAGCGCCGTCAAAGTGGAAGGAAAGTCACTGGAGCCCGTGGCGGAAACACCGACACCGCGCATGAACAGTTACTTTCTGGTGACGGATCAGACCCGTGCCTACGAAGTGGTCGAGCCACATGTATACGTGAACGAAGCGACGGCTCTGGCCGGTGCCAAAACCTCAACCTTCACCCTGAATGAAGCCGGCAAAGTTGGTTTTGCCCTGCTGGACCTGAGCCGCACCTCCGACAATCGTGGCGGTATGGCACTGCAGGTACGGAAACTGTTCGACTGATACCCCCCTGCATTCACTCCTGCTGCAGAATGGACGCTACCCGTTGCTGCAGCAGGGGTAACAGCTCCTGCTCCATCCAGGGGTTACGCTGAAACCAGCGAATATTGCGTGGGCTGGGATGGGGCAACGGTAGAAACGCAGGCCAGTAATCACGCCATGCGGCTACTGTTTGAGTAAGATTGCGCTTTCTGCTCCGCCCCAGATGATAGTGCTGGGCATACTGCCCCAGCAGAAGGGTCAGTTCGACTTTCGGCATCCCGGCCAACAGGCATGCACGCCAGGTTTCAGCACATTCCGGACGGGGTGGCAGGTCGCCATTTTTGCCTGTTCCCGGATAACAGAAACCCATCGGCACCACCCCAATGTAAGCCGAGTGATAAAAAGTTTCCCGATCAATGCCCAGCCAGCTCCGTAAGCGGTCACCACTCGGATCATTGAAAGGTAAACCGGTTTCATGCACACGCTTTCCTGGTGCCTGACCAACAATCAGGATGCGGGCAGTCGGACGGGCAATCAATACGGGCTTGGGCCCCAAAGGCAGGAAAGGCTCACACAATCGACAGCGGTGAATTGCAGCCAGCAAATCATCAAAGTTTTCGGTTTTTTCGGGAGGCACCAAGGACATGGAGATTTACACCAACTATTTCGCATATCCGCAGAATACAATTTTTTCAGCCCGGAAAACAAAAAGCCCCTGCTACATTGTATGCAGCAGGAGCTGAATATAAAGCTTGGCATT
>DAOPKY010000031.1:0-48331 GCA_035391465.1 Thiolinea sp. | reverse complement strand
TCTTCAAATGGAAAATAACGAAGATTAGACCATGCATCACTTCCAGTCACACCCGCAGGCGAATGGTGCATAGTCGCTGTCCCGCCATTGGCGCAGGTAAAGGCGTTCGGTTTCTGGCTCGATGATGGCAGGCATGATGCATTTCTCTCTCTGACAACTCTCTCTGACAACGTACACAGGTATCAATGATGGCTCACTGACTGATGCAAGCCGATAGTCCGTCATCCGGGTTAAGGGACTGTCGGGCTTGTCTGGATAGCTCCCGCAAGTTACCAGTGCCCGAAGACAATTCAAGCCTCGCGTGCTACAACGGCCAGAACCACAGAATGGCCGGAACGGTCACCAGCCCGGCGATGAGGTTCATCGGGATACCGATGCGCAGGTAGTCACTGAACCGATAGCCCCCGGGGCCGTAGACCATCAGGTTGGTCTGGTAACCGATCGGAGTCATGAAGCTGGCCGAAGCGGCAAACATGATGGCCAGGGCAAAGGGCAGGATGCTGACCCCCATCTGCTCCGAAAGGGCCTGACACAGTGGAAACATCAGGATGGCGGCGGCATTGTTGGTGATGACTTCGGTGAACAGTGAGGTCAGCGCATAAACCGTGATCAGGGCCAGCAGCGGTGTCATGTGCGTCTGGCTCATAATGCCCTGAGCCAGGCTGCGTGCCGCACCCGTGCTTTCAATGGCACTGCCCAGTGCAAACGAGGCACCGATCACAGTCAGAACGGTAAAGTCAACGGAGCGACGCGCCAGCGCGGCGTTGATGCAGCGTGTCAGCAGCATGGCACCGGCAGCCAGCCAGGCAGCCTGCAGAATGGGCAGCAGCGCCAGTGCGCTGCCGAGCACCATCAGCAGCAGGATGATCAGCGCAGTGCGTGCCTTGGCAAAGTTGGGCGGGCTGGATTCCTCCAAGGTGCTGACCAGCAGGAAATCCCGGCGGAAACGGTATTGGCGGGTAAATTCCCGGCCGGCTTCCAGCAGCAGGGTATCGCCGACCTGCAGTGCGGTGTGCAGGCCCCGTGCCGGCAGCTCCAGGCCGCCACCCCGTGAAACGGACAGCACGACTGCCTGATAATTGCCTGGAAAGTCACAGTCCTGTAGCGTCTGGCCCAGAAACGGAAACTCCGAACTGATCACAACCTCCACCAGCCGCTGCTGGAAAGGGGCAATATTCAGGCGCTGAAGGTCGGCATTATCGGGCCTGAGGCCATGGATGCCACGCAGTTCATGAGCACAGCGTGGATCACCGATAAAGGACAGACGGTCGCCACGGACCAGCGTCAGGGAGGGAGCCGGACTCCGGATAATGCCATCATGGCGCATCAGCTCGGCCAGATAGCCGTGCGCCAGTCGGGACAGCCCGGCTTCAGCCAGGGTTTTGCCATCCAGTTCAGCGTCGGCCACCATCACCATCTGGTACTCGCGTACCTGGGCCGGGTCTGTCGGGGCACCTGTACGATCCGGCAGCAGGTACTTACCCGCCAGCAGCATGAATCCGCCACAGGCCAGCAGCAGCACCAGACCGATCCCGGTGATGTCAAAAAGGCCCAGTCCGGGCTGGCCGCTTTTGAGCAGCAGCCCGTTGACCACCAGGTTGGTGCTGGTACCGATCAGGGTCAGTGTCCCGCCCAGAATGGTGGTGTAACTCAGGGGCAGCAACAGTTTGGAGGGTGGAATCTGCAGGCGTTGGCACCATTCCTGAACCGCCGGAATCAGCATGGCCACCACCGTGGTATTGTTGAGAAAGGCACTCAGCAGGGCCGTGGGGACGAACAGGCGCAGCTGTGCGCCCTGAACCGAACCGGGCATGCCCAGCAGCCTGCGGGTCAGGAACTGGATGGCACCGGTTTCACGCAGCCCGGCGGCCACAATGTAAAGGGCGGCAATCGTCATCAGACCGGTATTGGCAAAACCGGCAAAAGCCTGTTCCGGGCTGAGGATGCCACCGAGCATCAGCAGCACGAGTGCAGCCATGAGAATCAGGTCCGGAGCAATCCGCGAAAAGGCCAGCATCAGGAGCACCATAAACACCAGTAGCATGACGAAGACAGCGGACAGCGACATACAGACTCCTTGGTTCAGACAACACTGGCGGAGTGTAGCGGGGGGGTTGAAATCGGTAAAAGTGATAAAAACAGATAAGCATATCTGCGTGAATGAATGACGACTCCTCCGATTTGCCGATAGCTCGCAGCTATTGAATGGCAGTACCGGTGCTCAGCCTGCGGGGCTGAATGTTACGTCCTCATAAAACCCGGCCACTGTCAGTGTCAACCCCAGTGAGGCCAGGTGCAGCGTATCCTCCAGCCTGCGATATTCATGCAGCAGCCATTCATCACGGTTCCGGCGCTGGTGGTGTTCAATATGAATGGATTCCGAGTCGATCAGAACATAATCCTGCAGGTGGGGAATGGAGCGGTAATGCCAGAACTTGTCGCCCCGGTCATAACTGCGGGTGCTGGGCGACAGCACCTCGACGATCAGTACCGGATTAAGCAGGGTCCGGTTGTCATCCGTCAGCGCAGCTTTGTTGTAGAAAACGGAAACATCCGGGTAAGTATCAAGACCGGAGGGTGTGTGAATACGCATGTCACTATTCATGGGCTGACAGGGGCTGCCGCGCAGCTGGTTGCGCAGGATTGTGGCAATATTGAGTCCAATGGTGGCGTGGTTGAAGGAGCCGCCAGACATGGCAAAGATATGGCCATCAAGAAATTCATGTCTGTCAGGGGAGGCTGCATCAAACTCAAGGTAGTCGACCCGAGTGACATGGGCTTTCAAAACCTGCATATTGGTGGTTTCCTTTCGTTGCAATTTGCATTGACCCTTCTGACGGCGGTTGGGGCAATCAGTGCTACCCAATTGAAAAATAAGTTGAATTCTGCCTGGCGTCAAGTATCGTCCGCGACGGAAGCCCCCATCAGTCCATCCAGCGCTGCCACCAGTTCCTGTGCCGGCTTATGAAAAAATACCCCGCGTGCCGGGTGTTCCGGGTGCAGGCCACGCAGAAACAGGTACAGCACCCCACCCACATCACGCTCCCAGTCGTAGTCTGCCATACGCTGTCCCAGATAGCGGTGCAGAGCCACGCAGTAGATCAGGTATTGAAGGTAGTAATGGGCATCGGCCATAGCCTGTTCCAGAACCTCGGGGGTATAGTCAACACCGTTTTCTCCAAGCCGGTTTGACTTGTAATCCACCAGATAAAAGCGTCCCTGATGACGGAATACCAGATCGACATAGCCTTTCATATAGCCGCGTACCGCGCTGAAGGCCAATTGGGGCACGGCGGCCCGGATTGCCTGCCAGTGTTGGGGCAGATGCCTGAGCAATACCTGTTGCAGCGCATCCGGGCGCAGGCAGGTGACGGGGAAATAAAACTCCAGTTCATCCAGGCGGGCGTCCCGCCCGATGTCGGCCAGCTTCATGCCGCCTTCGGGCAGCAGGGGAGCCTGTAATGTGTGTGTGAGCAGGGTTTCTGCTGCATCACGCCATTCCGGCTCAAAGCCGGAAGCCAGCAGTGCCCGGTCAAGCACCGCCTCACGCTGTTGCTCCAGCGGATGGCGGAAGTCCAGCTCTTCCAGCATCTTGTGCAGGCACACTCCGGCCTGCTGCCCGGCGGGAAACACTGACAGGTCACGTTCACGACGTGGTTGAGTCTGTAACAGAATCTGTCCCGGGTCATGATCCGGGCGTTCATCATGCCTGCCGGAGACCAGCCCGCTGAAGCTGCCCAGGCGCGGGGCCGGGGGAATGGGGGCAGTGAACGCGCGTGACATCGGCAGTTGCGGGTTTTCCGGGGCGTGATAATGCACCTGACCGGCTGAGGGCAGGCTGTGATAGCCGATGGCCGCTGCTGCGGATGCCTGCAGCTTGTGCATGGCGCTCTGCATCAGCTGCTGGCGTTCGTCCGCTGCCATGCCTTTTTGGGTGACCGGAGCCATAATGGCCTTTGCCTCCGGGAGGTGCCCGAACAGCAGCCAGGACAGTGCGGAATGGTTGCCTGCGGTCTTGATATGGCCGCTGGCCATCACGACGGTGCACTGGTACTGGGCACGGGTCAGCGCCACATACAGCAGGCGGGCATCCTCGCCCTGATCCTCAGCTCTGCGCTGATCCAGCGCTTCATCCCGCCCGTGCTGCCCGGCCTGCAGGCAGCTGTCTCCGGTTTCCGGGTCATGCCAGCTGAACCAGCCGCCGGAATCGGTGCGTGGCCTGGGGGTATGCCACAGGAAAGGGCAATAGACAATCGGGTACTGCAGACCCTTGCTTTTGTGGATGGTCACGATCTGTACCAGGTGTTCGTCACTTTCCAGGCGCAGCTGATGCTCCTCGTCGGTGTCGCTGCTCCTGGCCCGTTGCCGGAGCCAGCGCAGCATGGCATGCATGCCCAGGGATTGTTCACGGCTTTCCCGGTGCAGAATCTCTGCCAGATGCAGCAGATTGGTGAGGCGGCGTTCGCCATCCACGTATTTGAGCAGTTTTTCCCGCACCTCAAAGCGCTGCATCCAGCTGCGCAGCATGCGCATGATGCCGTGGTTCTGCCACAGCTGCTGCAATTGCAGGAAATGTTCCAGCACCGGGTCAAATTGCTCGGGCGAATGCTCGAAATTCAGCAGATCCTGTGCCGTTCCGCCCATCAACTCCGTGGCCCAGGCACGGCAAATACGCCCGATGTGGCTGCCTTCCGCCACCGCAGTCAATATCAGCCGCAGTTCACTGGCTTCATGGGTTTCGAAGATGCCGACCGGGGATTTCTGTACGCTGGCGATGCCATTGTGTTGCAGGGCCTGCTTGATCAGGCGGCCCTGGTTGTGGCTGCGTACCAGGACGGCAAAGTCCCCGCTGTGCACCGGTCGGGTACCAATGCGGGCTTTACCCCGCTGCCCGAGCTGGAGCAGGCGTGCAATGTCATCCGCTACAGCCTGTGCCACCTCCTTCTGGACCCCTGCCGCATTGCTTTCGCCATCCAGCCGGTCCCAGTCCCAGATGCGCAGCGGTGCAACGGGGTCGGGGGTCTGGAGCCGGTCCCGGATGGTGCCGCCGAAACTGACACGCTCATAACCGATGCGGTTCTGGTTGCGGAACGGATCGGCCGCCTGTTCAAACACGGTGTTAAGGGCATGGATCAGTTCCGGGCTGGAGCGGAAATTCCGGTCCAGGGTGTATTGCTGCGCTGGTGCCACGGCATCGGCTGCCTGCAGGTAGGTGTGGATGTCTGCGCCCCGGAAGCTGTAGATGGCCTGCTTGGGATCACCGACATAGAACACCTGACCCTGATCACGATAGATGGTGTCAAAAATGTGATACTGAATCGGGTCGGTGTCCTGAAATTCATCAATCAGGGCCACCCGATAGCGTCGGGACAGGGCTTCAGCCAGGGACGGGCGCGAGATCAGGGCCTGCTCCAGTTGCACCAGCAGGTCGTCATAGGCCAGCTGGCCGGACTGCTGCTTGCGTTGCGGCAGTTCCGTGCGCAGCCACTCCAGCAGGGCATGGCGCAGCTGCTCCAGTGCTGTCTGGCGCAGGGTATCCTGCTGTGCGGCCTGTTCAAGCAGGGTCTGCATCAGCGGGAAGAAAGCGTGCTGCGGTGAGGGCTGCCGAACTTTGGTGCCTTTTTCAATGCTTTCCGGTGTGAATCGGCTCAGGTCTTTTTCCAGCCCGTGCACCTGCCCCTGTGCCAGCAGGGCCTGCATGGCCGCGCGCATTTTGTGCTGCTGTCCGGGGCCGTAGCTGGTGTTTTTCATTGCATCCGAGGCCAATAGTGCCATGACTGCATCCTGCTGCGCCTCCCACAACTGCCCTGCCTGCGCCAGGGTCTGCTGCATGGCCTGCTGCTGTTGCAGAAATGCCTGCTCACTGACCGGTGCATCACAGACCGGTTTGAGATAGGGCCTGCCGATGAATGCCTTGACATCTGTCAGCAGGGTATCCGGCGTGAATGTCGAACGCGGCAGGAAATGTTCCAGTACGGCCTGGTTCAGGGCATTCGGGGCGGTAAGGTGCTGTTGCCAGAACTGGTCGGCCAGCTGGCGCAACAGCTCGGACTCATCGCTGACCAGTTCGGTTTCAAAGGGCAGTCCCACCTCGAAGGCATGTTCCTGCAGGGCGCGCTGACAGAAACCGTGGATGGTAAAGACAGCTGCCTCATCAAAGCTGAGCAGTGCCCGTTGCAGGTACCAGAGCAGCTTATCCGTCGGTGGATAGCTGCCCAGCAGCTGGCGGTATTCCGGATCGGCTCCCTTGACGGTTTTTTTCATGTCGGCAGGTTTTTCACCGTACAGCACTTTCTCATACAGCTGGACCGCGGTTTTCAGGCGGGTGCGGATGCGTTCACGCAGCTCGTCCGTAGCAGCACGGGTATAGGTCACGACCAGCAGCTGGTCCACAGTCAGCTGTTGCTCCAGCAGCAGGCGCAGGTACAGCAGCGAGAGGGTCCAGGTTTTCCCGGTACCGGCACTGGCCTGGATCAGGTTGCGGCCAGTCAGGGGGATTTCCAGAGCATTGAGGGCTTTCATGGGCGTGATGGCCTGAGCAGAAAATTGAAAAAAGAGTGTACGTGCTTGTCATCTTCGGGGGAATGTCTGCGTTAATCGGATTAAGCTTGCATTCATTGTGCGAGCTTGTTGAACGGATACAGGATGTGTCCGAGTATGATCTTTACCGATAGTTATCTGGAGTTATCCTTATGAAACATTTCATCATGATCGCGTTGTCTTCCCTGATGCTGGCTTTTTCCGGTTACGCGCTGGCCGGTGCCAAGCCGGTTGAAGTTCCGGAGCCGCCGGCGCCGCAGATTCAGGTGCAGGACAAGCAGCCGGTCGTTGAGCCGGTGGCTGATGTCTGTGGCAAGGGATCGGATGCAGCCCAATGCCAGACCGTGGAAGAAGCCGATACTGCAGGACCGGTACAGCAGCAACAACAGGCTCCTGTCGTGATTGAAAAGGACCAGAAAGCCTGAGGCTTGCGAGGGCGCTTCACCTGTAGCGCATAAGCCCGCTGCTGCCTCCTTCGGGAGCAGCGGCAATCCGGAAGCCCCTTAATCCGGGGGGCTTCCACCATTGGCAGACAGCAGTTTCATGCGGCGGCGCAGGTGCTGGCGCCGGGACAGGGGCACATTGTCCGGCAGAATCCAGCAGTGATAGTGCCTGCCTGAGCGCGTGCGGAAATTGAGCAGGCTGATACTCAGGGAGCTGAAGCTGCTGTTGCACAGAATCACCGGAAATTGCCTCCCGTCACCACAGACCATTTCCCAGCCACCGAACTCGCGCCAGTACAGCTGGCGTACATGCTGACGTGGCAACACTTGCCGGCACAGCAGCAGATTCCAGCCCAGTGATACCGGAATGGCTATCAGCAATCCACCCTGCAGCCAGAGTGGCAGGGTATGCAGCCCCAGGGGAATGCCCAGCGCCAGCAGGTGCAGAACCAGCACCAGAGCGGTCAGCAGGTTTGACGGGCCGGGGGTGAGTACCAGCTCTGCGACAAAGGGATTGTCGACAGGGCGTGCCGCCGCCCGTGCGGGCCGGTCTTTACCACCTCCCAAAACTCAGCAGCTCAGTGATTTCAGCAGGGTGCGTACATTGGCCAGCCCGACCACGAGGTTGTCATGAATGGTCTCCATGCTGATTGCATGGCTGTTTTTGCCGGCGGCCCAGTTCGAGACCACGGCACAGCAGGCATAATTCAGCCCCAGTTCGCGCGCCAGGGCCGCTTCCGGCATGCCGGTCATGCCCACAATATGGGCTCCGTCACGTTCCAGACGCAGGATTTCCGCAGCTGTTTCCAGCCGGGGTCCCTGAGTGGCGGCGTAGGTGGCGTTCTCGACCAGGTTCAGACCAGCCTGTGCGGCAGCCCGGATCACCATCTCGCGCATGCTGCTGCTGTAGGGGTGGGAGAAGTCGATATGGGTGACGACATTCAGGCCCTCCTCGAAAAAGGTGTGCGGGCGGCCATGGGTATAGTCGATGATCTGGTCCGGAATCACCAGCGTCTGCGGTTTCATGCCTGCCGTGATGCCGCCTACGGCAGCCACTGCCAGCACATTTCTGACGCCCAGGTGGTGCAGGGCCCAGATATTGGCCCGGTAGTTGACCTTGTGGGGCGGGATGGTGTGGGTATAGCCGTGGCGGGCCAGAAACACAATACGCCGGCCTCCGATCAGTCCGTGGGTGAACTGACCGGACGGTTCGCCGAACGGTGTGTGTACGACTTCGCGGTGTATCACTTCCAGTCCGTCAATTTCGGTCAGGCCAGTGCCCCCGATGACGGCAAAATCAATAGCATCGTTCTTGTTGCTCATGTCTGTTTTACCCTTGTTATTCTGCTGTTTGGCGGTGTTGTTGATTATTCTGTCCTGAGTGCATAAATGCCGTCGGCATTGCGCCAGTATTCGCAGTAGTCCATTCCGAAGCCGAAAACATACCGATCCGGTACCTGCAGAACGGAGTAATCGCACCGCAGCCCCGCAACGCGCCGGTCATGCAGCTTCTCGGTCAGGAGCGCCACCTTTACCGAACTGGCCCCCTGGTTTTCGCACCACTGCTTTACCACTTTCAGGGTATGTCCCTCATCCAGGATGTCATCTACCAGCAATACATGCCGTCCGCCCACCGAGCGCACCGGAAACTTGATCCATTCGACCACGGCATCGCCCTTGGTGGCACCGCGATAGCGGGTGGCATGCAGGTAGTCGGTCTGGAGCGGAAAATTCAGTCGGGTCATCAGCTGGCCCATGGTCACCAAACCCCCGTTCATGATGCAGATAAGCAGCGGATTTTTGTCCTCCATATCCAGGCGGATTTCAGTCGCCAGCCGGTCCAGTGCGGCACGGACTTCCTTGCCGCTGTACAGGCAGTCCGCCTGTTCCAGTACCTGTTGCAGTCCCTGGGTCGTGATGCTCATATTGCTTACCTTCAATAAGTCAGTGTCACGGAGTCCGGGTCCATGGCCTCGCTGATGATGTAGGCCGCTCCTACCAGCTCCTCGATTTCGGGAATCATGTCCTCGGTTTGCCAGTCTGCCGGTGGTGAACAGACCTTGATGGTGGCCCCGGCATGGACGGCTTCCTGCAGGTAATCATACAGGGTTCTCAGGCCATTGCCATGAATCGCGATGCCGGCAGCAACGTCCCGGCGTGCCAGATCAATGTTGAGGCCCGAGAGGATGACTTCGGTTTCAAACTGCATGGCAGCGGCGGCTGCGGCCTGAAACAGCGGCTGAACCAGATTTTCCGGGTGTTCGGACCAGGGACGGTGCAGAATGATGATCAGTTTGTTGGCCATGGCTTCCATGCCTCCTTGTGGGTATTGGTGATTGGAACCGGATTCCGGCTGACTAGGACTAGGCCAGCTGGCTGACCTGGGTGGCTGCCTGCTGCCAGTACTCCTGTGCCAGCAGCGCAGAACGGTTCATGAAGGGTTGACCGCGCATGCGCTCAAGCCGCTGGCGGGATGCTGCGGGCCGTTCCAGTCTGGCCCGGTCCAGAACCTCGATGGCACCGGCACGGTTGTTGCACAGCAGCGCCATGTCGCAGCCGGCGGCCAGGGCGGTTTCGGCACGGTCGGCATAACTGCCGGCAAAGCTGGCACCTTCCATATTGAGGTCGTCGCTGAAGATGACGCCCTCAAAACCCAGCTCGGCACGCAGGATATCCCTGATCCAGATGGGTGAAAAGCCGGCTGGCTGACTGTCGACCTGCTGGTAGATCACATGGGCGGGCATGACGGCATCCAGCAGTCCCTGCTGTGCCAGCTCCCGGAACGGCATCAGGTCACGCGCAATTTCGGTACGGTTGCGTTCATCGTGGGGAATGCCCAGGTGTGAATCGACACTGACCCAGCCATGGCCGGGAAAATGCTTGCCGGTGGCGGCCATGCCGGCATGGTGCATGCCCCGGATATAAGCCCCGGCCAGCCGTATCACGCTTGTCGGGTCGTGGTGAAAGGCGCGGTCGCCAATCACGCTGCTGTGGCCGTAGTCCAGGTCCAGAACCGGAGCAAAACTGAAGTCAATACCGATGGCACGCACTTCCGCCGCCATGAGCCAGCCGGCGTGAAAAGCGGCATCACAGGCTTTTTCCGGATCGGTGTCGTACTGTCTGCCCAGTCGTGCCACAGGAGGCAGGCGCGTGAATTCGGGGCGGAAGCGCTGAACCCTGCCGCCTTCATGATCCACAGCCAGCAGGATGTCCCGGTCTTTGCCGGCGGTCTGGCGCACTGACTGGCACAGGGATGTCATCTGGCTGGCGGACTGGTAGTTGCGGGTGAAAAAGATGACACCGCCCACCTGTGGATGTTGCAGCAGTTCATGCTCTTCCGGAGTCAGGTCGACCCCTTCCAGATCCAGCATCAGGGCTCCGATGGCCATGGTATTTCTCCTGGTAGTGCAATTATTGATTTTCAGGGCATTTGCCTGGGCCGCCCTGTTTTTTGTAGCATCCGGGTGCTTATTCTATAAGCTCAGACAGGGCTTGTCTGCACAAGGTCCGCAGGATGCTGAAAAAACTGCTTGCCTTTTGAAAATTAGAATATTAATATTTTCTTATATTAAGTTGTTTCGATGAGTATGTCACCCGCTGGAGGTTCCGCATGAAAAGGATGAATATTGTATTTGCAGTTGCTGCATTCGCATTCAGTAGCACCGTTGTTGCTGCTGATTTTTTTGATAATGGCCAGGGCTCCGGACAGGGGCAGGGTTCAGGTCAGGGTTACAGCGCCGGACAGGGGCAGGGCTATGGCAGTGGTACCGGCAATATGGATGGCTGGGGTCGCGGCAAGGGCAATGCCGACGGCGAGATGGATTTCACCCTGAATTTCAAGGGCAAGGGCAAGTCCGACATGGCTTCCGACATGGCCGGCAGGGGCGATGGTAATGCAGCCGGTAACTGGTGGGGCCGTGGCGACGGCTGGGGTAATGGCTGGAACAATTTCTGGGGTAATACCAATTCCGGCAGCAATGGCTGGGGGGGTTGGAACGGCAACCGCATGCCTTACCCTTATTATGGCGGTGGCTACTACCCGCAGATGCCACAGATGCAGATGCCGTATCCCCAGCAGCAGTATCAGGCCCCGATGATGCCGATGTATGGTGCCTATCCGGGCATGCCGATGCAGCAACCGATGCCGCAGATGCAGGCCCCGATGATGCCGATGCAGCAGCCCGTGATGCCGCAGATGCAGCAGGCTCCCAACTTTGCCCAGATTCAGCAGCAGATGGCTGCCCAGCGTGCCCAGATGGAAGCCTTCATGAAGCAGATGGAAGCCCAGCGTCAGGCTGCCATGGCCGCATCACAGCCACAACCGGCTGCTGCTGCAGCGGTACCCGAGCAGCCAGCTGCACCGGCTGCGGAAGCACCGGCACCGGCTGACCAGCCGGCTGAAGCCGCTCCGGAAGAAGCACCGAAGCAGTAATCCGGTGCGGCCTGTCCTGCCCGTCTGATCAATGGGAAGGGCAGAACAGGGATAATCCCGACAGATCACAAAGCCCGGTCCCTTATGGCCGGGCTTTGAGCATTGGTTCAGCGCAGGGCCTGCACGCAGGCGTGTACCAGACCCGGACCGGTATACACCAGCCCGGAGTACAGCTGCACCAGACTGGCTCCGGCATCGCGTTTTTCCTGTGCATCCTGTGGATTCATGATGCCACCCACACCGATAATGGGGATGGTATCGCCGAGTGCGGCATGAAAGGCGCGGATAACGGTTGTGGCGCGTGTTGTCAGGGGCTGGCCACTCAATCCGCCCTGTTCCTGTCCGTGTGCAAGACTGGCAACAGCCGTTTTGTCCAGGGTGGTATTGGTGGCAATCAGGCCGTCAATACCGGTTTCCAGAAAAATCTTCGCCATATCGGCTATATCGCTGTCTTCCAGATCGGGAGCAACCTTCACCGCCAGCGGTACATAGTGGCCATGCTGGTCGGCCAGTCGTGCCTGCTCCTGTTTCAGGGTACTCAGGAGGGTCTGCAGTTCATCGCCGTATTGCAGGCTGCGCAGCCCCGGTGTATTGGGTGAGGAGATATTGATGGTGATGTAGCTGGCGTCGGTATAGACCCGCTGCAGCCCGGCAACATAGTCATCGGCGGCACGGGTGACGGGGGTGTCGAAATTCTTGCCGATATTGATGCCCAGGATACCCTGATACTCACGCCGGAATTGTGCTTTCTCCAGCTGTCCCAGCAGGTAATCCAGACCGTGGTTGTTGAAACCCATGCGGTTGATGATCGCCTGGGCACCGGGCAGGCGGAACAGGCGCGGAACCGGATTGCCCGGTTGTGGCCGGGGGGTGATGGTGCCGATTTCGATGAAACCGAAACCGAGTGCCGCCAGGGCGTCGATGAACTCCCCGTTCTTGTCCAGCCCGGCAGCCAGTCCCACCGGATTGGGAAATGTCAGTCCCATGACCTTGGCAGGCTGCCCCGGCAGGGCCAGCGGCTTCCCGGTCAGGCCCAGTTTATAGCCCAGTTTCAGGGTTCGCAGGCTGAGGTAGTGGGAGGATTCGGCGGGCAGACTGAACAGGAGCGGGCGCAGAAGCTGGTACACAAAAAAATCCCCGTTTGAAAAGACGGGGATGATGCCAAAAGTCGCGGGCTGCAACAACCGTGCAGCCCGGCTCTGATGCAATCAGTACTTCTGGGATTCCAGCGCAGCAATGCGCTCTTCCAGCGGCGGATGGGTGCTGAAGAGCTTGCCGATACTGCCGGAAATGCCGAAGGCGGCCATTTCGCCCGGCAGATCATGCGCGGAGCCACCCTGTTGCAGGCGCCGCAGGGCGGCAATCATTTTCTGGCGTCCGGCCAGGTTGGCACCGGCTTTGTCGGCATGGAATTCACGGTAACGCGAGAACCACATGACGATCATGGTGGCGAGGAAGCCCAGGAAAATTTCCGCCACGATGGAGCCCAGGAAATAACCGATGCCGACGCCGCCACCTTCATCGTCGCTGCTGCGGAAGAAGTTGTCGACTGCCATGCCGATAAGACGGGCGAAGATGATCACAAAGGTATTCAGCACGCCCTGCAGCAGACTCTGGGTCACCATGTCGCCATTGGCTACGTGCCCGATTTCGTGGCCAAGTACGGCTTCCACTTCGTCCGGAGTCATGTTCTGCAGCAGACCGCTGCTGACAGCCACCAGGGCATTGTTGCGGTTGGCACCGGTGGCGAAGGCATTCGGATCGGGGGAGTGGAAAATACCTACTTCCGGCATGCCGATACCGCTTTTCTCGGCCTGACGCCGGACCACATCCACCAGCCAGCGTTCCTGCTGGCTGCCGGGGGACTCGATAATCTGCACCCCCATGCTGCGCTTGGCCATCCATTTGGACATGAACAGGCTGATGAACGAGCCACCAAAGCCGAAGATCAGGGCCATAATGGCGATACCGGTGAAGTTACCGGACAGCCGGATGCCGAATACGGACTGGATAATGTTCCAGCTGATGAACAGGACTGCAACAACCGCAAAGTTGGTCAGCGCCAATAGCAATATACGTTTCATCGATTCTCCTTAATCCTCGACCTGTCTTGAAAGTGTTGTAACTTCCCTCAATTATCAGGGCAAATCAAGGTTTTTCAAGTTCCCATGGCAAGGGCTGCTCCTAATCCTGACCAGCGTGGATGACTTCCAGTCGGGTGACATTCCGGTAGCCCTTGGGCAGGCTTTTTCCACGCCGGCCACGTTCTCCCTGATACTCGTCGAGTTCCGCCGGTTTCATGAGTTTGTAACGTCCGCCGGCCTGCAGCTTCAGCTCCGCCCCGGCAGGCAGCACCGCGATGAAGCACAGGGTTTCTGACAGGTTCAGTCCCGACCCGTCTTTTTCCTGTTTCAGGCTGAGGAGTTTGTTGCCCTTGCCTTTGGACATGACCGGCAGCTCATCAAGCCCGATAACCAGCAGGAAGCCACTGGAGGACACCAGTGCCAGCCGGTCGGTTGCTGGATTGCTGACCGGTTCCGGTGCGAGCAGGCCGACATTGTCACCGAGTGTCACCAGTACTTTGCCGGCCTTGACCTTGCTGTACATGTCGGCCAGTGGACAGATGAAGCCGTAACCGGCCCCGGAAGCCAGCACGTAGCGGGTATCGTCCGAGCCCGTGAGCAGGTACTGGAAGCTGGCCTGTGCCGGTGGTGCCAGCCGCCCGGTCAGGGGTTCACCCTGTCCGCGTGCCGAGGGCAGGGTATGGGTCGGCAGCGTGTAGCTGCGCCCGCTGCTGTCCATGATGACCAGCGGCTGGTTCGAGCGCCCGTGGACGGCTGCCTGGAAGGTATCACCCTGCTTGTAGCTCAGCGTGGTGGCATCGATGTCATGGCCCTTGGCTGCCCGGATCCAGCCCATGCGTGACAGTATCACCGTGACCGGTTCGGATGGTGCCATGGCGGTTTCATCCAGGGCCTGGGAGGCTTTGCGGGTTTTCAGCGGTGAACGGCGCTCATCACCGTACAACCGGGCATCCTCCAGCAGTTCGCCACGGATCAGGCGGGTCAGGGCCTTGTCCGAACCCAACAGCTTGTTCAGGTCCCTGCGCTCCTTCTCCAGCTCATCCTGCTCACCCCGCAGTTTCATTTCCTCCAGTCGTGCAAGCTGGCGCAGCCGGGTGTCGAGGATGTAGTCGGCCTGTATTTCCGTCAGTTCGAAACGCTGCATCAGCACGGGCTTGGGCTCATCTTCGGTGCGGATAATGTGGATCACTTCGTCGATATTCAGGTAGGCAATCAGCAAACCGGCCAGCAGGTGCAGGCGCTTTTCCACCTTGGCCAGCCGCCATTCCAGCCGCCGGCGCACGGTCTGACGCCGGAAGCCCAGCCATTCGCTCAGCAGGCTGCGCAGATCCTTGACCTGCGGGTTGCCGTTCATGCCGATCATGTTCATGTTGACGCGGTAGCTGCGCTCCAGATCGGTGGTGGCAAACAGGTGCGACATGAGCTGGTCAATGTCGACCCGGTTGGAGCGCGGGGAAATTACCAGCCGGGTCGGTTGTTCATGATCGGATTCATCACGCAGGTCATCCACCAGTGGCAGCTTCTTCGCCTGCATCTGGGCGGCAATCTGCTCCAGCACCCGGCTGCCGGAAACCTGATAGGGCAGGGCGGTAATGACCACATCGCCCTCATCAACCTCCCAGCGGGCACGCATCTTGAGTGAACCATTCCCCTTTTCGTACAGCTGCACCAGTTCTTCCGCTGCGGTGATAATTTCGGCCTCGGTGGGAAAGTCCGGCCCCGGAATATGGGCACACAGTTCGGCGACACTCGCCTGTGGATGATCCAGCAAATGCACACAGGCATTCACAACTTCGCGCAGGTTGTGGGGGGGGATGTCGGTGGACATGCCCACAGCGATGCCGGTACTGCCGTTCAGGAGCACATTGGGCAGCCGGGCCGGCAGAATGGTGGGTTCTTCCAGGGTGCCGTCAAAATTGGGCTGCCATTCCGCCGTCCCCTGGCCCAGCTCCTGCAGCAGGACTTTGGCATACGGGGTCAGGCGTGATTCCGTATAGCGCATGGCGGCAAAGGACTTGGGGTCATCCTGGGAACCCCAGTTACCCTGCCCGTCCACCAGCGGGTAGCGGTAGGAAAAGGGCTGGGCCATCAGTACCATGGCCTCATAACAGGCCGAGTCACCATGTGGATGAAATTTGCCCAATACATCCCCGACCGTGCGTGCCGATTTCTTGTGCTTGGAACTGGCGGACAGGCCCAGTTCCGACATGGCATACACAATGCGGCGCTGTACCGGTTTGAGGCCGTCCCCGACATGGGGCAGGGCACGGTCCAGAATGACGTACATGGAGTAGTCGAGATAAGCCCGTTCGGTATATTCCTGCAGGGGTAAGGTTTCTACACCGTCAAAATTCATGATTGTCTGGCCAGATAACAGGTCGGGAGCAGGATTATAGACCAGCCCGGTGGCCGGCTGTCAAAACGGTACAGCTGCAGGTGCTGCAGTGCAGATTTCCGGGCGTTTCCCGTACCCGGCCGGCTTTTGCCGTATGGGGGGCCGGAGCCTGCAGGAGTGAGGCCTGCACGGGGACCGGTATGCGGCAGTTCATCATGCGCTGTTATTTTTTGATGCATGCGAATCATTTTTTTTTATATTTGAAAATATATTCTGATTGGTCATGATTTTTCTACCCTTCATCGGTTCCGGTTTTGGGTACATGGAATGGCGGGACTAGGATCAGGGTGTTGCCAGCATGATTGTTTTCTGTGCAACCGAACGGCGCTCCCCAGGAAAATGAGAAGGCAAGCTCTTGTTTTTACAGCCTGTCTTATGGGAAAATAGATGCTGAACTGCAGTAAGCAAAAATTCATCTATCCCGACCTATACTCGGAGCTGTCAATAATAAAACCAAAATAACCCTTGAGGATCGACAAGATGCTTGACAATAACAACAATAATCTGGAAGCAGATGATTTTGATAGTGATCTGGTACTGAGCGAAGTGGCAGAGAAAAAAGTCAAACCCCACGTCATTCGTCGCAATATCGAAGACTACCTGGAAAAAAAGGCGCTGGAACGGCGTCTCAAGGATGTGTTTGACGATGACTTTCTGATGGATGACTGATGCGACTGCTCATTCAGCTTGGTGCCGCCCGGCAGCGGGCACCATTTCCTGCACCAGCTTACGGGTGATTTTACGCCCGCTGGTGCGGGAAGCCGCATCCAGCCGGTCCAGCAGCTGCATCATGGAGCGGATGTCACGCGGAAAATGCCGGTGGATATAGCGCAGCACGTAATCCGGCAGGTCAAAGCCGCGCTTGAGCGCCCGAAGCCGGAATGTCTCCAGGGCTTCGTCCTCATCCAGTGCATGCAGACGGTAGATCGGCCCCCACAACAGTCGGGATGCCAGATCCGGCAGGCGGCTTTCCAGCTGGTGCGGATTGAGGGTGGCGGACAGCAGGGTTGACTGGCTGTCCTGACGGCGCTGGTTGATCAGGTGAAACAGCGCTTCTTCCCAGGCAGCATCCCCCATAACGGCATCAATATCATCCAGTGCCAGCAGCCGGGCATTCTCCGTCCCTTCCAGAACACCCATACCATAAGGCTTGAGTTCCCGCAGTGGCAGGTAACTGACCTGTTCGCCCTGCAGCTGGGCCTGACAGGCGCTGGCCTGCAGCAGGTGGGATTTGCCACTGGCGTTGCTGCCATGCAGAAAAACCTGGGGCCAGGTGTTCCAGAACGGAGCTTTCAGCAGGGCCAGCAGGTCTTCATTGCCGCTTTTGGGATAAAAGGAATCAAACTCGAACCCGTCATTCAGGCCGATATTCAGGGCCAGCTGCATCATGGGGTTTTACCCCCGTCGCTGTTGACAGTGTCCGTACTGCCATCCGTAACACGATCCCTATCTGCGTTCACATCTTCGTTTGCATCCTTTGCTGTGGTTGCGGGGGCTGCTTCAGGTCGCATGTCAGGTGTTGTTTCGGGCACATGCAGGCTGTAAATCTGGCTTTGTTTATAGGAGTCATGCAGGTGACGCAGAATCACTGCCAGCACTGCAGCAACCGGCAGGGCTACCAGTACCCCGAAAAAGCCGAACAGCTGACCGCCGGCCAGAACGGCAAAAATCACTGTCACCGGATGCAGGCCGATGCGTTCACCGACCAGGGTCGGGGTCAGGATCGAGCCTTCAATGGCCTGTGCCACGCCGAATACGGCGAAGACCCACAGGAACTGGAACGGGTCCTGAGTCTGGAACAGCACCGCCAGCCCGGCAATACTGACCCCGGTAATCAGGCCCAGGTAAGGCACAAAGCTGACCAGTCCTGCAGTAATGCCGATCAGCAGGGCAAAATCCAGCCCGGCGAACCACAGGCCGGTGGTATACAGAATACTCAGGGCCAGCATGACCATGACCTGACCCCGCAGGAAAGCACCCAGCATTTCATCGGATTCGCGTGCCAGCTCGGAGACAACCGGTTCGATCTGGCGTGGCAGCAGGTCATGCAGGTAGGCCACCAGCCGGTCCCAGTCACGCAACAGATAAAACATGATCACCGGGATGAGGGCCAGATTGGCGACCCAGCCCAGTACGGCGACACCGGATTTGGACAGCGCGGTAATGGTGCTGCGCAGTAAGCCGCCGGTTTCTTTCCAGTGCGAGGCGATCAGGTTCTTGAGTGTATCCAGCTGCAGGAAGCTGGCATCCAGCCCGAAGGAGTTCTGCAATACCGGGTCCACGGTATCTGCCGTGCGCTGGAGGTATTCGGGCCAGACTTCCAGAAAATGGGTGATCTGGGATTCCAGCAGTGGCACCAGCAACAGCAGCAGCAGCAGGAGTCCCAGCGAAAAGCCGCTGAACACGATGACAACGGACAGGGTGCGTGAAAGCCCCAGGGTTTCCAGCCGGTCAGCCAGCGGGTCACACAGGTAGGCCAGCAGCCCTCCGATCAGGAAAGGCATCAGGATCGGGGACAGCAGGTAGATCAGTCCGAAGAAGGTGATGGCTGCCAGAAGCCAGAACCCGAATCGTCCGTCAATGGTCACGGGTGCTCCTTATGGCCCGCAGGCTCCAGAGCAGCACATACGTGGTACCGCTGAGCAGGGTGGTAATGCCGACCAGCCAGTACAGACCGGTCATGGTTAACGGTGGCAGGGGATGGAAGGCGACATGCACCAGCGTGATCGCCAGCAGTAACAGCTGCAGGGCAGTATTCACCTTGCTGATGAACAGCGGCTGCATTTCCAGTGTCCGGTGGAGACGCCAGTAGGCCAGTGCGCCGGCCAGAATGATGACATCGCGCAGCAGAATCATCCAGACCAGCCAGCCGGGCAGATGCCCCCTGAGTCCGAATACCAGCGTGATGGAGACAATGAACAGCTTGTCGGCCAGCGGGTCCAGCAGTGCCCCGAGCCGCGAGCGCCAGCCGAAATAGCGTGCCAGAAAACCATCCAGCCCGTCACTGAGCGCTGCCACGACCAAGATGGCCAGTGCCGGCCCCCAGGCTTCATGCCATAGCAGCCAGCATAAAGGCGCGACAGCCAGGATGCGTGCTGTGGTGATGATATTGGGTATCTGTTCCCGCATGAAACCGGTTTTGCCTCGTTACCTCAAATGTCAGCCTGCCGGGCAGCCAGAAAATGCTGCTCCGGATCAGAATATCAACTGTACCGCATCTTGCCCCAAAACCTTGCGCAACTCACGTAAATTATTGTCATGCAAAGGCATGTGCAGCTTGCGATCCAGCAGGATTTCTGCGCTGGCCTGACGGTTGCGGTAGCTGATACCGATGGGGTAGTGCGCTTCCTCCACCGGCTCGAACAGGCGGGTCAGTTGCGCCAGCAGTTCACTGTGGGCCTGCTCTGCATGGATGGTGAGCTTGAGTTTGCGTAACCGGTGTTCACGCATGCCCTGCATGTCGCAGATTTTCTGGACCCGCAGGCGCAGGTTGCCGGTACGCATATCCGAGTCCAGCACGCCTTCGATGATCACGGTGCTTTCCTTTTCCAGCAGGTGCCCGTATTCGGCAAACACATCGGCAAAAATCATGATTTCATAATAGGCCGATTTGTCATCCAGTTGCACAAAGGCCCGCTTGCCACGTTCGGTGAACTGGGTTCGCACCCCGGCCACCAGCCCGGCGATCAGGACCGGTTCTTTCTGGTACTTGTGGTTGCCGTCATCTTCAGCCAGTTCCACCAGCCGTTTGGTGGTCACGGCACGGATTTCGGCTTCGTATTCATTGAGCGGATGCCCGGTCAGGTAAAGCCCCAGGGTTTCTTTTTCCTGACGCAGGCGTTCCTTTTCCGGCCACTCCGGCAGTAACGGCATGGGCTGTTCAGTTTCCACCGCCGCAATCACGCCCCCGAACAGATCACGCTGGCCGTTGCCCTGGTCACGCAAATGCTGTTCGGCCATGCGCAGGGCTTCGGGCAGGTAGCCGAGCTTGGCCTGACGCGAGCCGGGCAGGCTGTCCAGCACACCGGCCCGGATCAGGGTTTCGATCACGCGCCGACTGACCTTCTGGGAGCTGACCCGGCGGCAGAAATCCAGCAGTGAAGTAAAGTTTCCCTCACGGTTGCGGTTATCCAGAATCACGCTGATGGCGGCTTCACCCGCCCCCTTGACGGCCCCCAGACCATAAATGATGCGGTTCTGATCATCCACGGTGAACGGGTGTTGTGACTGGTTCATGTCCGGTGGCAGGACTGTCAGCCCGAGCTGGCGGCAGTCATCCAGCAGGGTCACGACCTTCTCGGTATTGTCCATGTCCGCCGACAGTACCGCAGCCATGAAGGCTGCCGGGTAGTGTGCCTTGAGCCAGGCGGTCTGAAACGATACCAGGGCATAGGCTGCCGAGTGTGACTTGTTGAAGCCGTAACCGGCAAATTTTTCCATCAGGTCGAAGATGTAACCGGCCACTTCCGGATCAACCTGGTTTCGGGTTGCACCTTCCATGAAAATGGTGCGCTGCTTGGCCATTTCCTCGGGCTTTTTCTTGCCCATGGCGCGGCGCAGCATGTCGGCACCGCCCAGGGTATAGCCTGCCAGCACCTGGGCGATCTGCATGACCTGTTCCTGATACAGGATGACCCCGTAAGTCGGTTTCAGGATCGGCTCCAGCGCAGGGTGTGGGTACTCGACCTTGGCACGCCCGTGCTTGCGGTCGATAAAGTCATCCACCATGCCGGACTGCAGCGGGCCGGGCCGGTACAGGGCCACCAGCGCAATAATATCTTCAAAAACATCCGGTTGCAGGCGCTTGATCAGCTCTTTCATGCCCCGCGATTCCAGCTGGAATACCGCAGTGGTTTTCTGGGCCTTAAGCAGGTCGAATGCCGCCTTGTCCTCCAGGTCGAGGCGGTTGATGTCCAGTTCCGGCTGTTGCTCCTGGCGGCGTGCGTGATTGATGGTCTGCAGGGCCCAGTCGATAATGGTGAGATTGCGCAGGCCCAGAAAGTCAAACTTCACCAGTCCCACCGCTTCAACATCGTCCTTGTCGAACTGGGACACCAGTCCGCCACCGCCTTCCTCGCAGTAAATCGGGGTGAAGTCGGTCAGGTCCGAGGGCGAGATCAGCACACCACCGGCATGTTTGCCTACATTGCGCGACAGCCCCTCCAGTGACAGGGCCAGATCCAGCAGCGCCTTGACCTCTTCTTCTGCGCAGGCGGTTTTCAGGTCCTCCGATTCCTCCAGCGCCTTGGTCAGGGTCATGCCGACCTCGAATGGAATCAGCTTGGCAATCCGGTCCACAAAGCCATAGGGATGACCCAGCACCCGCCCCACATCGCGTACCACCGCTTTGGCGGCCATGGAGCCGAAGGTGATGATCTGCGACACCTGATTACGGCCATAGGTCTGGGCTACGTAGTCAATGACCTTGTCACGGTTGTCCATGCAGAAGTCAATATCGAAGTCAGGCATCGACACCCGCTCCGGGTTCAGGAAGCGCTCGAACAGCAGGTCGTATGCCAGCGGGTCCAGATCAGTGATCTTGAGCGCATAGGCCACCAGCGAACCGGCCCCGGAACCCCGTCCCGGACCCACCGGGATGCCATTGTCCTTGGCCCACTGGATGAAGTCGGCCACGATCAGGAAGTAGCCGGGAAAGCCCATGGTGTTGATGACATCCAGCTCCACCTGCAAGCGTTCATCATAGGGCTGCCGTCGTTTGACAAACGCGGGGGTGCCGCGTCCATGTTGCGATCCGAACAGGAAGTCCAGGCGCTGCTCCAGCCCTTCGCGGCTGACCTGACAGAAATAATCGGCTTCGGTCATGCCTTCCGGGATCGGGAACTGGGGCAGGTAGTTTTTGCCCAGCGTGAGTGAAACATTGCAACGTTTGGCGATTTCGACCGTGTTTTCCAGCGCCGAGGGAATATCGGCAAACAGCTCGGCCATTTCCTCCGGGGTGCGCAGGTACTGCTGCGGACTGTAGCGTTTGGGGCGGTTCTTGTCCGCCAGCACATAGCCGTCACGAATGCATACACGAGCTTCATGGGCATAAAAATCATCTTCATTCAGGAAACGGACATCATTGGTGGCCACCACCGGCAGCTGATGCCGGGTGGCAAGCGCAATGACGGCATGCAGGTAATCCTCCTCACCATCACGCCCGGTGCGCTGCAGCTCCAGGTAATAGCGCCCCGGAAACACGGCATGCCATTCCGTGGCACGGGTGGCCGCCTGTTGTGGATGACCGGCCAGCAAGAGCTGGCCCACATCGCCATCCCGTCCGCCGGAGAGGGCAATGACTCCTTCGCTGAATGCTGCGATCCAGTCTTTTTCCACCCGCACCACGCCATTGTGCTGGCCCTGGGTATAGGCCCGCGAAATAAGGCGGGTCAGGTTGCGGTAGCCGGTATTGTTCTGGCACAGCAGAATCATATGGTACAAAGCAGGGTCATCAGGCTCCGTCCACTGCACATCAACGCCGAAGACCGGCTTGAGGCCCTGACCCATGGCGGCCTTGTAGAATTTCACCAACCCGAAGAAGTTGTTCAGGTCGGTCATGGCAACAGCCCCCATACCGGCTTTTTCCACCGCTTTCATCAGCGGCTTGATACGGATGGTGCTGTCAATCAGCGAGTATTCGGTATGCAGGCGCAGGTGTACGAATCGGGTCATGTCAGGAGCTCAACAGGGCTGAGTAGTTAAAGCGTAAAAAGGAAATGAACGGGCGCTCGTGAGCCAGAAGCCTGTTCAGGCTGGCTTTTCTGGCTTGAGGTGGGTACGTTGACAACACCCTGTTCAGGGCAATACGGGCATTATTCCGCTCATTATTGAGACGTGGATTATCCAGGTGCAGCAGATTCAGGGTATAGCTGGCGCGGGCCGGCTCCAGGGTGCCGGGTTTGATGGCACAGCTTTGTTTGTCATAGACAAAGTAGCGCTCCAGTTCCGGTTCTGTCACAGGGTTCAGGAACAGCACCGGGTTCATGTCATCCGATTTGCGATGGCCGCAGGAGCGGCTGTCCCGTACCGGAAAGTCGCTGCTTTCATCATAAACGCAGCTTTCACCATTGCAGGAGGCTACCAGATTCTGAAAATCGAAAACCAGGTCGGTAAAAACCGATTGTGGGTAAACATGTTCAACATGAGAGGCCGCACGGTTGATCTGGCGCTCGCAATAAATACAGAGCCCGGACTGCTCCGCGATCAGGTGCTCATGCAGCTGCTGTTTGCAGCTGCTCAGTTCCCGGTTATCCGAGAAATGATGCCATTCTGCATCAGGTGGTAATTGCTGCCTGCAGTCCTCAAAGAATGCGGGGCTTTCCGTTTTAGGCTGGTAATGCATCAGGCCGCATCCCTCAGCTCAATCAGGAAGTTCATTTCCTGCATGAATTGCGAGTGTTCACCTTCGTAGGTCAGGAGCTGTTGTTTCAGTGACAGGGCCTGCTCCGTCTGTTCCTGATTCTGTTCCACCAGCTCCCGGTAGCGACGTTGTATGTCTTGTACATCCTGTGGAACGGGGTCAGCACCCATCACCTCAGACAGGATCGAGTTGATATCGATGCCGGAAGGGGGGTTATGAAAATAGACCGGCATGATTCTGCCATCCTGTTTGGAAAGAATGATCCGGTTCTGGTAGGGAACACTACGGATTACCTGCGGAGAGTGGGTAGCTACAATAAACTGGTTATTGGTGCCGATCCGGGCATAGATTTTCATGATCTGCTGCTGCCAGGCCGGATGCAGGGCGATTTCGGGCTCATCGATCAGGATGACGGAGTTGTGCGGTTCCAGAATCATCAGGGCAATAACACGCCCATACAGTTGTTTTTCACCGTCACTCAACTGATCAATGGTCACCAGTTGTCCAGTCATATTTTTGAACACCGGGCGGTTGAATTGTCTGCTGTCCAGATCCACCAGCCGGGTCAGCAGGCTGGTTTGCTCGAAGACAGCATTGAAGGCATTGACAGCCTGCGCCGTTCTGGCTTCCGGATCAGCCAGTTTACTGCTTCGCTCCTGTGTGAGAATAAGGTTTTTGATGTAGAACTCGGCATTGCCCAGAATGGTGCGGTTATTGATTCTCTGGAAGGATTGGTAGGCACTGTTAAGTCTCTGCACCTCCTGATACTGAAAGTGCATTTGTGAAGTGCTGAAGATAAAGCGCGGGGAGGTTTCTTTGACGGGCAGGCCCTGCAGCGTCAGTGCTTCAATTTTATCGCGGACTTGATATGGGTTTGAGGCAGCAAGGAAAATGGCCTCCAGCAGGCTGGTTTTTCCGGTCCCGTTCACCCCCGCAATCACATTGACTACATTGCCGTTTTCCGGGCTGGCTGTCGTTCCATTTGGTGGCTGGAAGTGGACTTCAATGTCTTCCAGTACCCGAAACTTGTTGATTCTGATTTTCTCAATGTACATCCTAGCTGCTCCTGTCGAGAGGGTTGGTGCTTTGGGCAGCACTTACCCTGTGACCCCGGTTGCGATTATACTGCATCAGGGACAACGACTGGAAAGACCATGTTCAAATTTCTCTTCGGGCTCGTGCTGTTGCAGGCCATTACGGTCAGCCTGTTTCTACTGGCCCCCGGCAGTCCGCAGGGTTGGGACTGGGTGCGGCTGCTGGTGCCGATGCTGATCAGCTCGGTGCTGATTGCCTTCTGGTTCAAGAGCCTGGCACAGCACATGAACAAGGACGAGATCATGCGCCTGAAGGAGAAGCATGCACTGGAACGGGAAAAGCTCAAGGTCAAGGCCGAACGTGACAAGCATCAGGTGACCAAAAGTGCCCAGAAGCGGGTGGAGCAGGAAATTCGCAATACCTCTGCCAAAGCCAATTTCAAGGTGGGGGCGGCGGTGGCCGGTGCGGTCGGTGTCGGGGGACTGCTGCTGCTGACCCAGTTCATGACCCTGGGGGTGCTGGTGGTGGCCGCTGCCGGCGGGACGGCTGGCGGGTATGTGCTGCGCATCAAGCAGGAGCGTTCACGGGAACAGGCCAAACTGGAGCAGCAGGCGTCCCGCTCTGCTCGCGTCCTGGCGCTGCCACCCAAAGATGTGACCCCCAAACTGGGTAACGGGAGTGCCTGAAGGATTGAGGGAGTCCGGCTGCCGGGCTCAGATCAGGGGCAAGGCATGAATGCCTGATTCCAGTTCCAGCAGGAACCGTTTTACGGGCAGCCCGCCCCCGAATCCGGTCAGACTGCCATCCTGCCCGATTACCCGATGGCAGGGAATCACAATGGGCAAGGGGTTGCGCCCGTTGGCGGCACCCACGGCCCGCACGGCTTTGGGCCTGCCGATCTGTCTGGCAAGATCGGCATAGCTGACCGTTCTGCCATAAGGAATGGTTTGCAGGGCTGCCAGAACCTGGCGCTGAAAGTCTGTGCCCTGTGGGCGCAGGGGCAGTTCAAACTGCTGCAGGGTTCCGGCAAAATAGGCATCCAGCTGGTGTCCGCAGTTCTGGAACAGCGCCAGATCCGGGCAGGATTGCCAGTCGGCTTCGGGTGTGACAACCCCTTTGCCACTGGCAAAGCCGATGAATTCCAGTGCATCATCCCGCCCGGCCAGCAGCAGGGGACCAATCGGGCTGGGGTGATGGGTATACTGCAGGGGAGGCGTATGGCTTGCCATCATGTCGGGTACACTCCAGTTTTCGTATTGGTTTGCAGTGTATCGCAATACTCGGTTGCTGTGCACATGGCACGGCTTACAAGGGCGAACCTGATGCCCGGCAGGACGGCGGCAGGCGTCCGAAACCGGCAAACTGTTCCTTCCAGCTGTCGGTCAGGCTGTCGGTGGTAATGCTTTTGCCCGCACCGGGTGCATGCACAAACTTGTTGTTGCCCAGATAGATGCCGACATGATCAATGCTGTTGCCATCGGTACGGAAAAAGACCAGATCACCCCGGATGGCCTGCGGCTCCGGAATTTTCACTGCTGCGGCATACTGGGCGGCCACCTTGTCGGCACTGCTCTGGCTCAAGGGGTTGCTGGCCAGTTCCCCACAGGCGTTTGTATTACCGGATATATCCGGACGGCGCACCGAGGGTGCTGCAGGTGCCGTACCGGCAGTCGAACTCCGCGGTGCCGGCGTCGTGCGTGCAGCTGTTGATTCTCGAGGCGGTCTTGTTTGTGGTTCCTGTCTTGCTTGCGGTGTAGTGGATGCGGCTTCTGCAGCCTGTACGATTCCGCTACCTGTCGGTTGCGGGTGGGTCGGGGACGGCATGGCCTGAGGATTGAGCCCTGTCGACGGCGGTGTTGCCGGCCTGTCGGCCAGACTGGCCACGGATGTCGGGGCAGGGGGTGGACTTGTTGTGGCCGGTTGCTGTCCGGG
Source organism: Thiolinea sp. (assembly GCA_035391465.1). Lineage (GTDB taxonomy): Bacteria > Pseudomonadota > Gammaproteobacteria > Thiotrichales > Thiotrichaceae > Thiolinea. Next base: position 22,110 of record DAOPKY010000031.1, on the reverse strand, counting down.
CATGATCCGGGCAGCTGCTTCCCGTGCGGCCTGCGCCTGTTGCTGTTGTCGCTGACGGGCCTGATAGCGGTCACGGTAGTCCTGCCGGGTCAGTTGCGCCTGAATATCGGCTGTCTGCAGCGCGGTTGGGGTTGCCGGTGTCGTGGTACGGGCCGGGGCGGGAGCTGGTTGTACCTGTGGTGCCGGTACGGGCTGCGGTTGCGGGCGGGGCATCGGGACCGGTGCCGTGGCAGCAGATACGGTCGCAGGCACCTTGCCGGTGCTGGGCTGCGGGGCTGTCCGGGGAGCCGGCGGTGGGGGTACCTGCCGGCGCTGGGCACGGTATTGGCCCTGATAGCGGCTTTGCTGGCTCAGCCGGTCGGTGCCGGGTGTGCGCATGGCTGAACGCTGGACCACATACTGAACGGTATCCGGGTTGGCATCGCCCGGTGTCACGGTTCGGTAGGGTGGTGGCGGAGCGGGTGGCTGAGGGGCCGTAACCATGCAGCCGCTGATCATCAGGCCCAGAGCCAGACTGATACAGGGGCCTGCCCACAACCTGATAGATATTTTCATTATGGGGTTCCTGACATGAGCCGCCGTTTTATTACCTGCAGGCCGGGAGCCGGCGGACAGGTCCCGGTGGGTGGCGGGATGCATTCTGGAACTAATCCGGAGCGGGGTCAACAGCATGGATACCATTGCGACAGGATACCGGGCATTGCCGGCGGGTTTCCTGCACCCGCCGGCAGGGGCATAAATCAGGCCGGCAAGCGGGGAATGGGCACCTTGCAGGCACCCGGAATGCGCCCGAAACTGACCAGACGTTCTTTCCAGTAGCCGGTGATATTGTCGGTGGTTATTTTGCGTCCGGCTCGCGGGGCATGAACAAACTTGCCATCCCCGAGATAGATGCCGACATGGCTGACCGAATTGCCACGGGTACGGAAAAAGACCAGGTCGCCCCGTGTTGCATTTTGTGTCGGCACCTTGATGGAAGCCTGATACTGTTCGGCGGCGGTGCGCGGAACTTCGACATTGGCACCACTTTGCAGCGAGTGTTTTACCAGGCCGCTGCAGTCAAAGCCGGTTTTGGGGTTGTCGCCACCCCAGCGGTATTTACCCCCGATCTGTTGCTCGGCTTTACTGATCACGGCTTCCACTTTCTGGTTTTGTTTTTTTGCCTCGTAAACCTTCTCGCGTTGCTGCTGAACCCACTTTTCCCGGTACTGAAGGCGCAGTGCAGCCAGTTCGGCCTGTTTGCGTGCCTGATCGCTTTCCTGCCGGCGTTTGGCCTGTTCCTGTGCCAGACGCTGTTTTTCCCGCTCCTGTTGTGCCTGCTGCTGTTTGCGTGCGCGGATGGCACGCTGCTTTTCCTGCGCCTGCTGGCGTGCCTGATAACGGGCCTGGTAATCGGCACGTGTCAGCGAGCTCCCGGCGTGTACACGGGGGGCGGGAGTGGGTGCCGGGGTAGGAGCCGGAGTCATGCCTGGTGCCGGTGGTGTGGTTGCGGCAACGGTCAGTCTGGCCTGATCGGCCGCTTGTTGCTGCCGTTTCTGGCGTGCGGCCTGATCGGCAGCGGCTTGCTGTTGCTTTTGGCGTTCGACCTGAGCTGCAGCTTCCTGCTGTTGTTTCAGCTGTACAGCCCGGGCCGCAGCAGCCTGTTGCTGCTTTTGGCGTGCGGCCTGAGTGGCAGCTTCCTGCTGCTGTTTCAGGCGTGCAGCTGTCGCGGCGGCTTGCTGTTGCTGTTTCAGCTGTGCAGCCTGATCGGCAGCGGCCTGTTGCTGCTTTTGGCGTGCGGCTTGAGTGGCAGCCTGATCTGCGGCTTGCTGTTGCTGCAGGCGTGCAGCTTGTGCGGCAGCCTGAGCCTGACGTTGCTGTTGTAGGCGTGCAGCCTCGGTAGTCGCCTGCTGTTTGCGCTCAGCGGTTTCAGCGGTGGCCTGCTGTCTGCGTGCCAGTTGGCGCAGGTAATCTGCATTCTGATCCTGTTGCGGTGTGGCAGACAGCTTCTGGAAGGTGGCGCGTTTGACGCTGTAGCCGTTCTGCTGGGTGACTGCGTGCTGGAGCCGTGCGCTTTGTGGCGGTGTCGTTGTGGTTGAGCAGCCACTGACAAATCCCAACACAAGGCTGGCACAACCTGCTGTTAACAGTCTGTTCCTTACTCTGGTCATAATATCCCCGACTTGGTTTTTTGCCCGCTCGCTGAGACCGAGCAATTTTCTAGCCCAATCATCCCGGCAATTACCAGAATTTAACCTGAACCGGAGCCAATTCTCCCCCGAAACAGGGCATTTGTCAGTGCAGTCACAAGCTTTATACAAAAGGTCTTTTATTTTTCAGTGCACATCAGCCGGTGCGGGTTGTCTGGCGTCACTTTCTGAGTGCAAGGCCATTCCGCACCGGTTACGGGAAATTCTGAAGTCAATTGCCATTGCGGTCAACAGCTTCCCTGTTATCTTCAGGCAGGGAGGGGGATGTATCGATCAGGTGCCGGAATTAAATATCAATAATCTCAAAATCATGGGTAATCTCTGCGGTTTTTCCCAGCATGATGGAGGCTGAGCAGTATTTTTCAGCAGACAGGTCAATGGCGCGTTTTACCCGATCAACTGACAGATTTTTACCCTCTACCACGAAGTGCACATGAATGCGGGTAAAGACCTTGGGATCGGTTTCCGCCCGTTCGGCATCCAGGTGGGCCGTGCAGTCCGTAACCTGCTGGCGGGCTTTTTGCAGAATCATCATGACATCAAACGCGGTGCAGCCTCCCATGCCGATCAGCAGCATTTCCATGGGGCGGATACCGAGATTGCGTCCACCGGATTCCGGTGCACCGTCCATGACAACGGAATGCCCGCTGCCGGATTCTCCGATAAAACTCATGTGGTCCAGCCATTTGACCCGTGCTTTCATGTATTCACTCCTCTCCTGATGCGCGTTTGGCCAGTTCAGTCTCAATGGCATCCAGCAACAGCCCGGCAATATTGGCCTGATACTGGTGCTCCAGTTCACGGATACCGGTCGGGCTGGTGACATTGATCTCCGTGACCCAGTCACCGATGACATCCAGTCCGACAAACATCAGGCCCCGCTCTTTTAATGCCGGGCCGATGGCTGAGCATATCTCGTGCTCGCGCTCAGTCAGTGCCACACCCACGCCGGTCGCACCGGCGGCCAGATTGGCACGGCCTTCACCTTCCTTGGGAATACGCGCCAGGGCATAGGGAAAGGGGACGCCATTGATGAGCAGGATGCGTTTGTCACCCTGTTTGTATTCGGGCAGGAAACGCTGGGCCATGACCGTGCGTCTGCCGTGGTCAGTAATGGTTTCCAGGATGACATTGGTATTGGCATCACCGGCATGAATCTGGAAGATCATGGCCCCGCCCATGCCATCCAGCGGCTTGACCACAATGTGCTGATGCCGGGCCAGAAATTCGCGCAGGCGTTCCATATCCCGTGTTACCCGGGTTTCCGGGCTCCATTGCGGGAACCATGCCGTGAACAGCTTCTCATTGGCCGAGCGCACGCTTTCCGGGCGGTTGACAACCAGCAATCCCTGCTGTTGAGCCAGTTCCAGCAGGTAGGTGCTGTAGATGTACTCCATGTCAAAGGGCGGATCCTTGCGCATGAGGACGACATCCAGCTCATGCAGGGGAGCGGTGCGGGGTTCGCCCAGTGTAAACCACTGCTGCAGGTTGTCCTCGACCTGCAGCGGACGCATGCTGGCGTTCACTACACCATCATCCACCCACAGGTCGCCCTGCAGCAGATACATCAGCTCCCAACCCCGGCGCTGGATATCCAGCATCATGGAGAAAGTGCTGTCTTTTTTGATTTTGATCGAGTGGATCGGGTCCATGATCACCCCGATGCGGGGGCGGTTCGTTGCAGGCTTTGATGCATTCAAGGTATTTCAAACTCCGCTTTGGGGTCACGTGCAATCAGTTCACTGACGGCCTGTGCCGGTGGCAGGCCCTGATACAGGATGCGCCGGACAATATCGCAGATGGGCATCTCCACCCCGACCCGTGCGGCCAGCTTGCTGACGGCGGCGGCTGACTTGATGCCCTCGACGGCCTGTCCGATGTCGGTACGTGCCTGCTCCAGGGATTTGCCCTGTCCCAGTGCCAGACCGAGGCGGCGGTTACGTGACTGGTTGTCGGTACAGGTGAGTACCAGGTCGCCGACACCGGCCAACCCCATCAGGGTCTCGGCACGGGCATCGAGCTGCAGCCCCAGGCGCATGATTTCAGCCAGCCCCCGCGTGATAATGGCGGCGCGGGCATTGGCACCGAAGCCGAGTCCATCGGAAATGCCGGCAGCAATGGCCAGTACATTCTTGACCACGCCGCCCAGTTCAACACCGGTTACGTCATCACTGGTATAGACCCGGAAGTTATGCCCGTGAAAAGCGGCAGCCATCTGCCGGGACAGGTCGTGATCCGTGGTGGCGACCGTCATGGCCGTCGGCAGGCCACGCGCTACTTCACCGGCAAAGGTGGGGCCGGAAACCAGCCCGTAATGGGGGATGGCAGGCAGAACCTGCTCCACCACTTCATGCAGCAGGCGTCCGCTGTCCAGCTCCAGCCCCTTGGTGGCCCAGACCAGCGCTGAATCAGGGGTGAGATACGGCTCCAGATGACCCAGCAGATCACGGAAACCGTCGCTGGGCACGACCACCAGATGATGCTGTGCCCTGCCGGTCATCCGGGACAGGTCGGTTTCACAGTGCAGGTTGTCGGGAAAGCGGATGCCGGGCAGGTAGTGTGCGTTGCTGCGGTCGCGCTCCAGGGTGATGATGTGCTCCGGGTCGTTGCCCCAGAGCCATACCGTGAGGCCGTTACGCGCCAGTTGCAGGGCCAGTGCGGTACCCCAGGAGCCCGCACCGTAGACTGCAATGGCGTCAGGTCGTTTGCTCACCGCTTCAGGGATTGGCCTGAGGGGCGGCGGCGGCAGGCGCTTGCTGAGCCTGTTGGGCGGCTTCCTGCAGGCGCTTGGCATACAGGGAGTCGAAGTTGATCGGTGACAGGTGCATTTCCGGGAAGCTGCCTTTGGATACCAGACCGGAGATGACTTCGCGTGCATACGGGAACAGGGTGTTTGGGCAGTAAGCTGCCAGCAGGTGATTGAGCTGCTCCTGGGCATAACCGGTGATGAAGAAGACGCCGGCCTGCTTGACTTCCACCAGAAAAGCGACCTTGTCAGTGCTCTTGACGGTAATGGTCAGCGACAGTTCGACCTCGTAATTATTGTTCTGCAGCACATTGACGGCGGTATTCAGGTCCAGATCGGTTTCAGGTGCCCACTCGCGGGTGAATACGTCCGGTGAGTTGGGGGCCTCGAAGGAAACATCCTTGAGGTAGATGCGCTGGATGATGAACTGGCTCTCCGGGGTGGCCTGTTCCTTGTCACCGGCTGGTTGTGGCTGTTTGTCGTCGCTCATGGCTGAAATCCGCTCCTTTGAAATTAATTATCGGTATCTGTCTGTAATCTGTTTTATCGAATCTGTGTGAATCTGTTTCCCGGTGGCGCGGCCGGATGTCGTCCGGGCCGGATAATGGCTCAGCCCAGATTCTGCCTGACCCAGCTTTCGATCTGGGGTGCGCTCATGGCTCCGGAAACCCGTGCCGACTCCTGTCCTTCCTGAAACAGGATCAGGGTCGGGATGCTGCGGATGCCGAATACCATGCCGGCCTGCTGTTCATCTTCGGTGTTGACCTTGGCCAGCCGCATCCGGGGCTCCAGGTGTCCGGCTGCCTCGACAAATGCCGGTGCCATCGTGCGGCAGGGGCCGCACCAGGGGGCCCAGAAATCCACCAGTAGCGGTAATTCGCTTTTCTGCAGATGCTGCTGCAGCCGGGTAAAGCTCAGTTCCACCGGGTGGCGGTCAAACAGTGGCCGCCGACAGGCCCCGCACTGGGGATCACTGCTCAGGCGCTCCTCCGGTACCCGGTTGGTCTTATGGCAGTGAGGGCAGACAATGTGCATGATCATATTCTCCCTAACAATCGATCCAGTTCCCCGGACTGCTCCAGGGCAGCAAGGTCGTCATAACCACCGACAGGCTGACCATCGATGAAAATCTGTGGCACTGTATCACGACCGCTGAGGCGGCGCATCTCCGCCCATAATGCTTGATTCCAGCCCACACCGATCTCTTCATGGTCCACGCCCCTGCGTTTCAGCAGGCTGCGTGCCCGCATGCAGTAGGGGCAGAAGCGGGTGCTGTACATGACGACCCTGGGTGTACTCATCGGGTGGGCTCAGCGTTTGACGAGCGGCAGGCTGTCCGACTCCCAGGCACCAATGCCGCCTGCAAGGTTGTAGACCTCGGTGAAGCCGTGTTTGGTAAGGGTTTTGCAGGCCATGCCGGAGCGGTTGCCGGAGGCACAGTAAACCAGTACCGGTTTGTCCCTGTAAGCCGAGAATTCAGACAGGCGTTTTTCCAGCTGTCCCAGCGGTACATGTCTGGCACCCTGTATCCGGCCATTGCGGATCTCGCTGTCGTCCCGTACATCCAGCACCTGGATGGTGTCACGGTTCATCAGCTGTACGGCTGCGCTGGTGCCCACCTGTTTGTACTTGCGGGTCAGGTTGTTGAATTCGATATACAGAATCAGGCCCAGTACCGCAACAAAGCCCATAACCAGCAGCAGATGGTTCTGGGCAAAGACTATATATTCATTCACCGTGACGCTCTCCGGAAAATGGAGCTAAAGATATATGGACTGGCACAAGGCGTAAACCCCCGATGTGTCATCGGGCCGGCAAAATCGCCTCTGCATGTGTCAGTTTTCTAGTGTGAAGGGCAGAAAACCTCCTGCATCATGCTGATCAGGCGCAGGGTACGGTGATCCCCGACCCGGTAATAGACCTTGTTGGCATCCTTGCGCGAAATCAGGATGCCCTTGTCACGCAGGATGGCCAGGTGCTGGGAAATGTTGCTCTGGGAGGTGCCGACCGAATCAACAATATCCTGTACATTGACTTCCTTGTTGCCCAGTACGCACAGAATCTTCAGGCGCAGGGGGTGGGAAATGGCCTTGAGGGAACGGGAGGCGCGGTCAATGTCCTCATCCCTGGCCAGCATGGAATCGAAATCTGCATTCATCATTGCCATTGCGCTTGCCTCGTGTTTTTGTGGAATACCTTGCCAAACTTCTGACTTGCTTTATGATGCTATCAACACTGACTCTGTAGAGTATCAGTATATTAGCATACCGCTATACTGTTATATACCTTAGTTTATCCTCATCACTGTCTGAATAACTTGTGCAGTGATCCGCTTGTTTCAGTGCGACCCGGATGTGACCCGTGAAACATGGACCGAATACGACAAAAAACACTGTTGTTCTGACCGGCCTGGTATCGGTTTCAATACTTGCCATGAGCGCTCGGTTATCTGCAACGGATGCGCAGAAACAGGTTGAAGTTAAACGTGAAATCGGGCGTGTGTCCAGTCAGCTGGACCGAAAAAAGCGCGATGCCACTTACCTGAACACGCTGGTGTCCCAGCTGGAAAAGGAGCTGGGCAGTATCTCGAAAAAACAGTACCAGACCGAGCAGGACATTGAAAAGGCACTGGCGCGCGTGCAGGAGGCCAGCCGCAGGAAGGCGGACCTGGATGTGAGCCTGACACAGCAGCGCAAGGCGCTGGCACAGCAGCTGGAAGCCATGTACACGGCAGGGGAGCAGTCCCACCTGCGTCTGCTGCTGCAGGAGGACAATCCTTCCGACATCAGCCGTAATCTGCGTTATTTCGAATATATGAACAGTTACCGGACCCGCAGGATCAAGACCATCCACAAGACCCTGGCGGAAGTCAGGGAGGTGACGGCAGCCAAACTGGAGGAAGAGCAGAAGCTGCAGGGATTGCGAACCGAGCTCAAGGCCCAGAAAGCGGAAACGGAGTCCAGGTTGCAGGCCCGGGCTGATGCCCTGCGTGAACTGGAAGCCGACATCAGCGGCCAGCAGTCCCGGCTGAACAAACTGGTCCGGGAAGAGGCCGAGCTGCAGCGCAGGATTGAAGCCTTGCAGCGTGAGGAGGAGCGCAAGCGGCTGGCTCGTGAGGCTGCAGAGCGCAAGGCGCGTGAAACGGCTGAGCGCAAGGCACGTGAAGCCAGCGAGGCACTGGCGGCAAACAGCGCTTCCCGTGCACCGGCACCGAGAGCGGCCCAACAGCCGGTACCCAGACCAACGCCGGCACCTGCCGGACGCCCGGTCCCGACCGGCCTGTCCCCCAACAAACCGTTTTCGACCCTGAAGGGGAAGCTGGCATGGCCGGTGCAGGGCCGGTTGATCCATGGTTTCGGTTCACGCCGGAATGAAAAGCAGCTCTGGCGCGGGGTCGTGATTGCCGCACCGGGCGGGTCCAAGGTGAGGGCCGTGGCCAGCGGCCGGGTAATTTTTTCCAAGTTCATGGAAGGCTACGGGTACCTGCTGATTCTGGAGCATGACCGGAACTACATCAGCCTGTACGGTTACAATCGCGCCGTTTTTAAACGTGAGGGGCAGTCGGTCAATGCCAATGAAGTGGTTGCAGCGGTAGGCAACTCCGGCGGGCGTGACCGGGATGCCCTGTATTTCGAGATAAGGCACAAAAACAGCCCTGAAAATCCTGCCCGCTGGCTGCGATGATGGTACACTCAGTGATCGTTTTCTGGATTCAGGGCTTGCATCCGTGCCAGTAGAAACAATATAAAGTAATAAATGTGAATGGCAATCATTGCCTGGAGATCATATATGCACTCAAACCAGCGTCTTTTAGCCGGGGTACTTGCCGGAGCATTGATTGGTGTCACAACCAGTATCAGTCTCAACGTCTTTGCCTTCAAGCAGGAGGTTGACGGCCTTCCCCTGGAGCAGCTGCAGAAATTTACTGAAGTTTACACGCGTGTCAAGCAGGATTATGTCGAGTCTCCCGACAGCAAGGAGATGATGACCAATGCCATCCGGGGCATGCTCAATGGTCTGGATCCGCATTCGGACTACCTTGATGAAGAAGCATTCAGGGAACTGCAGGTCGGAACCAGCGGCGAGTTCGGTGGACTCGGCATCGAAGTCGGTATGGAGGATGGCTTTGTCAAGGTTATTTCGCCGATCGACGATACACCGGCCCAGCGTGCCGGATTGCAGGCCGGGGACCTGATCATCCGTCTGGATGACAAGCCGGTCAAGGGCATGACCCTGAATGATGCGGTCAAGGTCATGCGCGGCAAGCCCAAGACCAGCATTGAACTGCTGGTGGTGCGTGAAGGTCAGGACAAGCCGTTCAAGGTCAGCATCGAACGTGACATCATTAAGGTCAAAAGCGTCAAGAGCCGTATGCTGGAGCCGGGTTATGGCTATGTGCGCATTTCCAGCTTCCAGTCCAAGACCACCGAGTCCCTGGTCGAAGCGCTGGACCTGCTCAAAAAGGAAAACAAGGGCAATCTGCGCGGTCTGGTGCTGGACCTGCGCAACAATCCCGGTGGCGTGCTGAATGCGGCCGTCGGGGTATCGGATGCCTTCCTGAACAGCGGCAAGATCGTTTACACCGAAGGCCGGGTCGAGGATGCCGAGATGGAATACAATGCCCGTTCCGGTGACGAACTGGCGGGTGCACCGATTGTGGTGCTGGTGAATCAGGGGTCGGCTTCCGCTTCCGAAATCGTGTCCGGTGCCCTGCAGGATCACAAGCGTGCCCTGATTGTGGGCCAGAAAACCTTCGGCAAAGGTTCGGTACAGACCGTGCTGCCGCTGGATGAGAAAACGGCGCTCAAACTGACCACTGCACGCTATTTCACACCCAATGGACGCTCCATTCAGGCCGAGGGCATCAAGCCCGATATCGACATCCGTCAGCTCAAGCTCAGTGGTGAAGATCAGGGTGATGAAATCGCCCCGCTTTCCGAGGCAGATTTCAGCAAGCACCTGAGCAATCCGACCAGGGATGAGGAAGCTCCGAACCTGGAAGAGATGAAGATTGAGGATATCCGGAAAGGGGAGTCCAAGGACAAGACTCTGGCTGAGGAAGACTATCAGTTGTATGAAGCCCTGAATATCCTTAAGGGCATGGATCTGGTTCTGAACCGTGGTGACGGCTCACCGCAGTCCAAGGCAGTGGTTGCCAATTAGGGCCACCTTTTTCCGCTAAAAAGCCCCTGAACAGGGGCTTTCTTATAAGTGCATAACGTTGTGCGTCAGGTTGCCTGAGTGTCCTGATGAAAACCTGAAACTGTTGATGAGTGTGATGAGTCGTGAATGATTTGACACATTTTAACCCCAGAGGCGAGGCCCGCATGGTCGATGTGGGGGCCAAAGCTGTCACCCGGCGACAGGCCGTGACCGAGGGGCGGATTGAAATGCTGCCACAGACCCTGGAAAAAATCCGTCAGGGCGATCACAAAAAAGGGGATGTACTGGGTATTGCCCGCATTGCGGGTATCATGGCCGCAAAAAAAACGGCAGACTGGATTCCCTTGTGCCATCCTTTGGCTTTGACCCGGATTGATATCGAACTTGAACCCCGTGAGCTGCCGGTACCGCATGTGTACTGTCGTGCCACGGTGGAAACCCGGGGACAGACCGGTGTGGAAATGGAAGCCCTCGTTGCGGTACAGGTCAGTCTGCTGACCGTTTATGACATGTGCAAAGCCGTGGACCGCGGCATGGTGATCGGAGCAACCCGCTTGGTACACAAGTCCGGCGGCAAGTCGGGCGAGTGGAATGCTCCGGACTGAAGGGCTGCTTTTTATTGTCCGGCTTTGCCGCTGAAGGAGTATCTGTATGTGTGATCTGAATGGATGTGGCCGACGGGATGACCTGCCTGCCATCACGGTTAACCCTGAACATCGCCGCCTGTTTCTGCAGGGGCTCATGAGCCTGCCGCTGGCGTCGGTACTGGCTTTTCCGGAACTGGCCCATGCGGCAGCGGATACCCTGCAGGATGTATCCATCGAGCTGGAAGGCGGGTTGCAGGTATCGGCTGCATTAGCCCTGCCCGAGGCTGACAAGGCTCCTGCCGTGGTGCTGATTCATGAATGGTGGGGGCTGAATGACCAGATCAAGGCAGTTGCTGCCGAGTTGGCCAAACAGGGTTATGTGGCCCTGGCGGTTGACCTTTATGATGGCAAGTCGGCGACCGATCCGGAAGGTGCCAGAGCACTGATGTCAGCCACCGATCCGGATGTGGCCACTCAAACCATGGTGGGCTGGGTGGATTATCTGCGCAGGCATGAGCGCTCCAGCGGCAAGGTGGCCACGCTGGGCTGGTGCTTTGGCGGGGGCTGGTCCCTGAGCACCTCGATTGCCACACCGGTTGATGCCACCGTAATTTATTATGGCAATGTGACGCGTAGTGCTGACGAGCTCAAAAAGCTGGAAGGGCCGGTACAGGGGCATTTCGGCAAGCTGGACAAGAGCATCAACGAAGCCATGGTATCCGCCTTTGAAGGCGAAATGGAAGCTGCGGGCAAGAAGGACAGCCTGAGCATCTACTGGTATGACGCGGATCATGCTTTCGCCAACCCAACCGGTGCCCGCTATGACGAGGCCAATGCCAAACTGGCCTGGGAGCGCACCACGGCGTTCCTGCAGGAGCAGCTGACAGCCTGAGCCCCGGTCCGGGGCATTGCCGGCTGCATGCCTTCCTGCAATATTTCCCCGAATCGGGATTCATTTCCGTTCGGGGGATGGAGCGGCAGCAACTGTCGCAAGCGCTGCGGGCCGGCTCAGGCAGTCTGCCGTCAGGGTGGCGGAAATCAGGCCGCGATCATCGTCCCAGCCCGGAATATCCAGACGCTCCAGCGCCACCGCAACCTGCTGAACCTCCCCGCCCATGGCAACAGCCCGCTGTTTGGCCAGCTCACGGGCCAGGTTATCCGCCTGAGCCAGTGCGGCTTTGGGTTCCGGAACAAAGAGGACGTCACCACCACCATGCAGGTGATAGCCATCCCCTTCTGCACGGGTAATCGCCACTTGCGCCTGGACCCGGATCATGCCGATGGCAGCACCAATCGCATTGGCCACTGCGCTATGTGGCGGAATCACGGTTTCCGTGCCGAGCCGCCGGCCCACTTCGGGATAAAATACCGGAGCAGGCCCCCCCACAGCTACCAGCGGCAGGGCCGGCTTCAGGCTCACCAGCAGGTCATGGAACTGCTGCCTGCCCTGAGTGATCGTGCTGATCAGCGGGTCGTCGACGGCAAAGCGGGTATCGGACAGCCGCTCCAGCATCACATGGGTACTTTGCGTCACCATGGCATCGAATATCTCTTGGGCAAAAGCGTGGCATTCCGGCTCCAGGGGCTGATCATTGGTGCTGATTTTGCCGTGGGAGCGCCCGATCATGGTACAGACCAGCAGGGCGACCGGACGTGACCACTGTGACTGGTGGCCGAGGACGTGGGCGGCATCGCTCGGGGTCAGGCCGGCCAGTTGCAGGATGCCACGATTGACCAGGCGCATGACCCGGTAACGGTCGGAAATCGAGTTCACGATCCGGTGCCAGGGAATCGGCTCCTCGCCCACACCGGCCAGAAAGTCACGATCAGCGGCTGCCAGATCAGCCGGCAGCGGTCGGTCGGCAGTGCCCAGCGGACGAAACAGGAACAGCGTGCCAATCCCCAGCCCCATGCCGACATTCAGGGTTTTCTGCAGGGCCTGTTGTACCGAAGGCCAGCGTGCGCCGATCATGGCTGCCGGAACCACGCGCTCGGGCTTGAGCAGAATCCGGCCCTTGTGGTCAATCTCCACCGTACTGTCACCACCCAGTCCGATGGTCTGCATGTCAATGGCACGCACCATGGTGCGGTGAACACCAATCATGGCACCTTTTTCATTCAGCGCCGGCCAGCCATTTCGGACAATGGCCACATCTGTGGTGGTACCACCAATATCGGCGATCAGGAAATCACGCAGGCCGGACAGAAACCCGGCTCCGATCACGCTGGCTGCCGGGCCGGAGAGGATGGTCTCAATCGGACGCTCCACCACGGCATCCGCACTGGCAATGGAGCCATCCCCCCTGACAATCATCAGGGGGGCCTGAATACCCTGCGCCTGCAGCACCGTGCGCACAGCCTCTGCCAGATTGACGATCAGGCCGATAATGCGGGCATTGAAAGCAGCTGTCAGTGCCCGGCGTGGTCCATTCAGGGCTTCAGACAAGTCACAGGAGGCCGTGACCGGGCAGCCGATGAGTTCCCGGATCAAAATCTGGGCCTGACGTTCGTGCGTGGCATTGCGTACCGAATACAGGCTTGCGACCGCATAGGCTTCGGCCTGGTTGTCAGGGTCGGTCAGGGCCTGACGCAAGGCTGCTTCATCCAGGGCTTCCTGCTCGGCACCATCATAACGGTGGCCACCCCGGATACGGATGATGCGGGCATCGGGAAGCGCCTGGGCCAGTTCGGTGCGTGCCAGCATCGGCTCATCAAAACCGATCAGAATGACGGCAATACGAGCTCCCTTGCCTTCGACCAGGGCATTGGTCGCGAGCGTGGTGGAAAGCGAGACCAGCGTAATTTCATCCCGCTGCAGCTGACCGGCAGTGCTTTCCAGCACCTGTGCCAGGGCTTCGATCACCCCCAAGGCCAGGTTACCGCGTGTGGTCAGGGCCTTGGCCGCCGCCATGACCGCATGGGTTTGCGGGTTGACGATCACAGCATCGGTATAGGTGCCGCCAGTGTCGATGCCGATATTGTAGCTGTTCATGCCGCCTCCTTGTCTGTCTGACAGGCATCATGCCATTAACGCCGGTCCCGTTCCTAGTACCGGAAGCGGGGATTCTAAACATTCGGCAAAGTGGCAGCCGGCTTCCCGGTATCCGTGACCGGATCAGTGCTAACATGGCGGCTTTTCAGAATGTTGCAACAGGTGACAGGAACATGAAGCAGACTGAGGCAGGTTTACTGGCTGCATCAGGGGATGTGGTGGTGATTGGGGGTGGGCCTGCCGGATTGATGGCCGCTGAACAGTTACTGGCTGCCGGTTTCCGGGTGGCGCTGTTTGATGCCATGCCTTCCGTGGGGCGCAAACTGCTGCTGGCCGGTGTGGGGGGGTTGAACCTGACCCACTCGGAGGATTTCGTGCGGTTTTGTGAGCGCTTCGGTGCAGCGGAGGCGGTACTGCATCCAATGCTGATGCAATTCGGTCCGGTGCAGCTGCGGGAGTGGTGTGCTGCGCTGGGCATTGCCACCTTTGTCGGGACATCAGGGCGGGTATTCCCCCGGGAGATGAAAGCCGCGCCACTGTTGCGTGCCTGGCTCAACCGTCTGCGACGTCAGGGCCTGCAGATTCATGGGCGTCAGCGCTGGCTGGGCTGGGATGAAGGCGGGCAGCTGTTGTTTCAGGGGCCGACAGGCAGTAGCCGGGTACCTTGCCGGGCGCTGGTACTGGCTCTGGGGGGAGCGAGCTGGAAGAAGTTTGGCAGTGATGGCCACTGGTATCCGCTGCTGCAGGCGCGAGGGGTGCAGATGAACCCCTGGCAGCCCAGTAACTGTGGATTCCTGTGCCCGTGGAGCGAGCATCTGCGCAGCCGCTTTGCCGGCAGCCCGCTGAAATCGGTGGTACTGAGCCTGCCGGCGGACCGGGACGGATGCAGTGAAAGCCGCATGGGTGAGCTGGTCCTGACCGCCGGGGGTGTGGAGGGCAGTCTGATTTATGCCTTTTCCGCCCGTCTGCGTGACATGATTACCGCCCGGGGCAGTGCCACTGTCCTGCTGGACCTGTGCCCGCATCAGACTGAGTCAGGTCTGGTGCCGTTGCTGCAGGCACGTCCGGCCCGGCGCAGTCTGGGCAGCTGGCTTCGAAGCCGCCTGAAGCTGGATGCAGCCAGGGTTGCGTTGGTGTTTGAAGTGCTGGGGTCGGACAAGGCGCACGAGCCAACCCGGTTGGCCGGGGCCTTGAAGGCGCTGCCGTTGACACTGACAGGAACGACACCACTGGATGAGGCCATCAGTGTGGCTGGCGGGGTGGCATTGACGCAGCTGGATGAAAACCTGATGCTGAAGGCGCTGCCGGGGGTGTTTTGTGCCGGGGAAATGCTGGACTGGGAGGCACCGACCGGGGGTTATCTGCTGAGTGCCTGTATGGCAAGCGGATACCGGGCCGGGCAGGGGGCGGTACACTGGCTTCAGGGGCAGGGCTGATGCCAGCGGCGGGGTTCAAGTGCGCCCGGACGGTGCTTGTGGCAGAGGCTTCAGCTGCTGTTTTTTCTGCCGGTTGTGCGGTTTGCGGACTGTCCGGCCGGTTTTGATCCGGTCTGCAAAGTGTCGTCGCGCTGCAGGGCCTGCTGGAAGTCCCGTACCGCCTGTGCGGTGGGCGGCACCCGCCCACGCTGTAGCAAGGTGTTGATTTTGTCGCGGATAACAAGGCCGTAGGTCTGGCTCATGGGGTTTACCTCATTGGGTGGCATGTGGTTCATGCTACCATGTTTCCAGAAGCCGCCCAAAGGTGCCTTTGTCTGGAAGCTGCGGACTCAGAGTCTGGCGCGTGTCTGTGTCTGTTTTGGGAGGCTGCTGCCGTTATTGCAGCTGACTTCCAGAGTTTTACCGGTATCAAAGTGGATGCGGCACAGGCCGATGGCAATGTTCTCATTCCGGACAATGACCGGAAAATGGCGCACGCTGTGAATTTGGGGAGTCTGGCCGCCGGCTTCAGCATGGCTGGAGGCCGTACTGGTGAGCAGGACCAGCAGCAGGGGCAGAATGACTTTGTATCTGGACGACATATCGGTAATCTCAACAGGCTGTTTTTATGGTATCTGGCATGTGTCGCGAGGGACTGACAGTCAGTCGCACAAAAGCCACAAAACGTTCATGCAGTGTCCGGGCAGGTTGCAAAAAAACTTTGCCCTTTGGCAGTCGCTGGGGTTAAATGCCCGTTTCTGATTTGACCTGTCTTTATCATGCTGGTTTTCTCCGATCTGTCTCTGCGGCGTGGCATCAGGCCTCTGCTCGAATCCGTTTCCCTCAGCATCCATCCCGGCCAGAAGGTCGGCCTGACCGGTGCGAATGGTGTCGGCAAGTCCAGCCTGTTTACCCTGATCCGGGGTGAGCTGTCCCAGGATGGCGGCAGCTTCAGCCGGCCACCGGGCTGGGTGCTGGCGCACGTGAAGCAGGAAACCCCGTCAGGTACGCAGTCGGCACTGGAATATGCCCTGCTCGGTGATGAAGAATATATCCGCCTGCAACAGCAGATTGCCGGGGCCGAGGGGGCAAGGCTGGGTGAGCTGCATGCGCGCCTGGATGCGATCGATGGCTATACGGCGGAAAGCCGGGCGGCGACCCTGTTGCACGGGCTGGGTTTTCGTCCCGGGGAAATCAGCCGTCCGGTCAGCAGTTTCTCCGGGGGCTGGCGCATGCGCCTGAATCTGGCCCAGGCCTTGATGTGCCGCTCTGACCTGCTGCTGCTGGATGAGCCGACCAACCATCTGGACCTGGATGCAGTGATCTGGCTGCAGGACTGGCTCAGGGGGTATCGTGGCACCCTGATGCTGATTTCGCATGACCGCGAGTTTCTGGATGCCATCTGCACCCATATTGCCCATATCGAGCAGGGACGCCTGACCCTGTACAGTGGCAATTACTCCGCTTTTGAAGCCATCCGGGCCGAGAAGCTGGCCCAGCAGCAGTCTGCTTACGAGAAACAGAAGCGTGAACGTGAGCACATGC
Organism: Thiolinea sp.; assembly: GCA_035391465.1. Taxonomy (GTDB): domain Bacteria; phylum Pseudomonadota; class Gammaproteobacteria; order Thiotrichales; family Thiotrichaceae; genus Thiolinea. The sequence continues at coordinate 5,473 of DAOPKY010000031.1, read as the reverse complement.
AGAAATACATTGACCGCTTCCGCGCTCAGGCTACCAAGGCTCGGCAGGCCCAGAGCCGTCTCAAGGCACTGGAGCGCATGGAGCTGATAGCCCCGGCGCATGTGGATTCCCCTTTCAGCTTCCGCTTCCGGGACCCGGAAAAGCTGCCGGAGCGCCTGTTGCACATGAGCGGGGTCAGTGTTGGTTACGGGGAGCAGGCCATCCTGGCCGGGGTGCGGCTGCAGGTGCTGCCGGGCGAGCGACTGGGGCTGATCGGGCCGAATGGTGCGGGCAAGTCGACCCTGATCCGGTTTCTGGCCGGGCAGCTGCCGGCACTGGCGGGGGAGAGCTGGCAGGCTCAGGACCTGCAAATCGGCTATTTTGCCCAGCATCAGCTGGAGCAGCTGAATCCGGATCACACGCCCCTGCAGCACCTGCGTGCGCTCGACCGACAGGCGCGTGAACAGGATTTGCGCAATTTTCTGGGTGGCTTCGCTTTTCATGGCGAGCGCGTGGAGGAAGCGGTGGCCCCGTTTTCCGGGGGCGAAAAAGCGCGGCTGGCCCTGGCGCTGCTGATTTACCAGCGTCCCAACCTGTTGCTGCTGGACGAGCCGACCAACCATCTGGACCTGGACATGCGTCTGGCGCTTTCCATGGCATTGCAGGCTTTTGCCGGGGCCATGGTGATCGTTTCGCACGATCGCCACCTGCTCAAAACCGTGACCGACCAGCTGCTGCTGGTGGATGCGGGACAGGTACAGGCTTTTGAGGGTGATCTGGATGATTACGCGTTGTGGCTGCAGAACCGTTTTCGGCGGGAAGAGGCCGAAGGGCAGGGAGGGGAAACACCGACAGCTCCTGAACACAGTGCTGCCGGACGCAGGGATCAGCGCCGGGAGGCGGCGGAAAAGCGCCGGCAGCTGCAGCCCCTGAAGCAGACGGTGGACAGGCTGGAGCGTGAACTGGAACGGCTGAACCGGCAGCGGGAACAGCTGGAGCAGCAGCTGGCCGACCCGGCACTGTATGACGAGGCGGCTAAAGACCGGCTCAAGCAGCTGCTGCTGGACAAAAGCGGACTGGATGCCCGGCTGGAGCAGGTGGAGACCGATTGGCTGGAAGCGCTGGAGACCTATGAACAGGCACAGCAAGCCGGGGGGCTTGAAAGCACCAAAGCATAAAGGCCCGCCAAGGCCGTCTACGGCTCCAGGTTCAGGTCCAGCCACACCCGCCGGTGATCCGGGCTTTGCAGGCGCGGTTCCACCCAGTGATGCAGCGGGTCGGTGCTGACGGGCCAGACCACGGCACCGGCCTCAATGCGCAGCCCGGTATGTAAGGGGAACACATAACTGGATCATCCGTTCAGGTGAGCCTCTCATCATGTGGATACCGGTCCGGAAAAGGGGAAGCAGGCCGTCCCTGTCTGTCATACCTGCATCCAGCGTTGATGGCAGGATGATTCCAGATTCAGCTGCCGGCACAGCTGCTCAAGCTGCGCGGGATCCACGGGGCCGCGTGTCAGGTTGTCGGGCAGGTCGCTGAGGTGATCACGAATACCGGTCAGTTGCCGGGCCAGCAGGATGGTGTCGCGGTATTGCCGTATCCGGTCACGAATCAGCACGGCTCCCCGAATCTGCATGGTGGCAATATCACCCGTATTGGCCAGCAGGTTTTCCAGCGTGCCGAAACGCTTCAGCAGTTTTGCGGCGGTGGCCATACCCACCCCCGGCACGCCGGGAATGTTGTCGCTGCGGTCCCCGGCAATGGCAAGCTGGTCGGCCACCTGTTCCGGCCAGACACCGAGTTCGCTTTTGATGGTGCCGGCGTTGTAGGGCCTGCGGCGTCCGTAATCCCACCACAGGTCCTGCTCGCGCACCAGCTGGGTCAGGTCCTTGTCACCGCTGATAATCAGGAGGCGCTGGCCGGGCCGGCGCTGCTGGTTGGCCCAGCTGCCGATCAGGTCATCAGCCTCGTGACTGGTGCTGCTGGCCTGTACCAGCCCCAAGGCGCTCAGGAAGTCGCGGCAAAGCTGGAACTGGTATCTAAGCTCTTCCGGTGCTGACTGGCGGTTGGCCTTGTAGGCCGGATACAGGCGCTTGCGTTCGGAGTCCTTGAGGCTGGTATCAAAGGCAAAGGCAATCTGTGCCGGTTTTTCGCTGGACAGCAGCTGGTAGACAAAGCGCAGAAAACCATGCACGGCATTGACCGGATGATGCTGGTCATCATAGCGTGGCGGGCAGCGTTCGAACCAGGCCCGGAATACGTAGATGCTGGCATCAATCAGCCAGACTGCAGAATCCGGGGTCGCCAGAGGTGCTTCATTGTTGATTGTGCCGTGCATTGTGTCCAACAATACTGGAAAGTTGCAGTAAGTAAAACCGCCGCGTGATGCGGCGGTGAGTGTTGTAAACACTTTTGCCTTGATACCTTGTGGCTTGGGAGCGTCCGCTGTTGGTGTAAGGTGTAGCTGATTTTTTCTATTCCGGCAAAAGCGTGTGTTGGGCATTTCTACTATTGAAAAACTGGATTCCAGTGTGTGGAGTCCATAGTGGAGAACAGCAGAATGGCGTTCATCCTGTGTTCATCCAATATATAGGTGCATTCAGGTGAAATTGGCTGGGTTGAGTCTGCAGCAGGTGATAAAAAACCGATAAGCGGTGAGATTCATTGCTAATTATTTGATTTTATTTGCATAAAATAAAGTTTGGCTAAAAAACGCTTATGGTGGCCGCTACAGGAAATACAACCATGATGAATGGATAAGTGGTACGATAACGGGGATGAATTGAGTAAGGGCTTATGGGTATGAGACCGGTATTCGTGTTGGCCATGAGTGCAGGGCTTGGCTGTGGTTTGGTTTCCTGCAATGAAAGTAACGGGGTTGATCTTGGCCTGGAGGCAGCCAGCCGACCCTTGATGATGTTGTCGGTGGATGGTGTTGGTCCCCTGAATGCCACCACGCCGTTCAACCTGATCCGGATCGGGCAGGCATTTCAGGATTTCAATGTCACTGAGGAAACCCGTTTCGCAGAAGATGAAAAATATCCCGTCATTACGGTAAAGCAGGCGATTGAGCCGCTGTTAAGCATCAATCCGGATGCACGGGAGCAGAACATTTTCTCCATTATCGTGCACGACAACAAGATCGGTAACGGTCTGGGGCACAAGATCGGTACGCGTTTTGCCGATATTTATTCCTACGACAATACCGAGCGTTGTGCCCCCGGCATGGAAGAGTGGCGCGGCAAGGTCATGTGTTATGCACCGCATGCACGCAACATCCTGTATCTGTTTGAAAAGCCGGCTGTGGCTAATGCACCTGTGCTGGAAAATGGTGCTGCTCCGGCACCGGCACAGATGACGGACTGGACGCTGGGAGCCATTGTCTGGAAGTCACCACGTCCCCGGACCCGGACTGCCAGCGCCAGTAACTGACTGTTTCAGGCTTAAGGTGGGGGCTGCTGATCCGGCGGAGCCTCTTCATCACATTTCCGGCAGGCCAGCTTGCGCCCCAGCATGCATTTACGTCCTTCGGGCGTGATGACCCAGGGACGATTGAACCAGGGCGGGCGATGGCGGACATGCTGAAAATGTCCGCATGCCAGTTCGGCTACCCAGTCGCCTTCCTCGTCAGTATGGTAAGCGGTGATGGGCTGTTCCATCGGTTGTTTCCTGTGCCGTGACGGGGTTCCATGCCGTCTGCTTCAGACCGGCTTGAAGTTTTCCACGGTTGAGGCTCCGCTGCCAAAAAAAAACTTCTCCATTTCCTGCTCCAGAAACTTGCGGTCCTTGGGATTGATGGGGCTGAGACGGTATTCGTTCATCAGAATGGTCTGCTGGCGCAGCCACTGCTGCCAGGCTTCCTTTGAGACGCTTTCAAAAATGCGCTTGCCCAGATCACCGGGATAAGTCGGGCGCTCCAGGCCTTCGGCTTCACACTTGAGGATGACGCAGTTCACCATGCGGGTCATGAGTGGTTCTCCAATAACTTCAACAATTGCTGGGCAGCGCTGGAAAGGCCGCCGCCGAATTCGGTGCCCGCTTTATACCAGAGCTGCTGCCCGGCTTCCATTATCCCTGTCTCCGGCGTGCCCAAATCGGCCAGCAGCAGCTGTAACTGCAGGCGATAGTGGGAAAAGGCGTGGGTTTGCAGTGGCAGTTCATGCAGTCCGGCTGCAGAATCCCGTCCGGCCAGCTCCGACAGCTTCACCAGTGCGCTGTGCCGGTCCGGAAATTCGGGAAAGCTCCACAGCCCGCCCCAGACCCCGGTGGGGGGACGCTGTTCCAGCAGAATATCCCCTGATGGATTGCGCAGCACCAGGGCAAAGCGGGTTTTCTCCGGCAGTACCCTGGCCGGTTTGCGACCGGGGTAGTCCTGCGGATTGCCCTGCCGGGCCGCCTGACAACCCGCCCGTAACGGGCACAGCAGGCAGGCCGGTTTGCTGCGGGTACACAGCATGGCCCCGAGGTCCATCATGGCTTGGGTATAGGCGGCATTACGCTGATCCGGCAGGTGCCGTTCGGCATGCTGCCACAGTTGCTGTTGCACCGCATTGATGCCCGGATAACCCTGGATGGCATGGTAACGTGCCAGTACGCGCTTGACGTTGCCGTCCAGTATGGGGTGGGCCTGTCCCTGTGCCAGCGACAGGATGGCCCCGGCAGTGGAGCGCCCGATACCGGGCAGGTTCATGACGGTTTCCAGGTCGGTCGGAAACCGGCCATGATGCTGATCACGGATGACCTGTGCACAACGGTGCAGGTTGCGTGCACGACTGTAATACCCCAGGCCCTCCCAGTGTTTCAGAACCTGATCGGTATCGGCATCAGCCAGGGTGATGAGGTCCGGGAAACGGGCCATGAAACGCTGGTAATAAGGGATCACGGTCGCCACCTGCGTTTGCTGCAGCATGATTTCAGAAACCCAGACCCGGTAAAGTGTGGGATTCTGCTGCCAGGGCAGGTGCCTGCGTCCATGCTGATCGTACCAGTCCAGCACGTGTACAGCGAAATTTGTCATGCGGGTGTCTTGTTGTTAGGGAATGGGCAGATTACAATGGTGCACCTGTTGATTCCAGCCTTGGCGGGTGTAGTTCAATGGCAGAACGGCAGCTTCCCAAGCTGCACACGAGGGTTCGATTCCCTTCACCCGCTCCATCATGTCACTCCACACTGTCCGATAACATCCTAAATCCTTTATGAATTCAATTCTTTAATTTCAACCCTCTGGCTCAAAACAGGTTGACACATTCCGCCTCAACGGCGCAATTCAAGCAGCGTATCCTCGACTTTATCCACTTTTTCAGCCAAACCTTGGAGAAACCCTTCCGCTGGACTTGCATCGGCAAGCCTCTACAGGTGTGAGTTATCCGATAGGTTTATGGGGCGATGTACTAGGTTTAAATTAAAAATAATTATCATTATCTTGTAAATCAAGTGTTATTGGTAACCGTTCACGCCATATATAGCGTCTCAGGCCAGACGCTGCAGCTCCTGG
>DAOPKY010000030.1:0-49142 GCA_035391465.1 Thiolinea sp. | reverse complement strand
CTTCAAATGGAAAATAACGAAGATTAGACCATGCATCACTTCCAGTCACACCCGTGCCGCACGTCCCGCTTGCATACAGCGTATATGAGTGTTATGAAGGCCGGTCGACCAACCGGCGGTGAAACGTCATGCTGAAAACCTATGCCCTGTTATTCATTGCCATTGTGACCGAAATCGTGGCCGCCAATGCGCTCAAGTCCTCACATCAGTTCACGCGCCTGTGGCCTTCAGTACTGTCACTGAGTTGCTATTGCATCTCCCTGTTCCTGCTCACCCTGGTGCTGAAACAGCTGCCGCTGGGTATTACTTATGCCATCTGGTCCGGAGTTGGCATTGTGTTCGTGGCCCTGATCGGGGTGCTGTGGCACCACGAAGTACTGGACTGGGGTGCAGTGCTGGGCATGGGGCTGATTATTGTCGGGGTGGTGGTCATCAACCTGTTTTCAAAAACAGTGCAATAACGCTGCCGCAAGAAGGGACGGCAGCCCGGCACCGGAAAAACGGCCGCTGGTACGGGTGCAACAGCGGCAACAGGGTTACGGGGTCAGGGCCTGGTAAAGGGTATCAATATTGTGCTGCATCATTTTCAGGTAGGTGCCGGCCTCACCCACTGCCGGTGACAGTGCATCGGCGTACAATGTACCGCCCACCTTTGCCCCGCTTTCGGCAGCAATCTGTTCCAGCAGGCGTGGCGACACCATGTTTTCCAGAAAGACGGCACCAATCCGTTCGGCCCGGATCTGCTCAATCAGGGCCGCCACGTCACGGGCCGTGGCTTCGGCTTCCGTATTGACGCCCAGCGGGGCAATGAATTCCAGCCGGTAGGCCGCTGCAAAATAGCCAAAGGCATCGTGACTGGTGACTACTTTGCGGCGGTCTTGCGGCAGGGTATCCAGTGTCTCGGTGATCCGCTGCTCCAGTGCAGCCAGCGCCTGCAGGTAGGCATCCCGGTTACGGGCATAGACCGCACTGCCGGCAGGATCAGCCTCCTGCAGACCGCGATGGATGTTATTCACATAGATTCCGGCATTGGCAAGGTTCTGCCAGGCATGGGGATCAACCGTGCCAGCAGGCCCCTCTGCCCGCTCATGCGGCTCATGTGCCGTTTCAGGCGCAGCCACCACCGGGTTCAGGGGCAGACCCTCAACCCCCTGTGTCACCGTGACAATGCTGCCGGTATGGCCGGACGCTTCAACCAGACGCTCCAGCCAGCCCTCAAAACCGAAACCGTTAACAAACAGAATATCGGCCCCGGCAATGGTCCTGGCATCACCCGGACTGGGCTGATAGACATGCGCATCACCATCCGGGCCCACCAGTGTCGTCACCTGGACACGCTCACCGCCAACAGCGCGGACCATGTCCCCCAGAATGCTGAAGGTGGCGACTGCCTTTAGTGGCGCATCCTGTGCCTGGACCGAAGGCAACCAGACCATAAGCATCAGCAACAGACCGATCCGGTACCATGCCTGCAAACGTAACATCATTATTTCTCCTTGATTGAGTGAATCGCTGGCTGCAGGTGGTTTAACCTGCCCAGCCGCCGGTGTACCGTGAACAGGGCCGACAGCACATACACCCCGCCCAGGCTGAGGATAATGGTCGGCCCGGATGGCAGATCAAAATGAAAAGACAGGAGTAGACCCAGCCAGCCGCACAGCATCGCCACCGACACCGCTACAGTCAGCATGCTGCCCAGTTGCCAGGCCCAGAAACGCGCAATCACGGCGGGCAGAATCATGATGCCGACAGCCATCAGGGTGCCCAACGCATGAAAACCACCCACCAGATTCAGGACCACCATGACCAGAAAGACCACCGGCGTCCACAGGCCCAGGGGGCTGACCGCACGGCAGTAGGCAGGGTCAAGGCATTCCAGCACCAGCGGACGATACAACACCGCCAGGATCAGCAGGGAAAAGGTGCTGATACCGGCGACCAGCAGCAAAGCGGCATTGTTCAGGGCCAGCACGGAACCAAACAGGACATGCACCAGATCCACATTGCTGCCCCTGCTGGAAATAATCAGTACGCCCAGGGCCAGCGACAACAGGTAGAAAGCCGCCAGGCTGGACTCCTCCGGCGAGCGGGTCAGGCGTGCCACCAGGCCGGTCAGCAGGGCAACCAGCATGCCGGCAATAAAGCCTCCCAGCGTCATCGCCCCCAGCGACAGGCCCGCGAGCAGATAACCCACCGCAACACCGGGCAGAATGGCATGCGACATGGCATCCCCCACCAGGCTCATGCGCCGCAAGACCAGAAACACGCCAAACGGGGTGGCACCCAACGCCAGCGCCCAGATACCCACCAGGGCACGCTGCATAAAGATATAATCCACAAACGGAGCCAGCAGCCACTCATACAGCATCAGGCAACCTGTCGCGCTGGCCGGGGCCTGAACCGCTCAGTCGTTTTGGCCAGGAAACCCGTACCGTTTTCCAGCCACAGGACATCCGGAAAATGGCTGCTCACCCGCTGCCAGTCATGCAGAACGGCCAGCACGGTACGTCCCTGCTGATGCCAGTGCCGTACCAGTGCCAACAACGCGCTGATGGTTTGCTCATCAACGGCATTGAAGGGTTCGTCCAGCAGAATGACGGGGGCATCCTGCAATAACAGACGGGCAAACAGGATACGCTGCATCTGCCCGCCGGACAGGCTGGACAACGGGGCATATCGCCGGTCAGCCAGCCCGACGGCTGCAAGAGCGGATTCAATGCGGTGCTGCTGTATCAGGGACACTGCGCCGAAAGCACCGATCTGCTGCCACAGGCCCATTGCCACGCAGTCCTGCACATTCAGCGGAAAGTTCTGCTCCAGTGTCAGACGTTGCGGCAGATAGGCCAGGTCTCGTGCGCCGAAACCATGCAGACGGAAACTGCCCCCCAGCGGTCTGAGCTCTCCCGCCAGTGTCTTGAACAGGGTGGACTTGCCGCTACCATTCGCACCGGCCACTGCCAACAAGGCTCCCCGTGGAATGGTGGCATTCAGGTTCTGTATGACCTTATGGCGGCCATAGCCCAGTGTCAGGTTATGAAAGCTGATTGCCGGCGGGTTCGGGGCATTCACCAAAGCACCCTCCTGACGGCCAGCCACAACAGGGCAATCAGCGGCAGAACCCGTAACAGGCGTTTTACCAACCCCATCGTCAGCAGGCTGGTCATGGTTTGTCCATTCCCCACAGGATAACGGCGCTCAGGTGTCCGTCAGTCGGGCATTGCATGATTAATATCCATATTGCAACTAAGTTGCAATAAAGTCTAAGGCCATCTGGCCTCATTTGCAACCAGCTTGCACTATTGAGGGAAAATGACTCACTGACAGGCCACATTGCCCCGCTCCATCAGCGCTCCATCAGCCCGGCATTGAAAAAACCGATCAATATAAGAGAAAAACCATATTATAACTTACTGAAGTTATTGATCCGTATCAAATCGGGAACAAAAAATGTGCATAACATGGGTACAGACAAATTTTCTTGGAAAATCAGGAGTTAACCATGAAACTACAAGCACTGGCCGTTTCACTGCTGGCACTGGGTGCAACCGCAGTCCGGGCAGAGGCAGACAGCGTTCTGCGTGACGAGCCGATCAAGCCGATTGAAACCTATGTTCCCAAAGAAGCCATGGTCGAGCTGGGCAAGAAGCTTTATTTTGACCCGCGTCTCTCCAAGTCCGGATTTATTTCCTGTAACTCCTGCCATAATCTGAGCATGGGGGGTTCGGATAACCTGCCGACCTCTATCGGGGACCGCTGGCAGCGGGGGCCGATCAACTCACCGACTGTCCTGAACTCCAGCATGAATGTGGCCCAGTTCTGGGATGGCCGGGCCAAAGACCTGAAAGAGCAGGCAGGTGGCCCGATTGCCAATCCCGGCGAAATGGCCTTTACCCACTCCCTCGCCGTCGATGTGCTGGAATCCATCCCGCAATACCGGGAAGAATTCAAAATGGCATTCGGCAGAGACAAAATCGATATCGATATGGTGACTGACGCGATTGCGGCTTTTGAAGAAACACTGGTCACACCGGACTCGAAGTTTGACCGCTGGCTGAAAGGCAATGACAACGCCCTGAATGAAACCGAGCTGCGTGGTTATCAACTGTTCAAAACCAGTGGCTGCATTGCCTGCCATAACGGACCTGCACTGGGGGGTGCCAGTTTCCAGAAAATGGGCGCGGTGGAACCTTACAAAACCGACAATCCGGCTGAGGGGCTGGCAGCAGTCACGGGAAAGGATGCCGACCGCTTCAAGTTCAAGGTACCGGGCCTGCGGAATGTTGAGCTGACCTACCCTTATTTTCATGACGGGGCTGCCAAAACACTGGAAGAGGCCGTTAACACCATGGGCAGGATTCAGCTGGGTAAAGCCTTCAGTGATGAAGAAAACGCCGATATTGTGGCCTTCCTGAAAACACTGACAGGCAAACAGCCGGACATCCGCCTGCCCATTCTGCCCCCCTCCACCAACGATACGCCACGGCCAGACCCCTTCGATGAGGATGAAGCCGCAAGCAAGGCGGATACCTCGGACAAGGAGGCCTGACCAGACCCTGAAAGGGGCTCATGGCATTGCTGACGCCAACTCACGCGCCCGCTGGTGAGCGGCCCTGACAGCCGCCGAAAGCAGGCCCGGCAGGGCAGCCGGTGTTTCCAGCACACCCAGACCGGCTTCAGTCGTGCCACCTTGACTGGTGACCGCCTGTTTCAGTGCCACGGAAGAACGGTCATCGGCATGCAGCATGGCCGCCGCGCCGTAAATTGTCTGACGGGTCAGGGTGGCCGCAATCGCCGGGGGTATGCCTTCAGCCAGCGCCGCCTGTTCCAGGCAGGCGGCAAAGGCAAACAGATAACCCGGCCCGCTGCCGCTGATGGCGGTGCAGGCATCAATCAGGCTTTCACTGTCAAGCCAGGCAAAGGCCCCGACAGCCTCAAACAGCTGTTGCACCCTGTCACGGTCTGCTTCAGTCCCCCCATCGGTGTAACCCACACTCATGCCGGCACCGATCAGGGCCGGAAGGTTGGGCATGACCCGCACCACACGTCTGGCGTTCAGCACCCCGGCAATGGTCTGCACCGGGATACCTGCCATCACTGAAACAATCAGTGCCTCCGACCAGTCAGTGGCAAGGCCACCGGCCATGGCCGTGAACTGCTGCGGCTTGACCGCCAGCAGTACCATATCGGGCTGGAACCCGGTAGCATCCGGCACACTGGCAAAGCATTCGGCCCGGGCGGTCGCCGGCAGTTTTGCCCGTGCACTGTCAATATTCGGATCAATGGCTCCGATTTTCACATTCGGGGACTGGCGCACAATCCCCGACAGGATTGCCGCCCCCATATTCCCGCATCCCAGGGACAGGATGTTCATGACGGTACTCCGCCTTCCTGCCGTTTCGCCTGCCGGGCCGGTCGAATCCGGAGCAGCCAGATGAAGATACCGGTCAGGATCAACAGCACCAGACTGGCCGGGCTTTGCAGGAAGATCGTCGGATCCCCTTTCGAGACGATCAGCGAGCGCCGCAGAAACTCCTCGAAAAAGGGTCCGAGAATAATGCCCATCAATGCCGGGACAACAGGATAACCAAAAGTCCGCATCAGGAAGGCCAGCACACCAATCGCCAGTGCCATCCACATCTGGAAGATCGAGAAGGAGGAAGCGTAGACCCCGACCATGGAAATCAGGCCGATAAAGGCATAAAGGAAGCCGCGATTGATCTGTGACAGGCGCAGATACAATGGCCCAAAGGCCAGCACCGACAGGAACACAAAGATCGAGGCCACAAACAGCGCGGCAAACATCGGGGCGATGACACCGAAGTTCTCACCCAGCAGTGCCGGCCCCGGTACCAGTCCATGAATCAGCAACACACCGAAGATGATCGCCGTCACTGCATCACCTGGAATCCCCATGGTCAGCAGCGGAATGACGGCACCGCCACACATGGCATTGTTCGAACTTTCCGAAGCCGCCAGCCCCTCATAAGAGCCGTTACCGAACTTTTCCGGTTTTTTGGCGCTGCGCTTGGCCTCGGCATAGGCGATGAAAGAGGCCATCGAGGCACCACCACCGGGCAGCATGCCGATAACCACCCCGATGACCGAACTTTTGATGTAGTTGAACAACCCGACCTCACGGATCCGCTCCCGATGCGGAATGAAGTCCTTGCGACGCGGTTTCTGCACATTCGCCAGCCTCTCCACCTGCCCCAGTTTGGCAGACATACCGCTTTGTGCAATCATTTCACACACCGCAAACAGGCCGATCACTGCCGGCAGCAGATTTACCCCTTCAATCAGGTGATAACTGCCAAAGTCAAAGCGCCCCACCGGGGCCATCGGGTCCATGCCCACGGTCGAAATCATCAGCCCGATCGCCATGGCCGTGGTTGCCTTGAGCAGTGAACCCGAGGAAACAATGGTCACCGTCACCACTGCCAACAGCACCAGTGAGAATTTGTCCGGCGTCTGGAACAGCAGTGCGATACTGCTGATGGGCTGGGCCAGGGTGATCAGTACCACCGTACCGATCAGTCCGCCGATGGATGAGGACAGCGCACTCATGCCCAGCGCCTGCATGCCTTCACCTTTTTTCATCAGGGCATTGCCCTCGATGGTGGTAATGGCACCGGACGGTGCACCGGGGATGTTCAGGGTAATCCCGGTGATTGAACCGGAGTAAATACCAGCCATATAGATGCCGGCAACCATGACCAGGGCATCAGACACTGCCATGCCAAAGGTGAAAGGCAGCAGCAGTGCAATGGCCAGTGTTGCAGTCAGTCCGGGAATGGCTCCAAAAATCAGCCCCAGCAGAAAGCCGCCAACCAGATAGAGAAAAGTGACCGGATGGGCGAGTGACAGAAATCCGTTTGCAAGTTCAGCAATCATTTTCAGAACTCCCACATCGGCAGATAAAGGTCAAACAGCTTGACAAAGAACAGCCAGCCGAAACTGGTGATTACCACCGAGGTCACGACGCCAAGCACCAGGGCACGTTTCCAGTCAGCATTCTGTTCATGGTTGAAGAAGAATGCGATGGTAAAGGTGTAAAGGGAAGCCGCCACCACGTACCCCGCATAGAAAAAACCGATAATAAACAGCGCGATCAGGGCAATGGCCCCGACAGGGCCGACAAGCTGCAGTTTGGGAATCACATCAGACTGCATGACAGCCGGGCGTGCTGCCGGCTCGGCACGCCATTCGGTCAGCAAAATGCGGATCATGGCGATATAGACAAACCCGCACAGCAGCATCGGCAGGAAGGCCGGGCCGGGTTCGCCACTGGCAAAGGGCCGCTCCATCTGAAAAATCTGGCTGGCATAGATGGTGTTGAGTGCCAGCAGGGCGAAGGCAAACAGAACTTGCCCGTTCAGTGATCGGGTCATTGGAAAATCCTCCTCAGGTCAGGAGGGCCGAGGCTGCAGGGCCTGTTCCTCCTGCGCATCGAAACACGAAACAGGCCGGTTCCTGATGGTTCCGGCCTGCTGTCGTTACTTTTTCAGCACGCCATCGGCGACAAGCTGATCAATCAGGGCAAAAGCCTTTTCCTGCGTTTGCGCAATATAGGCAGCGGTTTCCTCACTGCTCATCCACACTGCCCCCATACCGGTATCCGCAGCGGTTTTCAGGAATTCAGCATCTTCAAACACCTTGGCAAAAGCGGCCTCAAGCACTGCCCGCTTTTCAGCCTCCACGGCAGCCTGTGTCCCGATGACCCGAAAGCCTCCCCAGATCACATCATAGCCCTGCTCCTTGAAAGTCGGGGTATCGGGAAATTCCGGGTCACGCGCTTCAGCCATCACGCCCAGCACCCGCAGCTGGCCGGATTTGACTGCGGCATAAGCGGCGGAAATACTGGTTGATGCCGCATCGGTCTCACCGGACAGCAGGGCCTCACGCTGTGAGCCGGAACCCTTGGGATAAGGCACGTGCTGTACCGCGATCCCGGCCTGCCTGGCAAAATCCAGCGCGGGCAGATGCCACACACCGCCAGTACCAACATTGGAGATTTTCAATGTATCGGGAGCCGCTTTGGCCGCAGCAACAAATGCTTCCAGGGTTTCCCATGGTGAATCTGCCCGCACCACAATCGCCGTCGGGTGCACCGTCACCGACCCCAGATAGGCCAGCTGCTTGACATCAAAACCGGGCACCAGATTGTAATAAGGCACGGTCAGTACGCTGTCCCAGGTCAACGTGCCGATGGTATAGCCGTCGGGGCGCGATTTCATCAGCTTCAATGTACCGATTCCGCTTTGTGCCCCGGTGATATTCTGGGTATTGACCCCCACGCCCAGCGGCTTTTCCGCATGGGTCATAAAGGTACGCATCACGGTATCGGTTCCACCCCCGGCACTCCAGGGCATGATGTGCATGAGGTCCTTGGCCGGGTAGTCAGCGGCACTGACGGGCGCTGCAAACGGCAGTACCGCGACGATAGCCGTCAGCAGCATTCCGGATAAGCCAAATGGTTTCATGGGTTTTCCTCCTTACGGTTTCGGGTAGCACTTTTCTGAAGACGGGTACTGCGGCCAGCACCCGCCGACAAGCACCAGTCAATAGAAATACGGGAGCTTTTTCTTTTTGGCGGCACCGACCCACGGCGGGACAAAAGGCACGACCTTGTCCTGTGATGGCACCATGATCTCAATGAAATTCGCACCGGGGTGGGCAATCGCAGTGCTCAGGGCCGCCTCAATCTGGTCCTCTGCAGTGATCCGTGTTGCCTGAAAACCGAAGCCCTCGGCCACCTTGACATAGTCCACTGCCCCAAAATCGGTGGTCCAGGGCGCATCCACATCATCCAGCAAAATCGCCTCGCCACGAATCCAGCCATAGGTATCGTTGCGGGTCAGGATCACGGTAATATTCCTGCCGCTGCGCCGGATGGTTTCAAAGTCGCCCAGCACAAAAGCCAACGACCCGTCCCCGGTAAAAGAAATCACCGGCCCGTCATTGGCGAATGCAGCCCCAATCCCGGCAGGCACCGAATAACCCAGCGCCCCCATGGAATAATTGGTGATGTAACGCCGTCCAGCCTCACGCACGGACAACAGGGCGGAGGGGTAGATCGCGCTGACCCCCGGCTCGGCAGTGACAATGGCATCCGGTGGCAGTAGTTTGTCCAGTGCCTGTGTCAGCCTGACCGGTGACACAGTACCTTCGGGCATCCTGATGGCCGAATTGAAAACCGCATCCAGCGCGGTGCGCCGGATATCCGTCAGATCCACCTTGTCACGGCTCAGGCCGGGGTGTTCAGCCCGAATCAGCTCAACCATGTATTCCAGGCTTGCCCTTGCATCCCCGACCATGCCGACTTTCAGCGGATAGTTATTGCCGACATGGGCTGCTGCAATGTCAAGATGCATGAAGGTCGTGCGGGCCGGGTCACCATACAGTGTCCAGTGGTTGGTGCCACTGGAATCGGTGTTGGAGCCGATAAAGAAAACGCAGTCGGCAGCCTTCACGTAGTGGTTGGAATACGCCATCCCGCCCCGTGCCCCGATCACCCGCAAAGCCAGTGGATGGGTTTCGGGGATGGTGCCCTTGCCCGGTGTAGTGGTTGCCACCGGAATCTGCAATAGCTCGGCCAGTTCAAGAACCGCCTCGCCGGCCCGGGAAATCAGCGCACCCTGCCCACAGACAATGACCGGCTTTTCAGCAGCCAGCAAAACCTCAATGGCCCTGCGAATCTTGCGGTGGTCAGCCACCGGTCGGTGAGCGGGGTAATGCTGGTAGTCAGCCTCGGCATACAGGTCCGTGATCTCGGCCCGATCATGGAAAATATTGATCGGCACCCGAATATGCACCGGACCGGGACGGTCCGAAGTCGCAACCCGGAAGGCACGCCGCATCAGGAAAGGAATATCCTTTACCTCGGTGAGATAAAACGATTCCTTGCAAATGCTTTCATACATCGCAGTCTGATCCACACCGGTCAGCCCGTGCTTCTTGTCCTGATTCACCGGAATGTCGGAGCTGAAATAGATCACCGGAACCGATGACAGAAAGGCTTCAGTAATGCCCGGCGAGGCATGTGTGACACCGGGGCTGGGGGCTTCCAGGACGGCGGGACGGCCCGTGATCTTGGCATAGGCCTCAGCGGCATAGGAGGCAGTCCGTTCATCACGGGTCAGCACATACTCAATGTCTGAATACCTCTGCCATTCCTTGTACCAGCCGATGGTTGTTTCACCAGGCAGGCCAAAGACGTGTTTTACACCGTGCAACGCCAGCATCTTCAGGATGACCTGGGCACCGTTCATCATCACTTCCACCACTTTTCCTCCTGATTATCAAAGTACAGAGCTGTATTCTTATCTGTATACAGAATAGAACACAGAACAAAACACAAATCAATTGTTTTTTCCTGTGTCAATGATTAAAGTGAAAGCACCAATCGGACAAAAAAATCGGAACTGATTGAAAGTATGGAAAAAAACCAAGGCATCGTTGAGCGTACCTACCAACAACTCAAGGCGATGGCAGCCAATTATGAATTCAAGCCCGATTCGCGCCTGAACGAGAGCGAGTTGGCAAAACGACTGGAAACCAGCCGCACCCCCCTGCGTGAGGCACTCAACCGGCTGGTGGCTGAAGGCTTTCTGTCTTTCCGCAGCGGCCAGGGGTTTTTCTGCCGCTCGCTGACGCCGGCAGAAATCATGGATCTGTATGAAGCCCGGTCAGCCATTGAGTGTGAAGCGGCGCGGCTGGCCGCGATACGCGCCGATCCGGCAGATGTACAGGCACTGGAGGACTACCTGAACCAGTCACAGGCCACCTATCATCCCGGAACCTCGGCCACCGAACTGGTAAAACTGGATGAGGAATTTCACATGCGCCTGACCGCCCTGTCCGGTAACGCTGAAATGGTGCGCATGCTGGAAAACATGAACGGACGCATTCACTATATTCGCCTGATTGACCTGAAAAACCTGTCAGAGCGTGATGGTCCTGAAGTGGTTACTACCGAGCCGCACAAGCGCATTTTTGATGCCATCAAACGCAAAGACCCGGATGCGGCCTGTCAGGAAATGGGCAAACACATCGAGCGCCGTCTTGAATCGATCACCGAAAATGTCCGCAGTGCCTTTGCCCAGCTTTATGCGCCGTGACACCTGTTCGGGACCGGCACGAAAGGTTGAGGCTTGCACCTGTCCCCTGCTCCCGTTACCCTCACTGTCTGTATCCCCCAGACAGGCAGCCTGCCATGAGTACGACCCCACAAGACCTGTTCCTGTTTGACAACGAGCAACTGCGCGCCCTGAGCAATGAAGAGGCGGTGCGGCAGGGACTGGCATGGTACAAGGAAAACCGGGTGATTTTTCTGCAGCTGGAGCAGCAGCACCTGCTGGCCAGCGTGGAAGCACCGGACCGCGAAGACCCGTACCAGAGTACCCTGCACCATGATGACGCAGGCGTGCTGCGTATCACGTGTGACTGCGGGGCCACGGAGGCGCAGGCCTGTTACCACGTGATTGCAGCCCTGTTTGCCCACGCCGCACGTCAGGGGGAGGAAGCCCTGTCGGGGGCAACCGAAACCGCGCTGGAAAACCGCATCAAGCGCGGACGTACCGAGGTGGAAGCCGAACCCCTGACACCGGAGGGAATTTACGGCCCCTGGAAAGTCAGCTCGATCACCACCGACACCTTTTTCCCGCACACCTACCGTGTCAATATCCGCTCCCTGGAACAACGCCATAATTACTGCACCTGTCCCGACTTTGCCACCAACCAGCTCGGTACCTGCAAGCATATTGAAGGTGTGCTGCACCGACTGCGCAAGCGGACGGATTTTGCCGCCCTGCTGCGTGCGGGAGCACCCGACCCTTTTATCTACCTGAACTGGGACAGTGAGCAGCCGCCGACCATCTGCCTGCAGCGCAGTCCCCGGATGGACGCCGCACTGGCCCGCCTGCTGGAGCCGTATTTTGATGCCGGCGGGCATTTCAGCGGCCAGCTGCCCGAGGATTTCTTCCGCCTCGCCGAACAGTTGCAGGACCGCAGCGACATTGATGTGGGAGCGGATGCCACTGCGCATGTACGGCGTCTGGCCACCCGCGCCAGCCGGCAGCTGCGGGCACAGGAAGTCCGGGCGCGTATCGAGGCAGCCAATGGCCACCTGCCCGGCGTCAAGGCCCGGCTTTATCCCTACCAGAGCCAGGGAGTGGCCTTTCTGGCGGCCAATGGCCGTGCCCTGCTGGCTGATGACATGGGACTGGGAAAAACCCTGCAGGCCATTGCCGCAGCGACCTGGCTTTACCAACATGCACAGGCAAGACGCATACTGGTGGTGTGTCCGGCCTCGCTCAAGCAGCAGTGGGCGCGTGAAATCACCAAATTTACCGAACTGCCGGTCCAGGTGGTGGAAGGATCACCCCAGGGACGCACGGTCCAGTACCGGCGTGGAGACGGGTTCCATATTCTCAATTACGAGCTGGTACTGCGTGACCTGTCCCTGATCAACAACACCCTGATTCCCGACCTGCTGATCCTGGACGAGGCCCAGCGAATCAAGAACTGGCAGACAAAAATAGCCACCGCCGTCAAGCGCATTGAGGCCAGCCATGCCTTTGTACTGTCCGGCACCCCGCTGGAAAACCGGCTGGAAGACCTGTACAGCCTGATGCAGGTGGTCGACCCGCACGTACTGGGGCCGCTGTGGCGTTATTATGCCGACTTCCACATCACCGACGAGCGCGGCAAGGTGCTGGGCTATCGCAACCTTTCCCTGCTGCGCCAGCGTCTGGCTCCGGTGATGCTGCGCCGTGACCGCCGACTGGTGCGTGACCAGCTGCCCGGACGCATCGAACAGCGTCTGGACCTGGCACTGACGCAGGCCCAGCGCGAGCTGCATGATACCGCCATGCAGGCAGCCGGAACCCTGGCCCGAAAGGCACGTCACCGCCCGCTCACACCGGGAGAGTCCAGGCGCCTGATGGCCGCTTTGCAGCAGGCCCGTATGGCCTGTGACGCTGCCGGGCTGGTGGACAAGGAAAGTACCGGCTCACCCAAGCTGGATGAGCTGGAGAATATTGTGGCTGAACTGTGCGTGCAGTCGGGCCTGAAAATGGTGGTGTTTTCACAGTGGGAGCTGATGACACAGATGGTGGAGGCGCGCCTGTTGCGCATGGGCGTGGGCTGTGTACGCCTGCATGGCAAGGTGCCGACCCGCAAGCGTGGCGAACTCATGGACCGCTTTCAGGAGGATGATGCCATTCAGGTGTTCATTTCCACCGATGCCGGCGGCACCGGCCTGAACCTGCAGAACGCAGCCGTGCTGGTCAACCTCGACATTCCCTGGAACCCGGCGGTGCTGGACCAGCGCATTGCCCGCATTCACCGTCTGGGCCAGAAGCAGCATGTACAGATCATCCTCATGGTGGCAACGGATTCGTATGAAGAGCATGTCATGTCACTGGTCAGGGGCAAGCGTCACCTGTTTGACAATGTCATCGACCCCGAAGGTGACGAGGATGTGGTCGGGGTGAACAGAAAGCTGCTGGAAACCGTGACAGCAGACCTGGGCACACTGGTGGCTGAAGCCGGTTCGGATGCTGCCGGTGCGCCACCGGCCATCACGCCGGAAACCGAAGCGGCTGAAACCGCTGACGCCGACAGGGATACCGACCCGATACCACCGGGCGGGGCAGCACAGCCGGATACGGCAGACCCGGCGCTGGAGCAGCAGCTCCACCGTACCATTCTCGGACTCCAGCAGCATTTCGGGCTGCGTATTGAGCGCATGCTCGGCAGCAACGGCGGCCTGCTGGTGGTGCTGGATCAGGTCACGGAACAGGATGACGAGCGCCTGGAGCAGATGGAGACCGCCCTGCCGGTGGCGCTGATGGACCCGCGCAGCCTGCAACGGCTGCAGAAGCTGGGAGCCGCATCCCCGCTCCATGATGCCCGCGAGCTGGAACTGCCCGAGCCGGACAGCCTGCCCCCGAATGCCCGCCTGCTGCAACTGGCCCGCGAGAAACTGCAGGCGGCGGAAGTCCTGCTGGAGCAGGGCCTCCATCACATCACGGCCGACATGCTGGTATCTGCCTGCCTGCAGGCTGCCACTTACAAAGCCGGGCAGGAAACACCGCCATCAGACAGGGAAGCCGCCCTGTGGCTGTACGGGGAAGCCCTGCCCAATGGCTGGCTGGATGCGGACACTGTGGCACTGGTGAGCCGTACCCTGGCTCTGGCCCGGACGCAGAACCTCCCGGCGCTCATGCTGGAAGGTCTGCTGGAAGATATGCGACGTTTCGTGGAGTGATGCAGCACCACTACATGCGTCGCCCCTGAAACATGTGCATCAGGTAGCCGATGATTTTCAACTCCGCCTTGGCAATCTGCTTGGCCGGGTAGCGCGGGTTATCCGCAATCAGCATCACCGTATCGCTGCCGATGGAAATCCGTTTGGCTTCCACCAGCCCGTCATACTCCACATAGGCCAGTCCGTCCCGTGCAGCGGTAAAATCGGTATCCACCAGTACAATGTCGCCCGGACAGAAAGTAGGCATCATGGTGTCCTGACTGATACTGATCAGCATCATGCTGTTGGACGGTTCACTGCCAATGGCCTCACGAAACCACTCCCGATCGGTAATCAGGGCGTCCGTCAACATGCCTTTGCTGATCTTTTCCCCGTTCACGCCCTGCTTGTGGATGGGCATGATACATTTTTTGGGTGAAAACTGGACCGGAGACTGAAAAAATTTCACTCGCCCGGTCGACATCCACTCCGGACTGCACTTCAGGATTTTACAGAGCGCGAACAGGTAGTTGACGGGGACATTGTCGCGGTTGCACCAGTTATGGATGTTCTGGCTGATGATTTCATCACCCAGTTCCTGACTGACCGCACTGGCCAGACTGGTGTACTGTTCAAATCCCTGTTCACGCATGCACTGTTCAATCCGCTCCCTTGTGGGCGTTGGCTTACCTGACATTTCTGTATTGTACTCGCTCGCTTTTGGCTAAATTTTAGCGAGACAGCCGCCATAAATCAAAAGGGCTCACCCACATAAGGCATGGCCAGTGCCCGCTGGGCATCTTCATTACGCTTCAGAAAATCAAGCTCGGCTTCCTGCAGGCGCTGGTCGATTTCGGTCTGATCCGGGAAGCGGTGCAGCAGGTTGGTCAGCCACCAGGACAGGCGGGTTGCACTCCAGACCCGCCGGAGTGCGGTGTCGGAGTAGCCATCCAGCCCGGCGGTCCTGCCATTGCGGTACCAGTCGATCAGGGCGCGTGACAGGTAGAATACATCCGAAAAGGCCAGATTCAGGCCCTTGGCCCCGGTTGGCGGTACAATATGGGCGGCATCCCCGACCAGGAACAGCTGGCCCCAGCGCATGGGTTCTGCCACAAAGCTGCGCAGGGGAGCAATGGATTTTTCAATCGACGGCCCGGTTTCAATCTGACTGGCAAGCGCCGGCCCCATGCGCGTAGTCAGGGCATCCCAGAAGCGGTCATCACTCCAGTCATCCGGGGTATCACTCAGCGGGCACTGGACATAATAACGGCTCAGCATCGGGTTGCGCTGCGAGCACATGGCAAAACCGTCCGGATGGTTGGCATAGATGATTTCCGGCACTGGCGGGGTGCGTGACATGACCCCCAGCCAGCCAAACGGATAGACTTTTTCAAAGGTCCGCAGCACCGAAGCGGGAATGGTGCGGCGGCTGACCCCGTGAAAGCCGTCACAGCCGGCGATGAAATCGGCCTCGATGCGGTGTGTCACCCCTGCTTTCTGATAACTGGCCCAGGGTTTCCTGCCTGTGACTTCATGCAGCACGACATCGGCAACTTCTTCAATGATCAGGCCGCCGGCTGCATCGCGGGCAGCATACAGGTCTTCGGTAATCGCGGTCTGGCCATAGGCCATCATGGTGCGACCGGTATGTTTTTTCACGTCAATAAAGAACTGCTCATGGCCGCCCCAGACAATCCCCGTACCGTTGTGCACACTGCCCTCGGCATCCAGGCGCTGACCCAGACCGTGTTCGCGCAGCATCTGCACCGTGCCATCCTCCAATACCCCGGCACGGATACGCTGCAGGACGCGCTGACGCGAGGTGCGCTCAAGAATGATGCTGTCGATACCCTGCTGCTGCAGGATGTGTGACAGCATCAGCCCGGAAGGGCCGCCGCCGATAATGATGACCTGGGTTTGTGTTGTTGTACTCATCGTAATGTTCCTTTATGCACAGGTGTGCATGTACGTGGTTTTTCAGGGTTTAAGGAAAAAGCCGGAAACCCGCCGGCAGCAAGAGTCAGTTGACAAATTGAATGAAATGCACAAAAATGAGTTGACACTTTCTCATTTCTGCAAACATTCAGGGACAATCCATGACTTCTGCGCTTTACCGGCACCCGAGTGATTATGCACCGGACCTGAAACAGGAATACCTGAGCGAGCTGTGCAATGAAATACTGGATGTGGTAAAGCAGGCGCTGATGGCGGCAGGCACGGACCATGATACGGCATGGACACGCGGAACACTAGCTTATGGCCGGGTACAGGGCTTTTTTCAGAGCCTGCAGAAATCACGCCGCAAGCCTTGGGTCACGCTGGCCAACAAGACCATGGATTTCACTTTCCGCATCGGCAGTACCTGCATCCAGTTTGTCATGGATGACCCGTTTGCCCCGCGCAAGACCCATCGCCTGAAAACCAATGCACTGGAGCAGCTGCAACTGGAACAGCTGCAGCTGGCGCTGGGGCCGGAACCGGAGGTAGCCGCCTGGCGGCTGTTTGTAGACCGGGATCACGAGGACGAACTGCCGGGCCTGAATGCCTTTCTGGTCGGCTTCGACAGCAACCAGAGTCCGGTCTGTGTCTGGCATCATGATGAAAGCGCCCCGGTACCGGTCAGGACCGGTCTGCCTGCAGCCACCGTCATGATTCCCCCTGCACCGGTACAGCGGCGCAGTACACCGCAGACCGGTCGTGCACCGAAGCGGTCCTGACCTGCCCATGAGCAACCATCCCGTACCAGCCGGTTTTCACCATGAGCGGCTGAAACTCGCCCGACTGGCAGCAGGCCAGTCCTATCCGGACATTGGCCGGTTGCTGGGTGTCACACGCCAGTATGCCCACCGCCTGGAAGTGAATGCCACCCCCTCCCCGGTGCAGCTGGAACGGCTGGCACAGCACCTGCGGGTCACGGAAGCTTTCTTCCATATTCCGCGCCAGTGCCCGCTGGAACCGGAACAGTGCCATTTCCGGCCACTGCGCAGTGCCACGCTGGGCCTGAAGAAAACCCTGGCCGCACAGGTGGAGGTTTTCGAGACCCTGCTGCAGCAGCTGGAGCAGACCGTGGCTTTTCCGGAGCCACGCATCCCCGACATCGGTGATGCCGACATCAGCAGTGGTGATGCCATTGAACGGCTGGCCGAACAGTTGCGGCGGGAGCTGGAACTCGGGCTGGGACCGATATCCAGCATGACCCGACTGGCCGAGAAAGCCGGTGTGCTGCTCATTCAACTCACCGAGGCGGATGCCCGGACGGGCAGCTTTTCACTCTTCAACGAACGTCCCCTGATTGTGTGCAGCGGCACCCCGGACAGTGCCTGCCTGCAGCGTTTTGATCTGGCGCACGAAATCGGCCATCTGGTGCTGCACCAGGGCATGGAGACCGGCTGCCGCCAGACCGAGGAGCAGGCCAACCGCTTTGCCAGCGCCCTGCTTATGCCACGCAGTGCCTTTGCTGCCGAGTTCCCGACCATGCGCGGACGCTACCTGAGCTGGAGTGCCCTGGGCGAAATGAAACTGCGTTGGCGTGTGAGTTTCAAGGCCCTGCTTTACCGGGCCGGACGGCTGGGACTGCTGACCCCGGCACAGGTAAAATCCGGTTTTGTGCATCTGGCGCGGCATGGTCACGCCCGCACCGAAGCACTGGATGAACGCTTACCCCCGGAATCCCCCGAGCTGGTTCAAAGGGCATTCGACCTGCTGGATCATGCCGACTGGCAGCGGCTGCTGGAACAGACCGGCCTGACCCGTGACGTGCTGGCGGGACGTTACCGGCTGGAACTGCCGCGTCCACGGCTGGCCCTGGTGCATTCGGCCTGATGCTCCGGAAGTCACGGATTGTATGCGGGTTGCCGCTGATTCAGTCATGACGGATATAGAGCAGAATTTCACTTTTGTTGGGATGATCCTGCAGCCACTGGCGCACCTTGCGGGCCTTGACCAGATCGGCCCGTGACACGAACTTCATCAGCCGCTGGTCCAGATTGTCTTCCCGCTCCTGCTCCCGCACCCGGCGCTGCCACACCTCGGTCAGCACCATGGGCATGCGCCGCTCCAGCTCCATGGCCTTGAGCAGCTCCCACTCGCCGGCATCCAGCCATACTTCGTCACAGTTGACACAGAAATCCAGACGGCTTTCCATGTCCACGGCAATGCGGTATTTCACCATCAGACGCTTGCACTTGGGGCAGTTGAGTGCGATATGGGTTTCATTCCCGTCCACCGGCTCCGGCCCGGCACCCCCGTTACTGTCATCATCCTCCGGTTGCAACAGGGCAAACAGCTCCAGCCAGTCCCGGTAGGACAACAGCGATACCACTGCCCCCTGACAGGACGGACAACCCATGGCCGAAAGTCCACGCTCAAGCTTGACCGGTCTGAGGCTCACTGTTTTGCATTTCGGACAATTCATCCATGGCTCCAACAGTTTTTAGTTCTGGTTTTGATACTGGCTCTGATGTCCCAGTCTTCAGATAGTCGCATGCAAGCCGCCGGAGGTTTCCCGGAGATTGTCATGCAGGTACTCGTGGCACGCCTGATCATGCCTGACCGGCAACAGTACAAAGCCGCATCATTTTGTTGTCATCTGCTGGTGGGCAATTATCCAGATAAAGCCGGCGGTTGGCTAGCCCGGAAGTGCATCCGCTCACGGCGCACCTGCGTACTCTTTCGTGGGGTGTCAGGTTATCATCTACCCACCCGGTATCCGCCCCGGATGCCGGCCTTTGCCTTTACAATCAGGAAGACCTGTATGCAAGCACATATTCCCATCCGTCGGCCAGCCTGTCTGCTGGCAATCGGTCTCAGTCTGCTGTTCCAGTCCGTACCGGCAGCTGAATGGCCAGTCATTGAGCAGCAGGCCCGAGGCCAGACGGTCTATTTCAACGCCTGGGGAGGGGCTGAAAATATCAACCGCTATATTGACTGGGCCGCTGCCCAGGTCAGGGAGCGCTTCGGCGTCACGGTCGAACACGTCAAAATCAATGATGCAGCCGAGGTGGTGAAACGCATTCAGACCGAGCAGGAGGCCGGGCGCACCCGGAATGGATCGGTCGACCTGATCTGGGTGAACGGCGAAAACTTCAGCACTCTCAAACGCCAGAGCCTGTTGTACGGCCCCTGGGCCGAGACCCTGCCCAACTGGCAGTATGTCGATACGGAAAAGCCGGTACGGCAGGATTTTTCCGAAACCACCGACGGACTTGAGGCCCCCTGGGGCACGGCCCAGCTGACCTTTATTGCCGATCGCACCCGTGTTCCAAAGCCACCCGTGTCAGCCCGGGCCCTGCTGGACTTTGCCCGCCAGCATCCGGGCCGGGTCAGCTACCCCAGACCGCCCGACTTCCACGGCACCACCTTCCTCAAACAGCTGCTCCTGAGCCTCGGGACCGACCCGCTGGTATTGCGGGAGCCGGTCCGGACGGCAGATTTTGCCAGTGTGACCCGGCCCCTCTGGGACTATCTGGACCAGCTGCACCCGCTGGCCTGGCGCGCCGGTAAAGCCTTTCCGGCCAGCAGCGCCGAAATGCACCAGAAACTGGCCGACGGGGAACTCCTGCTGTCGTTGAGCTTCAACCCGAATGAAGGAGCCAGTCTGGTAGCTTCCGGGCAACTGCCGGAGACGACTTACAGTTTCGGCTTCAGCGACGGTACCATCGGCAATGTTCATTTTGTCGCCATCCCGTTCAATGCCAGCGCCCCGGAAGCTGCACAGGTCTTTGCCAATTTCCTGTTATCCCCCGAGGCCCAGCGCCGCAAGGCGGACATCACGGTCTGGGGTGATCCGAGCGTCCTGGCAGCGGACAGCCTGCCGGAGGCTGACCGGGAAGCCCTGAACGCAACGGCAACCGGGGCACTGGCCGATCCGGTACCCACCCTGCCGGAACCACACGCCAGCTGGGTGGATGCACTGGAACAGGAATGGCTGCAGCGTTACGGCAGCTGATCCATACCCTGCAGACCCGTTCAGCCGCCGCACCGGGGTTGCTGCAGTTTCCGGTTCTGCTGGCCTGGGGCGGGATGCTGCTGGTCCTGCTGCCGCTGCTGCCCGGTTTGTGGCGGGTGCTGGCTCCTGGCCTGACCCTGACCGCATGGCAGGCACTGCTGCAGCACAGCCAGTTTCCGGCAGCACTGGCCGCCACGCTGTTTTCAGCCACGGCCTCCACCCTGCTGGCACTGGGGCTGGCCTGCTGGCTACTGTTGCAGGTTTATCCGGGGCGCTGGTGGGAGCGCCTGCAGCGACGCCTGCCCCTGCTGCTGGCCTTTCCGCATGCGGCTTTTGCCATCGGGCTGGGCTTCCTGTTCGCCCCTTCCGGCTGGCTGGCACGCCTGTTTGCCACCGTGACCGGTCTGGACAGTCCGCCGCAGTGGGTCACGGTACAGGACCCGTATGCCCTGAGCCTGACTCTGGTACTGGCATTGAAGGAAAGTGCCTTCCTGCTCTGGGTCCTGACGGCGCTGCTGAACCAGCCCGCGCTCCGGCACCAGCTGACACTGGCACGCACCCTGGGCTATGGCCGGCGACAGGCTGTTCTGGGCATCCTGCTGCCCCAACTGCTGCCCCGACTGGGCTGGCCCCTGCTGGCAGTCTTCGCCTACGGGCTTTCCGTGGTTGACATGGCCCTGATCCTCGGCCCCACCACCCCGCCCACACTGGCAGTACTGGGTTCACGCTGGTTCGTTGATCCCGACCCGACGCACCAGGCCATGGCCAGTGCGCTGGCCCTGCTGTTGCTGCTGGTACCGGTGGTGTTCAGCCTGCCGGGGCGGGTACTGCTGCGCTGCGGGCACCCGGACCGACACAATCCGGACGGGGTGCGCCGGCCAGTGGGGAAGTGGCCCCGGCTTCAGGCCGCCTACGGGCTGCTGATACTGCCGGGCTGGGCCGCACTGCTGCTGCTGGGCCTGTGGTCGCTGGCACAGCGCTGGTTCTTCCCGGCCCTGCTCCCGACTTTCGGCACCTCCGGCTGGCTGCAGGCCGACCCGGCCCCGTTGCTGGAAACCCTGCGTCTGGGCAGTCTCAGCGTACTGATCGCACTGCCACTGGCCCTGCTCTGGCTGGAATGGGGCCCGAAACGGCAGGGCTGGCTCTATTTTCCGCTGATTCTGCCCGCATTGCCGCTGGCTGCGGCGCAGTATCAGGTGCTGCTGCCGCTGCAGCTCGATCATACCCTGACCGGGGTGGTCTGGAGCCATCTGGCCTGGGTGCTGCCGTACATGATTCTGGTTCTCAACGGTGCCTACCGGGCTTTTGATGCACGTTACCTGCTCACTGCCCGGGCACTCGGCCTCTCACGCTGGCGCGCCTGCCTGCGTGTCAAATGGCCTATGCTGCTGCGCCCGCTGCTGGCAGCCACGGCGGTCGGTTTTGCCGTCAGTGTGGCACAATACCTGCCAACCCTGTTTGCCGGTGGCGGACGCTTTGAGACCGTCACGACCGAAGCCGTGGCCCTGAGTGCAGGCGGGAACCGCCGTACCCTGGCGATCCAGGCCCTGCTGCAGGTCCTGCTGCCACTGGCCGGATTTGCCCTGGCAGCGGCTGCAGGGTGGCTGTCCGGTCGCCGGCATCGCGGCCTGCACTGAGCATCTGCCCGGTCCCGATCGAATGGGGGTCTGATGGTTGCACCACGACTGCGGCAACCGCCATAATAGGGCCTTCCACCCAGCGCCAGCGACCACAGCCAGCAATACCGGCCACCAACACAGACGGACATACCATGAGCCTGTTTTCCTCCCTCAAAGCCCTGCTTGGCAGTGCTGACACCCCGGCCAGCCAGGCCGCCGAAACCTATAAGGACTATGAAATCCTCACCACCCCGCAGCGCGAGGGCAGCCAGTACCGGGTCAGCGGCCTGATCCGCAAGGGTGAGCGTGAGCACCATTTCATTCGTGCCGACCTGCTCGGCAGTGCCGAGGAATGCACCAGGGAAACCCTGCGCAAAGCCAAACTCACCATTGATCAACTGGGTGATGACCTGTTCCGGGGTTAGGGAGTCAGTCTGATGCAGAACCTGAATCGTACCGCACTGGAAAGTCTGAACCTCAACACTGCCGACATCATGCAGTGCATGGAGCAGATCATGCTGGCCCAGGGCCGGAGTGAGGCGCACGCAGCCCCCAAATCCGCACTGGTACCGGGGGACGGGCGTTTTCTGATGACCACCCTGTCAACCCTGAATGAACCGCCCCTGATGGCGGTCAAGGCCGTGGTGGTGAATCAGGACAATCCGCTGCAGCATCAGCTGCCGGTCATCAACGGCCATATCCTGCTGATGCACAGCCACAGTGGGGCCATGCTGGCGGTACTCGATGGCAGCTGGATTACTGAAGTACGCACGGCAGCCGCCAGCGCCCTGGCCGCACGCTATCTGGCCCGCCCCGATGCCGGCAGCATCGCCTTTATCGGCTGCGGAGCACAGGCACGCATTCACCTGAAACTGTTTGCCGACCTGTATCCGCTGACAGAAATCCACGCCCTCGGGCGCGGGGCCGCCAACCGTGATGCGCTGTGTGAACAGGCACGGGCACTGGGACTGAAAGCCCATGTCAGCCCTGATGCCCGAACAGCATTACAGGCTGCCGATATGGTCATCAGCACCTTGCCGATCACCTCGGATACACCTCCCTTTCTGGATGCCCGCTGGCTCAGGCCCGGTGCGTTTATCTCCTCTGTCGACCTGGGCATTCCCTGGATGGCGCAGGGCATGGCCCGCTTTGACCGCATCGCCGTCAACGATCTGGCCACGGAACAGATGGAGAAACCCATGCTGGACATGCAGCTGGTCGATTATGACCTGATCGGACTGGCAGCGACGCCGGGGAGTCGCCGCCAGCAGGCGGATGAATGCAATGCCTTTGTCTTTCGCGCCGTACCGCTGGGTGATCTGGCGGTAGCGGCGCTGGCGCTGGAGCGTGCGCAGGCTCAGGGCCTGCTTACACCCCGCTGATGCATTTGACTTCCAGAAAATCCTCCAGGCCCCAGATACCGCCTTCACGCCCGTTGCCGGACTGCTTGTAGCCACCAAACGGGGCACCGGCCCCCTGGGAGCTGCCGTTAACCTGCACCATGCCGGAACGCAGGCGACGCGCCACCCGGTTGGCCCTGTCAGCATCCTGGGTCTGCACGTAGTTGGTCAGCCCGTAGACAGTGTCATTGGCAATCCGGAGCGCTTCTTCTTCGGTGTCAAACGGCATGATGGACAGCACCGGGCCAAAGATTTCTTCACGGGCAATCGTCATCTCGTTATTGACATCGGCAAACACGGTGGGGCGTACAAAATAGCCCTGCTCCAGTCCTTCCGGATGCCCCGGACCACCCGCTACCAGCCGGGCTTCCTGCATGCCCTTGCTGATCAGGCCCTGAATCTTGTCATACTGCTGCTGTGATACCACCGGACCGATATGGCGACCATGCTGGTGGGCACTGGCGACCTGAATCTGATTGGCGGTTTCAGCGGCGATACGCACCGCCTCATCATACAGCGGGCGTTCCACCAGCATGCGGGTCGGGGCATTGCAGGACTGGCCGGTATTGTTGAAACAGTGCTGCACACCCCGTCGAACCGCCTTTGCATCGGCATCGGCAAAGATGATATTGGCCCCCTTGCCGCCCAGTTCCAGACTGACACGCTTGATATTACGGGCGGCATTCTGGCTGATGGCCATGCCGGCACGGGTGGAACCGGTGAAGGAGATCATGTCGATATCGGCATGGCCGGAAAGCTGGCTGCCGACACCGGGGCCGTCACCATTGACCAGATTGAACACCCCGGCCGGGAAACCGGCCTCATCCACCATCTCGGCAAACAGCAGCGAGGACAGCGGCGCAATCTCGGACGGTTTCAGCACCATGGTGCAACCGGCGGCCAGGGCCGGAACCACCTTGAGCGTAACCTGGTTCATGGGCCAGTTCCAGGGCGTGATCAGGCCGCAGACACCGATCGGCTCATACACAATACGGTCATTGGGAGCCTGCGGACCCAGCGGCCGATCAAATTCAAACTGCCGCAGCACATCCAGGGTATTGCGGATGTGCCAGTGTCCGGAACCCCACTGAGCATTGCGTGCCATGTCGATCGGCGCACCCATTTCCGTGGCAATGGCGGCAGCCATGTCATCGGCCCGGGCTTCATAAATGTCCGCCAGCCGCTCCAGCAGTGCCAGCCGCTCTTCCTTGCCGGTGTGTCCCCAGCTGTCAAAACTGCGCCGGGCGGCGGCTACGGCCTGATCGGTATCCGCCTGACTGCCGAGCGAAATGACGGCACAGACCTCACCGGTCGACGGGTCGGTGACCGGGAAATCCTGTGCCTGTGCCGGGTCACGCCACTGGCCGTCAATATAGAATTTGCGTTTTTCAATCATGATCCTGACTCCTGAAGTTACTTGAACTCGACCACTTCCCAGCCTGCCGGATCGATGGAACCATCGGACAGCAGTATCCTGCGCTTTGCAGTGGAAGTGGCATAGCGCGCCAGATTCTCCTCCGTCATGCGCCCGAAGGCCGTACGGAAAATGACCGAT
The DNA here is from genome assembly GCA_035391465.1 of Thiolinea sp. Classification (GTDB taxonomy): domain Bacteria; phylum Pseudomonadota; class Gammaproteobacteria; order Thiotrichales; family Thiotrichaceae; genus Thiolinea. Next base: position 24,373 of record DAOPKY010000030.1, on the reverse strand, counting down.
TGCGAAGGCAGACTGTCCAGCGGGCCCAGCAGGGCCTTGTCAGTACCGACGGTAATGGTCTTGTAGCGCGTGCGGGCGACAAAGCGACTGATCCAGTCTTCCATGTCGGTAAAATGCGGTTTAAGCCCGTAGGATGTATCGACAACCAGCAGCACCTCGCTCTGGTGGCGTGAAAGCCAGACATGTGCCCCGGCCCAGCCCGCCAGGTGCAGCAGCGCAAATACCGAAAATGCCACCAGAAACTTCATGCCTGCACCCTTACATTTCCGAATTCAACAGGTTGCCGATACGGTAGGAAGCCGATCCGGCACTGGATTCGATATAGGCACCCTCGGCCAGACTGGACAGGGCGCGCAGATGGTCGGAACTCACTTCATAGCCAATGGCATGGATGGGGATGCCGGAAAATTCCAGCGGTTTCTCCACCTCGGGAAAATCCAGACCCCGGTTGGTCTCGCCATCAGACAGCAGGAATATCACCTTTTTGGCATCCGGATGCTGGCGGCCATAGTCCAGCAGCAGGTTGGCAGCCACCAGCACCGCATCATTGGTGGCGGTTCTGCCGCCCGTGACCAGACGCTGCACCGCGCCGGTGAACAGGGCCTTCTGCTGCACGTCAAAAGGCCGGATCATCAGGTCCACATTGACCCGGTCGCTGTAAGTGACCAGACCGATGGCATTATTGGTGCTGATCAGGTCGGCAGATTCAATCAGTGCCTTGCGCAGGTTGTTGATCCGCGCACCCTCCATGGAGCCGGACACATCCGCCACAAACACGGCAGCAATCGGACGCCCCCCGGATTTTTTCTGTTTCCAGAGCTTCTGGGCCTGACCGATAATGGAGCCGTCGCTGATGGTATAGGCACTCTGATAATCCGGCAGCTTGCCGAAACCGTAACGGTCAAGCTGGGAAGTCTGGGTGGCCAGAAAGCGTGCAAACAGCGCCAGCACTTCACGCTCCGCCGCATCGGCTTCCGGCGTGGCATACAGCGGGCTGTCATGGCGGACCCCGAACGGCACAAATTCATAATCATTCATGCCGGTTACATTCACCCAGGACTGGTTTTCCATCACCAGGGCATCCAGCACCCCGCTGCCCTGGGCGGCATCGCGCATCTGGATGGTGGTCTGGGCCACAAACGGCACCCCGGTCTGGAATGCCTCAAAAGCACTGGCCACATCCGGGGACAGCATCTGGGTCTCATCCCCGTGGGCAAAGGCATTCAGTACCGTCAGCAGAAAATTCATGCCGGTACTGGATTCATACGGGTTGGTATAGCCCATGGCAAATGAGCCGCTGGTCACATTGGTCAGCAGCTTGGCGATATCGAGCTTGCCCTCGGTAGTGATGAGGTCAGCCTTGGCTTTTTTGACCACAATACCGGCGGTATTGGGGGCCGTAGCCTCGGCAACGGTCTCCAGCTTCACCCCGTTGGCCTCCAGCATCTGGCCCCACAGGGTATTGCTGGGTGAATAGGCATCCGGGACATACTGGCCGGCAATGATGAACTGTGCCCCGAGGCCGGAGGGAATTTTACGAATGGCAACCTGGGCACGCTTGCCATTGCTGATGGTCTGGTTCTGGCGGTTGAAGGCATCGGCCATTTCCAGGTAGAAACCGTCCCGGCCCTGTCCGGCCTTTTCCGATGAGGTGACAATTTCCACAGCCTCGGTACGGGCATCATCCCGCGCCGCCAGACCGACCGGATATTCCTGCAGGTCCGGCAGCATGGACATCAGGTTGGTGGTGGTCAGGCGAATATTGGCCTTGAAGGTGTTTTCATTGAAGCTGGGCTGGATCGAATCCTTGACCAGCTTCTGGATCGCCTTTTCAGCCGTCTCCGGGCTGTCCACCCCGTCGGTGCAGGAAGCCAGCAGGCCCAGAACGGCACACAGGCCCAAGGTGCCCAGAATCCGGGTAATGCGGGAAGGCAGATATTTTTTCAGCATGATTTCAGTGTCCTTGGCCATTGGCGATCTGCGCCAGTGTCAGCAGGCGGGCATGGGCATCGGTACGCTCGAACTCGCTGACGGATTTCATGTTTGCCACTTCCACCGCAGTCGCGGTCAGGGCATCGAACAGGCGGTTGTTCTCATCCAGTAATCCGCGCAGACGGCGCGATTGCTCCTCATACAGCTCGCCATGCCGTTCCTGGCGCTGCTGGCCGGTGGCAGTGGAAAAATTGTGTGCAATCCCGGACAGGCTGTGCCCGGTGGCAACCACATCGGCCAGATTCTGGACTGCCTGCTTCTGCACCGTGCGTGCGGCACCGAGGTAGCTCAGGGGGGCCGATTTCTTGCCGAAAAAGCGGGTTTCCACCACCGAATGGTAATCATCCAGAATCCCGCTCAAGGCATCGGCCTGACGCACACCCTCCTCCAGCTTCAACTCGCCCAGCTCACTGCGCAGGTCGGCAAGACGCTGCAGCAGCGCGGTGTGTTCGGTGGCTTCACGCTGCTGGAGGCGGGTGATGTCATCCTGATCCGAGTACCCGACCAGCCGGTAAAGTGCCGGTACGCTCAGGGCCGCTGCCACGGCCAGCCCCAGATAGGCCAGCAATACCATCAGGTCAGGCTGGAACCACCAGTAAAACAGGGCCAGCAGCACCAGCGAAAGGATTGCGGCCACAAGCGTGTATGTTCTGATCATGGGTTAGAGTGTCTCATGTTCACCCTGGAGTGTCATCTGGTAGTCGTCATCGGTATTGTCACCCACCGGGGAGGCCGATGACCAGAGTCCTTACAGCCCGTTATGGCCTTTCCGGTGTATAGGGCCGGTTCAGGAAGTGTCCGCGCACCCGCTGACCATAACCCCATTCAAACAGTATCGAAGCGCCGATAAAGATCATAAAGGTTACAACCGCACTGCGGTGGCTCGACTAGGTATGGGACATCAGGGTCAGCAGTGCCAGACCGCTGCTCAGGCTGGCTGCCAGCAGGATGAAACGGTTGGCCCGGATTACCTCATGCAGCCGCCAGGCGCTGAGATTGACCAGGAAAAAGACCAGCAGAAAACTGGCGCTGCCGATAATGGCGATTTCGGTCAGGTCGATGGCATTCGCCAGCAACAGGCTGATGGCCGCCGTGACAATAACGCCCATGACCGGATTGTCCCCTTTTCCCTGCGCCAGCCGGGCCGGCAACTCGCCTTCACGGGCCAGTATGAAGCTCAGGCGTGCATTGCCGTAAAGGGTGGCATTGATGGCAGAGAAAGTTGCCAGCAGGGCGGCTATGGACACCAGCGTGAATCCCGGCTGTCCCAGAGCCGGTCTGGCGGCCACGGCCAGTGCGTAATCGCTGGCCTGCGCAAGCTGATTTTCCGGTACCACCCCGACCGTGATGACCGCAATCAGCAGATACAGGATAATGACCAGAATAACCGAGCCATAAAATGCCCGCGGCAGGTTCTTTTCCGGGTTGCTGATATCCTCGGCGGCATTGGCAATCAGTTCAAAACCTTCATAAGCCACAAAAATCACCATCCCGGCGACAATAATCGAAACGGTATCACCCCAGCGTGCCGGTGACAGGCGGCTGGCATCCACAAAGCCCAGGCTGGCGACAATAATCACGGCCAGCAAAATCAGCTTGATCAGGACAATGACGGTTTCCGAGCGGCTGACAATGGATGCGTTCACCAGATTGATGAGCAGGGGCAACAGGATGGCCAGACTGATGAACAGGTGTTTCAGCCAGGCAGCATGCTCAGCGGGGAAAAAAGTCCGGGCATAGGAGGCGAAGGCCACGGCATACAGGGCAATGGTGACCAGATAGCTCAGCCATAACAGAAAATTCATGCTGCCCGAGAGCAGGTTGTGCCGGAAAGCCTGATCAATAAAGGTCACGGTTCCGCCACGGCTTTGATACTTGAGCGATAGTTTGGTGTAGGCGTATGAAGTCAGTATGGCCACCAGCCCGGCAAACAGGAACGCCAGTACGGTTGCGCCATGGGCCAGTGACACCGCCTCCCCCAGCACGGCAAAGATACCGCCACCGACCATGCCCCCGATCCCGATGGACATCGCCCCCATCAATCCGATTGCCGCACCATCCCTGTCTGCCATGCCGGTTTATCCCCTGCTTCAGGTGAATTTCAGTTTCCGGGGAGGGTAGGCGCGGGCTTTGGTGATTGCAAGGGTATTTTCAGGCTGCCCCGGTGAGGCAGGTTTTCCGTGCCCCCGGACTTGCCGATCGCCGCAGACCGGCTTAATATGCGGATTGCGCCGGCATAGCTCAGTTGGTAGAGCAGCGCATTCGTAATGCGAAGGTCGGGGGTTCGACTCCTCTTGCCGGCATGCCTGATCTGCTCCAGGAGCTTGGAAGTTCCCCTCCCCCAACCTGGCCTGAACAGCGAAAAACCCCGCTTCTGCGGCTAAAAGCCGTTATCCTGTCTGCAGCATCCCGGCAAGGAATCACCATGGCTGAACGCAAGCGCCTGCCCATCGGCATCCAGAACCTGCGCGAAATCCGCGAGGAAAATCATTACTATGTGGACAAGACGGTCCACATCCGCCAGCTGCTGGAAAACGGCAAGCACTATTTCCTTTCCCGCCCGCGCCGTTTCGGTAAAAGCCTGCTGCTGGATACCCTCAAGGAGCTGTTTGAAGGGCATGAAGCGCTGTTTCAGGGGCTGGCCATCCATCAGCACTGGGACTGGAGCGTACAATACCCGGTGCTGCGCCTCAGTTTCGGGCGCAAGAATTATCGTGACCCCGATGCGCTGCAGGAATCCCTGCATCAGCAGCTGAGCCGGCTTGAGGAGCATTTCCAGCTCGGGAGCCGGTTTGCCGATGCCGGCGGGCGCTTTGCCGATCTGCTGGAGCGTATCAGGATACAGGGCGGCAGGCCGGTCGTGGTGCTGATTGACGAATATGACAAGCCGATTCTGGATGCCTTGGAGTCCCCGGCGGTGGCTGAAGCCAATCGTGACTTCCTGCGCGGCTTCTACGCCACGATCAAGGACTTTGATGCCCATATCCGCTTCAGCTTCCTGACCGGGGTGAGCAAATTCTCCAAAGTCAGCCTGTTCTCCGGCCTCAACAACCTCAAGGATATTACGCTGGACCCGCGCTACAGCACCATCTGCGGCTATACGGATCACGATCTTGACACCGTGTTCGCCCCTGAACTGCCGGGATTGGACCGGGAGGAAATCCGGGCCTGGTACAATGGTTATCACTGGCTGGGTGAAGGCGTTTACAACCCGTTTGACATCCTGCAGCTCTTTGACGAGCGTCGCTTCAAAAGTTACTGGTTTGAAACCGGCACCCCGACTTTTCTGGTGGAACAACTCCTCCGGCGACAGGTGCCCAGCGTACAGCTGGACAAGCTCATCAGCAGCAGCGACATGCTGTCCAGCTTCGAGATCAAAGACATCAGCATCGAAGCCCTGCTGTTCCAGACCGGCTACCTGACCATCAGGCAGGAGGAAAATCTTGGCGGGCAGTTTTTCTATACGCTGGGCTATCCGAACCGCGAGGTCTATCAGAGCCTGAACAGCAGCCTGCTGGGGGCACTGGTACAGAACCGGTCGCAGCAGTCAGTGAATACCAGCCAGCTGTATCGCCTGCTGAACGCCAATGATTTTGCCGGACTGGAACAGCTGTTCCACAGCTTTTTTGCCAGCATCCCGCACCAGTGGTACCACAATAACACCATTCAGAACTACGAAGGCTATTACGCCAGCGTATTCTACTCCTACTTTGCCTCACTGGGCCTGGACATTGTGCTGGAGGATACCAGCAACCTCGGGCGGATCGACATGACCCTGAAATTCAACGGACAGATCTATATCTTTGAATTCAAGGTAGTGGAGCTGAGCCCCGCCGGTCAGGCCCTGCAACAGATCAGGGACCGGGCCTATGCCGACAAATACCGTGCCCTGAACCGGCCCGTTTACCTGATCGGGGTCGAGTTCAGCAAAACCGGCCGTAATATCGTCCGTTTTGACTGGGAGCCGGACAGTGGTTAATTGTATACAATTCCAATAAAACATTGCATACAATTCATCAGTCCATTATATTCAGCCCATTCCGGCGTGTGCCTGCCCGCGCTCCACTCTTCTCCGGACAAGGTTATTGCATGGAAACCGTAATCATTGAATGGCTGGGACTGGCCTTCCGCTGGATCCACATCATTACCGGCATTGCCTGGATTGGTGCCTCATTCTACTTCAACTGGCTGTTGAACCACCTGATGACTTCGGATGATCCCAAGGTCAGCGGTCAGCTCTGGGCTTTGCATGCCGGCGGCTTTTTCAACGTGGAAAAGCGCAACATCGAGCCGGGCAAGCTGCCTGAACCGCTGCACTGGTTCAAATGGGAATCCTACTGGACCTGGATCAGCGGCTTCACCCTGCTGGTTATCGTTTACTATTTCGGTGCCGAAGCCTACCTGCTCGACCCCATGGTGGCCGACATCAGGCCCTGGCAGGGCATCCTGATCAGCCTTGCGGTGCTGGGCGGAAGCTGGCTGTTCTACCACATCCTGTGGAGCAGCCGCTATGCGGAAAACCACAATACCGCTGCGGTTCTCATCACCACCGGGTTTGTGGCCGTGATGATTGTTTTCCTGACCCAGGTCTTCAGTGGCCGGGGGGCCTTCCTGCATGTCGGGGCCATGCTGGCCACCTGGATGACGGCCAATGTATTTTACGTCATCATGCCGGCCCAGCGTGCGCTGGTGGCAGCCACACAGGAAGGCCGGGAGCAGGACAAATCGCTGGCACGCAATGCCGGTGCCCGCTCACTGCACAATAACTATATCACCCTGCCGGTCCTGTTCTGCATGATCAGCAACCACTACCCGGCCACTTATGGCAGCTCGCTGAACTGGCTGATCCTGATACTGCTGTTCGTAGTCGGCATTGCGGTGCGCCATTATTTCAACATCCGCCACCTCAAGGGCACCTGGGATGCGCTGTGGATGCTGGTACTGGCCGGACTGCTGTTCTTCCTGACTGCCGTGCTGGCCACCGTACCGCAGCTGTTTGCCACCACGGCTTCCGGCCCCGTGGACTATGCCCGGATCCAGCCCCTGGTGGAAAAACACTGTCTGGCCTGCCATGTGGCCCGCCCCACCAGCCCGCTGGTGGCCACCACGCCCAAAAATGTCCTGCTCGATACCGAGCAGCACCTCATCACCCATGCCGCCGCCTCCCGTACCCAGGTGATGTCCAGGGCCATGCCGCTGGGGAATCTTACCCGTATGACCGACGAGGAACGCGCCCTGCTGCTAGAATGGCTCAAACAACAGAGCGAGTCTGACCCATGAGCAGCAACCTGAACAGCGTCGAACAGCCCGATCCGGAGCCGGATGAAGACCGGCCGGCACGGGATGAGGAAATCTACGAACACGTGTTTGACGCCCTGCTGGAACACAAGCTGGCTCCCGGTACCCGCCTGTCTGAAGACCGGCTGGGGCAGGCTTTCGGGGTCAGCCGCACCATTATCCGCAAGGTATTGCAGCGCCTGGAACATGAGGGTGTGGTGGAAATCCAGCGCAATCGCGGCGCCATGGTTGCCCAGACCTCCAGAGCCCAGGTCGGGCAGCTGTTCGAGGCCCGACGCTGTATTGAACGTACCATTACCCGTGGTGTCTGCCAGCAGGTCACACCGGCACAGATCGGGCAGCTGCGCGCTCTGGTGCAGCAGGAGCAGCAGGCACTGGATGAACAGGACCGGGGCCGTGCCCTGCGCCTGTCGGGGGAACTGCACCTGATGCTGGCTGAATACTGCGGCAATGAGTTTCTCGCCGGCTTTGCCCGCTCGCTGATTTCGCGCTGCTCGCTGGCCATTGCCCAGTATGAAGTTGACGGTCATGACCTGTGCTCCTGTGAGGAGCATTATCACATTCTGGATGCCATCAACAGCGGTGATGCCGATCAGGCCAGCCAGCTGATGGACGAACACATTCTGCACATCCGTGCCAAGATGCATATTCGGGAAGAGGATACTGAAGACCCGGCAACAAAGGATATTTTTGCCGTGCTGGCCCAACGGAGAAACAAAAAACATGAGACCTGATCCGGATTATCCACGTGACCTGACCGGCTATGCCGGCAAACCGCCCCAGGCCAACTGGCCGGGTGGTGCCCGCATCGCCCTGCAGTTTGTACTCAACTACGAAGAAGGCGGGGAAAACTGCATACTGCATGGCGACCCGGCCTCGGAAACCTTCCTGTCGGAAATCATCGGTGCCAAAGCCTATGAAGCGCGCCACCACAGCATGGAGTCAATCTACGAATACGGCAGCCGGGCCGGTTTCTGGCGTATTCTCAAACTGTTCCGGACACACCATATCCCGATCACCATTTTCGGGATAGCCATGGCCATGGAGCGCAACCCGGCTGCCGTGGACGCCATGCTGGAAGCCGGCTTTGAAATCTGCAGCCACGGTTATCGCTGGATTGATTATCAGTTTGTACCGGAAGTGCTGGAGCGTGAGCACATGGCCCGGGCGGTGGAAATCATCACCCGCCTGACCGGCAGCCCCCCAAAAGGCTGGTATACCGGACGCGACAGTCCCAACACCCGCCGACTGCTGATCGAGCATGGCGGTTTTTTGTATGACGCGGATGATTACAGCGACGACCTGCCATTTTGGACACGGGTGGAAGGTCAGTCCCATCTGGTGGTGCCCTATACCCTGGACAGCAATGACATGCGTTTTGCCTCGGCTCAGGGATTCAACAGCGGTGAGCAGTTTTTTCAGTACCTGAAGGATGCCTTTGACGTACTGTATGCCGAAGGGGCGGAGACCCCGAAGATGCTGTCAGTGGGGCTGCATTGCCGCATTATCGGGCGTCCGGGCCGCTTTCAGGCCCTGCAGCGCTTTGTGGAGTATGCCCGGCAGCATGAGGATGTGTGGTTCTGCCGCCGTCTCGACATCGCCGAACACTGGATCAGGGAGCACCCGGCCACATGAAAACCCTGAGCGAACTCAATGCCCTGCCCGTCGACACCTTTACGGATTATTGCGCCGGTGTCTATGAGCATTCACCCTGGATTGCCCGTCAGGCTGCGGCCCAACGTCCGTTTGCCGATACGGCGGCGCTGCTGGCAGCCCTGTATCAGGTGCTGGCGCAGGCCGGGTACGAGCCGCAGCTGGCCCTGATCCGTGCACACCCGGATCTGGCCGGGCGCGCCGCCCTGCGCGGGGAGCTGACTGCTGCGTCGACCAGTGAACAGGCCGGGGCCGGTCTGGATCAGTGTTCCCCCGAGGAGCTGGCGCGTTTCATGGCCCTGAATGATGCCTATCAGGCCCGTTTCAACTTCCCGTTCATTATGGCGGTGAAAAACGCCACGCGCCATCAGATTCTGGATGCCTTTGAAACCCGTATCCATAACAGCCCGGATGCCGAATTTGCCATGGCTCTGAGCCAGATCAACCGTATTGCCGCCTTCCGGGTTGCCGATCTTGTCACCGAGGATAAGGATAGCCGGACATCATGAGTGAACTGCTGAAAAACCTGCAAAACCGGTGGATCGATCTGGCCCAGCCACGGCTCGGTGCCAGGGGCCTTTATGCCACCGATGAATTCTTTGCCCCACTGGAACGCCTGCTCCAGCCGGAGCCGGCAGTGTTCATCCCCGGCAAATACGACGACAACGGCAAATGGATGGATGGCTGGGAGACCCGGCGCAAGCGGGGTGAAGGCCATGATTATGCCATTGTGCGCCTCTGCCCCGGCGTAATTCACGGCGTGGACCTGGATACCTCGCACTTCACCGGCAACTACGCCCCCTCGGCCAGCCTGGATGCCTGTCACTGTGCCGGCGACCCGGATGACAGCACGGTCTGGACCCCCCTGCTGACGGCACAGGCCCTTCAGGGCAATACCCATAACGGGTTCAGCATTGACAATCCCGACTGCTGGACCCACCTGCGCCTCAATATTTACCCGGATGGCGGCATTGCCCGCCTGCGTGTCTATGGCGAAGTGCGCTACGACTGGCGTACCCGCAAGGTCGGGGAAGAAACCGACTTGCTGGCCATGGAACACGGTGGGCGCGCCCTGTGTGCCAATGACATGCACTTCGGCCACATGAACAACCTGATCGCACCGGGACGCGGCATCAATATGGGTGACGGCTGGGAAACCCGGCGGCGGCGGGAACCAGGGCATGACTGGGCCATTCTGCACCTGGGGCATGCCGGAGAAATCCACCGTATCGTTATCGATACCGCCCACTTCAAAGGCAACTTCCCGCATGAATGCTCAGTATCCGCTGCCTTCATGCAAGGCGGGAGCGAGGCCAGTATTGCCACCCAGAGCCTGTTCTGGCAGACCCTGCTGCCACCGCAGAAAATGCGTGCCGACAGCCTGCATGAGTACCTTGATGAGGTACAGGCCATCGGGCCGGTGACGCATGTCCGCCTCAATATCTTCCCGGATGGGGGCGTCAGCCGCCTGCGTGCCTTCGGGCAGCTTTACAAGGGATAAATCATCAATACCCGGACATAACACAGGGAGCCGACAGGACATGCGTATCGAACTGAAACCGGAACCACTGACCCGTGAAGCCTTTGCTGCTTTTGGCGAGGTGATTGAAACTGCCGGGCGCGACTTTTTCCACATCAATTACGGTCATACCGAGCGCTATCACGACCTGATGACCCTGGATGCACTGGAAGCCGGGGGCAAGCCCACGGTCAGCCTCTTCCGTACCCAACCCAAAGCCTTTCCCATGGCAGTGGAGGTCCTGGAACGCCATCCGGTCGGCAGCCAGGCTTTTCTCTGTCTGGAGCGCCGCCCCTTCATCACCGTGGTGGCCCCCCCTTCGGCAGGCGACCAGCCCGACCTCAGCCAGCTGCGTGCCTTTCGGGTCGGTGCGGATCAGGGTATCAATTACCGGCGTGGTACCTGGCACCATTACCTGTTCAGCCTGGAGCAGCCGGCAGATTTTCTCTGCCTGGACCGCAGTGGTGGTGAGGGCGGGAACTGTGATGAATACCGTCTGAAACCGTCGGTTTTCATTGTGGATCCCTGATCAGCACCATACGCAGCTGCCCTGCCCGCAACCGGGCTCCGCCAAAGACCGGACCGGAGGGGCCGGTATCAATCAGGTATCAGACCGGAACGTTCAGACCGGATCAGCCCGGGTTGTCTGGCCAAACGGTTGCCACTGGGCCGGCGGTGGCGGGAGAAATTCCGGTGTTTCCCGTCCCATGCCGGGTCTGGCAGTCATGATAATGTCAAAGGAAATGGAAATACGCTCCTGAGCGGTCTGGTTCGGCTCCACGCTGTGACTCTGGCGCGAGGGAAACAGCAGCAGACGCCCCGGTATCGGCTGATAGAACCCCTGCTTGCAGTTCAGCACATTCCAGTGCGCTACCGCATTAGTACCGGGCGTGGCCATGCCCTGCTGCAGCTCATTCTGCTCCGCCATATTGTGCAGCACGAAATTGCCCGCCAGTGAGCGGTCTCCCACATCCGGGACGGCCACATAATAAACCGCACTGATATTGGCGGTGTAATGGGCATGGGCACCGACGCGCTGATCGGTGCGCGAGATCACCGGCCAGGAACGCTGGATATAAAGCTGCAGAATATCCATATTGTGGCCCAGCTGGCGCAGATATTCCAGGCAGTGCCATTCCACCTGCTGCACCAGCCAGGCAAAGCGCGCATCGGCATGCAGCTGCCCGATCCCGTGCACATCACCGGTCCAGGCCATGCTGGCAAAACGGTGCGCCCCGGCAGCCTGTTCCAGCCCCAGAATGGCTTCACGCAGGGCAGGATTCTGCTGTTCAGCCCCCTCCAGATCAGCGTAATAAACAGCAAGCGGAAACCAGGTATCGACCGGCATGGCATTCTTTCCCGTGTAACAGGTATTTCCCGTGAGCCTAACGCGCTTAGCGGCCCGGCAGCAGCAATGCCCCTACCAGCGGCAGTAATCGGGCTACAGGCGCGTTATCATGACTTGGACCGGGTTTTATCCGGAAAATGTCAACAATACCTTTGCAAACAGTTGCCAAATGGCTGTTTAGGGCTATTATTGTCAACATTAGACATAATGAATGTATCAAGGGGGGGAGGCACCATGGCATTTCACCTGGCTTGTCAGATGTATGAACCGGTCACGATTTCCGACCGTCTGTTTCTGGAGTTGCGCCGCGCCATCCTGACGGGTGAGCTGCCTGCCGGCAAGAAAATCAGTGAGCCGGAACTGTCAGCAGGCTACGGGGTCAGCCGGGGTTCCCTGCGTGAAGCCATCAGCAAGCTGGAAAACTGCAATCTGGTCACGCGAAAACCCAATATCGGTGCCCGTGTGGTCACCTTTTCCGTTGAACAGCTGCTGGAAATCTATCAGATCCGTGAGGCCATGGAAGGCATGGCTGCACGGCTGGCAGCCCGTAATATGAGTGACCATGAAATCCAGCATCTGCGCATGCTGCTGGAGCGGCATAAAAAAGCCATTGATGACCCCGGCATTACCAACAAGGCAGACCTTGAGCGTGACGCAGATCTGGACTTCCATTTCTGCATTATTCAGGGCTGCAGCAATGAACGCCTGCTGCGCATGCTGTGCCAGGACCTTTATGATCTGGTGCGCTTCTACCGTTACCGCCTGAACCCCGGTTTTTCACCCACCGCGATGCAGGAGCATGAACTGCTGGTACAGGCACTGGAGCGCCGGGATGGTGAAATGGCCGAACTGCTGATGCGCCATCATGTCCGTGCCTCACGGGACCGCGCCAAGGTACGCCTGCAGGAGATGACACCGGAAGAACTGGGGCTGACCGGCTGAGGTCTATTCCAGTGCGTCCAGCATCCGGTCAGCCAGCTCGCCCACCAGGGCAGCCTGGGCACGCACCAGGGCTTCCACACTGTCATCAGCCGTCGCCTGCTTCAGGTCAAAACGCCGGTTCTGCAGCAGTTTGCCGTCCTCGCCCTGCTGATACTGCCAGTTGCCGCGCAGGGTGGCGGACTGCCCCGGTACGCCGTCAAACTGGCTGACCTTCACGGTGACCTGGTAACGGGGAGTCTGCTCCAGCTCCCAGGGTACGGTTTCCATCCGGGTCCGGGGCAGGCGTGCCTGCAGCTGGTCCGTCAGCGCCCCGGCAAATTCATCCTCCAGCTCCCCGCCCCATTCATGGGTTCCGGAAACCGCCACCCGGTACTCATCCTGACGCAACACCATGCTCTTGCGGTCCAGCAGTGCCGGCAGATACACCGGCCCGACGCCAAGGCTCGGAATGCGGGCAGACAGTGCCGGACGCTCCCGGACACTGCCCGCACTCCCGGCCAGGGTGTAATACTCGGTCCTGACACTGCCGGAACAGGCCGTCAATAACAGCAGGCCAGCCAGCCCTCCCGGACGGATCAGCCCGTACCATGGTCGTCGGCCCCGCCAGCGGGCTTTGTTCCTGTCCATATTCATGTTCTCATGCCTTCAAGCCATTTCCTGCAAACCTTTATACCCGAACCCCTTGCCTGGAATCCCCCCATCCTGACCTTACTGATCCCGTTTACCGCGCAGCACCGATTCCGGCTGTTTCTGCAGGGTTTCAGCCAGGGTGCGCAGGGAGCGTGACATCAGGGTCACTTCCTGCATCATCTGATCGAGCTGATACTGGGTCGGCGAGTTGCGCGCCAGCAGCCGGTCCAGGTGCCCCATGGTATTCTGCAGCCGCACCAGGGTCTTGTTCAGCTCTTCCGAGGTTTTGGCAAAATCACCGGAGATGCGCCCGACCGCACCGGTCACTTTTTCTGCAGACGTGGTGGTACGCTGCAGGGCATTGTTCACGGTGCCGGTTATCCGGGTCATGTTGTCGGTGAGCTGCGGCAGGGTCTCCTTGTCCAGCCGCTCGGTGAGTACATTCAGGTTGCGGCTCAACTGCGGCAGGGTCTGGGTATCCAGCCGCTCCGCCACCCGGCTCACATCACGGGTCAACATCGGCAGGGTCTGCTTGTCCAGCCGCTCGGTGAGCACGTTCAGGTTACGGCTCAGCTGCGGCAGGGTCTGGGTATCCAGCCGTTCCGCCACCCGGTTCAGATCACGGGTCAGCATCGGCAGGGTCTGGGTATCCAGCCGCTCCGCCACCCGGCTGATGTCACTGCTGAGGCCTGGCACGGTTTTTTCATCCAGCTGACGGATCAGCTGTTGTGCATCGCTCAGGGTGGCACCGGCCTTGCTCATGGTGCTGCGGGTTTCCTCCAGCACACGGTTCACATTGCCCACCGTCTGGTCCAGCTTGCCCTGCTCCAGAAAGCGGTTCACATGCTGCACGGTCTCCTGCAGCTCCAGACTCAGTTCACTCATGGCCACGGCGACATTCTCGGCCGGCTGGTTGTCAACCGGGAAAATGTCATAGAACTGCCCGCTGGTGATACTGCCTTTTTCCGCGTCCTGATCAAATATCAGCGCCACATACAGCATGTCGGTCAGCATGCTGCCGCTGCGCAACTGGGCGCGCAGGCCCTTTTCCACCATCTCCCGAATCAGTGTCGGAGCCCGTTCAAGGTCAATATCATCGGCAAAGCGCTCCGGCTCGATCGAAATCAGTACCGGCGTGCGCAGGTCATTGCTGTCCTGATCATAATAAAGCTTGACCTTCTCCACCTGCCCGACCCGGATACCCTGATACTCCACCGGCGCATGTTCCGCCAGCCCGCGCAGGCTGCCTTCAAAATACAGGGTGTAATACAGGCGATTGGCATAATGCCGCTCCCGGCTGCCGGCATAATTGCGGTAAAGCACGAAATGGGTGCCATCTTCGCTGATGGCGCGGTCACTGCTTTCATCCTCCGGAGTTTCAAAGGCAATCCCCCCGGCAATCAGGGTGGACAGGGATTCCATGTGAAATTCCGCTCCCGTGGTATCCACACGCAGATCAAAACCGCTGGCATTCCAGAAGCGGGTATTGGCATTGATGAAGCGGTAAAACGGCTCATTGATGAACACCGTCAGCTCGATGCGCCCGCTGTCCTCCACCAGACGGTAATCAATCACCTCGCCCACTTCCAGCTGTTTGTAGAAGATGGATGAACCGACATCCAGCGACCCCATGGAGTCGGTTTCCAGGATGTATTCGCGTCCGGGCCGGGCCGGCTTGATGCGTGGCGGGTCTTCCAGCACCTGGTAGCACAGCGAACTGGTGGTTTCCGCTGCCGGATTGTTGCTGACCTGTTTGGGGGTCATGCCGATATAGGTCCCGGAAAACAGGGTGCCCAGACCGGATATTTCCGTACCGCGCACACGGGGCCGCACGACCCAGAACTGACCGCTGCAATCCAGTGACTGGCTGATTTCCTTGCTCAGCACCAGCGTTACCAGCGGATTGAGGTTCTCATCCAGCGTGACTTTCCGCACCTTGCCGACCGAAACCGCCTTGTAGCGTACCTCGGTCACACCCGGCTGGATACCTTCGGCCTCCGGAAACGGCACCGTGATGGTCTCGCCCTGGGTGAGCCAGAACTGCACCAGCAGCCAGATTCCGAACAGGGCTGCTGCCAGCGGAATCAGCCAGACCGGCGAAGGCCGACGGTGCTGCCGGATCACCACATCCTGCAGTTCATCTGCCGCTAATGTGTTTTCCTGTTCCTGTTGCGTTTCCATGTCAGCCATGTTTCTGTCTGCCTCGCCGTTGCCGGTATGCCGTGTCCCAGATCAGGTGCTCATCCAGGGTATGGGCTGCCAGCATGGTCAGCACCACCACGGATGCAAAACAGAGGGTACCGGTATTGGCTTCAATCCGGGCCAGATTGCCGAACTGCACCAGCGCAATCAGAATCGCAACCACAAACACATCCACCATCGACCAGCGCCCGATGTATTCCGTCATCTTGTAAAGCCGCATGCGCTCACGCGGATGACGACTGGAACCATGCTGCATCCCGAGCAGCAGAAAGATCAGCGCCAGCAGTTTCAGCAGGGGCACCACGATACTGGCCACAAAAATCAGCAATGCCAGTGGCCACTGACCCGCCGCTACCAAATGCCAGGCCCCGCTGATAATGGTATCCGGCTGGCCGGAACCGAGCATGTACACGCTCATGACCGGCAGCAGGTTGGCCGGTATGTACAGAATGGCAGCGGCAATCAGCAGTGCCCAGGTCACTTCAATGCTGTTGCCGCGCCCGATGCGGATGCGCCCGCCACAGCGCTGGCAGTAAAGGTGATCATGCGGGTCCGGAGACAGGGGGCGGCGACTCAGGGCACCGCATACCCGGCAGACCAGAATGTCTGCGGCTGAAATACCCGGTTCAGGCATGGTGACGACACGCCTCCAGCCGGGTCCAGACCGTGTGCGGGTCCGGTACGGCGGCGGCCGCTGCCATGACCACAATCAGGAAGCTGAAGGACCAGAATGCCGGTCCCACAATCAGGAAGGCCAGATCCCCGAGCTTGACCACCGCCACCAGCACTCCGAGCATGAAAACCTCCAGCATGGCCCAGGGCTTCAGCACCCTGATCCAGCGGTACAGGGTCAGTGCCAGTGCCGGCGGCCAGCAGAAACGGATGGTCAGGGCAATCCAGAGCATCGAACACAGCTCCAGCAACGGCATGATCACCAGGTTCAGCGACATCAACAGGGAGAGCAGGTAATACTCCTGTTTCCAGAATGCCACACAGGCCCCCCACAGGGTCAGCTCCTGCTGCATGCCCTGTGCCCGCAGCCCCAGCAGCGGGAACGCATTGGTCAGCAGGTACAGGGTCAGCCCGGTCAGGGTCAGGGCCAGCATCATCTCCAGCATATTGCGCCGCTGGCGATATAACACGGCACCACAACGCTGGCAGACGGCGGTCTGCCCCTCCTGCAATGGACGGTAATGGTGAAGTCGCCCACATTCATCGCATGCCACAAGCTGCTCTGTCATAATTCTAATTAAATTTTCAGATAAACCGGCCTTTATGTGCCGGGCCATTCAGGTTGTTGATGCGGATTTTCGCATGTTTGTCCAAACACTGCCCCTTTAACCCCGTGAGGCAGAATCCTATCACAATCCGCTGGCGAGGCGACGACAAATTCTGCCGGTGACGCTCAGCCTCCCACAGGCTTGCACACCCGCCCCATCCCCGGATCAGCCCGCTACGCCAGCGATGTTGCCCGGTGCAGCAATGGCTCGCCCGGATTGCCGCCATATTCCGACACCATTGGCGCGAAAAAGGAGCAAAGAGGCGCTCAGTCCGGCACAGCACCGGGTTCAGAAGGGACACGAAGCGCGGTTGCAGTCCAATGCCATTGCGGTAAACTGATTGCTTGTTCCACCCGCCTGTCCCGAGACCATGAATACAACCACGACACCCGCCGCCTTGCGCCAGCGTATCCGTAGCGGTGAATTTACCGCCAATACGTCCGGTTACTGCCCCGGTTTTGTCCAATGCAATATGGCCATTCTGCCCAGAGACTGGGCGGATGAGTTCCTGCAGTTCTGCCAGTTCAACCCCAAACCCTGCCCGGTACTGGGTATGGCCGAAGCGGGCAGTGTTGAAATTCCGTCACTGGCCGCCGGTCTGGATGTGCGCACTGACCTGCCGCGTTACCGGGTATTTGAGAATGGTCGTTTCAGCGCCGAAGTGACCGATATTCGTGAACTGTGGCAGGATGACTTCGTCACCTTCATGCTTGGCTGTTCGTTCTCGTTTGAGGAGGCGCTGCAGGCGGACGGGCTGGAAATCCGCAATGTGACCGAGAAGCGCAATGTGCCCATGTACCGTACCGATATCGACTGCACCCCGGCAGGCCGTTTCCGGGGTCAGATGGTGGTGAGCATGCGCCCGTTCAGGGCCGCTGATGCCATTCGTGCCATCCAGATATGTACCCGTTTCCCGGCAGTGCACGGGGCACCGGTACACCTGGGCGACCCGGCGCAAATCGGTATTGCCGACCTGAGCCAGCCGGATTACGGTGAATCCGTGACGGTACGGGATGGTGAAATACCGCTGTTCTGGGCCTGCGGGGTCACGCCCCAGGTCGCCATTGAACAGGCACGCCCGCCCATCTGCATCACGCACAGCCCCGGCTGCATGCTGGTGACGGATATTCCCAACAGCCGCCTGGCGATTATGTAAAACAGATAAAGAAGAGAGGAGATTCATCATGGCATTACGGCTTAACTGCGATTTGGGAGAGAGTTTCGGAGCCTGGAAAATCGGGCTGGATGCCGAAGTCATGCCCCACATTGATCAGGCCAATGTCGCCTGTGGCTTTCATGCTGGTGATCCGCTGGTCATGCAGCGTACCCTGACGCTGGCCAAAACCCATGGCGTGACGGTGGGAGCCCATCCGGGGTATCCCGATCTGGTCGGTTTCGGACGCCGCTCAATGCAGTGCAGCCGGGCGGAAATCATCGCCATGGTGCAATACCAGACTGCTGCCCTGGAAGGCATGGCCGGAACCCTGGGGCTGAGCATGGCTTATGTCAAGCCGCACGGGGCACTTTACAATGACATGATGGCCAACAGCGACGTGCGTCTGGCCGTCATGGAAGCGGTGGCCGGTTTTCATTCCCGCCCCGAGCTGATGCTGCAGGCCACCCCGGATGCCGCCCGGCACCGGGAGGAGGCCGCCGGTTTCGGGCTGGTACTGCAGTTTGAGGCGTTTGCCGACCGTTGTTATGATGATGATGGCCGCCTGCTGGCGCGTACCCGGCCCGGTGCCGTGCATACACGGGAGCGGATGCTGGAGCAGGTGCGCCAGCTGCAGGACCATGGCAGCGTGACCACCGTCAGCGGCCGGACACTGGCGGTACAGGCCGATACCCTGTGTGTGCATGGCGACAACCTGGAAGGGGTACGGGCCATTACCGACATCCGGGCCTTGCTGCAATCATGAGACTGCGTATTGAGGCGGCGGGTGAAAATGCCCTGATGGTGTATTTCAGCCAGGAGACCAGCCCGGTGACAGCGGCACAGGTGCAGTACGCGGCACAGCGCATGACTGAGCTGCTGGGAGCATGTCTGGTGGATCTGGTGCCGTCCTATGCCTCATTGCTGGTGATTTTTGATGGCTTTGCCTGTGATCACCTGCAGGTACGTCAGCGGCTGCGCACCGTGCTGGAACCGGAACTGGCATCACGGGCGCAGCAGGATCAGGGCCACAGCCGGGTGGTGGAACTGCCGGTCTGGTACGGTGCGGAAGCCGGTCCGGACCTGGAGGCCCTGAGTACGCGGGCGGGACTGACGCCGGATCAGGTTGTTGATATTCACCAGTCCGGGGAATACCGCGTCTATGCCATTGGTTTTGCGCCCGGATTCGCCTATCTGGGGCAGGTGGATGAGCGCATTGCCGCCCCCCGGCTGGCCACACCGCGCCTCAAGGTGCCTCGTGGTGCCGTCGCCATTGCCGACCGCCAGACAGCGGTATATCCCGCCGTGTCACCGGGGGGCTGGAACCTGATCGGCCTGTGCCCGACACGCATGTTCAACCCGGATCAGGAACCGGTCATGCCGGTGAGTGTCGGTGATGTGGTGCGTTTCCAGCCCATCAGTCGGGATGACTTTCTGGCACAGGGAGGGGAGTTGCCATGCGTACCCTGAGCGGTCTGAATGTGGTGCAGCCGGGCATGCTGACGCTGCTGACCGATGCCGGGCGGCTGGGACAGCACGGTATCGGCCTGACCACCGGCGGCCCCATGGACCGGCAGGCTTTTCTGTGGGCCAATCGCCTGTGTGGTAATGACCTGAATGCCACGGCACTGGAGGTGAGTGTTGGCGGACTGGTGCTGGAGGCACAGACGGATACCACGCTGGCGGTGACCGGGGCGGAGCTGCCGCTGTCTCTCAATCGCAAACCGGCAGCGCACTGGCGTACCCATTCGGTCCGGGCCGGCGACCGCATTGAGTTGGGGTTTGCGCGTCAGGGACTGCGTGCCTATCTGGCAGTGGCGGGCGGCTTTGCGGTCACGCCACGCTTTGGCAGTACCGCAACAGTGGTGCGCGAGGGCATTGGCGGTCTGGACGGACAGGGCAGCGCGCTCAAGGCCGGTGACCGGCTGCCCTGTGCCGCTCACCCGCAGCACCCGCAATGGCAGCTGCCGGAAACGGCACGTCCCGAGTATGCGCAGCCTTTGCGTGTGCGCGTGATTCCGGGGTACCAGCAGGCGGATTTCGACCCGGTGCAACAGGCAATATTTTTCAGCAGCCTCTATACGGTAAGCAAAAACTGTGACCGCATGGGTTACCGCCTGGAAGGACCGGCGGTAAAAACGGTGCTGCGCGGCATGCTTTCCGAAGGTATCTGCCTGGGCGCGATCCAGATTCCGGCAGATGGCCAGCCGATTGTGCTGCTGCATGACCGTCAGACCATCGGCGGCTATCCCAAGATCGGTTCGGTGCTGTCGCTGGACCTGGATGCCCTGACCCAGCTGGCACCGGGCGGGCAGGTCGGTTTTGAGGCCATTTCCATGGCTGAGGCGCACAATGCCCTGCTGCTGGCCCGGTACCGGTTCGAGACCACCCCGCTGCAGGCGCTGGCACAAGACGGAGAATAGGCATGGTTGATACGGATGCGCGACAGCAGCAGGTGACACAGCAGATCGAAGACCTGCTGGTGAGCCGCAACCTGCGCGGCATGAAGCAGATTCAGGCGGTATTGCCGCCCGGCTATTTCCAGCGGGCCGCCGAAAAGCTGTACCGGTGCCGGGGTACGGTGCTGATTGGTACCGGGTTTCCGGTGGTGAACACCTTTGAAACCGACGGCCCGGTCGGGGCCATGGCCATGTACCGGACCTTTCAATACCTGGGCATGCATCCGGTGATTGTCTGTGGTGACCCGCTGGCCTCGGCGCTGGGGGCGGATTTTGAACTGCACACCATTACCGTGGGTGATCTTTCCAAAGGACAGGCCGAGGCACAGGCAGCCCTGGCGCATTACCGTCCGGAGCTGGTGATTTCCATCGAACGTCCCGGTCTTTCCGCCGCAGGCCGCTACAATAATATGCGCGGGGAGGATATTTCCACCCGCTGTGCCTGTTTTGACTATTTTATGCGCGAGGCGACATGCCCGACCATTGCCATCGGAGATGGTGGCAATGAAATCGGCATGGGCAATGTGCAGGAAGCGCTGAAAAGCCTGAATATCATTCCATCCGTGACCGGTTGTGATGAGCTGCTGGTAGCGGATGTCTCCAACTGGGGGGCTTACGGGCTGATTGCCCTGCTGGGGTACTGGCGTGGTGAGGACCTGCTGGCGCTGATCAACCCCCTGTCACTGCTTCGATATACCTCCGGCAAGGGCAGTGTCGATGGTGTGACACGCCAGAATACCCTGACCGAAGACAGCCTGGCGGTGGGGGCCGCCGAGCAGCTGATTGAGTCCCTGCGCCGTATCACCGGGTTTCTGTGAGGGCGTTGCTGCATAAAATCCGGCAGATACTGTGGCAGACGCTGGAGCTGTTCATGCAGAACCACTGTTTTGAATCGGGTGCTGCACTCGCTTTTTATGCCATGCTCTCGCTGGCACCGGTGTTGATTATCCTGCTGGCGATTACCGGGTATTTTTTCGGTGACGAGGCGGCACATGCAGAAATCCTGCGTGAGCTGGGGCGGGTGATGGGGACCGACAAAGCAGAAGTGCTGCTGGGCATTGTCAGGTCGGCAGCCCTGCCGGATCAGAGTGCCATGCTGGATTTTCTGACGGCATTGGGCCTGCTGTTTGCGGCCACCGGCATGTTCGGCACCCTGGAGCTGTCGCTGCACCGGATATGGAAAACCGAAGTGACGCTGCACTTTTTCTGGCAGCTGGCGCTGACCCGGCTGCGTGCCTTTATTCTGCTGGCGGTGATCGGGGTGCTGCTGATCTTTATCCACCTGCTCAATGGCCTGATTGAACTGGCGCTGCATTATGTCAGTTTCCTGTTTGCGCCCTATGAGAATGATCTGGTCGCCCTGATCAACAGCCTGATTTACTACCTGTTCAGTGCCCTGCTGTTTGCCTTTATTTTCCGGCTCATGTCCGGGGCCGGCCCCGGCCTGTTCCAGGTACTGGCCGGCGGGATTTTCACTGCCCTGCTGTTCGGGGCCGGCAAGTATTTTATCACCCTGTACCTGTCGAAAAGTTTTGTGATCAGCAGTTACGGTGCTGCGAGTACTTTTGTTGCCATTCTGTTCTGGGCTTATTACAGTGGCGTGATTCTGCTGCTGGGCGGGTGTTTTACCCGTGCGCTTGCTTTGCCGGAGGGTGGCAGTGTGGATGATGAGGAATGAGTTTCCAGAGCACCCCATTAAGGAAAAGATGGCACTGCTCCGGGTGGCCCACATAGACGCGGGGATGGGATTTCAAAAAAGCATGGCAAATAGCCCATTGCTCATCCGCAAGAAAGTAGCAGTTCATTTTAACTCGATGAAATTATTGAATTTAGCAAACTAACCCGAAGCAATGTCAACAGAACCTAAGATCAACGGGTATTCGAATTATGTGTCAAGTCCCGATAGATCATACACTTTCTTTTTGAATAACGCCGGTTTCTTTTTGTGCCATTCCTTGAGCGCCACTATGGGTGTTTTGTAGCCCAGTGCCTTTTGCGGTATGCAATGGTTGTAGAGCCGCTCATAATGTTTGATTGCCTCGGCCAGTTCACTGGCTGAGGCGAAACGGGTTGCGGTCAGCAACTCGCTGATCCGTCCATTGAAACGTTCCACCATACCGTTGGTTTGCGGGGTGCGGGGCTTGATCAGGCGGTGCTCAGCATCCATATCGGCACAGGCCTGGTCAAACTTGTGTTTGCCGGTCGGGTCACGCTCACCCTGAGCGGTAAAGCGGTCAGTGAACTCCTTACCGTTATCGGTCAGCACATAATGGATGATAAAGGGGAAACGCTGCTCTACCTGACGCAGGAAGTCCTCTGCATTGGCTGCCGTCTTTTTCGGATAGATGGCCAGACAAACCATGCGGCTGGCGCGGTCAATGGCCACAAACAGGTATTGGTGCTCCTCTTCATCCGGCATCTTCGGCAAGTATTTGATGTCCACATGGAGATAACCGGGTTCATAGTCCTTGAACCCCTTTTTCTGTGGTGCTTCCTCACCGTATAACTCCCGTTTCATCACTGCCAGGCTGGATACCCCGTGACGGCGCAGACAACGGTCAATGCCCGAACGGCTGGCTTCTGCGTTGATATATTCTTTCGTGATGCAGGTCAGGTCATCCAGGGACAACAGCAGGGTTTTCCGCAGTTCCACCACAATCCACTCCTGAGCTTCCGTGAGCGTAGTGTTCAGCGTGTGGGGCGTATGCGGCAGGTCATGCACACCCTCACGTTTTTGCCATTTGCGGACAGTCTGAGGGGTAACATTGTACTGTTTGGCAAGGTCAACCTGTGAGACCCCATCCGCTGCCTGGATTTCGGCACGCAATTTCGGGGTGGTGCGGGCCTCAGGGTGTAATTTCATTAGTGCTTTGCCTTGTAACCATGGGTTAATAATATTTCCTCAAGGATAGCCCGTGCCATGAACAATGGGTAGCTCCTCAAGGGAATATGATCCCACGGGACGCGACAATTATGTTTAATGAACGTCACCTCAAACGCCTTGCACTGGCGACATTGCTGCAGGCGATTGGCGAAAGTGAAGGCATCGTTCATCTCGTAGTGCTGGAAGATGTCGAGGCCGCGATCCAGGGAGATTTTCCAGCCATGGTCGGTCACGATGTGGCGGGCGTGAATCGTGCCGGTGCCGTCGAACTCCCAGGTGAAGTTCACGCCCACGCTGCCTGCGGACTCCTTCATCTTCTCGAAGTTGTCCTTCTGCTGTTCGCCTTTGAACTCGTCTTCCGTCGTCACCAGATGCACGGACACTTCCTCATCCGGAGCCTTGTGCTTGACCACGGTCTCCAGGAACTCCATGAAGTTGCGTACCTGATAGAACAGGCGGATGTACGGATCGGTGACAGTGATTGCGGTCGCGCCCTTGAGATAAGGGCCGAGCAGCGTATCGAAGGAGAGGCCCTTCTGGTTCTCCTGGAATGTGAGGTGCTTTTCCTTGAGGACGGGCTCGGTCGGAGCCAGAGGTTCGGATGGCACTTGGGGTGTGCCCGGTTGCGCAGCTTCTACGATTTCCCCGTCTTCACCCTCGGCAATGGTCTTGTGGTAGTAGCCGGGATATTCCTCTTCTTCGAGCGTGGTGACAGGCTTGGTCTGGCCATCACTGTCTTGATAGGTAAAGCGGACGTTGCCATAGGTGGAGTCGATGCGCATCAGCTGGTCTTTGACGCGCTTGCGGCCTTCAATCGCGAACCGCAGCAGCTCCTCGACCTCTTCCCTGGTTGCGCCCCCATGCGGAAAGAGGATCTTCATCAAGCCGGAGAATGTCTTGTTGATGCCATCGCGGTCCCGCGTCGAGATATCTGAGGAAAGGGAGAAGTGCTCCTTGTAGCGGTCCGAGTAATCGTGATTGCGCAGCGAGCGAAGGATCTCGGCCAGGTAGTC
>DAOPKY010000029.1:0-49928 GCA_035391465.1 Thiolinea sp. | reverse complement strand
CAGGGGGTGTGAGGGGCGGGTCGGAAAAGTCATTGATCAAATATAGGACAGTTTGAGAAAAAGTGTTATATATCCGCGTGAACGCTTACGGCGGGCGCCATGCGGCGCTTGCTGCCGAGAATAAAAGCAGCGGTGGAGACGGCCCGGCAAGCCGGGGAAAACCAGCTGGCCCCGGACGTAGCCGACGCCTTTTTTCAGGACTACGATCGTCTGGTTGGCCTGGGATTGACGGTTAACCCGGCTAAACCCCCCGACCCGGCGTATCCCCGGCGCAAACCTGCCCAGACTCCGGTTCGCAACCTGCTCGAACGACTCCGTGATTATCGACAGGAAGTGCTGCGCTTCATGACGGATTTTCAGGTGCCCTTCGACAACAACCAGGGCGAACGGGATATCCGCATGACCAAACTCAAGCAGAAAATTGCTGGCGGGTTCCGCACGCTGGCGGGTGCTGCTGACTTCGTCACCATCCGCAGCTACCTGTCAACCGCCAGAAAAAATGGCATTTCCTTCCTCAAGGCGCTGGCCGATGCACTGGCCGGGAAGCCTTTCTATCCCGCTGCTTGTGTGGGTAGCTGAGTAGTTACCACTGACCAATAAAAAAGCCCCTGAAATCAGGGGCTTTTTCTCGATCACGGTAAACAGATCAATCTCAGACGGTTAACACCTACTTCTTTTTCTTCGGTGCATACAAATCCGTGATCGTGCCTTCGAACATCTCCGCAGCCATTGCCACGGTTTCTGACAGCGTCGGGTGCGGATGCACGGTCAGGCCGATATCCGCCGCGTTCGAGCCCATCTCGATCGCATGCGCGACTTCAGCAATCAGATCACCGGCATTGGTACCGACAATCCCCGCGCCAATCACGCGCTCATTGCTCTCGTCGAAGATCAGCTTGGTCATGCCCTCATCCCGACCCAATGACAATGCACGGCCACTGGCGGCCCACGGGAACACACCCTTGCCGTACTTGATGCCCCTGGCCTTGGCTTCCTCTTCGGTCACACCAACCCAGGCAATTTCCGGATCGGTATAAGCCACGGACGGGATCACACGCGCATCAAAATGGCTCGGCAGACCGGATGCGGCTTCCGCTGCGGTCTTGCCTTCATGCACCGCTTTGTGGGCCAGCATCGGCTGGCCGATGATGTCACCGATAGCGAAGATATGCGGCTGGGTGGTACGCATCTGGGTATCAACCACCTGCACAAACCCGCGCTCATCCACCGCCACCCCGGCTTTATCCGCACCAATGCGCTTGCCGTTCGGCGTGCGTCCGACCGCAACCAGCAGGCGGTCATACACCTGCGGCTCAGCCGGTGCATGCTTGCCCTCAAAGCTTACTTTCATACCGGCCTTGGTCGCTTCCACCTTGGTGACGCGGGTTTCCAGCCAGATATTGTCATAACGCTTCTTGATGCGGTTGAAATACGGCTTGACCACATCCCGGTCCGCACCGGCAATCAGACCGGTCAACATCTCGACCACCGTGATTTTGGTACCGAGTGCGGCATAAACCGTAGCCATTTCCAGCCCGATAATACCGCCACCGATGACCAGCATGTGCTTGGGCACACTTTCCAGCGCCAGCGCACCGGTGGAATCAATCACCCGTGGATCATCCGGAATGAACGGCAACTTCACTGCTTCGGAACCGGCGGCAATCACGGCCTTTTCAAACCGTACCACGGTCTTCTTGCCATCATCACCCACCACTTCCACATGATACGGATCAAGGAAAGTGCCAACGCCCTGTACCACCTGCACCTTGCGCTGCTTGGCCAGACCGCTGAGACCGCCGGTCAGACGCCCGACCACCTTCTCCTTCCAGCCGCGCAGCTTGTCGATATCAACCTTGGGAGCCTTGAACTCGATACCGTACTCACTGACTTCATGCGACTCGTCAATGACCTTGGCCGCATGCAGCAGCGCCTTGGAGGGGATACAACCCACATTCAGGCACACCCCGCCCAGCGTGCTCCAGCGCTCGACCAGCACGGTCTGCATGCCCAGGTCAGCAGCACGGAACGCTGCGGTATAACCGCCGGGACCGGCACCCAGTACCAGCATCTGGCAGCTGACATCAGCCTTGCCCTTGTAGGTGGCACCCGCCGGAGCCGCTGCCACCGGGGCAGGAGCCGGAGCGGCCTTGGGGGCAGGGGCCGGAGCCGCCGGAGCCGGTGCAGAAGGCGCAGCGGCAGCACCCGCCACTTCCATCAGGCAGATCACCGTCCCTTCGGACGCCTTGCCGCCTGTGGCGATTTTCATTTCCTTGACGGTACCGGCATGGCTGGATGGAATATCCATCGACGCCTTGTCGGATTCCAGCGTGATCAGGGCATCATCCACCGCCACGGTGTCACCGGCCTTGACCAGCACTTCAATCACGTCCACATCAGAAAAGTCACCGATATCCGGGACCTTGATTTCAATTACACTCATGTTCTCCTCCCGCTATCACAGAATCAGGTTGCGCACGTCAGACAGCACAAAGGCAATGTGGCTGACAAAACGGGCAGCATAAGCCCCGTCGATCACGCGATGGTCATAGGATACCGCCAGCGGCTGGATCAGGCGGTCAACAATCTCGCCATTCACGCGCTTGAGGCGATCCTGCGAGCGGGTCAGGCCCAGAATACCGACTTCCGGTGCATTCACGATCGGGGTGAAGTTGGTGCCACCGATACCGCCGAGGCTGGAGATGGAGAAGCAGCCACCCTGCATGTCACCGGCCTTGAGCTTGCCGTCACGCGCCTTTTTGGACACCTCGCCCAACTCGCGTGCCAGTTCAAACAGGCCCTTGCGATCCACGTCCCTGATTACCGGTACTACCAGACCATCCGGGGTATCCACCGCGATGCCGATATTGTAGAACTGACGCTGGATCAGGTTCTCGCCATCATCCGAGAGTGCGGAGTTGAACTTCGGATATTCCTTCAGCCCCGCAACCACGGCCTTCATCATGAACACCAGCGGGGTGAAGTTGAAACCCATTTCCTTAGCCTTGCCCTTCATGCTGCCACGGTAGGCTTCCAGCTCGGTGATATCCGCCTCGTCAAAGTGCGTAACCTGCGGCACATTGAGCCAAGCCCGGTGCAGGTGCTTGGCGGACAGTTTGCCAATGCGTGACATGGGCACCATCTCGATCGGACCGAACTTGCTCCAGTCGGGCTGGGTGATCAGCGGGATCCCCATTTCCCCGCCTGCTGCCGGCTTCGGTGCGGCACCAGCGGCTGCCGGTGCTGCCGCAGCGGCAGGCTGACCCCCGGTATTGTGGAACGTGCGCACATCCTGCTCGGTAATGCGCCCATAACGCCCGGTTCCGGCCACCTTGCTCAGGTCCACTCCCAGTTCGCGTGCAATACGGCGCACGGACGGACTGGCATGGGCACGGCGGAAGGCTTCCGCATCGGCAGCAGAACCCGCAGCCGGTACACGGGTCGGTGCTTTACTGGCCCCGCCTTCGGCAGGAGCCGGTGCAGCACTGGCCGCCGCCTTGCTGCCACCAGCCACTTCCAGCAACAGGATCAGGCTGCCTTGGGACACCTTGTCACCCACTGCCACCTTCAGCTGTTTCACCACCCCGGCCTTGGGAGCCGGAATGTCCATGGATGCCTTGTCGGACTCCAGCGTGATCAGCGAATCTTCCGCCTTGATGCTGTCGCCTTCGCGCACCAGCACTTCAATCACATCCACATCCTTGAAGTCACCGATGTCCGGTACATGGATTTCCTCCAGACCGCCACCGCCGTAGCCACTGCCACCCGCGCTTGGCGCTGCAGCGGAGTCCGCCGCCGATCCGGATACCTTGGGCTGGGCACTGGCACCGGCAACATTGACACTGCCTTCACCACTGCCTTCCAGCAGCAGGATCAGGCTGCCTTCGGATACCTTGTCACCCACTGCCACCTTGATTTCCCTGACCACCCCGCCTTGTGAGGCCGGAATGTCCATGGATGCCTTGTCGGATTCCAGCGTGATCAGTGCATCATCAATACTGATGGTGTCACCGGCCTTGACCAGCACCTCGATAACATCGACATCGGAGAAATCACCAATGTCGGGAACACGTATTTCTTTACTCATGACTCCTCCTGTCCTCACGCATACAACGGGTTCGGTTTTTCCGGATCAATGCCGTATTTCTTCATGGCTTCCAGTACGGTTTTTGCCGTGATCCGCTCTTTGGCCTTGCTGCCCTTCTGCTGGTCAGCCAGCGCCTTGAGTGCCGTCACGGTGACATAGTAGCGGTCCACCTCGAAGTGGGAGCGCAGGGCCTGGCGGCTGTCGGAACGCCCGAAACCGTCAGTGCCCAGTACATGGTAATCACCAGGAACATAAGCGCGGATCTGCTCGGCAAAGCTGCGCATGTAGTCCGTTGAGGCAATCACCGGCCCTTTGGCACCTTCCAGAGACTGCTCAACCCAGGATTTGCGTGCGTCCTGATCCGGATGCAGCAGGTTCCAGCGCTCACAGGCGGCCCCGTCACGCGCCAGCTCATTCAGGCCCGGCGTGGCCCAGATGTCAGCATCCACACCCCATTCGTCCCTGAGCATGTCAGCCGCAGCAATCACCTCGCGCAGGATGGAACCACAACCCAGCAGTTGTACATTGTGCTTGCCCTTGCCTTCGGCAGCACGGAATTTGTACATGCCTTTAATGATGCCTTCCTCGGCACCTTCCGGCATTTCCGGCATGGAGTAGTTTTCATTCAGGGTGGTGATGTAATAGAACACGTTTTCACCGCGCTCATACATCCGCTTCAGGCCATCATGGAAAATCACTGCCACTTCATAGGCGAAGGTCGGATCATAGGATACGCAGTTGGGGATGAAACCGGCAAACAGCTGGCTGTGGCCGTCCTGATGCTGCAGGCCCTCACCGTTCAGGGTGGTCCGCCCGGAAGTCCCGCCGATCAGGAAGCCGCGTGCCAGCATGTCACCAGCCGCCCAGGCCAGATCACCGATACGCTGGAAGCCGAACATGGAGTAAAAGATATAGACCGGAATGGTCATGACACCGTTGTTGGCATAGGAGGTTGCCGCCGCAATCCAGGAGGACATGGCTCCAGCCTCGTTGATCCCCTCCTGCAGCAGCTGGCCACTCTGGGATTCCTTGTAGGGCATGATGTCCTTGGCATCCATCGGCTCGTACTTCTGCCCCTCAGGTGCGTAGATACCGACCTGACGAAACATGCCTTCCATACCGAAGGTGCGCGACTCATCCGGCACAATCGGTATCAGGCGCGGGCCGATCTCCTTGTTACGTGCCACCGCGACCATGACCCGTACCATGGCCATGGTGGTGGACATGGTGCGCTCGCCGGTGTCGTGCAGCAACTGGTCAAACATGGACAGATCGGGAATCGGCAGGGTCTCGAAGTTATTCGGACGGTTGGGCAGGTAACCCCCCAGCGCCTTGCGCTTCTCATGCAGGTACTGCATTTCCGGCGAGTCCGCTGCCGGCAGGTAAAACTCGGCGTTGGCGACCTGTTCATCCGAGACCGGAATATTGAAACGGTCACGCAGCTTGCCCAGCTGGTCGGAACTCAGCTTTTTCTGCTGGTGGCTGATATTCATGCCCTCGCCCGCTTCACCCATGCCATACCCCTTGACGGTATGCATCAGGATGACTGTCGGACGATCCAGGGTATTCACGGCCTCGGTATAGGCCGCGTAGACCTTTTCCTGATCATGGCCACCGCGCAGCAGGTCATAGTAAATCTGGTCATCGGTCATGTCGGCGACCAGTTCCAGCAGCTCGGGGTACTTGCCAAAGAACTTCTCGCGCACATAGGCACCGCCCTTGTTCTTGAAGTTCTGGTATTCGCCGTCCACGCACTCCATCATCAGCTTGCGCAGCAGGTCCCCGTATTTGGGATCAGCCAGCAGACGGTCCCAGCCGGAACCCCACAGCACCTTGATGACATTCCAGCCGGCACCCCGGAAGTTGCCCTCCAGTTCCTGCACGATCTTGCCATTCCCGCGCACCGGGCCATCCAGACGCTGCAGGTTGCAGTTGACCACAAAGACCAGGTTGTCCAGCTTCTCACGCGAGGCCAGTGCGATTGCTCCCTGGGATTCCGGCTCGTCCATTTCGCCATCACCCAGAAAGGCCCAGACCTTGCGGCCTTCAGCATGATTTTCCGCCTTGGGGGTCAGACCGCGATGCTCCAGGTACTTGAGGAAACGGGCCTGATAGATCGCCATAATCGGCCCGAGTCCCATGGACACGGTGGAGAACTGCCAGAAATCCGGCATCAGGTAAGGATGCGGGTAGGAGGAAAGTCCCTTGCCGCCGGTCTCAACCCGGAAGTTTTCCAGCTGGCCTGCATTGATACGGCCTTCCACAAAGGCGCGTGCATAGGTGCCAGGAGCGGTATGACCCTGAATGAACAGCATGTCACTGCCGTTCGGGTGCTCGTGGCCTTTCCAGAAGTGGTTGTAGCCGACTTCATACATGATGGCGGATGACTGGAATGAAGCAATGTGGCCACCCGGCTCGGCCGGCTTGCGGTTGGCACGTACCACCATGGCAGTGGCATTCCAGCGCAGTGCACGCAGGATATGGCGCTCCAGCTCCAGATTGCCCGGATAGGCGGGCTGCTGCTCGACCGGAATCGTGTTTATATAGGGTGTGGTATTCGCAGGTGGTTCAACACCGGCTTCATACGCAGCATCAACGGTTTTCTGCAACAGGTAACGTGCACGCTCGGCACCGGCACGCTCCACGACGACATCAATCGCCTCCTGCCATTCACCGGTTTCCTGCGGATCAAGGTCAAACTGTTCATGAGCCATGGACAATCAATCTCCTTAGGGTATGGTTCCGGCCCGTACAGAACAGGCCGACATGAGCCGGAGAGAAATACTCACTGAAAAACTTTTCAAGAAATGAAACGTTTCAAGAAACTCCTCTCCAATGTAATTGTTTTAGTAGTTGTTTTTGCATGGGACGTAAAAATGCGTTCCCCCGGTCCCACTGGGGAAGGGATGGTACACAGACACTATCCATAAATCTACCCTGGCAAACCCCAAAATGCCGCTTTTTACAGTAAAAAAAATAAAAACTACATTTTCATAAAGTTATAGAGAAGAAATAGACAAAAGCGTTCTAATACAACACCCTGATCCATCAGGGATTGCACAAAACCGCTATCGATCCTCCGCCCGAATCCGTTTGGCAGGAACTCGGGGACAGCCAGTGAGTCAGAAACAGTAACCTGTCATCAACCCATTTTACAAGCCCGCTTATGACCGGATTTCACAAACCCGTTATTGCCTGCCTGCTCGCAGGGCTGAGCCTTGTCGCAACTGGCGCGTTTGCCTATGACCTCCTTTATACCGGAACTTACCGGGTGGAGCTGGCTGACCCCGATGATACCCTGAACTGCCGTCAGGGACCGGGACTGGATCATGCCATCCTGCTGCGCCTGCCACCCGGCACCGAACTGGAAGCTACCGCAGTCATCGGGGAACAGAAACCCTGGTTCAACACCGATCTGGGTTGCTACGTGCGCGCCAGCAGTCATTATCTGATCTGGTACGGTCGGGGGGAAGACCCGTCCGGCCTGTGTGACTGGCGCACCGAACCCTGCTGACAGGCCGGTACGGGCTGCTGCATGTCGCGGTCCACGCATGTATTACATAAATGGTGACCAGTCCCCGGGCTCAGTCTCCATGCGCCAGACTGAAGTCCACATCCTCATACAGCACCGGCATCGCGGTGTGAAAATTGATGCTGGCCAGTTCCAACTCACTGTCAGCCCCCTCAAAACTGAACAACTCCCAGCGCTCCTGGGCATTGCGACGGAACACATCCACCCTGAAAACTCGCGGATCAATCAGTACATATTCCTGCAGGCTTTTCAGCTGCCGGTACAGAACAAACTTGCCGCCCCGGTCATAAGCCTCGGTACTGGCTGACAGAACCTCGACAATCAGAACCGGAGCCTGCTTGAAATAATTGCGCTGATGGTCTTCCGGCTCGCAGGTCACCAGAATATCCGGATAGCAATAGGCCGTATCAGTCCCGATCCGCACCTTCATGTCGCTGGCATAGGCCCGGCAACCACGCCCGCGCAGCCAGGAACGCAGGAGGGCAAACAGGTTACCGGTCACCGTGACATGCGCGTCACCGGCTCCGGCCATCGCAAACACCTCGCCCTGCACGAATTCGCTCCGGAATGGTGCATCCTGTTCGCGTATCAGGTACTCCTCAACACGCATGGCAGTGTGTTGTACAAGGGCAAACATATCAAAATCCCTTAAACCGGACTGGAAGTGGAAGTATAACATGTATAAAAGAGCACCCGTCGAAGGCCGGGCCGGACCACAGAGCTACTGCAGAAAATCCTCAAAAAACCAGGCGGCAAACTCGTGGCGTCCGGCGAGTCCCGATTTGCGGTAGATGGTACTGGCCTGCTGGCGCACGGTTTTCTCACGCGTGTCACGCACACTGGCAATCTCGTCAAAACTCAGCCCCTTGAGCAGCAGCGAGGCAACTGCTTTTTCGCTGGGTGTGAGCTGCCACTCATCAAACTGGTTCTGAATCACCTGCTGATAATGCCTGCCCGCCTGCTGCAGGCGTTCCCGTGACACCGACAGGTCGGCACGCGTGGTTTTCAGCTGCTGCCCCAGACGCTCCAGCTCCTCCCGGCGACGCAGGTATTCACGCACCAGCAGACCGACACTGAAAATGGAAATGATGATCACCGCCACCTCCAGCAGCAGATGCCAGGCCCTGCCGCCCAGGTAATAATCCGTGATCAGGTCAGCAAAGGCCATAAGGATGATAATGATCAGCAGACTGACAAAAAACAGCTCCTGCTTGCGCAAACCGAACAACATGAGTCCTTGGTTCTCCCGGATTTTTTCCGATATGGGACATTTGTCTTATGGAATTTTAGTCCATTTGGGAATAAATTCCCATAAATGAAACGTATGCTGCATCATGTCATTCTGCAAATCCTGCAACCGCTGGTGCGCATGTTGCTGCGGCGCGGTGTTTCATTTGATGAATTCAGCCGTCTGGCACGCAAGGTCTATGTCGATGCTGCCGAAGCCGCCCTGTACAAGGCAGGGGAAAAAACAACGACATCACGCATTGCCATCGCCACCGGACTGACGCGCAAGGAGGTGGCGCAGTTACGGCAACTGTCCGATAGCGACCAGCTGCTGGGGGAAATGCGCTACAACCGGGGCGTCCGCGTTATCAGCGGTTGGCGGCGTGATGCCGATTTTCTGGATGAGAACGGCATGCCGCGCTCCCTGCCCATCCAGGGTGATGATGCCCGGCCCGGTTTTGAGCAGCTGGTAAGCCGTTACAGCGGCGACATGCCCTGTCGCGCCATGCTGAATGAACTGCTGCAGAACGGCCTGGTGGATCAACAGGCGGATGGCCTGGTGGCCCTGCTGTCCAATGCCTACATTCCACAGGCGCGGGAAGAGGAGCAGCTGGCCATTCTCGGCACCGATGTCAGGTTGTTGCTGGAAAGCATCAGCCACAATCTGGATGTGGCCGGCACCCTGCCCGAACGCCGTTTTCAGCGCAAAGTGTGTTACGACAACCTGCCACCGGCAGTGGTCAGCACCTTTCGGGAACTGGCAAACAGCGAATGCATGGACCTGCTGTTACGCCTGAACACCTGGCTGGCCACACATGACCGCGACAGCAACCCGGCCCCGCTGCAAGTCATTGAGCCGGGCCGACTGCGGGCCGGAGTGGGTATCTATTACTTTGAAGAACCGGTCGGTTCACAAACTCGCCGACCCGAAGACGGAGCCGATAATGTTTAAACGCTTTTGCGCCCCCGCTCTGCTGCTGGTTTTTACATTCGGAGGCTGCGGCTCCGGAACCACCGACCTGAGTGAAGGCGGTATCGGTGGCACAGGCATATCCATCGGCCCCATCACCGGCTTCGGCAGCATCCTTCAGAATGGCGTGCATTACGATGTCAGTCAGGCCGACTTTGTGCGTAACGGCCTGCCCGGCAGCACTCAGGCCGACTTCCGGATCGGAGAGGTCGTCACCATCAACGGGCAGCTCAACACCAACGGCACCCGCGGGACGGCACAAACCGTGACCTTCCGGAGTCTGCTGCAGGGCGTTGTCACCACGGCATCCCCGGATGGCCGTTCAATCGGCGTGCTGGGGCAAACCGTACTGACCGATGGCCTGACCGTACTGCATGGATTCACGCTGCTGAACCAGATCGTAGCGGGCAACCTGCTGGAAGTCTCCGGTGCCCGCGATGCAGATGGTGTCATTCGCGCCAGCAGTATCCGCCTGCTGCAGGCCCGGTTCATCCCCGGAGATTCACGGCAGTGGCTGGAAGGGGTTGTCCGTGCTGCAGATACCGATGGCCAGACGTTTGAACTCGGTACCCTGACCGTGGATTACCGTCAGGCGACCCTGACCGGCCTGACACAGGCTCCTGCCGTAGGCGACTACGTGCGCGTCAGCAGCCGCCAGAACCTTCAGGACCTGCGCCTGAGTGCTGATCAGGTGGAAGCAGAAAGTGTCACACCGGCATTCGCCACCGGTACGGAACTGGAACTGAAGGGCCTGATCACGCAGTTTGCCGACAGCACACGCTTCCGTGTCAACGGTCAGCCGGTCATCACCACCGCAACAACGGAATATGAATACGGCAGTTCCGCTGATCTGGCCCTCAATACCGGTGTGGCCGTGGAAGGCGTCATCAATGCCGCCGGTGTCCTGGTCGCCACTGAGGTGGCACTGCGTCAGGACAGCACCGTTCTGCCGGAAGAGCTGGAGGGCAGCATCAGCAGCCTGAACAGCGCCCGTCAGGAGATCACGGTACTGGGTAATGTGATCCGCATCGATGCCTTTACCCTGCTGCTGGAGGAAGTGAATGAAGACGAAGTATCCATTCGCTTTGCCGACCTCAACCCCGGTGATCAGGTGGAAGTCCAGCTGCGCCGGCTGGCGGATGGCAGCCTGCTGGCGCTGCGTGTGGATCGTGAGGCACCGGATGATGACGATGACAATGATGCAGAGGACAAGGTCAGCGGCGTGGTGAGCCGGCACGATGCCGCTGCAGGCACACTGGAGCTCATGGGGCTGAACATCCTCACGAATCCGCACACCGAATTTGCCGACAGCCGGGGAATCCGGCTGTCTCATCACGACTTTTTTGCCGCAGTCATCCCCGGCGTCACCCCCATCCGGGTGGAAGGACGGATGCTGGACCCGCAATGGCTGGATGCCATGAAAATGAAACTGCGCTCCGGCGGCGACTGAAAGGCAAAAAAGCCCGGCACTGGTACTGCCGGGCCACAACAACCTGCCCCGCAAGGGGCAAGCATGCAAAAGGAGTTCTGAACATGAAAGCGAAAGCGGTAACCACGCTGCTGTTCGCCGTCAGCCTGTTGGCCGCCTGTGGCAGTGATG
The DNA here is from genome assembly GCA_035391465.1 of Thiolinea sp. Classification (GTDB taxonomy): domain Bacteria; phylum Pseudomonadota; class Gammaproteobacteria; order Thiotrichales; family Thiotrichaceae; genus Thiolinea. The sequence continues at coordinate 38,512 of DAOPKY010000029.1, read as the reverse complement.
CTTTCGGCGACTCGGACAGTGATGGAAGCAGCACCCATGATAACACCGGCAGCGGCGGTACTGGAACTGTGGCGGTATCGCCTGCCGGAACCCTCATCCCCGATGGCGCACGCCAGCTGGCAGCACAATGTTTCCAGTGTCACGGGACGGACGGACGCAACGATGCGTTTGAGAGCCTGGCGGGTGAGAGCGAACGGGAACTGATCAGCGAAATGCATGAAATGCGCAATGAAAAGGGCGGCATCATGCATTATCAGGCCCGTGGCTACAGTGATGCCCAGATCCGCGCCATTGCGGCCTATATTGCCAGCCTGCCGGGAGGAGGAAGCCATGATGATGACTGACAGAGAGAACAGCGACAACGCACGCCGCGGTTTCCTGAAAGGGCTGGGGCTTGGTGCCGTGGCACTGGCTGCCGGGCCGGGCCTGATCCGGGCGGCCACAACCCGCCCGCAGGTACTGGTGGTCGGCGGTGGTTTCGCCGGTGCGACGGCAGCCAAATACCTGCGCCACTGGTCAACAGCGGTCGATGTCACCCTGATCGAGCCTGGAGCGCGCTACCATTCCCCCATCCTCAGCAATCTGGTGCTGAACGGACAACGCCGCCTCCGGCAGCTGGCCTTCAACTACCAGACCCTGACTCATACTTATGGTGTACGTCATATCCGCAGCCGGGTCACTGCCATTGATGGCACCAACCGCACCGTGCGGCTGGTGGATGGCCGGAAACTGGCCTATGACCGCCTGATCCTGGCACCGGGAATCAGCTTCCAGCCCGTGCCGGGGCTGAACCGCAATCTGGTACTGCATGCCTGGCAGTCCGGGGCGCAGGTGGAAAAGCTGCGCCGTCAGATTGCCGCACTGCCGGCAGGTGGCACGGTCGTCCTCAGCATTCCGCCAGCTCCCTACCGCTGTCCGCCGGGGCCGTATGAACGTGCCTGTGTGATAGCCGACTACCTGAAGCGCAACAAGCCCGGTGCACGCCTGATCGTGCTGGATGCCAATCCGGATATTATCGTCGAGCGTGATAATTTCAATCAGGCTTTCACGCGCAACTATGCCGGCATTATCGAGTACATCCCCAATGCCGAACTGCAGGCGGTGGATTCGGTGCAGAAGGTTGCCATGACCAGCTTCGGGGATTATCGCGCCGACGTGCTGAATGTGATTCCCCCACAGCGGGCAGGCAATATCATCCGCGCAGCCGGGCTGGCGAATGATGCCAGTGGCCTGTGGGCGGCGGTTGATCCGCTGAGCTATGAGTCAACGGCACAGGCGGGTATCCACGTTATCGGCGATTCACAGGGCACGGGTCAGCCCAAGGCCGGACACATCGCCAACAGTGAGGCCAAAGTCTGTGCCGATGCAGTGCTGCGCCTGCTGGATGGCCGGCAGCCTTATGAGGCACCCATGACCAACTCGGCCTGCTACAGCCCGGTCAGTGCCAACACCGCAACCTGGCTGACGGCGGTATTCGCCTATGATCCACTCAGCGGCACGATGAAAGTGGTGCCCGCCGCTTCGGGTGCATCCATCGGAGCGAGCCGGTCCAGTTACAAAGACATGTTTCGCTGGGCTGACAGCCTGTTTGGCGACACTTTCGCCTGATCCGTCACGTCCGTCAGGCAGGTGGTCAATCTGCCTGATGGTGCACCGGCCGGCTTCCGGCTGCCGCCGGTTCAGCCCGCCTCATCAATCTGCAGGCGCTTCCCGGCCCATAACACCAGAATAATGACCGGCAAGCCGATCAGGGCGCAGAACACAAAGAAACGGCCATAACCGATGGCATCGACCATGGTACCGGAATAACCACCCAGCACCTTGGGCAGCAGTGTCATCAGCGAACTGAAAATGGCGTACTGCACCGCCGTGAACTGCACACTGGTCAGGCTGGACAGAAAGGCGATAAAGGCGGCACTGGCAAAACCGGCAGCCAGATTATCGGAAATCACCGCCAAGTACATGACCGTCAGATTATGCCCCGCATGTGCAAGCCAGGTGAATACCAGATTGGTGATGGCGGTCAGGATCGCTCCCCACAACAGGGTACGCATCACCCCGAAGCGTGAGGCGAACAGCCCTCCGAGAAAGCCGCCGAGAATGCTGACCACCACCCCGAAGGTTTTCACCGCCGTGGCGATTTCCGGCTTGCTGAACCCGAGGTCCTGATAAAACACATTGGAAATCACCCCCGGCACAATATCGGTAATGCGGTAAAGCCCGATCAGGGCCAGCAGCAGCAAGGCGGTTTTCAGCCCGTAGCGCCGGAAAAAATCACGGATCGGCTCAATCCAGGTATCCCGTGCCATATCCCGGTTCACCAGCCCCAGCCGTACCAGTCCGTAACCCGCCAGCAGCCCCGTGCCGATCGCTATCAGGAAATGGAGGCTCTCCAGCACAAAACCGCTCAGGACCCCGCCGCCTGCCGCTGCACTGAAACCGGCAAACAGGTTCCGGCTCAGAAAAAAGACCAGCACAAAGGTTGCCGCCGCCAGTGCAAACACCAGCAACAGGCGCAGGTAATCACTGTTTTCGTAATGGTGGCTCGCCTTGCGCGCCTTTTCCGGCTCGGGAATCAGCAGTGTGGTCATGACGCCCACCAACATGGCGGCAGCCATGATGTAATAAGTCCAGCGCCAGGCTTCATAGGAATAACTGCCCTTTTCCGAACCGAACAGTGAAGCCAGATACAAGGCCCCGGCCCCGGCCACAATCATGCCGATACGGTAACCGGCCACATAGGTGGATGACATCATGGCCTGCAGCCGGGAGGCCGCCGACTCAATCCGGTAGGCATCAATGACAATATCCTGGGTGGCGGAGGAAAAGCCCAGCATAACCGCCGCCAGAGCCATCAGGGTCAGGCTGCCCTGTGTGCGGGCCGGATCGGTGCTGCCCATCAGGACAATCGCCAGCATGATCATCAGCTGTGCCACCAGCATCCAGGCCCGTCGCCGTCCCAGCGTACGGGTCAGCAGCGGCAACGGCAGCTTGTCAATCAGCGGTGCCCAGATGAACTTGAAGGAATAGCCCAGCGCTGCCCAGCTGAAGAACGTGACAGCCTTGCGCTCCACGCCGGCCTCACCCAGCCACAATGACAGGGAGGAAAAGATCAGCAGAATCGGAATCCCCGCCGAGAACCCCAGAAACAGCATGGTGATCACACGCGGATGCAGAAAAGTCTTCAGGGTTTCGCCCCAGCTCACGGGCGATGATGCCCCCCCGACAACAGTCTCGCTCATGAAGCCCTTACCTCGGTATCGTTATGGATTGGTTAGTCCTGCATCATGGGTAAAAGTGCCGAACTTGTAAACCACGATTGCAGCCGGATACGGTAACAACAGCCCGGCCCAGCCCGCTCCGGTACCCTGTCTTAATCCAGATCAAGGCCACCATCCGGCAAACCCTGCTCCAATAAGCTGATTCCAACAGCTGATAAGGAGAACAGGCATGCACAAACCACTGCTGGCAGCATCAGGCCTGCTGTGCTGTTACCCGGTACTGGCACAGGAGCTTCCCGGCACACTGGACATCGTGATCACGGCCGGACGGGGTGAAACACTGATCCGGGAAGCCCCCGGCAGTATCAGCGTCATTTCCCGCCATGAGCTGGAGCAGCAGGGTGGCGACAATGTGCAGGAAGTCCTGCAGGGGACCCCCGGCATCACGCTGCAGGGCCTCGGCTCCGGCGGGCGCAAGACCATCAGCCTGCGCGGGCTGGAAAGCCGCCATACCCTGATCATGATTGACGGCAGGCGCATCCCGGCCAGTAATGACAGCATCGGCCCCAACACCGATTACCAGTACGACTGGATTCCACTGGAGCAGATTGAGCGCATTGAAGTGGTGCGTGGTCCGCTTTCGGTGCTGTATGGCTCCGATGCGCTGGGTGGAGCCATCAACATTATCACCCGTCGCCCCGCTGCCCGGCCTCATGCCGACCTCATGCTCGGCAGCCGCAGCACGGCGGGCAGCGAGGGGGGTGATGGACATGAACTGCGCTTCAATATCGGCGGTGGTATCGGGGAACAGGTGCGAATCGGATTATCGGGTCAGCAGTCGCGCCGTTCCGCCCTGGAAAGCCGCCTGACCCCCGGTACCTCGGCCCTTGAAGGCCGGGAAAAGCAACAGCTGGGGCTGCAACTGGACTGGAACTGGGGCGAGGGCCAGCACCTGAAACTGGAACACACCGATGTGCAGGAACAACGCTGGCAGGACGCCGTAACGCGCACGGGTACCGCCTACCAGAGCCGCTATGACATCAACCGCACCCAGACCTCATTGGGCTGGGAAGGCCGGCTAGGCGATATCGAAACCCGCGCCCGCGCCTATCAGGGGCAGATTGATATTACCAACCGTGCCACCCAGGGCGTGACACCAACCTCACCGCAGACCCTGGATGAGCAGGTACTGGAAGCCGGGGCCGTTTTCACCCCGGATGCACAGGCCCGGCACCGCATCAACACCGGACTGGAATACCGGCGAGAGACCCTGGAGCATCCGAATCTGGACAGCAGTGAGGACAGTGTGGATACCCGCGCAGCCTTTGTACAGGATACGGTACGTTTGGGTCAGAATACCCGGCTGACAGCGGGAATCCGTTGGGATGATCATGCGGTGTTCGGGGCGGAAACCAGCCCGCGTATTGCCGTCAGCCATGACCTGAACGAAAAACTGACCCTCAAGGCCAGTTACGGGCACGGCTTCCACGCCCCGAACATCAAGCAGACCGCTCCCGGCTACAGCTTCCAGAGCGGCCCTTTCCTGATCCGCAGCAATCCCGACCTGAAACCGGAAAGCAATAAGGCGCTTGAGCTTGGCTTTCATTTTGGTGCCGATCTGCTGACACTGGATGCAGCACTGTTCCGGAATGCGGTGGATGACCTGATCGACACCCGTTTCAACCAGCTGCTGGATAACGGCCTGCAGGAATGGCGTTATGACAATATTCACTCAGCCACCCTGCAGGGCCTGGAAGTCGCAACCCGGACCAAACTGACCCCGGCACTGCACCTGAAAGGCAGTTACCAGTATCTGGATGCCCGTGATGGTGATGACATACGCCTGGAACGTCGCCCGCGCCATACCCTTTCTGCGGGACTGGAATGGAATTTCGGGGGCTGGGACAGCAGCCTGCGTGCCGAACATGTCGCGGATCAGCTGATCATTCCCCCCGCCAGCAATACCCTGACGGCCCTGCCGGATTACACCCTGTGGCATGCGGCCTTCAGCCGACCGCTGGGTAAGGGGCTGAACCTGCGCCTTGGCATCAACAACCTCACTGATGTGCGTCTGGAAGACAAGTCGCCCGACTTCCGCCATGAGGAATACCCGCGCACCGTGCGTGTGGAATTAAACGGCAGCTTCTGAAGTAAAGGCCGACAGAACCCGCAGAAAAATGCCGACCCCATGTGGAGCCGGCATCGGAGGAGAAAAAGAGAAATCCGCTTGAAATTTGATTGAGCCGGTCAGTCCGGCCAATCAGTAAACATCATGCACGGTATTGTAGACATTGAACTTGCCGGTCGGGGTAATCAGGCGGTCATCCCTGATCACCTGCTTGAGCTTGCGGGTCTTGTCATCCACCACCACCAGTGCCGACTTCTGCTCCTTGCCATTCCAGACCGAGAACCAGACTTCATCACCTGCCTTGTTGTATTCCGGCTGAATCACCCGCTTGGGGCCTTCACCCAGATCAGCCCATTCGGCAATCGGCAGCACCTCATAGCCCTTGTCCAGGTTGTTGATGTCAAAGACGGCAATCGACTGGCTGGCCTTCGCCTCGGGATTCAGCCCGGTATCCACCCACAGATTGGTGGACTTGGGATGCGTCTTGATGAACAGCGAGCCGCCACCCTGCCCCTTCAGGACCTCAACCACTTTCCAGGCATTATCCTTGTGCTGCTCGGGATCCGTACCGATCAGGGTGATCTTGTCATTACCCAGCGCACTGGTTGCCCAGACCGGACCATAAGTCGGATGCACAAAGTTGGCACCGCGTCCCGGATGCGGAATCTTGTCCACATCAATCAGTGCCGTCAGTTTGCGCTCTCTGGAGTCGACCACGGCAATCTTGTCGGACTGGTTGGCAGCCGTCAGGAAATAACGGTGGCTCGCATCCCAGCCGCCATCATGCAGAAAGCGTGCCGCCGGAATGGTCGTGACAGCAAGGTTGTCGATATCCTCGTAATTGACCAGCAGCACCTTGCCGGTTTCCTTGACGTTGACGATAAACTCCGGATATTCGTGTGACGCCACAATCGCAGCAACCCGTGGTTCCGGGTGGTACTCCTGGGTATCCACCGTCATGCCGCGTGTGGACACGATCTTCAACGGCTCCAGCGTATCGCCGTTCATGATCACATACTGTGGCGGCCAGTAAGCTCCGGCAATGGCATACTTGTCCTCAAATCCCTTGTATTTGGAGGTTTCCACCGAGCGTGCTTCCATGCCGATCTTGAGTTCAGCCACGGTATCGGGCTTTTCCATCCACAAATCAATCAGGTTGAGTCTGGCATCACGCCCGATCACGTACAGGTAACGCCCGGACGCAGAGAGACGGGAAATATGTACCGCATACCCGGTTTTCACCACATTGATGATTTCCTTGGTATCACCGTCGACCAGCGCAATTTCGCCACTGTCGCGCAAAGTGACCGAGAAAATATTATCCAGGTTATAGCTGTTCATGGGTTTCTGGGGCCGGTCTTCCGGCTTGATTACCTCTTTCCAGCTCGCCTTCATCTCCTCCATGCCCCATTCCGGCGGCATGGGTGGCTCATGCTGGATGTAGCGCGCCATGATGTCCACTTCTTCCTGAGTCAGGTCGCCTGCACTCCCCCAGTTGGGCATGCCTGCCGCTGAACCGTAATTGATGAATACCTTGAGGTAATCCGTTCCCCTGGCGGTGGTGATGTCCGGTGTCAGCGGCTTGCCGGTGGCGCCTTTGCGCAGCACGCCATGGCAGCCGGCACAGCGCTCGAAGAATATCTTCTTGCCGTGATTGAACTCATCCACCGTCATGGGCGGCCCTTCGGAAGTAATCATGTTTTTGGCCGACGCCGGATCAATCGTCAGGGGAGCCCCCTGAAACCGGACTTCCGGGGCAGTCACCGACTTGCCGCCATGACCGGGTTCAGTGGATGCTGCTTTCGCATCACTGGTTGTTGCCGTCGTGCCGCCATTCGCAGGAGTCACCGACTCGGCATGGACGAAAGTCGCAGCCATGGCCAATGCCAAGGCGAGACACAAGGATGTTTGTTTCATGAAGTCACCCTCTGATTCAGGTTAAGGTTGAGAAAATCCTCCCAAAAATTCATCAACCATACTGAAACGAAAAGTGTGGTTTATCCTTGACTCAGATCAAGCATTATTTTTCATAAAAATCAATAATTTAAAATGAATCACATTATCAGTCAGGTACTGCCGTGCTGCTCATTTCCTCCAGCAGCCAGTCCAGCAGCGCCCGGCACTCCTCACGCATGGGCTGTCCCTCACGGGCAACGACATAAAAATCATGGTTGGTGGCGATGCGTTCCGGCAAGGGTGCCACCAGTTTCCCGCTTTCCAGCAAAGGCCGCACAATATGCAGCCAGCCCAACGCTACCCCCTGACCCTCCATGGCCGCCTGCACCACAATGGAATAGTCATTGTAACTGGCATCACCCGTGGAACTCTGCGGGGTCAGATCATAATGACGGAAATACTGCCGCCAGTCATAACGCGCCGCATAAAGCTCTTCCAGATGAATCAGGTTCAGGCCCTGCAGGTCAGCCGGGGTTACAAACGGCCCGTAACGCTCCAGAAACGCCGGGCTGCAGACCGGGAAAATCACTTCCTCGGCAAACTTCCAGCGCCGATACCCCTGCCAGGGCACCTGCCCCAGCGGGATACACAGGTCAAAATCCAGCCGGTTCAGATCAAAATCGGTATCCTGGGTAATACAGCGCAGCTGCACATCCGGATGCTGCTGCTTGAAACGGGCAATACGGGGCATCAGCCAGTGACTGGCCAGTGACGTGGACACCGACAGTGTGACTTTGTGCTGCTGGCGCTGTGCCATCATCACATCCTCCAGCCCGGCCTGAATCTCCTGAAAACCGCGCTCCAGCCGCTTGGCCAGCCGTTCCCCCACCTCGGTCAGCTGCACGCCCTGATGCTGGCGCTCAAACAGCACCACGCCCAGCCGCTCCTCCAGCTGACGCACACCATGACTGATGGCCGACTGGCCAATGCTGAGTACCTCGGCAGCACGGGTAAAATTGCGCTCCCGGGCGGCAATATGAAAAGCCAGTAATGCACGCACTGACAACAAATGGGGATTGATTTTTTTCATGGCGTGCATGAACTCCAGAGAGGTACAAGCCTGAATATAGCCTTGACAAAGCACCTCTCACAAGTGATTCAAGGCCGCCACAGCCCGTACACCGAGTGTCGGGCTGAACCCTGGTTGCAACAGCCGGGCTAGATCCAGCCTGCAGCAACCTGACGCTGATGGGCACGCATGGCATTGCGCAACAGAATGCCGACCGTGACCGGCCCGACGCCACCCGGTACCGGCGTGATCCAGCTCGCCACTTCCAGAACCGCAGCAGTATCCACATCACCCACGATGCTGACACTGCCATCCGCATGCGTCACCTGATTGATGCCGATGTCAATCACGGCGGCACCGGGTTTGACCATATCCGCCTTGATGAACTGCGGAATACCGACCGCCACAATCACCACATCGGCACGGCGCGAATGCATGGCCACCGAACGCGTCATGTGATGACAGACGGTCACGGTGGCCCCCTCAGCCATGAGCAGGAATGCCGCCGGCTTGCCGACGATTTCCGAATGCCCGATCATCACCACCTCCAGCCCCCGGAGGCTGAGCCCGGTTTCACGGATCAGTTCCACCGAAGCCGCTGCCGTGCAGGGTGCCATGGCCATGTCGCTGTAGACGATATTGCCGATCGAGGCCGGATTCATGCCTTCCACATCCTTGAGCGGGTGAATCGCGGACTGCAGCGAGCGCAGGTTGATATGCTGCGGCACCGGACGCTGCAGGATGATGCCGGTTACCGCCGGGTCATCATTCAGGGCCACAATACGCGCCTTGCACTCGGCATAATCCATACCTGCCGGCCAGTTGGCCTGCTCGAACGGAATGCCGACCCTTTCTGCCGCACGCTGCTGGTTGCGCACATAGACCGCCACTTCCGGCACATCCCCGATACTGATGGACATCAGCCGCCCCACGGGCCGGGTTGCTGCGGCTTCGGCCACCTGTGCCGCCACTTCCGCCAGAATGCGTGCCTGTACCGCACGCCCGTCAATCAGACGATGGTCCTGCATCAGAACAGCCCTTCAATCTGTCCCTGCTCATTCAGGTAGATGCGCTCGGAGGCCGGTGAGGCCGGCAAGCCCGGCATGGTCATAATTTCACCACAAATGGCAACCACAAACCCGGCTCCGGCAGACAGGCGTACCTCACGTACCGGAACCACATGATCCACCGGTGCACCCCGCAGGCCGGGATCGGTGGAAAAGGAATACTGGGTCTTGGCCATGCAGACCGGCAGATGGCCGTAGCCCTGTTCCTCCCACTGCCTGAGCTGCTCACGGACCTTCTTGTCGGCAATTGCCTCCGATCCCCGGTAGATGCGCTTGACAACAGTGTTGATCTTCTCGAACAGGGACAGCTCATCCGTATACAGGGGGGCAAACTGGGCCGATCCCTTTTCCACCAATGCGACCACCCGCCGTGCCAGCGCCTCGGTGCCTTCCGAACCTTTGGCCCAGTGCTGACACAAGACAGCCTCCGCCCCCTGAGCCGTAACATAATCCTTGATGGCCTGAACTTCGGCATCGGTATCCCGGACGAAATGATTGATCGCCACCAGCACCGGTACGCCGAACTGCTTGACGTTCTCGACATGACGCCCCAGGTTGGGACAGCCTTTTTTCACGGCTTCGACATTTTCAGCGTCCAGGTCTTCCTTCTTCACCCCGCCATTCATCTTCAACGCACGCACCGTGGCCACAATCACGGCGGCATCCGGTTTGAGTCCGGCCTTGCGACACTTGATGTCAAAGAACTTCTCGGCTCCGAGGTCGGCCCCGAAACCGGCTTCAGTCACCACGTAATCCGCCAGCTTCAGGGCGGTGGTGGTTGCCGCCACCGAGTTGCAGCCATGGGCGATATTGGCAAACGGGCCGCCATGCACAAAAGCCGGGTTGTTTTCCAGCGTCTGTACCAGATTCGGCTGCATGGCATCCTTGAGCAGTACCGCCATGGCACCGTCAGCCTTGAGATCACGGCAATAAACCGGGCTGTGGTCACGACGATAGCCGATGATAATGTCACCCAGACGCTTTTCCAGATCACGCAGGTCGGTCGCCAGACACAGAATCGCCATGACTTCGGATGCCACCGTGATGTCAAAGCCGCCTTCACGCGGGAACCCGTTGCCGGGGCCGCCCAGTGAACAGACAATTTCGCGCAGGGCACGGTCATTCATGTCCATCACCCGCCGCCAGGCAATCCGGCGCACATCAATGCCCAGCGCATTGCCCCAGTGAATGTGATTGTCGATCAGGGCTGCCAGCAGGTTGTGGGCCGAGGTGATGGCATGAAAATCCCCGGTGAAATGCAGGTTCATGTCCTCCATCGGCACCACCTGGGCATAACCGCCACCGGCTGCACCACCCTTGACGCCGAAACAGGGGCCGAGCGAGGCCTCACGAATACAGATCGCCGCTTTTTTGCCGATCCGGTTCAGCCCGTCACCCAGCCCCACAGTAGTGGTGGTTTTGCCTTCTCCTGCCGGAGTGGGGTTGATGGCCGTCACCAGAATCAGCCGGCCATCGGGACGCTCCCTGATTGAACGGATGAACTCGGCAGAAACCTTGGCCTTGTCATGACCATAAGGGAGCAGGTGCTCAGCGGGAATATCCAGTCGGGCACCGATCTCCTGAATCGGCTTTTTATTCGCTTCACGCGCAATCTCGATATCACTTTTGAAACTCATGACACAGCCTCCCGGCTTTACAACCGGTCCGGATTGAAAAAAGCCGCCCCTGGCCCTGCCACCGGAGCAGGGTCGGAACCGACCACAAAAGTCAGACAAAATCAGATAAATCGGGGTTAACCAGGCATTATTCGGCCCATCGGTCTATCCCGCCTTTTCCGCCCGTACGGCGGCATACTTGAACTCCGGAATTTTCCCGAACGGATCAAGCGCCGGATTGGTCAGGATATTGGCCGCCGCCTCAACATAGGCGAATGGCAGAAATACACTGCCCTCACTCACAGCCCGGTCGGCACGCGCCATCACATCCACCGAACCACGCCGGGTGGTGAGCCGGATCATCCCGCCCGGCTCCACGCCAAGTGCACGCAGGGTGCGCGGGTGCAAAGAGCAGTTGGCCTCCGGCTCGATGTGATCCAGCACCGTGGCACGCCGGGTCATGGAGCCGGTATGCCAGTGCTCCAGCTGGCGTCCGGTGATCAGGATCATGGGATAATCCTGATCCGGGGCTTCATCCGGCGGCACAATGGCAGCCGGGGTAAAGCTCGCCCGGCCCCCGGCACGCGGGAAACCGTCCCCGAATACAATGGGCTGGCCGGGGTCTTCCGGTGACAGGCTGGGATAGGTCACCGCACCCTGTTCCAGTCGCTCCCAGGTGATATTGTCCAATGATTTCATCGAGCGCTTCATCTCGGCAAAAACTTCACGCGGATGCGCATAATCCCAGTCAAGTCCCAGCCGTTGTGCCAGCTGCACGGTGATCAGCCAGTCCTCACGCGCCTCACCCGGCGGCGGTACTGCCGGACGCCCCATCTGCACCTGGCGGTTGGTGTTGGTCACGGTCCCGGTCTTCTCCGGCCAGGCCGTGGCCGGCAGCAGCACATCGGCAAAATTGGCTGTCTCGGTCAGGAAAATATCCTGCACCACCAGATGTTCCAGTTTCGCCAGTGCCTCACGCGCATGCTCGGCATCCGGGTCCGACATGGCCGGATTTTCACCCAGGATATACATGCCCCGAATCTCACCGGCCAGAATCGCTCCGATGATTTCCACCACGGTCAGGCCCTTTTGGTCCGAAAAGTCTTCACTGCCCCAGATTTCATTGAAAGCTGAGCGCACCCCGTCATCGGTGACATTCTGGTAATCCGGCAGGAACATCGGCACCAACCCGGCATCGGAAGCGCCCTGGACATTGTTCTGGCCACGCAGGGGGTGCAGTCCGGACCCCGGACGCCCGACATGCCCGGTCATCAGCGCCAGCGAAATCAGGCAGCGCGAATTGTCGGTCCCGTGCACATGCTGGGAAACCCCCATGCCCCAGAAGATCATGGCCGCCTTCGCCGTGGCAAAAGTTCGTGCCACATCACGCAGGGTAGCAGCCGGAATGCCGCAAATGGCTTCCATCTTTTCGGGCGAAAAATCCTTCAGGTGCGCCCGGATGTTGTCCCAGCCCTCGGTGAAGCGGTCAATGTAATCGCGGTTGTAAAGCCCCTCTTCCACAATGGCATGCATAATGGCATTCAGCATTGAGACATCACTGCCGGAGCGGAACTGCAGGAAATGCGAGGCATAACGGGACAGCCCGGTACCACGCGGGTCCATGACAATCAGCTTGCCGCCGCGTTTGGCGAACTGCTTGAAATAGGTGGCAGCGACCGGATGGTTTTCCAGCGGATTGGCCCCGATCACAATGGCACAGTCGGCATGCTCGATCTCGTTGAAAGTCGCGGTCACCGCTCCGGAACCGACGTTCTCCATCAATGCCGCCACCGAGGAGGCATGGCACAGGCGGGTACAGTGATCCACGTTGTTATGCCCAAACCCGGTCCGGATCAGCTTCTGGAACAGGTAGGCTTCTTCATTGGAGCATTTGGCCGAACCGAAACCGGCCACGGCCTCACCCCCATGCTGATCACGCAAACGGGCCAGCCCACCGGCAGCGGCATCCAGCGCCTCCTCCCAGCTTACCTCGCGGAAAAATGCCTGCAGGTTGGACGGATCGACATTCAGGCCCTTGGGCGGGGCATCGGCACGCCGGACCATGGGCTTCTGCAGGCGGTGCGGGTGGTGGATATAATCAAAACCGAAACGGCCCTTGACACACAGGCGCTGCTCATTGGCCGGCCCATTCGCGCCTTCAACCCAGGCAATACGGTCATCACGTACCTTGTACACCAGCTGACAGCCCACACCGCAGTACGGACAGACTGAAAGCACCTCCCGTTCAAAGACCCGGCTGTCACCGTGTCCGGCCTGATCCAGCACGGTGGCGGGCATCAGCGCCCCGGTCGGACAGGCCTGAACACACTCACCACAGGCCACACAGGTGCTCTGGCCCATGGGATCCGCCAGGTCGAACACGATACGGGCATTATGACCCCGACCGGCCATGCCGATCACGTCATTCACCTGCACCTCGCGGCAGGCACGCACACACAGGTTGCAGTGGATGCAGGCATCCAGGTGCACACGCATGGCCACATGTGAATCATCCGGCTGCGGGGCGCGCCCCGGCTCCCGCTTCGGGAAACGGCTGCCGGTCAGGCCCTGGCGATCGGCGATGTCCCACAGGTGCGAAGCGCGATCATGCGCCTCCGCCTGATCGGGCTGATCGGCCAGCAACAGCTCCAGCACCATTTTGCGGGCCTGTTCGGGCCGCTCACCGGCACTGTTGACCACCATGCCGGCGGTCGGCTGGCGGATGCAGGAAGCGGCCAGCGTGCGCTCACCTTCAATCGCCACCATGCAAGCCCGGCAGTTGCCATCTGCCCGGTAGCCCGGCTCCCCGGAGTGGCAGAGGTGTGGCAGGGTTGTACCCTCGCGCCGGGCCACATCCCAGATGCTTTCACCTTCCAGTGCCTCGACGTCATGTCCGTCCAGAACAAACTTGATGGTTTTCATGCTCAAACCTCCTGCGGGAAATGCTTGATGGTGAGGCGGATGGCATTGGGTGCCGCCTGCCCCAGACCACAGATGGATGCATCCTCCATGGTCTGTGCCAGCGCCTGCAACAGGCCGGTATCCCATTGCTCGTCCTGCATCAGCTTCACAGCCTTCTCACACCCCACCCGGCAGGGTGTGCACTGCCCACAGCTTTCATCCTCAAAGAAACGCAGCATATTGAGGGCAGCAGCACGGGCACTGTCCTGATCAGACAGCACCACAACCGCTGCCGAGCCGATGAAGCTGCCATAAGGCTGCAGGGTATCAAAATCCAGGGGTACCTCATTCAACGAGGCCGGCAGCAGCCCGGAAGAAGGCCCGCCCGGCTGATAAGCCTTGAAGGCATGCCCATCCTGCATGCCGCCACAGGCATTAATCAGGTCGGTAATGGTGGAACCAGCCGGCAGCAGGTAGACACCGGGCTGCCGGACCCGCCCGGAAACCGAATAGCTGCGCAGCCCCCTGCGTCCGTTTTTCTCCACGCTGTTGAGCACTTCAGGACCTTCACGGCAGATGCGTGTCACCCAGTACAGGGTCTCAATATTGTTCACCAGCGTGGGACGACCGAAAATACCGACCTGAGCCACATAGGGCGGACGGTGGCGTGGCAGCCCGCGTTTGCCCTCAATGGACTCGATCATGGCCGACTCCTCACCACAGATATAGGCTCCCGCGCCCCGGCGCAGATCAATGTAACCGGGAGCCACCAGACCGGCCTGCTCCAGTGCGGTTATTTCCTGCTGCAGAATCTGACGGGCTGCCGGGTATTCGTCACGCAGATAGATAAAAGCCTTTTCCGCTTCCACCGCCCAGGCGGCAATCAGCATGCCCTCCAGAAACAGGTGAGGATCCCGCTCCAGGTAATAACGGTCCTTGAAGGTGCCCGGCTCGCCCTCATCCCCGTTCACCGCCAGATAACGCGGTCCGGCAGCAGCACGCACAAAAGACCACTTGCGCCCCGACGGGAAACCGGCCCCGCCCAGACCGCGCAGGCCAGCTTCCAGCAGGACGTCCTGCACCTGTTCCGGGGTTTTGCTCCCGGCTCGCAGCGCCTGCAGGGTTTTATAGCCACCTTCCGCGACATAGGCCGCATAAGGCTGATATTCCGGCACATGGGCATGGGTGTCACCGGCAGCAATGGCTGCTGCCACTTTTGCCGGGGTGGCCTGATCAATATGGTGATGCCCCAGCTCCAGCACCGGTGCAGTGTCACAGCGCCCCATGCAGGGAGCACGCAGTACCCGGACTTCACCACTGCCGTGATAGCGTGATGCCAGCTGCGTGAGTAATGCCTGTGCACCGGCCATTTCACAGGACAGCGAATCACAAACCCGGATGGTCAGTGCCGGCGGGGCCTGCTCATCTTCTTTCACCACATCGAAATGGGCATAGAAAGTGGCAACCTCATACACCTCCGCCTGCGACAGTTTCATTTCAAATGCCAGCGCACGCAGATGGGCAGCCGACAGGTGCCCGTAGTGATCCTGAATCCGGTGCAGAAACTCGATCAGCAGATCACGCCGCCGCGGCTGCTCCTGCAACAGGGCCTGTACTTCAGCGACAGCCTGCTCATCCAGCTGACGCCCTTTGGGGGTGTGCCTCCCCCGGCCCTTGCCGGACTTCCAGACGCCGGCCCGGGGTTGTTTGGTGGCAAGACTCATCACCATCTCCTCATTATCGTAAGGTTCTCAACCTGCATTATGGGCCGATGTCTCCAGTGCATGCAAAAATGAACGCGCCAAAGAGCGGGGTGACAACAATAAAAACTGCTGCTCCCCGGTACGCAGGATAATCACCGTCATGTGCTCCATTACCGTGCGTGCCACCCGTCCGGGCGGAAATTCCCGCAGGTCCAGGTCCAGCATGCACAGGCGTGCCAATACCGCCGGCACCGACACCCCGGCCAGCTCCAGCATCACCCAGGCATCGGACTGATCTACCACGCCAAACGCCCCACCCAACACTCCGGCCACCCGACGCTCCGGATAGACCGGCCCATCCTCCAACAGCAGCCCGAAGCGATCCTGCTGCAGCCCCAGCAGACGCAAACTGCCATCAGCATTGCTGCAGCTGTCCCCAACAGCGGGCAGGCTGAGGGCAAATGCCTGCCGCAGAGCCTGTGCCAGCGCCGCCTGTTCCTGCTGCGCTGCTGATATCAGCACCAGCGCCCGCCCGTTCAGCTCCCGCAGACGGATGCCGTTGATACGCTGTGTATAAGCACCCAGCGGAGACCGGGCCTGCAAACGGTAGTCAGACATGCAAACGCTCTCCCTTGGGATCAAAGAAATGGGGTGAGACAATTTCCACTTCGATATCACGATCACGCACCGGATCAAAAGCCCGCACCACCTCACCCACCCGTTCGTGGCCACGCTGAATAAAGCCCAGACCGATGGCATGCCCGAGCATGGGCGAAAAGGCCACCGAGCTCATCCAACCCTGATCATGCTGCATCCCGGGACTGGCACCACGGGCCAGAAAATGGGCTCCGGCATTGAGGTGCTCATCACGCTTCAGCGGGCGGAAGCCCATCAGGCGCAATGCATCAGCACGGTTCATGTCCGCTCGCCGGGACAGGACATTGCCGATAAAATCACTGTTTTCCGCCTTGCGTGCCACCATGGCTCCCATCCCCAGATTCAGGGCTGTAGTCTGGCCGTTCAGCTCATTTCCGGCGGCGTGACCTTTTTCAATCCGCATCACCCCAAGGGCCTCGGTTCCGTAAGCCACCACCCCCAAGGTCTGCCCGGCCTGCATCAGCACCCGGATCAGCGCATCCCCGTAACGGGCCGGAACCGCCAGCTCATAAGCCAGTTCGCCGGAAAAGGAAATCCGGAACAACCGGGCCGGTATCCCGTCACAGATCGTCAGCTCGGCACAGGCCATGAACGGGAATGCCGAACCGGAAAGATCGCTGCCTGCATCCACCAGACGCTGCAACAGCTGGCGTGCCCTGGGTCCGGCAATGGCATACTGCGCCCACTGCTCGGTGACGGAAACCAGCTGCACATCCAGCTGCGGCCACAGGCACTGGCGCGCAAATTCCAGATTGCGGTAGACCAGTGCGGCATTGGCGGTCGTGGTGGTCATCAGGAAGTGCTGCTCACCCAGACGTGCCGTGGTGCCATCATCACAGGCAAAGCCGTCCTCGCGCAGCATGAGGCCATAGCGCACCCGCC
Source organism: Thiolinea sp. (assembly GCA_035391465.1). Classification (GTDB taxonomy): domain Bacteria; phylum Pseudomonadota; class Gammaproteobacteria; order Thiotrichales; family Thiotrichaceae; genus Thiolinea. The sequence goes on along the minus strand of DAOPKY010000029.1, from coordinate 21,372 downwards.
CGACGGCCAGGGTCTTGAAGCCATTGGCATACACGCGGTTGAGAAATTCCAGTGCATCCCGGCCCTGAATATCGATCTTGCCCAGGGTGCTGACATCACAGACCCCCACAGCCGCCCGGACCTGCTTCACCTCCCGGTCCACCGACTCGCGCCAGTGCGTCTCACCCGCCTGCGGAAACCACTGCGCCCGCATCCACAGGCCGGTTTCCGTCATCACCGCACCCTGCTCCCGTGCCCAGGCATGGCTTGCGGTCTGGCGTACCGGGCGAAAGTGCCTGCCACGCGCCCGCCCTGCCAGGGCTGCGATCGGTACCGGGGTATAGGGGGGGCGAAAAATGGTGGTACCGGTTTCAGGAATGCTCTGGCCGGTGCAGGCTGCCATGACCGCCAGTGCATTGACATTCGCGGTTTTGCCCTGGTCCGTAGCCATCCCCAGGGTGGTATAACGCTTAAGGTGCTCGACGGCATGAAATCCCTCACGCCGGGCCAGCTGCACATCCTTGACGGTGACATCGTTCTGCAGGTCCAGCCAGGCCCGCTTGCGTCCCGGTACCTGCCAGCAGGGCGTGATGCCAAAAGCCTCATCAGCAACCTCCGGCAGCGGTGCCGGAACCGGTTTGCGTCCCAGTGCCAGCACGGCGGCATTGGCAGCCTGCTGCCCGTCCAACAAACAGGCAGCCAGTCCCAAGCTACCCTGTGCTGCCCCGGCCACCTGCATACCCGGCGGCAGTTCCGTGCCCGGCACAAAAGCGGCAATGCGCTCATGCCACTGCGGACGCCCGCGCTGATGGCCGGTCAGGTGCACATTCGGATTCCAGCCCCCGGAGACTGCCAGACAGTCGGCCTCAATGCGCTGGCCGCCCGACAGCTTCAGGGTATGCAGCCCATGCCGCCCGCGGGTGTCAATCACCTGCTGGCCCCGAAACACGGGAGCCGCCTTAAAATCCGGTACCCGCGCATCGGTACGGGTATCAATCACTGCCGCAATCGTCACCCCCCGAGTGCTCAGGTCCAGTGCCGTCTGCCAGCCATTATCATTATTGGTCAGCACGGCAATCTGTTGTCCCGCCGCCACGCCGAAGCGGTTGGCGTAGGTGCGCACGCTGCCTGCCAGCATGATCCCCGGACGGTCATTGTTGGCAAAGGCAATCGGACGTTCGGTGGCTCCGGCACACAGAATGGCCTGACGTGAATAAATGCGCCACAACACCTGGCGCGGCTGGCCTTCGCTCTGAAGCTGGTGATCGGTCCGGCGCTCCAGTGCGCCATAAATGCCATGATCGAAAGCGCCGTAAACCGTGGTGCGCGGCAGGAGACGTACCTGTGCCATGGTGGCCAGTTCTGCCACGGCCTGTTCGGCCCATTCCGCCCCCGACAGGCCGCCGACACGGTACGTTTCCGCATTCAGGCGTCCTCCCATGCGGAAATCCTCATCGGCAAGAATGACACGGGCACCGCTTCGTGCCGCTGTCAGTGCCGCCATCAGCCCGGCAGGCCCGGCTCCGATCACCAGCACATCACAGTGCAGATAACCCTTGTCATACACATCCGGGTCTTCCTGTCCGGACAGCCGTCCCAGACCTGCCGCTGCCCGGATCACAGGCTCATACAGCTTTTCCCAGAAAGCGACCGGCCACATAAAGGTCTTGTAGTAGAACCCGGCAGACAGAAACGGGGCCAGCCAGTCATTCACAGCCAGCAGGTCATGCCTGAGCGAGCCACGAAAATTCTGGCTGTGCGCTTCCAGTCCGGCAAACAGCTCGACCATTGTGGCACGGGTATTGGGTTCCTGATACGCCCCCCGATGCAGCTGCACCAGGGCATTTGGTTCTTCCGAACCGGCGCTGAAAATGCCGCGTGGACGGTGGTACTTGAAAGAGCGCGCCACCAGCCGCAGGCCATTGGCCAGCAAAGCCGAGGCCAGGGTGTCACCGGGGTGGCCCTGCAGGATTGTGCCATTGAAGCGGAAGTCCAGGGTGCGGTCATAATCCACCAGCCCCCCGGCAATGCGTCCGGACTGGCTCATGTGTTCCCCTCCCGTGCCCGTACCACATCACGCGCCAGCTCAACCCGGAGAATCTCATGGGTCAGGGTATTGCGTGTCACCACCAGCCAGGAATGATCTCCCTGCTCGTGAAACCACAGTTCCCGGTGCACACCAGCCGGATTGTCACGCAGGTACTGGTACTGGTAGAACTGCTCATCAGCGTCCGCTGCGGCAGCATCCGGACGGTTCAGCAGTGCCGCATCGCCCAAGTACACAAACTCGGTGGCATCACGCGGCCCCAGCAGGGGATGATCAATGATCATGGTTCATACTCCTCAGTGCAGGTTGGGCTGGGCACCTGCGCCCTTTTCATCAAGCAGCGCTCCGGTGCGGAACCGGTCCAGACGGTAAGCAGCCGCCACCGGATGCGGCGCATCCTTTGCAATCAGGTGCGCATAACAGAAACCGCTGGCCGGGGTGGCCTTGAAACCGCCGTAACACCAGCCACCATTGAAATACAATCCCGGTATCGGGGTACGGTCGATAATGGGTGAACCATCCATGGACATATCCATAACACCGCCCCACATGCGCAGCAGGCGTGCACGCCCGATCGCCGGCATGAGGGCCATGCCACCTTCGCACACATCCTCAATCACGGGCAGATTGCCGCGCTGGGCATAGGAATTGTAACCATCAATATCCCCGCCGAATACCAGCCCGCCCTTGTCGGACTGGCTGATGTAGAAATGCCCCATGCCAAAGGTGATCACGCCCGGAATCAGGGGTTTCAGCCCCTCGGAAACAAACGCCTGCAGCACATGGCTTTCAATCGGCAGCCGCATCCCGGCCCGTGCCATGACCCGGCTGGAAGACCCGGCCACACAGACAGCCACCTTGGGAGCACGGATGCTGCCACGGGTGGTCTCCACTCCCTTGCATACCCCGTCCTCCAGCAGAAAGCCGGTCACTTCACCGTTCTGGATAATATCCACTCCACGCGCATCCGCCCCGCGGGCATAGCCCCAGACCACGGCATCATGGCGTGCGGTTCCGGCCCGTGGCTGCCACAGGCCGCCCCTGATGGGAAAGCGGGCATTGGCAAAATCCAGAAACGGGTATTGGGCACGCACTCCCTCCTGATCCAGCAGCATGGCATCGGCACCGGCCAGGCGGATGGCATTGCCACGGCGGGCATAGGCATCACGCTGGGCATCGCTGTGGTAGAGGTTGATGATGCCACGCTGGGAAACCATGGCATTGTAGTTCAGGTCCTGCTCCAGCCCCTCCCAGAGCTTCATGGACAGCTCATAAAACGGCTCGTTGCCGGGCAGCAGGTAGTTGGAGCGGATAATGGTGGTATTACGACCGATATTGCCCGAACCCAGCCAGCCTTTTTCCAGCACGGCAACCCGGTTCAGGCCGAAGGTTTTGGCCAAGTAATAAGCTGTGGCAAGGCCATGCCCGCCACCACCGACAATGATCACATCATAAGCCGCCTTCGGATCAGGCTCGCGCCAGAGTGGTTTCCAGCCTTTATTGCCGGTCAGCCCTTCACGCAGCACCCGCCAGGCTGAATAATAGCCCATGACTCCTCCTCCCTTGCCGTTTATGCCGCTCATCAAAGCCCGCTGCAAAACCGGTCACGCCTGATGATCATCTCATGATAGACCTGCAGACAGGACTTGACTTTCCCGATCCGGACAGTAACTTTCCTGAAATGGACAACGCGCTGCCCCCTGTTCCGGCCCGGCCTTACCGGATCGGTTTTCTGCTGATTGACGGATTCGGCCTGATGTCCTATGCCGCAACCATTGAACCACTGCGAGCCGCCAATCTGCTGGCCGGAAAGACACTGTACGAAGTTTATCACCTGCCGACAGCAGGGGCGCGTGCCACCAGTTCCAGTGGAGCCATCATCCGTGCCAATGCCCAGGTGGGGGAGCAGGTCGATTTTGACCTGATGCTGGTCGTGGCCGGTGGTGATCCGTTCAGCTTCCGGGATGAGCGTCTGTTCCAGTGGTTGCGCCATCTGGCCCGGCGACGTATCTGGCTCGGGGGGGTCTCCGGCGGCCCGGTCATTCTGGCACAGGCCGGCCTGCTAAAAGGACGGCGTGCCACCGTACACTGGGAACATGTGCCCACCATGACGGAGCTGTTCCCGGACATGCTGCTGGAAAAGAGCCTGTATGTCATGGATCATGACCGTATGACCTGTGCCGGTGGTACGGCCCCACTGGACATGATGCATGCGCTGATTGCCAGCCACCACGGCATCGGTTTTGCGCGGCAGGTCTGCGACTGGTTCATGCACACGGAGATTCGTCCTTCCGGCAATCCGCAACGTGCCGGACTGGCCGAACGCTATCGCACCCATCACCCAGCCCTGCTGGCCAGCATCGAACTGATGCAGAACAATCTGGCCATGCCGCTGGACCTGCCCCAGCTGGCACGGCTGGCCGGCCTCACAACGCGCCAGCTCAACCGCCTGTTTCACGACAAGCTGCACCAGAGTACCATGGCCTTCTATCGCGACCTGCGCCTGGACAAGGCCCGCAACCTGCTGCTGCAGTCACCGCTGTCCATTACTCACATCGCCCTGGCGACCGGATTTGGCAGCTCGGCACATTTTTCTCAGGCTTACCGGGTAAAGTATGGGGAAAAGCCTTCAGTACTGCGCAGACGACGCGTCAGGCAGAATATGCTTCCTCCATAAAAAAAGGGTGCCCGAAGCACCCTTTTTGATTCTTCCGTTATGACTGCAGGTCAGAAGTCATACTTCAGGGCAGCACGAGCATGAGTCACGTCATTATCGAAGTCACTGTACTCAAACCAGACCGTTGTTTTGGCGCCCACAGCAATGCCATAACCCACGGCCCATGGGGTGGTCTTTTCACCGACATCCGGATCAATCTGGCCGATATTGACATAGGCATCGGAATTACCGAAGTCATAACCGAAGTGGGTACTGAAGCTGTTGTCATCACCATTTTCAAAGTAGGACACGGCGGCATTCAGACCGGCGAACTTGCCACCAGCGCCAATGGTCCACAGTGGATCATCACCGGTACCACGGGGACCATCGGTATCACGTACCGCAGCAGTCACCGTGATCTTGGACTGCTCGGGGCCGAATTTGCCAGCCATACCGAGTTCATAACCGTCACCGTGCTCTGCATCACCGGCATAGCCGGTGGCACCGACACTGAAATTACCGAAGGTGCCGTCATAGCTGATGGCATCACCGGTACGGAAACTTGAGTCACCCAGGCAGGGCAGACAGGTGTCCCAGTAACCCTGGTCGGTCAGCTCCTGACCGAAATGATAGAAAGTGTGATAATCCTGCCCCAGACGGACACGACCCCAGTCACCTTTCAGGCCGACATAGGCTTTACGGGTGCTCATGGCACCATTGCCATTGTCGGAAGAGTTGGTATCAACACCGAATTCATAATGACCAAAAGCGGTCAGGCCGTTATTCAGGTCGCTTTCAGCCTTGAAACCCAGACGTGAAGCATAATTGCGCAGAGACGTATTGGTATCGTTACCGTCATCAGCAGCATCAATCCCGACACGGATGCTGCCGTAGTAAGAGGCTTCAGCAAAAGCAGTACCGGAGACTGCACTCAGAGACGCCATCAGCATGGCGATAGTCAAACTTTTCATCTTCATAGTAATTTCCCATTCCACCGTTGCATAAACGCAGCGAACTGTATTATAAAGCCAACACTTTCCTGACACAATTGTTCATCGTGCAGTTTTTTGTACGGACCCGAAATCTCCTGAAAAATCACATTCTTCCATCCATCGGCAAGTCACTTTCCACTCAGGAGTTGCGCCGTTTGAGCGCTGTTTACCGGTAGTTTTACCCTTTTTAAGCCTTTCTTACAACAGGCATATCCCACTCCGGCCTTAACAAAAACCAGTTACATTACGTTTTGGTAATTTACTTGACGTTAACGTCAGGCACTATTAGTATCCCGATCATGGAAATAGAAAAGCAACCATTTTGGTCAATTTCCGACCTAAGCGACGAGTTCGGCCTCAGTCAGCGCGCCATCCGCTTTTATGAAAACAAGGGTTTGCTCACGCCCCGGCGTCTGGGGGCAAACCGGGTCTACAACTATCAGGACAAGGCCCGGTTGAAGCTGATCCTGCGTGGCAAGCGACTGGGGTTTTCCCTGGATGACATTCGGGAGTTCATTGCGCTTTATGATGTGGCACTGGACCCGGATCAGCAGGAGCAACTGCACTACCTGTTAAAAATGGTGCAAAGCCGCCTGCAACAGCTGAAAAAGCAACAGGAGGACTTAATCGCCACCATCAGCGAACTCGGCAGCATTGAGCAGGAATGCCTTTTCCATATCAATCAGGCAGGACAGGCACGCAAACCGGCACCCTGAACCCCGCGCCTCACCCAAACCAACCGTTGGAGAACCCGAATGAAAAATGTTGTGATTGCAGGCTATGTCCGCACCCCGTTCACGATGGCCAGAAAGGGCGCACTCGCCAGGGTCCGGCCTGATGACCTTGCCGCCACGGCGGTCAGGGGATTGCTGGCAAAAACCGGTGTGGACGGCGCAGAAATCGAAGACCTGCTGCTGGGCTGTGCCTTCCCCGAAGGGGAACAGGGTTTCAACATGGCCCGTCTGGTGGTGCTGATGGCCAGCCTGCCGATCTCGGTGGCCGGAGCCACCCTCAATCGCTTCTGCGGCTCTTCCATGCAGGCCATCCATCAGGCGGCCGGGGCCATACAGATGAATGCCGGTCATGCCTTTATCTGTGCCGGCGTCGAATCCATGACCCGTGTTCCGATGCCGGGCTTCAACCCCTCCCCCAACCCGGCCCTGTACCAGGAAAACCCGGCAGCCTATATCAGCATGGGCATCACCGCAGAAAATCTGGCCAAAAAATACAATATTTCCCGTCAGGAGCAGGAAGCCCTCGCCGTCACCAGCCATCAGAAAGCGGCAGCCGCCCAGGCAGCCGGAAAGCTTGCCGATGAAATCATTCCGGTCGGTGATGTGACCCAGGACGGCTGCATCCGCCCGGATACCACAGCCGATACGCTGGCCGGTCTGAAACTGGCCTTTGATGAGCAGGGCAGCGTCACAGCCGGCACCTCATCTCCGCTCACCGATGGTGCCGCTGCCACGCTGGTGTGCAGTGAGGAATTTGCCAAAGCCAACGGCCTGCCCATGCTGGCACGCATCAAAAGCGTCGCCGTGGCCGGTTGTGCCCCGGAAATCATGGGTATCGGCCCGGTCAATGCCACCCTGAAAGCGCTGGAACGGGCCGGACTCAAGGCGGCAGACATTGACATCATCGAGCTGAATGAGGCCTTTGCTGCCCAGGCCATTCCCTGCGTGCGCGACCTGGGGCTGGACATGACACGCATCAATCTGGATGGCGGGGCCATTGCACTGGGTCATCCGCTAGGCGCCACCGGTGCACGCATCACCGGCAAGGTTGCCGCCCTGCTGCAGCGTGAGGGCAAGCAGTACGGCCTCGCCACCCAATGCATCGGCGGGGGTCAGGGCATTGCAACCATTCTGGAGGCTGTGTAATGGAAATCCGTAAAGTTGCCGTCATCGGTGCCGGTGTTATGGGGGCAGGTATCGCCGCCCACATCGCCAATGCCGGTGTACCGGTGGTGCTGCTTGACATCGTGCCGCAAGGTGCGGAAAACCATAATGCCCTGGCGGAAGGAGCGGTGCAGAAACTGCTCAAGTCCGATCCGGCTCCCTTCATGCATCCGCGCAATGCAAAGCGGATCACCACCGGCAATCTGGAAGATGATCTGGCCCTGGTTGCCGATTGTGACTGGATCATCGAAGCCATCATCGAGCGCCTGGACCTGAAACAAAACCTCTATCAGCGGCTGGATCAGGTCCGGCGTGCCGATGCCGTGGTATCCTCCAATACCTCCACCATTCCGCTGCAGGCACTGGTGGCCGGATTGCCGGAACCCTTTGCCGAAAACTTCCTGATCACCCACTTTTTCAATCCGCCGCGCTACATGCGCCTGCTGGAAATTACCGGCGGCAAACAAACCCGACCGGAGGCCATTGTCGCCGTCAGCCGCTTCTGTGACCAGAAGCTGGGCAAGGGCGTGATCCACTGCAAGGACACCCCGGCCTTTATCGCCAACCGCATCGGTATTTTCTGGATGCAGGTTGCCGTGCTGGAAGCCATGGACATGGGGCTGAGCGTGGAAGCCGCTGATGCCGTGATGGGCAAGCCCGTCGGCGTACCCAAAACCGGCGTCTTCGGTCTGCTCGATCTGGTGGGTATTGACCTGATGCCGCACCTGATGAAAAGCATGCTCGACGCACTGCCTAAGGGGGATGCCTTCCGTGCCAAGGCCGGGATGCCGGACCTGATTGCCGGAATGATCAGGGATGGCCATACCGGACGCAAGGGCAAGGGTGGGTTTTACCGCCTCAACCGCAGCAATGGTCAGAAGCTCAAGGAATCCATTGATCTGGCCACGGGTCAATACAGTGCCTCGGTTCCCGCCAGCCTGTCCAGTGTCAAGGCAGCCGCTCGGGGCGGACTGACCGCCCTTGTCGATCACCCGGATCAGGGCGGACAGTATGCCTGGCGGGTCCTGTCTCAGGTACTGGCCTATGCGGCTTCACTGGTACCGCAAATTTCCGATGACATTGCTTCGGTGGACAAGGCCATGCGCCTGGGCTTCAACTGGAAATTCGGCCCGTTCGAGCTGATTGACCAGATTGGTGCCGCCCGCTTTGCCGAAAAGCTCGCCACTGACAGGCAGCCGGTTCCGGAACTGCTGCAGAAAGCCGCGGCTGCCGGGGGTTTTTACCGGGTTCAGGAGGGTCGACTCGAATACCTGGAGACGACAGGCCACTATCACAGGCTGGAACGCCCGGAGGGGGTCCTGTTGCTGGAAGACATCAAGCGTGCCGGCAAACCGCTGCTGAAGAATGCCTCTGCCAGTCTGTGGGACATCGGCGACGGTGTGGTGTGTCTGGAATTCACCAGCAAGATGAATGCGCTGGATCCACAGATTCTGGAGCTGGCCATGCAGGCCATCACGCTGGTAAAAAGCAGGTACAAGGCGCTGGTGATCTATAATGAAGGCAGCAACTTCTCCGTCGGTGCCAATCTCGGCCTGCTGCTGTTTTCAGCCAATATGGCCTCCTGGCAACAGATTGAGTCCATGATTCAGGCCGGGCAGGATACCTATGCTGCCCTGCGTTACGCCCCGTTCCCGGTGGTCGGTGCCCCTGCCGGCATGGCACTGGGAGGCGGCTGCGAAATTCTGCTGCACTGCGATGCGGTGCAGGCACATGCCGAAACCTACATGGGACTGGTGGAAGTCGGCGTCGGTCTGGTTCCGGGCTGGGGCGGCTGCAAGGAAATGCTGCAGCGCTGGGTCACCAACCCCAAACGTCCCGGCGGTCTCCTGCCCCCGGTGATCAAGTGCTTTGAAACCATCAGCACTGCCACGGTGGCCAAATCCGCCCAGGAAGCACAGGATTACCTGTTCCTGCGTCCGCAGGACGGTATCACCATGAACCGCGAACGCCTGCTGGCGGATGCCAAGGCCAGGGCCCTGAGCCTCGCACAAGGCTATCAGCCGCCGGAGCCGGTCGAAATCAGCCTGCCCGGTCCCACCGCACTGGCCGCAATGACCATGGCAGTCCGGGATTTTCATACCATGGGCCGGGCCACCGACCATGATGTCACGGTATCACTGGCACTGGCTGAAGTCCTGAGCGGTGGTGACACCGACATGACCGAAACCCTGGATGAGCAGGCACTGCTGGCGCTGGAACGCCGGATGTTCATGCAGCTGCTGCACGATAACAACACGCTGGCACGCATGGAGCACATGCTGGAGACCGGCAAGCCACTGAGGAACTGATCATGCCTGTTTACAATGCCCCCCTGCGCGACCTGCGCTTTGTCTATAACGAGCTGTTTGAGGGTGCCGACCTGCAGCAGCTGCCGGGTTATGAAGATGCCAGCCCCGACCTGATCGAGGCAGTGCTGGAAGAAGCGGGCAAGTTCTGTGAAAACGAACTGTTGCCGCTGAATCAGGTGGGTGATCAGGAAGGTTGCCGCTTTGAGGACGGCAGGGTTTTCGTGCCCACCGGTTTCAAGCAGGCTTATGACGCCTATTACGAGAACGGCTATGGTGCCCTGACCGCACCGGCGGAGTACGGCGGACAGGGACTGCCCAAAACCCTCGGGTTCATGGTCGAGGAAATCCTGTGCTCCACCAATATGGCCTTTGCCATGTATCCGGGCCTCACGGACGGAGCCTGTCGTGCCATTGAAGCTTTTGGCTCCGATGCATTGAAAGCCGCCTACCTGCCCAAGATGATTGACGGCAGCTGGAGCGGGGTCATGTGCCTGACCGAGGCGCACTGCGGTACCGATCTCGGTCTGTTGCGCACCAGGGCGGAAGCCGGCCCGGATGGCAGCTGGCTGCTCAGCGGCTCGAAGATCTTCATCAGTGCCGGTGATCATGATCTGAGTGAAAACATCATCTATCTGGTGCTGGCGCGTGCCCCGGACGCCCCCAAAGGCATCAAGGGCATCAGCCTGTTTCTGGTGCCCAAATTCCATGTCGACGAAGCAGGTGCAGCGGGTAAGCGCAACGGTGTCAGCTGTGGCTCCATCGAGCACAAAATGGGCATCCACGGCAACGCCACCTGTGTCATGAATTTTGATCAGGCCACCGGTTATCTGGTCGGCAGCCTGCACAAGGGCATGTCGGCCATGTTCGTGATGATGAATGCGGCACGCCTGGGCGTGGGCATGCAGGGACTGGGACTGGGTGAAATTGCCTGTCAGAATGCGGTCAATTACGCCCGCGAACGCCTGCAGGGCCGTTCGCTCAAAGGACCGGCCTTTCCGGACAAACCGGCAGACCCGCTCATGGTGCATCCGGATGTGCGCCGCATGCTGCTGACCATGCGGGCCTATACCGAAGGCAACCGTGCCCTGAGCATCTGGGTGGCCCGGGCTCTGGATATCGCCAGCCACACCGGTGATGCGCAGCAGCGTCAGGATGCCGATGCCTTTGTGGCCCTGATGACCCCGATCGTGAAGGCGTTCATGACCGACTGCGGCTCCGAGATTGCCAATATGGCCCTGCAGGTCTATGGCGGTCATGGCTATATCCGCGAGTGGGGTATGGAGCAGTTCGTGCGCGATGCCCGCATCACCCAGATCTACGAAGGTGCCAATGGGGTGCAGGCGCTGGATCTGGTAGGCCGCAAACTGCCGGAAAAAATGGGCCGCAATCTGCGCCCGTTCTTCCATGAGGTGGCCGACTATCTGGAGCAGAAAAGCTACGACGACCGTGCCGAACTGCAACCATTGATCATGGGGCTGGCCAAGGCATTTGGCCGCCTGCAGACCGTCACGGGCTGGATCGCCCTGCAGGGACTTAAAAATCCCGAAGAAGCCGCCGGAGCCTCCAGCGATTATCTGCGCCTGTTTGCACTGGTGGCGCTGGGTTATCTGTGGCTGCGCATGGCGGAAGTGGCGCTGGAGAAACGGGATGGAGACGATGCCCTGTTCTATCAGGCCAAGCTGGATACCGCCCGCTTCTTCTTTGAACGCCTGCTTCCCCAGACCGGTTCCCTCATGTCAGCGATTCTGTCCGGCTGTGATAGCATGATGAACTTCAATGCCGAAGCCTTCTGAGGAGTCACCATGCCACCGGTCGTCGATATCGCCATTCGGGAACGCATTGCGTTCATGACCCTGAACCGCCCGTCTTCACTCAATGCACTGGATGACAGGATGGCATTTGCGCTGCAGGAAGACTGCATCGCCATTGCTCAGGATGACCGGATCCGTTGTCTGGTCATCAGCGGGGCCGGTGAGCATTTCATGGCCGGTGGCGATATCGGCTACTTTGCCCGCTGTCTGGAGCTCACTCCGGAACAGCGGCGCAGGGAAGTGGAGCGCATCATTACAGCCATCCACAATGCCATTACCGCGATCCGCACCATGCCCAGGCCGGTACTGGCCTCGGTACAGGGTGCGGTGGCCGGTTTCGGGCTCAGCCTGATGTCGGCCTGCGATCTGGTGATTGCCGCCGACAACCTGCGCATCACGTCATCCTACAGCCAGCTCGGGGTCTCACCCGATGGTGGCCACACCTTCTTTCTGCCACGCATCATTGGTGACAAACGCGCCCGGGCCATGGCTTTTCTGAACCAGCCCCTGGATGCGCAGCAGGCACTCGCCAGCGGCCTGATCAATCAGGTGGTCGAACCGGAAGCACTGGAAACAGCCACCCTGGCCCTGGCCCAGCGTCTGAGTCAGACACCAAAGCAGGCCATTGCCCGGACCAAAGCCCTGTTCAACAGCTCACTCCGGCAGACACTGGAACAACAGCTGGCTGCCGAGCAGCAAAGCTTCGTGGACTGTGCCCTGAGTGATGATTTTGCCGAGGGCGTACAGGCCTTTCTGGAAAAACGCAAACCGGCATTTACCCACTGAAAACAGCCGGTTATCCGAATTTCTGTTTCACGGGTGCGTGAAACCGTAAACTGTCAGGGTGTCAATCCCAACCCCGATGGTCGCCATGAACAAGCATTACCTGGTTCTGTTCCTTGCTGTGCTGCTGGGCCTTTTTGCGCCCCTGCAAGCCGAAGTCTACCGCTGGACCGATGCCAGCGGGCGGGTTTACTTCGGTGACAAGCCACCGGAAAACAGCCGCGCCACCAATGTCGACCTGCCGCCCCTGACCGTCGCAGACAGCTTCTTCAAACATCACAAGCCGGAAGATGGACAGGAGCAGGAAGCAACAGCGCCAGAAACACCCGACAAGGCCGATGCAGGCCAGGACTACAGGTATTTTGAAGTCCTGTTCCCGAAAAACGAGGATACCGTGCGCACCAATGGCGGGCAGGTCACCGTGCAGCTGGAGATTGATCCTCCGCTGCAGCCCGGACACGGTCTGGTGTTCTACATGGACGGCAAACAGATGGGCAAAAGCAGCAGTACCAGCCTGATGCTGGAAAATGTGGACCGGGGTAACCACAGTGTCTTTGCGGTACTGCATGATGCATCAGGCGAAGTGATACGCAATACCCAGCCGGTACGCTTCAACGTGCTGCGTGCCAGCATTCTGCGCTGACCCCTACTCCCGCGCACCGAAGATCGCGGTTCCGATCCGTACCAGCGTGGCCCCCTCGGCCACTGCGGCCTCCATGTCAGCGCTCATGCCCATGGACAGGGTATCCAGCAGCAGCCCTTCGCTGACCAGCTGTTCCTGCAGTTGACGCAGGCGGGCAAAGACTGCCCGCTGCCGTGCAAAATCCGTTTCCGGAGCCGGAATGCACATCAGCCCGCGCAGACGCAGGCCAGGCAGCACCGCCACCTGATGCGCCAGTACTGATACCTGTTCCGGTGCCAGTCCGGACTTGCTGTCCTCGGCACTGATATTCACCTGCAGACAGATATTCAGGGGCGGGGCTTCAGCAGCACGCTGTTCACTCAGGCGCTGTGCGACCTTCAGGCGCTCCACGGAATGGATCCAGCTGGCTGTCTGCGCGATCAGGCGTGTCTTGTTGGACTGAATCGGGCCGATGAAATGCCACTCAATGCCCTGCCCCGGCAATGCTTCGGCTTTTTCCACCATTTCCTGCACATAGTTTTCGCCAAATGCGCGCTGGCCACAGCCCAGTGCCGCCTGCAGTGCACTGACCGGATGGCGCTTGCTGACGGCCAGCAACTGCACACTGCCGGCAGGCCGCTGATAGCGGGCTTCTGCTTCACGCAACTGCTGCCCGATTGTCCGGAGATTGTCACAGATCATCATGGTTCGTGTTAACTTCCCTTAAAACATTAACCGTTTTGATTATCCAACATAATTAACAAGAATTAACCCGATCAGCATGGATATTACCCAGCTTTTGGCTTTCAGCGTCAAAAACAACGCCTCCGACCTGCACCTGTCCGCCGGATTGCCGCCCATGATCCGTGTGGATGGAGAAATCCGCCGCATCAACCTGCCGGAACTCCAGCACAAGCAGGTACACGGCATGATCTATGACATCATGAACGACCAGCAGCGCAAAACCTATGAAGAGCGCTGGGAGTGCGACTTTTCCTTTGAAATCCCCGGACTCGCCCGCTTCCGTGTCAATGCCTTCAACCAGGGCCGGGGTGCCGGTGCGGTCTTCCGTACCATTCCCAGCAAAGTGCTGAGCCTGGAACAGCTGGCCGCCCCTGGCATCTTCCGCACCATATCCGAAAACCCGCGCGGGCTGGTGCTGGTTACGGGGCCGACCGGCTCGGGCAAATCCACCACGCTGGCAGCCATGATCGATTACAAGAACGACTCCGATTATGGGCACATTCTGACCATTGAAGACCCGGTTGAATTCGTGCACGTGAGCAAAAAAAGTCTGGTCAACCAGCGTGAGGTACACCGCGATACCCAGAGCTTCGATGCCGCCCTGCGCTCGGCCCTGCGTGAAGACCCCGACACCATTCTGGTCGGTGAGATGCGTGACCTGGAAACCATCCGCCTTGCGCTGACCGCTGCGGAAACCGGCCACCTGGTCTTCGGCACCCTGCACACCACCAGCGCCCCCAAAACCATTGACCGTATCGTGGATGTATTCCCGGCTGCCGAAAAGGACATGGTGCGCGCCATGCTGTCGGAATCACTGCAGGCGGTGATTTCCCAGACCCTGCTGCGTAAAAAGGGCGGTGGCCGGGTCGCGGCCCATGAAATCCTGATCGGAACCCGTGCCGTGCGCAACCTGATCCGGGAAAACAAGATCGCCCAGATGCGCTCCACCATGCAGACCGGACAATCCGACGGCATGCAGACCCTGGACCAGTCGCTGCAGGCGCTGGTGATGAAGGGGCTGGTGGATCGTGAGACCGCACGCCGCAAAGCCGACAATCCGGACGCCATTTAAGGGGGACACCATGGATCGTGAAGCCGCACTGGGCTATATCCACAAACTGATGCAGAAGACCCTGGAACAGGGGGCATCGGACCTGTTCATCACGGCAGAAGCCCCGCCGTCCATCAAGCTGAACGGGGAGATGGTCCCCCTGTCCCAGACTCCCCTGAGCGAAATGAACAGCCGCATGCTGGTGCGTGCGGTCATGAACGACCATCAGCTGCGCCAGTTTGAATCCGACATGGAGTGCAACTTCTCCGTCAGCCTGCCGGGACTGGCACGTTTCCGGGTCAACACCTTTACCCAGCGCAGCTGCATCGGCATGGTCCTGCGTCACATTCCTTCCAAAGTGCCCACTTTCCGGGAGCTTTCGCTGCCACCGGTACTGCGCGATATTGCCATGACCAAGCGTGGTCTGGTACTGGTGGTCGGAGCCACCGGTTCGGGCAAGTCCACCTCCATGGCAGCCATGCTCGACTACCGCAACCAGAACTCCAAAGGCCATATCGTCACCCTGGAAGACCCGATCGAATTTGTCCACAGCCATCAGGGCTGCCTGATAACGCAGCGGGAAATCGGTATCGATACCCTAAGTTATGAACTGGCCATGAAAAACACCCTGCGTCAGGCCCCGGATGTGATCCTGCTCGGGGAGGTACGCGACCGTGCCGCGATGGAATATGCCATCAACTATGCCGAAACCGGCCACCTGTGTCTGGCCACCCTGCATGCCAACAATGCCAACCAGAGTATCGAGCGCATCCTGAACTTCTTCCCGCAGGAGCGGCATGCACAACTGCTGATGGACCTGTCCCTCAATCTCAAATCCATTATTTCCCAGCGTCTGGTACGAATGCCCGACAACAAGTCACGCCTGCCGGCTGTTGAAGTGGTCATCAATACCCCGATGATGGCCGACCTGATCCTCAAGGGGGATGTCTCCGGGATGAAAACCCTGACGGGCAAATCACGTGAGCAGGGCATGTGCACTTTTGACCAGGCCCTGTTCGACCTGATCGAGACGCGCCGGATTACCGTGCAGGAAGGCCTGCGCAATGCCGATTCTGTCAATGACCTGCGCCTGAAACTGAAACTGGAGAGCCGTTTTGCCAAGGAACATGATGTCTTCCTCGGTACCGAGAAGCTCGAAATTGAACCTGTCAAACGCTGAGGGTGTAAACCGCCATGACAAACATGATCGAAGATGATATGCGTATTGCTCCACTGTTGCACATGATGGTCAACCAGAGCGCCTCCGACATCTACCTCACCACCGGGGCTCATGCTTCCATCAAGGTCAGGGGCCGGCTCAAGCGGGTGAGCAAGGAGCCCATGCGTCCGGGGAATATCCGCCAGCTGGCGGAAGAAGTGCTGAGCACCAGTGAAATAGACGAATTTTTCCGCGAACGGGAACTGAACAAGGGCATTGCCCTCAAGGGGATCGGGCGCTTCCGGATGAACCTGTACTTCCAGCGTGGCGAGGTCTCAATGGTGGTCCGTCATATCCGCAGCAAGATCAGTTCCCCGGATGAGCTGGCTTTACCCGCGAGTCTGAAACAGCTGGTCATGAGCCACGACGGCCTGATCCTGTTCGTCGGCTCCACCGGCTCGGGCAAATCCACCTCCATGGCCTCCCTGATCCAGTATCGCAATGAGCGCCACAGCGGGCACATTCTGACCATTGAAGACCCGATTGAATATACCTTTCGCCACTGTCAGTCAATCATCGGCCAGCGTGAAGTCGGCTTTGACACCCTGAGCTATACCCGCGCCATGCGCGAAGCCATGCGTGAAGCACCGGATGTAATCATGGTCGGGGAAGCCCGCGATGCCGAAACCATGGAAGCGGTACTGGGCTTCGCCGACACCGGACATCTGGCCATTTCCACCCTGCATGCCATCAATGTGGTACAGGCCCTGGAACGCATCCTGTACCTGTTCCCCGGCGACAGTCGTACACGCGTGCTCATGGACCTGTCCCTGAATCTGCGTGCCATCGTGGCCCAGCGCCTGATTCCCTCGCCGGACGGTGAAACCCTGCATCTGGCGGCAGAGCTGATGGTCAACACCCCCTATGCCGCCGAACTGATCCGCAAGGGCAGTTTCAACCAGCTCCCGGAAGTCATTGAAAAAGGTGCATCGGATGGCATGGTCAGCTTTGACCAGTCCCTGCTCAAGCTGTACAAGGAAAAGAAAATCTCGCGTCAGAGTGCGCTGGAATACGCCACTTCGCGCAACAATCTGGAATGGCAGATGAACTTCGGCACACCCGGCTTCAATGACGAAAGCGGTAAATCCGTCAAGGCCGGTGACGAAGAAACCGTGTACGAAAAAGTCACCAACTCCCAGAAAAAAACGCAGAAACCCGACTTGACCGCCACGGGGCTGCCGGTTCTGGCCTGACCCCGATCACGCCCGCCCGATACTCAATCCGGCCAGCGCAATACCGGTACCTGCAGGAGGGTCCGCAAATCCTGCAGGTTGTCCATGCCCGGTGTGGCCGCCCGAATCGGATTCAGCATCACGCCGGCCACAGCCAGCCCGCGCTGCCGTATCGCTTCCAGAGTCAGCAGCACATGATTGATGCACCCGACCCGATCTTCCGTCACCAGCAATACCGGCAGCTTCAGCGCCTGGGCCAGATCAGCATTCAATCCGTCCATGGCCAGTGGTGAGTAAAAACCGCCGGCCCCTTCCACATGCACAAACTGTCCGGCCCGGATACCTTTCAGGCAGCTGGCAGCCAGATCGGCAATCTGCAGCGACCGCCCTTCCAGCAGGGCTGCCCGTGGCGGTGACAGGGGACGCTGCAGGCGATTGGGACAAACCGCATGCAAAGGCTGGAATCCGCTGCCACTGGCCGCCAGCCGCCAGCTGTCGGTTTCCGTGACCTGCTCATCCAGCCAGCCGGACTCCACCGGTTTACGTGGAATCACCCGCATACCACGCTGGCGCAGCAGCTGCATCAGCCGCACACCAATCCAGGTTTTGCCCACACCGGTATCGGTACCGGTTACAAACCAGCCCGGCAGCCGGCTGATCTGATCCAGCCACAGGCTCAGCCGGTCCGGCTCATCAATGGCCGGTTCTCTGTTCAACGGAGTTAACTTCATGCGCCAGATTTTCCATTATAATTGCAGTCCCCGACAACTTATCGATTATCGAGGACATGGATTTATGCAGGCACAATTCTGGCACGACCGCTGGGAACAAAACCAGATCGGCTTCCATCAACAGGACTTCAACCCCCATTTGCAGACCTTTTGGGACCAGCTGAGCCTGCCGGAGGGCGAAACCGTCTTTGTGCCCCTGTGCGGGAAAAGCCGTGACATGCTCTGGCTGCGGGCACAAGGCTACCCGGTGCTGGGTATTGAGCTCAGCCCGGTTGCCGTGCGTGATTTCTTTGCCGAAAACCGGCTGGAACCCCGGATAACACCACAGGGCAAATTCCAGCGCTGGGAAGCAGACGGGCTGGTCATTCTGCACGGTGACTTCTTTGACCTCACGGCAGCCGACCTGCAGACCTGTTCTGCCGTATTCGACCGTGCATCGCTGATCGCCCTGCCGCCTCCCATGCGCCCGGATTATGTGCGGCACTTCCATACCCTGTTTCCGGTCCGGGTACCCACCCTGCTGGTGACGCTGGAATACGACCAGACTCTGGCCAAAGGGCCACCATTCGCCGTGCTGCAGGAGGAGGTCAGGGCTTATTACGCAGCGGATTTCGACATCCACCCGCTGCACACGCTGGATGTGAGTCAAGAGATGAGCGGGCTGACCCGGCGGGGTGTGAAATCGCTGCTCGAACAGGTTTACCTGCTCAGGCCACGCTGACACACACCGGCCACGGGTTCGGCCAGCCTTGCGTCACTGCTGCACAATCAGGGCCTCCAGCCGCTCACGCACCAGTTCGCTGCCGGAGGCTCCGTTACACATCTTGCCCATCAGGATGGAAAAATCATCACAGTCATGCAGCGCCCGCCCCATGACGGCATCAATGCAGTGACGCCACTCTTCCAGCTCCGGTGAGGTACTGAACGGCAGAAAGCTGCCACGGTAGATACCGACAGCATCCTGGGTACGGTTCTGGTTCAGGCTCTGCCAGATTTCGATGAAGTCCGCCCACACCGATACCATCAGGCGATAGGGACGCGACCCGACCTGCCCGTCCAGCATGCGCCGCATGTGCGACAGCTCCGCTTTCAGGGTCGAGGCGGAAACCGGCTGATCACCGTACAGGGCGGCATGAAAGGCATCCAGTGTCAGGCCCTGAGGGTTGAGCACCAGCAGACAGAGAATTTCCAGCTGACGATGGGACAGGTGCAGCGCCTGCCCCCGGAACACCACGCGGGGCTGTCCCAGCCCATGAATCTCCAGCTCGGCACGTGGCAGGACCTGCGGCAATCGTCCGGCAATCGAGCGTGCCAGCTCCTTGACGGCAGCCTGTCCCAGCGGGGTGTGGTAATTCCAGGTAGTGGAAATATCCAGCACCCCGAGCATCTCCCCGGACTGCGGGTGCATGATCGGGGCGGCATAACACACCCAATCATGCACCACCGGCAGAAAATGCTCGGCAGAAAACACGGTCGTCGGGCGACGCAGGGTCGCGGAGAGTCCTACCGCATTGGTACCGGCAGAATGCTCGCCCCAGTGCCCGCCGGGAACGAAGTTGACCGACTCGGCCCGGCGGCGCATGTGCCGGCTGGCAAACGTCCAGATCAGATAACCCTGCGGATCGGAGACTGCCGCCACCAGCGAACCTTCCCGTGCCAGCTGTTTGAGCTGGTCCAGCTCCTGCCCGGCCACCAGACGCAGGATGGAATCCTGCCACAGCCGGCTGGAGACATATTCTTCATCACGGGGAATGACCAGCTGCTCATCCTTTGGATCAAGCCGGGAAGCGGAACGCTGCCAGGAGGTGGCAATTTCGTTGTTGAGCAGGTCTGAATTCAGGTTGACACGGCGACCGGAGACAAAACGGCTCCATTGCCTTTCGGTCCAGAGACGGCGCTGCATCAACACATTGTTGGCTCGTGCGGGGATCATGCCATGTGCACCTGCGACAACTCCTGGGCATCTGCCTCCATGGAATATCAATAACGGCCCTGTCAGGAAACCGTGCTGCCCCAAGCATAACGGACTGGAATCAATCAATAAAGAATCCGGACACCCGGTTGCCGGCATGAAAACGAACCTGTCCCCTGTCCCTTCAAATAATTATCGGCGCTGGATGGCACAGAACACACCATCCAGCACCGTTATAAGGGCACTTGCCTCAAGCTCAGGGGCGTATTCCGGCAAAAATCCGCTCCCCCATGAACTCGTGCCAGATTGCAGCCAGGGCATGCAGAATCAGGTAAACCCACATCAGGTTGCCGAACAGACCGTGAACCTCGGCAATTTCTTCAAACAGCGGGTTCTCAAAACCACCCAGAAAATCCATCACCACATACAAACCAACCCCGGTAGCGGCCATCAGCGTGGCAATCAGGATACCGAGTCCATGGACGAAACCGGACAGGCCGCCATGCTCACCGACCGGAGGCAGCTTGCGGTGTTTGAAGAGGTAGCTCAGCTCGCCCAGAATACGCTTGATACCACTCGGACTCCAGGGAAACAGGTTGCTGAATTTTATATCGCTGCGGGCCATAAACAACCACAGCCAATGCAGCAACAGCACACCGGCGGCTACCAGACCGACCACTTCATGCCCTTCCATCGCGCCTTGCTGCAGCGCACTGGCTCCTTCCAGTTCATCCGGCGGAACCATCAGCAGGGAAAGCACCAGCTGAGTGGTGAGGGTCAGCGCCACCAGCGCATGGAGCCAACGGGTGGGTGTGGCCCAGCGTGAAGTAGTGGCAAGCGGGGCGGTTTCTGCACTGTTCATCGGTATGATCCTGATTGTTTTGATGTTGAAGAACTGCAGTCTATTGCCCGAAACTTAGCTGTTACTTAGCAGAACACATCATCAACATCCGCTGGCCTCAGGGCACTGGTGAGCGCCATGGATCAGGTTTTCCTGCCGGATTTCAGGTACCACAGCAGCCCGAACAGCGCTATCAGCCCTGTCACCACCGCATAAGGCATCAAACCCCGGAACGACTGTTCAATCTGCTCGAAATGACGTCCCAGATAGTAAACACCTCCACACCAGAAAGTCACCCACAGCACCCCGCCCAGCACATTGAACAGCAGAAAACGTCCCCAGGGCATGTGCATACTGCCTGCCACCACACCATTGAGCTGACGCAGAATCACGATAAAACGCGCCACCACCACGATACCGCCGCCGTAATGCTCGAAAAAATGCTCCGTGCGACGCAGATGATCTTCTTTTACACCCAGTCTGTGCAGTACACGCTGCCCGCCCCAGCGTCCGATCATATAGCCCACGTTGTCCCCCAGTACCGCCGCCAGGTACCCGTTCACGCGCTCTATAGCGGGTTAGGTCAACTTCGGGCGTTCCTGCTC
>DAOPKY010000028.1:0-50291 GCA_035391465.1 Thiolinea sp. | reverse complement strand
CCAGATTTTATCTAAGCAGATGGAATCTGTGTCCAAAAATTGGGGTAGACCTCACGGCTGCCTGTTTTCCACTCACTTCGTGAGTGCCGTTTGGTGCAGTGTTATACAGTCCAGGAATCATCAATGCCAATAGAAATTCGTCAACTGGGACCTGGTGATATTGAACTGATGAATGATTTACTGACAAACTTCGGTGAAGTGTTTAATGACATGAATACTTACACCGGAAAACGTCCAGGTCCGGACTATATAAAGCGTTTGCTCGGTGGTGATTCCTTTGTCGCGCTTGTCGCACGGGAAGGTAGGGAAGTTGTCGGCGGTGTTGCCGCCTACGAGCTGATAAAGTTTGAGCAGGAACGCAGTGAGTTTTATATATACGATCTTGCCGTGTCTTCTGCGTATCGACGAAAAGGAATTGCCACTGCGTTGATTGGGAAACTGAGAACCATAGCTGCCGAGCGCGGTGCCTATGTCCTTTTTGTCCAGGCGGACACTGGTGTTGAAGACGAGCCGGCTATTGCCTTGTATACAAAACTCGGTGTTCGTGAAGATGTATTGCATTTTGATATTTCTGTAGATCAACGTGACGGGACTGCATAACAGGCCTGGACGCATTTAACCAGGGCAGCAGGCTGGAAGGGCCCAAGGCTTGTGCTGGTCCAGGCCCTGCCACGCGGTGACCATGGAACTCAGACCACCGGCTCCAGCTCCGGTTCCTGCATACCGAGTGTCTCCTTGCGTTTCCGTACATAAGCTTCCAGTGCCTCCTGCACTGCCGGGTCCAGCGCGGGCGGTTCAAATTCCGCCAGTATCTGCTGCCAGATAGCCGTGGCACGCTGGGTCGCATCTTTCGCCCCGGCCTGCAGCCAGCTTTCATGGTTCTGCCAGTCGCTCAGAAACGGCTCATAGAAGGCTTCCCGGTAGCGGGCCCGGGTATGGGCACAGCCGAAGAAATGCCCGCCCGGCCCGACCTCCTGCATCGCCTCCAGTCCGATTTCAGCCCGGCTGACGCGAATCGGCTGCAGCATGACACTCATGTGCTGCAGCATTTCACAGTCGGTAACCACTTTCTCGAACGAGGCCACCAGCCCGCCTTCAAGCCAGCCCGCCGCATGATAGATCAGGTTGCCATGCCCCAGCACCGCGCCCCAGAGCGCCATCTGGGTTTCATACGTGGCCTGCACATCAACGGTATTGGAGGCATTGCAGGCACTGGTCCGGTGCGGCAGCCGGTAATGGCGTGCCATCTGCCCGCCGGCCATATTGGCCAGACTGTTTTCCGGCGTACCGAAAGCCGGTGAACCGGAGCGCATATTGACATTGGAGGTGAAGGCCCCGTAGATCGCGGGGGTACCGGGCCGCACCAACTGCAGCAGGCAGATGCCGAACAGGGCCTCCGCATTCTGCTGCACCAGCGCCCCGGCCAGCGTCGCCGGCGTCATCGCACCCATGAGCGTGAACGGAGTCACGGCTACCGGTTGCCCGAGCCTTGCCAGCTGGATGGCACCACAGGCCATGGTGTCATCCAGCCGCCGCGGTGAATTGATATTGATATTGGTCATTACCGCCGGGCTTTCTGCCAGCTGCTCCAGTGTCAGCCCGCGGGCCATGGCACACAGCCGCGCCCCGTCCAGTACCCGTCCAGCCCCGATACCGGGGACAAAAAAGGGCTTGTCGGCCAGCGTCAGGTTGGCCAGCGTGGTGTCAAGATGGCGGGTATTGGGAGCCAGATCGGTGGGGGCAGTGGCCTGATTGCCGAAAAAACGGATCACATTGAAAAACTGGCCCAGACGGATCAGGTGGCGGTAATCCGCCATATTGCCCATACGCCGCCCGTTAATGGCATCGTGTACATTCGGCGGCCCCGACACCAGCCCGAACTGGATCACATCGCCGCCGACCTGCAGGGCATTGTCGGGATTGCGCGGGGTGACCGTGAACCGTGATGGAGCCTTGCCGATACTTTCCATCACCAGGCCACGCTCCAGGCGTACCATGCCGTCTGCTCCGACCATCACACCGGCATCCCGGAACACCTGCCTCCCGGCCTCACCCAGCACTTCGATACCCTGCTGTTCCAGCAGTTCCATGCTGGCCTCATGAATCAGGCTGACCTGTTCTTCATCCAGCGCTGCAACCGGGGCAAAACGGTTGTGCAGGGTACGTCGCTCCAGCTGTGGAAAACGGATTTTCGGGCTTTGGGCACTGCGTTGACGCCGGCCACGGCGATTGGGCTGAGCCATGGGTGATTCCTGTGTCATCTAAAGGCTGTATCAGAGAAATGAAAATAATCCCGTAAATTTTTTTAGGGCAGTTTGAACCTTTTGCAATCAACTACGACATACGGTTATAGTCACAGGCTCGAACATGCAAAAAAATAAGGGCTACAATCAAATGAACAACTACAAATTACCTTTACTGGGGATTCTGGGGCTGATGGGCGGATGTACCATTGGTACGCCTTATGGCACTTACGGCTATATTCCACCGGCCAATCCAAACGTATCGGTACCCGTTGCCGCTGCTTCAACACCCATTTATACCACACCGCCAGCCACTGTCGTCTCGGCTTCGGTGAATAATGCCAGCCCGGCAGTCCCGGCGGCCAGACCCATTCCCGAAGCCCCGCAGGTGCTGACTCCCCCGACCCTGTCACCGGAAGTCAACGTCGCCGTGCCATCCGCTACCGTGCCGGCCAATCGCAGCAGCAGCACGAGTACAAACACCAATACGGCAGTCACCAATACAACAACACCGGTCAGTGGCAATAATATCCCGGACCAGAAACTGGGCTGGGTCGCAGAAAAAATTTATAAAAACGAAATCAATGCCGATGAAAATCAGCTGGTGAGCTGGAATGGCAGTGAAAATTTCGTTTCACTCGGTATCGGGCGTTTTATCTGGTATCCGGCCTCCAAACGCGGCACCTATACCGAAACCTTCCCGGCCCTGCTGGATTATATCAGTGCCAGGGGTGTACAGATGCCCTCCTGGCTGGCCGCCGGTCGCAGCAAGGGCAGTCCCTGGGCTGACGAAGCCGCCTTCAATGCGGCACGGAATGACCGTGAAATGCTGGAACTGCGCCAGTTCATGAAACAGACCCTGCCGCTGCAGGTCGGTTTCCTCAACCAGCGCCTGCAACGTGCCATTCCGGACATGATGAACCAGTTGCCCGCCGGCGAACGTGAGCGGGTGATGAAAAATTACCAGACCATGACCCGTACCCAGGGCGGCATTTATCCGGTGCTGGACTACCTGCAGTTCAAGGGTGAAGGCACCAATCCCCGCGAACGCTATAATGGCAAGGGCTGGGGCCTGATGCAGGTATTGCAGGGGATGCAGGATGTGGAGCCGGGACCCAATGCACTGGCGGAATTCATGCGCTCGGCAGACGAGGTACTGGTCACGCGCATCGCCAATTCGCCTGCTGACCGGCGTGAAGCGCGCTGGCTGACCGGCTGGCAGCAACGCCTGCGTACCTATCATCCCACCAGTGTGGCACAGCGTTAAGTCGTGCGGCCTCCGTTTCCGTAAACAAACCTTCCCGAACCGCTCCCTTCCTCCCCATACGTCGGAGGAAGGGGTGAGGGCTTACAAGCCCTGGGCCAACCCACCCAAGTAATCAATCACATACAGGCCATACGGCTCGATGCACCCGATATGGTCGGCAGGCTGTGCCTGACACTCGATCAGTTGCACATCAGCGGATTGACGGGCCTGCATGGCACCAAGGGCACGGGTGGCACTGACAAAAGGCACGGTCTCATCATCCCGGCCATGGAACAGCCGTACCGGTGCCCGTGCCTGCCAGTCATGCACATTCTGCGCTACCACCCCGTCAGCACCATGACTGATATAGGCACTGAGCACACTGTAGTCAAAGTCAATATCCGAATCCTCGGGAGCAATCTGCCCCACCAGAGCCGCAGCAAGCGTGTCGGCCAGACTGCGCTGGGCGGCAGCACCCTCATGGCGCAGCCCTGCCTGATCCAGCAGCGCATCGAGCGTGGCTCCCACATCATAAGGCCCGGCAGCAGGAACCGACGCCGTCACCTGCAGGTCAGCGGCATTCAGGGCTTCCAGTGCCTGATGCGCTGCCATGGTCACATACCCGCCCTGGGAATAACCGGTCAGGAACAGCTGACCATTCCGGCGCACCCCCCGATTGTCCAGCCAGGTCCGTGCCGCCTGCAACAGGTCGACAACCGCCGCGGCGGAAGCTGTTTTCTGCAGGTACGGGTGCGGCTCACCGCGCGAGACCCCGTAACCGACATAATCCGGTGCCAGGGTGATATAACCCAGCGCAGCAAACAGCAGCGGGGCAGCCGAAGGGCCGAGGTCATTACTGGGGGCTTCGGCATCATGGAAAATGGTGCCGTGCTGAAAACTGAGCAGCGGACTGGCCAGCTGGGTATTCTTGCGTGGCAGGGCCAGCAGACCGGAGGCATCAATCAGCCCGGCATCCTGATCCAGGGTGGTATAAACCAGCCGGTACAGGTCCAGATCATATTTCAGCAGCTGTTGCTGCTGGGACAGGGTGATGCTTCCACCGGTAAAATCCAGTGCACTGCTGCTGACACTGCCCAGCCAGGCAGCCGACTGCAGCTGGCCGCGTTGCGGGAAGCTGACATTGCCGGCACTGCTGTTATCGCTGCCACCGCCACAGGCACCCAGCAGCAGGGAAAAAACCAGCAGAAGCAGCCATCCATTATTTTTCTGTATCAACCTGATCATGACACGGCTCTCTCTTGCAGTAACAAACCCTGATTGTACGGCAGTGGACAACAGCCTGTCATGAACCGGTGTCACCCCGGATTGATCGGCACCGGATGCTGCATCGCACAAAATAATCCATTCATACTGAACTTCTTGCAGGGATACGCTGACAAAACTATTATTGCTGCAACGCACAATACAATTTATGATGACTTATCCCAAAAATGACCAGGACATGAAAGACCATGAAGAATTACGTTGTCCTCGGTGAAAAATGGTTACGCGCCATGGTGTTCGCCAACGACGCAGGCGCAGATAGCTACACCGAAAGAAACTGCACCAACATCCGTTATCAGCGCTATTCCGAGGCGGAGTTCAGCCAACTTTATGCCCATGCCGATATGCGCACCCTGAAGTACGGGGCCAATGACGCCATGGCACAGGCCCTGATTGTCATTCGCCCGAATCAGGCGGCCAGCCGGAAGGTGGCGGCCTGATTGCTGCCGGGGCATCGGTCAGGCAAGCCTGGCCATGGCGAATACGCCCGCAGGATCAAAAACACCTCAGGATTAGGGCCCCCGCAAAAAACCGACCGGTTGAGATCGGGATGGATGATGTATTACCCTGAGCACCCTGCTCAAGGAAACCACCCTGCCATGTACCGTATCCTGTGCTTTGGCGACTCCAATACCTGGGGTTATGACCCGGAAACCGGTGATCGCTTTGATCACCACACACGTTGGCCGCGGCACATGGCCGGCCTGCTGGGCAGCGGTTTTGAGGTGATCGAGGAAGGCATGAACGGGCGGACCACGGTCTGGGACGATGTGGTTGAGGATCACATGAGTGGCCTGCGCTATCTCACCCCCTGCCTGCGCTCCCACAAACCGCTGGAGCTGGTGCTGATCATGCTCGGCACCAACGACCTCAAGGACCGGTTCAACGTCACGGCCTTTGAAATCGCCAAGTCGGTCGAACGGCTGGTGCAGGTGATTAAGGCGAGCGCCACCGGTCCCGGGCAGCAGGCACCTGCCGTCCTGCTGATTGCACCGCCACCGCTGGTGGACAGTCCCGGCGGTGGCAATCCCGGTTTTTCACCCCGCTGTCAGGGTATGGAAAAATCACGGGCGTTTGCCTGCTGTTATGCCGCCAGGGCGACGGAATCGGGTTGCTACTTTTTTGATGCCGGCAGCGTGATTGCAACCAGCCCGGTGGACGGGGTGCATCTGAGTGCCGAATCCCACCGCATACTGGGAGCCGCACTGGCAGCCCAAGTACGCCTGATCCGGCATTCCACAGCAAAGCGCCACTGATGCCATGTCACTTATCGTCACCCTGGTGGTTCTGCTGGCCGCCCTGTTGCATGCAGGCTGGAACGTTCTGGTCAAGAGCAGCAATGACAAGCTCATGGGCATCAGTGCCATGGTTTACGGCCATATTCCCTATGCCCTGCTGGCCCTGCTGTTTGTGCCCCTGCCCGACTCCGCCGCCTGGCCCTGGATCATCGGCAGCGTGCTGGCCCATACCGGCTATCAGATCACCCTGTATCAGGCCTATCAGCTGGGTGACCTGAGTCAGGTTTATCCGCTGGCACGCGGGGTCGCACCGCTGCTGGTAGCGCTGGCCTCGGTTTTCCTGATCGGGGAAACCCTCACGTGGCATGAACTGCTGGCCGTGCTGCTGATCGGGGGCGGACTGGTCATGCTGGCGCTGCTGCGCAGCCGGGACGGGCATATTGATTCCCGAGTGGGCCTGCTGTCACTGGCCACCGGCGTCTTTATCGCCACCTATTCCACCATGGACGGTATCGGCGCACGGCTGGCCCAGACCGCCGTCGGGTATTATGCGCTGGCGTCACTGGTGAATCCGCTGGTGTGGTCGGTTTACCTGCATTTCAGGCGTCCGGGACTGGTGCGGGTTTTGTTCACCAACCACCTGTCCTTTACGCTCAGGGCCGGTGCCGCTTCCTACAGTGCTTATGCCATGGTGGTATGGGCCTTTACCCAGGCACCGCTGGCGCTGGTCACCGCCCTGCGTGAAACCAGCATTCTGTTTGCCATGCTGCTGGGGCTGGTGTTTCTGAAGGAGAAGATCGGGCCGCGCAGACTGCTTGCAGCGGCCATCATTTTCTCGGGGGTAATACTGTTACGGCTCGGCTGAGCTGCCCTGCCGGTATCTAATGATGACTGAGCCGGTCCATGAAGGCGTACAGCACCCCGGAAACCACAAAGGTCAGGTGAATCCCGACCATCCAGCCCAGATCACGGTCGGAAAGGTTTTCCACATACATGAACGCCTTCAGGAGTTCAATCCCGGAAATCGCCACAATGGAGCCGATCAGTTTCAGCTTCAGGTCGGTAAAGCCGATATGCCCCATCCACTCGGGCCGGTCGGCATGCTCATGCAGCTCATCCATCTTGGAGACAAAATTCTCGTAGCCGCTGAAGATGATGATGACCAGCAGGTTCATGACCAGGGAAATGTCCACCAGCGACAGGACGCCGAAAATGATCTGCTCGCTCTCGGCGGTCATCAGGGTACTGATCAGCAGCCAGAGCTGCTTGAATGCCTTGACCAGCAGGACAACCAGCGTGACCACCAGTGCCAGATAGACCGGCCCCAGCAGCCAGCGGCTGGTGAACAGGAAATGCTCAAATGCGTGTTCCAGTTTTTTCATGATATTTTTTTGCCTGTGCCATCTTGTGCCATTAAAAGGGGTGCGGAGTATAACGGCAGGAAAGCCGCCAGCGGAAGACGGACCCGGCAACTGTAGGGAATTGTCCGAAACAGGTGCAGCAACAGTTACGGCAGTTGTGTATCCATGCGCCCGTACTGGGCCTTGCGGTACTCACTCAGGGTCATCTGTTCCAGCTTGCGGAAAAAACGCGAGAAATAGGCCGGGTCCTTGAACCCCAGGGTATAGGCCATGCTCTCCAGCGGCTCGGTGGTGTAGATCAGGCGGCGCTTGGCCTCCAGCAGCAGACGCTCCTGGATCAGGCTTTTGGCGGCCTGTCCGCTCTGCTGCCGGCAGGTGCGGTTCAGGGTGGATACCGAGACGCCCAGTGCCTGCGCATAGGCCTGCACGTTCCAGTGCTCACGGTAACGCCGGTCCAGCAGGTGGCGAAACGCCCGGAACAGCTGGCGGCGTCCGGACTCATGCCCCGGTGCCTGGTCCGCCTGCAGCAGCTGCTGGCGCTTGAGGGTCAGCAGCACCAGATGCATCAGTGCATGCAGCATGGCGGCATGCCCGTGCTCACGCTGTTCCAGCTCGGTCCGTATCTGCTCCAGATACTGCCTGATCTGCAGCAAAAGTACATCATCTGCCTGAAAGCCGATGGTACAGGGCACCTCCAGCAGGCTGTCGAAGCTGCTGCGAGCCTGCAGGATCGGGTCCGGCATCAGGAAAGAATCCACCACGCTCAGCACCCGACCCCGGGTATCTGCCGGAAAGCGGAAGCCGTGCACGAAGCCGGGCGGAATGCAGACTGCCCAGCTGCCGCTGAGGTCCTGCTGCTGCTCGTCAAAACAGACATTCATGGAACCGTTGTACAGAAACAGTACCTGAAACAGGTGGCCGTGGCGGTGGGGGCGGATCAGCCAGCCATGGCGGTGACTGCGGCTGACAATGTCTTCAATATGGATAAATTCAGGCTGGTGTGTCAGTACCGCCTCGCCGTAAAGGGAAAAATTCGGGATGGATTGCGGTCCCGCCTGATGCACGGTCATACTGCCTCCTGTTATGATTTACCTCACCCCCGCTTCAAAAGTACCAGAAGCTGGAGCACAAGTGAATGGAGTGGCCATAACAGGTAGCCAATACTGTCCCCCCACACGGGCCATGTGTCGGCATGGCTGAATTTTACTCAAAGGAGAAGGAGGAAACATGAAAACCATCAAGACTCAGGTTGCCATTATCGGGGCCGGTCCATCAGGACTGCTGCTCGGTCAGCTGCTGGCCAAACAGGGCATCGACAACATCATTCTGGAGCGGGTTACGGGCGACTATGTGCTTGGACGTATCCGGGCCGGCATTCTGGAACAGGGCTTTGTCAACCTGGTGCGTGAAGCCGGTGTTGACGCCCGCATGGATGCCGAGGGCGAAGTTCACGACGGCTTCGACATTGCCATCAACGGTGAGTGTACCTACATCAACCTCAAGGAACTGACCGGTGGCCAGGTTGTAGTCTGCTACGGGCAGGTGGAGATCACCCGTGACCTGATGGATGCACGTGCCGCCGCCGGACTGAAAACCTATTACGAGGCCAGCGAGGTCCAGCCGCTGGAAGTAAAATCCGATCAACCGGCCGTGACCTTCACCCATGGCGGTGAGCAGTACCGGCTGGAGTGTGATTACATCGCCGGCTGTGACGGCTTCCACGGCGTATCGCGCAAGACCATTCCGTCTGATGTGCGCCAGGAATACGAGCGCATTTATCCGTTTGGCTGGCTTGGGGTCATGAGTGACACCCCGCCGGTCAGCCCGGAGCTGATCTACTGCCGCCACGAGCGCGGTTTTGCACTGGCCAGCCGGCGCTCGGCCACCCGTTCACGCTATTACATCCAGGTACCGCTCAGCGACCGGGTGGAAGACTGGCCGGACGATGTGTTCTGGGATGAGTTCAAAACCCGCCTGCCACCGGAGGCAGCGGCCCGGCTGGTGACCGGACCCAGCATCGAGAAGAGCATTGCACCCCTGCGTTCCTTCGTGTGTGAGCCGATGCAGTATGGCCGCCTGTTCCTGGTCGGGGATGCCGCCCATATCGTACCGCCGACCGGGGCCAAGGGCCTGAACCTTGCCGCTTCTGATGTGGCGACACTGTACAGGATAATGACCCGTGTCTACCGCGACAATGATCCGGGCTGTATCAGCCAGTACTCGGATATTGCCCTGCGCCGGGTCTGGAACGGTGAACGCTTCTCCTGGTGGATGAGCAACATGCTGCACGATTTCCGGGGCACGGAAAACGAGTTCTTCAGCCGCATGGCGGAATCGGAGCTGCGCTACTACCTGAGCTCCGATGCCGGACAGAAGGTCATTGCCGAGCAGTATGTCGGACTGCCGTATGAAGCGCTGAAATAACCGCACCTTCAATAACAGTCCACAGACAAAAGCCATCCGGGTTTTCCGGGTGGCTTTTGTCATGGTGGCCAGTACGGCAAACACCCCGAACAGGCCGGGCTGTTCACCACCCTGTCCGGTGAAAACCCGCAAGACGCCTTGCACTGATCAAGGCAGGGGTAAAATGACGCCATAACGGAAATCTCCCTCATCAGGCATTTTTTTGCTTCAGGTTCAATGAGATAACACCTGTTTCTGCAGGATGTCCCGTCATTACCGTTAGAATTACTTTTGGCCCTTCCCGTGCTTTTGTAAGCTGTTCACATGGAACAAAGGCCAACAAGAACAATAACAAACGGCGCAGGGATGCAGACCCCATAAGGGAAATCGGAAAAAAACAACAATAATAATCACAGGCACGCCGCACCATGGGCCGACCGCTTCCTCCCTTCTTCAGCCATCCGGGTTTCCCTTGCCTGGGTGGCTTCTGCTTGTTTCCGTTTTTTTCTGTGCCTGTTGCCTGATCAGGCCCTGAGTGTCAGTCCGCGTGCCAGCCGGGCCTTGCGAAAGCGCAGCCCCATGCTCTGGCGCATCAGCAGATCCCGTAACGGTGCCACCCGATCCAGTGCCAGCAGACCGGCAGCCCGTGCCGGCCCCAGCATCGGGAAATCGCTGGAAAACAGCCGCACCAACCCATCGGTATACGTGACCACACTGGCATGATCGGGCCTGCGCTCACGGGCATAGGTCTGCAGCAGTCCGCTGCGACCACAGTCAGGTGCTGCGGCTGCCGCCTCTGAGGCCAGCAGATCAGCCAGTACCGCCACATCACGCAGGGCCAGATTCAGCCCCTGCCCCGCTACCGGATGCAGCGCATGGGAGGCATTGCCGATCAGCAGGGCGCGGCCCTGATACTCACAGGCCGATTTCACCAGCGCCAGCGGAAAGGTACTGCGCTGCCCCACCCGCAGAAACGGCCCCTGACGGAAGCCGAAAGCCTGCTGCAGGCGGGCCAGAAAGGCCTGATCATCCAGTGCCATCAGGGCATCCACCTTTTCCCGACGCTGTGTCCAGACCAGGGAATAGCGGCCCCGGGTCATGGGCAGCAGGGCCAGCGGGCCATCCGGCGTGAAGCGTTCATAGGCGGCCTGCCGGTGAGGCAGGTCCGTGGTGACATTGGCAATAATGGCGGTCTGGTGATAATCACGCTCGCTGGCATCAATCCCCAGCCAGTGGCGTAATTGTGAGCGTGCCCCGTCAGCCACGACCAGCAGCCGGGCTTCCAGCACCTGCTGCCGCTCTTCCCGTACGACATCCAGCGCCACATGGTCATCCTGCTGCCGCAGCCCGGTCACGCCGGCTGGCTGAAACAGCTGTACCGCGCCATCCGCCAGTGCTGTCTGCAGCGCCTGCCCCAGAACCCGGCTTTCCACCACATAACCCAGTGCATCAACCCCGGCCTGTCCGGCCTGCAGGCGGGTGGCACCGAAATGGCCACGGTCGGAAACATGAATGCTGTGGATCGGTTCGGCACCGGTCTGCAGCGCATTTTCCAGCCCCATGGCCCGCAGAATCAGGCCGGAACCCCAGGACAGCGCAACCGAACGGTCATCATAACCGGGCTGATCGGTACTCTCGAAGGCAAAACGCTCCACCAGCCCCACACGCAGACCCAGCGGCTGCAGCGCCACCGCCAGACTGGCTCCCACCATGCCGCCACCGGCAATCAGGACATCAAACCGGGTTTCAGTCACCATGGCTCAGTCACCACCACGCTGCATCAGCGCTTCAATGGCATCGATTTCCTTGACCACCGCAGCGGTCAGTACACGGTTCCCCTCGGAAGTGATCAGCACATCATCCTCGATACGGATGCCGATATTCCACCACCTGGGGTCCACATTGTCCGTCGGCGAGACATAAAGCCCCGGCTCTACGGTCAGCACCATGCCCGGTTCCAGCGTGCGCCACTGGCCATTGACCTTGTAGTCACCGACATCATGCACATCCAGCCCGAGCCAGTGGCCGGTACGATGCATGTAGAACTGACGGTAGGCTGCCTCTTTCGGCTTTTCCTCACCCTCAACCGGCTCCGGGTCACGGACCAGCTCGTCCACCTCCCCCTGCAACAGCCCCAGCGCCACCAGCCCGCCGACCAGTACCCGCACCGCCGCCTCATGCGGCTGGTTCCAGTGATTACCGGGTTTGGCCTCAGCAATGGCCGCTTTCTGGGCATCCAGTACCAGCTGGTACAGGGCACGCTGCTCGGGACTGAAGCGGCCATTGACCGGAAAGGTACGGGTAATGTCGCTGGCATAGCCCTCATGCTCACCAGCTGCATCAATCAGCAGCAGATCACCGTCCTTCAACTCACTGCGGTTGGTGACGTAATGCAGGATGCAGGCATTTTCCCCTCCTCCGACAATTGAGGTATAGGCCGGCTCCATGCCGTCACGCCGGAACTCCCCAAGCAGCACCGCCTCGATTTCATACTCGAAACGACCGGGCCGGCACGCGGCCATGGCACGGGTATGGGCGCGGGCGGACGTTGTGGCGGCATGCTGCATCATGGCAATCTCGGCCTCCGACTTGATCAGGCGCTGCTGGTGCAGCAGGCGCTCCAGCATGATCACCCGTGACGGCGGGATCACGCCACCACGCGTCTGCTGACGCAGGGTATTGAGCCAGCCGATCAGGTGACGGTCATGCTCGGGATTGGCACCCAGGTGACAGTGAATCTCGTCACGGCCCTTGAACAGCGCGGGCATGCGTTTGTCAAGTTCGGAAAGCGGAAAAGCCTGATCGGCACCGTACTGCGCCTTTGCTCCCTCCACCCCGGCCCGGATGCCGGTCCAGCGTTCCATGGCCGGATTTTTGTCGAGGCAGAACAGGACAAACTCACCCTCGGGCCGCCCCGGCAGCAGTACCGCCACGGCATCAGCCTCATTGAAACCGGTCAGGTACAGAAAATCACTGTCCTGGCGGAAAGCGTATTCAGCATCCCGGTTGCGGATGCGGTGCCCGGAAGCCCGGACTACCGCCACCGCCTGCTCACCCAGCCCGGCCATCAGCCGTGCACGGCGCTGCTGCAACTCGGCGGGTGAAATGACGGGTATCCCGGTGTGCATGCTCATGACGGTACCCCTTCCACACTGATCCGGCCCCGGAGCGGCTGGACTTCCTCATTCATCATCAATACCCCCACGCGCAGAAATTCTTCCAGTTCCATCAGGGCGGTCTCCGATTCATCTTCGTTATCTGTCCCCAGCTCACCGGCTGCACCGATACGGATGACATCCTGCACCCACTCGCGGCTGTCCGCCGGCAGACTCTCCAGACTGGACAGGCCGGACAGGGCGATGCCATAGGCAAACCCCTGACACCACTGCTGCAAACCCTGCACCCGCTCCGCGAGCCCCTGCTGCTCCGGCGGCAACAGCAGGTCAAATGCCATGCTGCCACCATTGAGCTGGTCGGTAATCTGCCGGTAAAGCGCCAGCAGCATTTCGGAGGTCTCCTGCCAATGGTAGTCCATGGGGTCGCCCTTGAGTACCCGCCCCAGCCATTGTTGTGGCGGATGGTCACGATCATGCACCAGCACCGCAGTGGCCATGCCGTGCACTTCCGCTGCGGAAAAGCCGGCATCCAGCCGGTACAGTGCATCCGCTAACGTATGAAAATCAGGCATTCTGCTATCCAAAGTTGGCGCCTCCCAAATCGAAAAGTGTATTATGGGGCCATTGCGAGCATTTCGCATCCCCCGGCGTTTTTTACAGAGAACTTGCAGAACCCTATGTCACTCAAGGAATCCCTCGACACCCTGGAGCAGCGTCTTGAACAGCTGCTTGCCGTGCTTGAAACCCAGTCCGAGGAAAACCGCAAACTGCGCCAGGCTTGGCAGGACAGTCTGAATGAATGTACCCGGCTGCGGCAGAAAAATACGGCGGCCAGCAAACAGATTGAAGGCATTATCACACGCCTGAAGCCACCGGTTTCCAGTCATAATGGATGAGCCAGCCATGGAAAAAACCGTCAACCCGGTCAGTGTTGAAATTCTGGGTAAAAGCTATACCGTTGCCTGCCCTGCCGGTGAAGAACTGTTCCTGCGCGACTCGGCCCGGCGCGTGGATGCCGAAATGCGCAAGATACGTGACTCCGGCAAAATCATCGGCAGCGAACGCATCGCCGTGATTGTGGCACTGAATCTGGCCTATGAGCTGCTGCAGAGCCGGCGCAGCGAGGAGAGCGGTGGCTCTCCCAATGCTGCACGGGTAGACAAATTGACCCGTGATATTGAGGCAGTGCTGGAATCGTATCAGAGTAGTGATTAACCGGGGGTTCGGCATGACCCCATCCCCCTGATCCCGCCTTGCCGATCAACAGGGCAGTGGCCTTGTCATGCAACAGTTACCGGATCAACCGGACAGATTGGATGTATGGCGTTGTACTCACTGTCTCCCCCTGCCCCACCGGGCTATAATGGCTCCTTTGCCGACTTTACAAACCGGGGAAAGACATGCCTGACCCAGTATCGCCCGACACCGCCCCTCCCTTGACACACCCTGCCCCCGGCAGCGGCCTGAATGCGGAAACCGTACAGCATATTCAGCAACGCCTGATCTTTCTGTATGGCGAAACGCTTGCCGCATCAGTGTGGCCACAACTGCTGGCCTGTTGTGAGCGCCATGCCCCTGTGTTACAGCAGCTGGCCTTCAAGCCGCACTGGGATGAGCGGGATGTGGTATTGATCAGCTACGGTGACAGCGTGTGCCAGCATGACGAGCCGCAGGCATTGCGCAGCCTGAAGCGCTTTGCCGACCGCTGGCTGCAGGGGGCATTCAGCACCATTCACCTGCTGCCGATCTTTCCCTATACCTCGGATGACGGCTTTTCGGTATCCGACTACCGCAGCGTGCGTTCCGATCTGGGCACCTGGACCGATGTGGGTGCGCTGGGCGAGCATTTCGAGCTGATGTTTGATTTCGTGCTTAATCACTGCTCACGCGTGAGTCTGTATTTCTCCGATTTCCGTGCCGATCGTGAGCCTTACCGTGATTTTTTCATCTACGAGAATCCGGCGCGTGACTGGTCGAAAGTGGTACGCCCGCGCAGCCTGCCGCTGCTGACTGAAATTCCGACCCATGACGGGCCGCGCCATGTCTGGACCACCTTCAGTGCCGATCAGGTCGACCTGAACTACAAAAATCCGCAGGTACTGCTGGAAATGCTCGACATCCTGCTGTTTTACCTCAGCCAGGGCGCACGCATCACCCGCCTGGACGCCATCGCTTTTCTGTGGAAGGAAGAAGGAACCGCCTGCGTACACCTGCCGCAGACGCATACGGTGGTAAAGCTGATGCGTGACGTGGTGGCGGCCCTGTGTCCGGGAGCCTTGCTGCTGACGGAAACCAATGTGCCGCACCGCGAGAATGTCAGCTATTTCGGCGCGGGTGATGAAGCCCACATGGTGTACCAGTTCAGCCTGCCACCGTTGTTGCTGCACGCAATTCACAGTGGTAAAACCAGCTACCTGTACGAGTGGCTCAAGCACCTCAGTGCCCCGCCACCGGGCTGTACCTATTTCAATTTCACCGCCTCACACGACGGCATCGGCGTCAGGCCGCTGGAAGGGCTGCTGCCGCAGGAAGAGCTGAAGCAGCTGCTGGAGGATATGCGGGCACGCGGGGCCTTTATTTCCACCCGCCGCAGCACGGATGGCAAGGATATACCGTATGAAATCAATGTGACCTACCACGACGCCTTCCGCAATCCGGGCCAGCAGTCCGCCCCCTGGCAGACGGCACGCTTCCTGCTGTCACAGACGGTGGCACTGAGCATGCGCGGCATTCCGGGGATTTACATTCATTCGCTGCTGGGAACGCCCAATGATCACAAGCGTGTTGAGGTCACCGGCTCCACCCGCGCCATCAACCGCCACCAGTGGGACTTCGACGAGCTGGAAGCGCTGCTGGAGGTGCGCGAAAGCGGCACGGCAACACTGATGCAGGAGTATTTACGCCGCATCCGCATTCGCCGTGAGCAGCCTGCATTTCATCCGGATGCCGAACAGATGGTGCTGGACCTGGATGACGGCCTGCTCGGGCTGGTGCGCAGTGCAGCAGATGGCAGCAGGATTGTGGCGCTTTACAA
Organism: Thiolinea sp.; assembly: GCA_035391465.1. Lineage (GTDB taxonomy): Bacteria > Pseudomonadota > Gammaproteobacteria > Thiotrichales > Thiotrichaceae > Thiolinea. Next base: position 34,366 of record DAOPKY010000028.1, on the reverse strand, counting down.
CTTCACCAAGCATTTCCGTCAGCTCGGCAAAAGCAGCGTGGCCGCCTTCCTGGGTCCGGACGACACCCAATGGCGCGACCTGTTGCAGGAACAGCCGCCGGTTTTCGGGGAGGCGGAACTGCGTATCCGGCCCTACGCCTGTCACTGGCTGGTGGGCTGAGGGTATTCGGGGTTTCCCGTGCTGTCATCCACGGCGGTTCGGCCTGATGGCAGCGTGTGACCAGTGCTGTTCGACTGCCTGAATAAAGGCAGGGCGAACCGGCTTGGCCCCTTGTTCCAGCCAACCATGACGATCAGCCCTACCCCGATCACAACACCATCGCCATCACCAGCGGCAGCGTCAGCAGCGCTACCAGCGTCTGCCCGGTAATGATGGCGGCCATCAGCTCATGATTGCCACCAAGCTGACGCGCCAGAATATAAGCCGACGACGCGGTAGGCAGGGCGGCAAACATGACCAGCACCTGCAGCCCCGTTCCACCGAGTCCCAGGGACCGCATGACCAGCCACAGCAGGGCCGGCAGCAGTAACAGTTTGATCAGTACCGATACCGCAAACGCCCTCCCCCCGACCCGCAACGCCTTGAGGCGCAAACCGGCACCGACAGCCAGCAGCCCGAGCGGCAGGGCCATGACCGCCAGCTTCCCCAGCACTTCCAGCACCAGCGCCGGCAGCTGCAACCCTGACAGATTGAGGGCAATACCGCACAGGCAGCCCAGAATCAGCGGATTCCCGAGGATCGACAGCAGGACCCCGCGCAGCCCGTTTCCCTGCCGCACTTCATGAGCAAAGACCAGCACGCACAGCACATTGACCAGCGGAATCATGATCGCCAGTACCAGCGCTGCCAGCATCAGCGCCGGTTCCGGCAGTGTGGCCGCCAAAGCCAGGCCGATGTAGGTGTTGAAACGCGCACTGCCCTGAAACAGCGAGGTGAAATCGGGGCCATCCAGCTTCAGAAGGGGTCGAAACCCGTAAGCCAGCAGCCCCCCCAGAATCGGAGTCAGCACCGCACCCAGCATCACCATGCCGGTACTGGCCAGGTCCAGTTCGGCCTGTGCCAGACGCAATATCAGCAGGGCCGGGAACAGCACGAAATAGGTCCCCTTCTCCACCTGGGTCCAGAAAGTCAGGTCCAGAAAACCGCTGCGCCGGGCCACATGCCCCAGTATCAGCAGGGCAAAAACCGGCAGGACGGCCGACACAATCACGCTCATGAAAGCTCCCCTGCAACAGCCGGTCGGACGGGTTCGCAGACCGGTATCAGTTCTGTTAGCATTGGCACAAATCCCCCAATGAAAAAAATCATGAAATACTCCGGATTGTTCCCTGGTCTTGCACTGGCCGCCCTGAGCGTTACCCTGCCCGTAAACACACAGGCCCAACCTGATGAAACCGTTGCCATTGTTCTTGACATCAACGCAGAGCGGGCCGCCGTCATCCAGCATGTCAACGGTTCCAGCCAGCCGGTTTTTGCCGGCATGGAACTGCAGCGTAATGAAATCCTCACGGTACTGGAACAGGGCCGGGTACGCCTGCGCTACCTGAACCCGCGCTGTGAGGTGGATATCGGTGCGGCCAGCATCCTGCGCCTGCTGAATGGGGACACCTGTCCACCTGCAGGGCTTTTCAGGGTGTGGCCCCAAAATATTGACGCTCCGGTACGCATGATACAGGCATCCTCCAGACAGGTCATCAGCACCGGGGCGGCGGCTCAGGCCGGTACTGCTGCCGCCACGCAGGCAGCGGTCGGTACGGGTGTCGGAGCCAGTGTTGGTGCGGGTGTGACGACCGGTGTGGCCGGTATCGGGCTGGGAACGGTTGTGGCGGGTGCCGGAATCCTGACTGCCGGACTGGCGGTAATCCGCCAGCTGCAGATGAGTGACAATATTCCCGTCAGTCTGGAAAACTGAGCCTCCCCGTCACCCCACGCCACGTCCCTGCCTGAGCACCGGCCATCCGTAATGCATGCAACCCTGCGGGCTTTTTGCAGTCCAAACACAAACCAGGCTGACTTGCACCTGGCTCAAGGGAGAATGCCATGCCGAAACGATTCATGCTGCCGGCCGCACTGTTACCGGTGCTGGCCCTGACTGCGGGACAGGCCGACAACCTGCAGCCCATTGCTCCACCCCCGTCTCCGGATTCACTCTATTCCATTGAAAAGCTCTGTGTGGCTGCCGGAAACCGTGCCGGATCACGCCGGATCACGATGGAAGCCACTGCCAGCTCCAGCGGCTGGTCCGACCCGCAGCTGATGCCCTACCTTTATGTACGCCAGCCCGATGACGGCGTACAGGATTACAGCCTGGTGGCCCGGCGTCCCCAGGGGGTGGCCCTGACGGTGCTGAGTCCGCTCAAGGGGGAGGTCACGCTGGAAACTCCCGCCTGGATGAAGGGCATCCGGGTCCATACTGACCGGAATGCCCTGCAGTTTCTGTTTGACGGGACCGGAGGCTGCGTTTCCGGCTAATGCGGATACCGCAGCAAGGTCGCCGTTTCAGCACGGGACTGGCGGGGATGACTTACTTCCGGAATCCGGAAAAACAGGCCGCACACAAAAGCAAACAGGCAGGTATTGGCCAGCACATGGAAGTTGAAATCCAGCAGGCCGTGCAGCAGAAACAGGAAAATGCCAACCCCGGCTCCGAGCTGGACAAAGCGAAAGCCGTGATGGACACGCTGCCGATGCAGCCGGACCCAGGCATGGCCATACAGCAGCAGAAACAGGCTCACCATGATCAGGCCGATCAGGCCGGTTTCCAGCAGCAGCTCCAGATAGTCATTATGGGCATGGTTGATCAGCCCCGGCTGGTCTGCCGGCTGATACAGGCGGTAAATCCCGGCAAAGGTACCCGGCCCGCTGCCCAGTGGCAGGAAGTCACGAATGGCAAGCCCGGTCTGCTCATAGATACGCCAGCGCTCGGGAGCAACCGGGTTGGGAGTGACAAAGCGGTTCAGCACCGGTACCAGACCGATGGTGGTTGCCAGACCGGTACACAGGGTCGCCAGCACCGCCATCAGGCCCAGCGAGTGACGCTTGCGCACCTGCCGTACCGATATCAGCGTGACCAGCAGCATGCCGATCATCAGCAGCACGATACCGGCGCGGGAACGGGAAAAGACCCCGCCCAGAAACAGCGCAGTAATCACGCCGACCATCAGCACCAGCCGGCCTGTCCGGTCCTGACGGGAGTGGTGATGGCTCAAGTGCGACCGGGTCAGCAGGTAAAGCGTCAGGGTAATGGCCATGGGCAGGCTCAGTTCCACCATGGCGACAAAATGGTTGCGGCTGTTCCAGGTTCCCTGCGCCCCGCCGGAAAACGGCGCGCCCAGCAACCAGGGAGAACCCTCACCGGCGGCATACTGAATCAGGCCCAGCAACGACTCCAGCGCCCCCAGTACCAGCATGAAACCGACCACCTGCATGGCCCGCTGCATGTGCAGGCTGCTGCCGAGAAAAAACAGGGCACAGACCGGAATCAACTGCAGCCATGCCGCCCTGGTCCATTCGGGGCTGAGGGAAAGCGTGTGCGACAGGTGTGCATCCGCTCCCAGTTCCGGCTGTACCAGCGGCTCAACCAGCCGGAACAGTTCACGTCCGGGTAAAGCATGCCAGAACGGCTCCGGCAGCGGCACCAGATAAAGCCCGGCCAGCAGCACCACCAGCAGCCAGAACAGGCTGGCTGACGGATGGGTGTACCGGCGTTGGGCACCGGACCCGAAGATCAGCAGCAACACCCCCAGGCCCAGCAGTTGCTGAATCAGGACCGGGTAAGTAGTCTTGCCACCGAATCCCATGGCCAGCAACAGCATCAGCATGGCAACCGCACTCAGGACCTTCTGCAAAGATGACCCGTACATTTTACTTACCTCCCCGCCTCAGAACCGGCAGTCCGGGCGGTGGTCAGGTGGAGTTTCGGCTCCAGTACCAACGCATCAAGCCACACTCCTCCGGAAAACACGCGTTCATGCAGCTGTCCCCCCGCCCCTTCCAGGCGCAGCAGCTGGGCCTGACAGGCCGGATCACGCGGTACCCGGAATGAAAACTGCTGCGATGTCCAGTCACTCTGGCCCTGCAATGGCAGCCCGGCCCCGAGCAGACGCCCGTCATCCATGCAGCGCACCCGCCAGACCAGTTCCCCGCCGCCCGGCTCGTCAAGCCGGTACTGCAGGTTCAGCACATACTCATCCGGCGGCAGAATCAGGCGCTGCCAGACCTGATTGAAGGCAATATCGGTATCCGGGTTGCGAAACAGGATATGCAGGGCGCGCCGTCCCTCCATGCCATAGGTAATATCCGGCCTGATATCCACATCCGGCGTCGGCAGCAGGTGCCAGTAAAACCCCTGATTGCTGCTGCCGGACTCAAAGCCGCCATCCTGCAGCAGGCCATTGCGTGACAGCTGTGCCATGGGCACGCCGCTGCGCCAGACCAGCCAGGCTTCCTGCCAGTGCCGCTCCCGGATCAGGCGGCTCACATAGCGGCTGCGCTCCCATGCCGACGGAGGCTGCGCTGCACTCAGGCGCAGACGGTAAAACGTGCGCACCCGCTCCAGATCAGGCTCCTGTTCACACAGGTACTCAAAAAAGGCCGGCCACCAGGCCGGGGCTTCCTGAGCAAAGGCCAGCATCCGGTCTCTGGTCGGCGGCTCTCCGGCCCAGCGCTGCAAGACCGGCAACAGCGGTGCGCGGGTTTCCTTGTTACGCACCATAACCACATTCAGCGCCTCCAGGGTCCGGACGGCATCGCCCTGCTGCGACCAGAAATCTGCCAGCGCCAGCTGCACCGGAGAATGGGCCGGCCCGATACGCGCCAGGTAGGTCGCCAGTGCCGGGTCTTTGGCCCGGCTTTGGAACAGGGCCAGTGCGGCCTGCAGGTCCAGGGGATTGCGGATCAGCGATGTGGCTGCCTGCCGGGCCGGCATCAGCAGCGGTTCCTGCAGCGGGTCAGCGGATTCCGGGCCGGGCTGGAGAACCTGCCAGCCTGCCAGCAGAATCAGCAGCAGGACCGGCAGTTTGCGGAATGCCTGCAGAACCGGCGTTTTCATGATACTTCCAGCCGTTTCCGGTCCTGATAGTAGTAATACCCCTCATTCAGCCGGTCAGCATGGCTGAAAATCACGGCCCCGGCCACATTGCTGTGTGCCTGGATCAGGCGCTTGTAGGCATTGGCCAGCGGACGCTTGCAGGTCTTGTCAACCTGCAGGGTCAGCAAGGTGGCATCGGCGCAGTTGCCCAGAATCAGCGCATCACCAAAGCCCATGACCGGCGGGCAATCCAGAATAAGGTGATCAAACACCGTGCTCTGGGTCAGAATCTGCAGCATCAGCCCGATTTTCTCGCGTGAGAAAACCTCCTGATGCGTCACCGGCTGGTCACCGGCCTGAATCACCTTGATATGGGGAATACCGGTTTGCAGGATGGTCTGCTTGAGCTTGACCTCACCCATCAGGAAGTTGATCAGGCCCGGCTGTTTATCCAGCTTCAGGCGCTTGTGCAGCGCCGGGCAACGCAGATCACCATCAATCAGCAACACGGTTTTACCCTGCTGGGCCAGGGAGGTGGCCAGATTGATCGCCGTGGTGGTCTTGCCTTCAGAGGGACCGGCACTGGTAATGGCGACCACACGCGGGAACTCGCCCCGGGATGCAAACAACAGGTTGGTTTTCAGGGTCCGGAAGGCCTCTGCAATCGGTGTACGCGGCTGGTCATGGGACATCAGCGCAAACTGGTCCGGACGCAGCCGTGAACGGGACATCGGAATACTGCCCAGCAGCGGCAGCCCCAGGCTCTGATCCAGCTCCACGGTGTCATGGATGCGGTCATCCAGAAAATCCAGCAGAAAAGCCGCAATCATGCCCAGCACCAGCCCGCCGCCCAGTCCGATCAGCAGACTGAGGGGCAGATTGGGTGAGTTTGTCGCCCAGGGAATGGTGGCCGGATCGACAATCGACACGGTATTGGGTTCGGCATAACCGGCCACGCTGACCTCCTTGAAACGCTGCAGCAGGCCGTCATACAGCTCGCGGTTGGTCTCGACCTCACGTGACAGGGTGTTGTAGCCGATGCTCTTGTCCCGATTCAGTAGCAGTTCCTGCTTGTAGCGCTCCAGCTCGGCACGGATGGCTTCCTCATCCCCGCGTGAGGCCATATAGGCGGACTTCAACATGGCGGCACTGGTGGATACCTCCTGTGTAATTTCCTGATCCAGCTGGGCCTCGACCTCATCCAGCTGCCTGCGCAGGGCCAGCACGGATGGAAAATCCGGGCGATAAATCTGCACCTTGTCCTGGTATTCATTCATCAGCTCCAGCCGGCGCTCCTTGAGCCTCTGGATCAGCTGACTGTCTCGCACCCGCCCCTGCCCGGCGCTGGCATCGGTATTCCGGTACAGGTTTTCGGCTGCGATGCGTCTGGCCTCGGCCTCGGTCAGCGCTTCGTTCAGGCGCTGGAGCTTGCCGGATATCAGGTCCTGCTTGTCATCCAGACTGAAAATACGCTTGTTCTTGGCATACGCGATCAGCCGGGTTTCCGAGTCCTCCAGCTTGCTTTTGGCCAGTTCCAGCTGGTTTTCCAGAAAGGTCTTGGCATAGGCCGTGGCATTGGTACGGCGCTGGATATTCATGCTGATGAAATTGGTGGCAAAGCTGTTGACGATAATGGCCGCCATTTCCGGATCGGTGGACACATAATGCAGCGTCACCAGGCGCGAGTTCTTGACCGGCTGGACCGTCAGGTTTTCCAGCAGCCGGTTCTCCGGCGGATACAGCCCGAGCTTTTGGTCAGGCTCATCCGGCTTCCCGGTCACCAGCTCCCGCAACTGGCCGAGCAGGGCATGGAAATCGGAGGGTTTGCGGCTGACCCCGCCACCGGACAGTTCCGGGTTCAGTCCCAGACTGTTGATGACCCGTTCGGCCAGATTGCGGCTTTTCAACAGCTCGTATTCGGTCTGGTAGAAGTCCTTGTCGTTCACCGGCACCTTGTCGGCCTGTACGTCATACTCCAGCACCTTGCCTTCATTCGGGTTCAGCTCCAGCGTGACACTGGCGCGATAGGTCGGCGTCTTCATCAGGGTGGCAACCAGAACCAGCACAAAAAACAGCAAAGCGACGGACAGGATGGTCAGTTTGCGCCGCGCCAGTCGCCCGCCAATCTCGCGCAGGTCAATTTCATCCTTCTGCGGCAGATCAATCACGGTCCGGGCGGCTGCCGATGCCACGCCGGCCAGCGATGCCGGCTCACGGGGACGCGTTTCGGACACAACGGGCTTCAGCACGGGCCGGAGCCGACGAGCCGGTACCGGCGGGATGACGGGGGGGGGGGCGGGTACGGTCATGTCAGATACCCTCATCCTGCAACACGGCTTCCGGCTGCAGCGTCACCTGCTGTGGCAGGGGCGATTCAGCCCGTGCCACCGGTCGTGGCAGACTGGCCCCTGTGGCAGGCGGTACCTCAGGCAGGACCCCGACCGTCACCGGTGCCGGCTTCACCACATCCACCCGCGTCACGGGTGGCTGATAGGGTGACAGGGGCCTGATTTCGCTTTCAAACCCGTTGACATAAGTCTGCAGAATTTTGTCGATTACCGCCTTGTCACGTACGGCACAGGCATTGGCCAGCCGGTTCAGCTCGTGCGCCAGCCGCTCCCAGGCCGGGAACATCTCAAAGGCCAGAAAAATGCGCGGATGCCGGGTCGGGAAGGCCGAACTGTCAATCAGCAACTCCTCAAACAGCTTCTCCCCCGGTCGCAGGCCGGTGAAACGGATACCGATATCCCCTTCCGGATGGGCTTCATCCCTCACGCTCAGGCCGGACAGGTGAATCATGCGCCGTGCCAGATCGACAATCCGCACCGGGTCTCCCATATCGAGCAGGAACACTTCCCCACCTTTGGCCATGGCACCGGCCTGAATCACCAGCTGGGCAGCTTCGGGAATGGTCATGAAGTAGCGGATAATGTCCGGGTGTGTGACGGTAATGGGGCCGCCTTCCTGAATCTGACGCCGGAACACCGGCACCACTGAACCCGAAGAGCCCAGCACATTGCCGAAGCGCACCATGCTGAACACGGTCGGCCCCGGCAGGCTGGCCAGGCTCTGCAGCACCTGCTCGGCCATGCGTTTGGTGGCTCCCATGACATTGGTCGGGCGCACCGCCTTGTCGGTGGACACCAACACACAATAATGCACACCGACAGCCCGTGCTGCCAGCGCCACACTGCAGGTGCCGAACACATTGTTGCGGATGCCCTCGACCGGATTGTATTCCACCATCGGGACATGCTTGTAGGCTGCCGCGTGGTACAGGGTGCCAATGCGGTATTCGCGCAGGACTTCCTCAACCCGGCCCTGATCCTGCACCGACCCCAGGCAGGGAACCAGTTCCAGCGAGACCTGCTGCACTTCCATCAACTGGCGCAATTCGGCATCAATCTGGTACAGGGCAAACTCGGAAATTTCAAACAGCACCAGGCACCGGGGCCGCAGCTTCAGCACCTGGCGGCAGATTTCCGAACCGATTGAACCACCGGCTCCGGTCACCATGACCCGCTGCTCACTGATGCAGATACGCATCAAGTTCATGTCCGGAGCCACCACCTCACGCCCGACCAGCTCGTCAATACTGATCTCGCGCAGCTCCTCCAGCCGGTTGCGGCCCGAGAGAATGTCGTGCATGCAGGGCACGGTACGCACCCGGATACAATAAGGCTCGAGGGAACGCACCAGATAGCTGCGCTCGGTGCTGGAGAGCCCCGGCATGGCCAGCAGGATTTCCTCGACTCCCCGGGAGCGTTCCAGCTCCGGAATCCGCTCCGGTGCATAAACCGGCAATCCCTGCAGGCGGGCATTCACCAGGGCCGGGTTATCATCGACAAAGGCGACCACACGCATTTCCCCGTCACGCTCCAGAGCCAGCTTGAGCATCACCCCGCTTTCGCCCGCGCCGTAGATCAGTACGGCCCGGCGCTGGCGTCTTGCCCGCAATACATCAAACAGGGCCATGGCCATGAAGCGCGAGGCACCCAGCAGGACAAAGGCATCCAGGGCATATTCCAGCAGCAGCATGCCTTCCAGCTCCCGAATTCCGAGTATCCGGGCCGCCAGCAGGAGTAACAACGCCGAGCTCAAGGCAGCGGCAAACAGTCTCAGGATCAGGTAACGACCGGCAAAACGGGTGACTTCACGATAAAGTCCCGTCAGGATCATGAAAGGCAGGCTGACCATGGGCGGCAGCAGCAGCAGCCACAACCAGCCACTGTCCGGCACACTCCCCCTGCCTGCCTGTGACAGCAGGATGAATCCAAGGGCGCAGGCCAGACTCAGGGCATCTGTCACCATCAGCAGGCTGCGTTTCTGCCAGCGCTGATCCGGTATGCTTGTTTTTGTTTTTGTCATAACCTTGTTCAATACTCAGCGAGGATGCCCGGCAGGTGGCAGGGCACCAAAACATGAATCGGTATCCCTTGTTGCCGTCACGCGCCAGCGGCGGATTCGACGGCAGTTTCTCCGGGGGACAAGGCATTCATGGACACTCGGGAATGGTCCGGCACCCCTTGGCGTGCGCCGGCGCCCGCCATTATTTCAATGAGCCGGTCGCAGGCATAATCCACCTGATCAAGGGTCAGGGTCGGGTGCACCAGAAACATCAGGCTGGTTTCACCCAGTTCACGGGCCTGCTCCAGGCGTTGTTCCGGAGCCAGTCCATGGCGGATGAAAGCCTGCTCACGGTAGATTTCCGAACAGGAGCCGGAATAGCACGGTACCCCGGCCGCATTCAGTGCTGCCATAATGCGGTCACGGTCCCAGCCGGCAGCCAGACACTCAGGGCGCACAAACACATAGGCTTTATAGGCGGCATGCTGGATATGGTCCGGCAGCACCGGTACCCGCAGGGCCGGTACCGTGGCAGCGGCCTGCCAGAGTTTGCGGGCATACAGGTTGCGCAGCGCGTGCCACAGCGGCATGCGTTTGAGCTGGATGCGCCCCAGCACCGCCTGCAGCTCGGTCATGCGGAAATTGGTACCGAAATCCTCATGCAGCCAGCGAAAACCCGGTGGGTGCTGCTTTTCATATACGCTGTGCCAGCTCTTGCCGTGATCCTTGAAAGACCAGACCTTTTCCCACAGCACCGGGTCATCCGTGGTCACCATGCCCCCTTCCCCGCCAGTGGTCATGATCTTGTCCTGACAGAACGACCAGGCGGCAATATGCCCGAGGGTTCCGACACTGCGACCCCGGTAACGTGCACCGTGGGCCTGGGCACAGTCCTCCACCACCTTGAGGTCATGCGCCTGTGCCAGTGCCATGATGGCATCCATTTCACAGGGCCAGCCAGCCAGATGCACACAGATAATCGCACGGGTGCGGGGGCTCAAAACCGGGCGGATGGTGGCTGCGGTGATATTCTGGCTGTCCGGGTCCACATCGGCAAACACCGGTTTTGCTCCCATCATCACAATGGCCGAAGCCGAGGCAATAAAGGTGCGCGGCGTAACCACCACCTCGTCACCGGGGCCGATACCCAGTGCCTTGAGCGCAACTTCCAGGGCGGAAGTCCCGTTGGAGAGCGCCACGGCAAAGCGGCTGCCGCACCAGGCGGCAAATTCCTGTTCAAATTCACGGCATTCCTGCCCGGTCCAGTAGTTGACCCGGTTTGACAACAGGGTGCGACTCACGGCATCCGCTTCCTCCTGGGTAAACGAAGGCCAGGGCGCAAAAGGCGTATTCAGCATTTGGGGATTCCTTTTATTGTTGATTGTTACTGTCAAGTCATCGCGTTCCGGTTTCCGGTAACGCTTCCGAAAACCTTTGCTGCAGTACTTTTTCCGCTATTTCATGAGTGGAGCCGGAGGGCCTCCTGCCGGGATCGCCGCAGGGGACGGGCCGGGGTTCCCGCCACGGTCTGGCCGGCATCAATATTCCTGATCACGGTGGCCCCGGCGCCGACCATGACTTGTGCCCCGATGCGGATACCTTGACGCACCTGGGCACCGATTCCGATCCAGCTGCCTTCACCCACCTCGACATTACCGCCCAAATGCGCACCGGGACTGATGTGCACGAAATCACCCAGCACACAGTCATGGTCCACGCTGCTGGCGGTATTGATGATGCAGGCCCGCCCGATACGGCTGGCGGCATTGACCACCCCCCCCGGCATGACCACCGAACCTTCGCCGATCAGGGCATGCGGGCTGACCACTGCCGCCGGATGAATCAGCCAGGTCGGTGGTGGCAGGAACCGGCTAAGGTAATCCAGCCACTGCCGCCGGGCACTGTTGTTGCCAATGGCCACAAACCAGTCATCACCGGGCTTGAGCAGGGTGGAAAGCAGCATGAGGTTACCGGCTACGGGCGCTCCCATGACCTGGCTGGACAGCGGCAGACCGTCATCCAGAAACACCTGATGCTCCCAGCGCCCCATGGCCCGGGCAATGTCCAGTACCACCTTGCCGTGACCACCGGCACCGAGAATGAAAAGCTGTTTCATGACTGTCCTCCGGTGAACGGGTGCATGCTGACGTGATCGGCGGCACTGATGCCCTCACGTTTCAGCACCGCAGCCACGGTGGCACGCAAAATGCGCAGGTCCAGCGCCAGGGACTGGTGATCGACATACCAGACATCAAGCCGGAATTTTTCTTCCCAGGACAGGGTATTACGGCCATTGATCTGGGCCCAGCCGGTCAGGCCGGGCAGCACTTCATGGCGGCGGGCCTGTTCCGGGCTGTAAAGCGGCAGGTATTCCGGCAGCAGCGGGCGCGGTCCGACCAGACTCATGTCACCGCACAAAATGTTCCACAGTTCCGGCAGCTCATCCAGACTGGAAGCACGCAGAAAGCGTCCGGTGGCAGTCAGGCGCTGCGCATCCGGCAGGGGCCTGCCCTGCCGGTCCAGGGCCTGACGCATGGTGCGGAATTTCACCAGCCGGAACCGCCGCCCCTGCAACCCGGTACGTTCCTGCAGGAAGAAAACCGGCCAACCCTGCTGCAGCAGGCACAGCAGGCTGATCAGCAGCAGCAGCGGGCCGAGTACCAGCAGGGCCAGCGTGGCGGCCACCACATCAAGCAGGCGCTTGCGGACGGCCAGGGTGTTCAGCGGGAAATGGCGCATGTTACAGCCCTCCCTGAGGCGTGGCGGTTTCATAAGGCAGGGTGTCAGTGTCGATAATGCGCCGGTAAGCTTCATGAACCTCACGGGCGGTACGCTGCACATCGAACAGATGCATTGCCAGCTGCTGACCCTGCCGGGCATGCCGCCGGGCCAGATCCGGCGCTTCGATGTAGTGACAGATAGCCTGTGCCAACGCCTCCGGTGCCCGTGGCGGAACCAAAAGGCCGGTCTGGCCCGGCCTGACCAGATCGGGAAAGCCGCCAACACGGGTGGCAATGGTCGGTACCCCCAGCAGCAGGGATTCAGCCGCCCCGCCGACATTCTCGGAATGTGAGGGATGCACGGCCATGTCCAGTTGGGGATAAAGCGCAAACACATCCTTGCGGTTGCCGAGAAATACGGCATGATCACCCAGGCGTTCGCGGGCATAAGCCCGGATGGTCACCTCATAGGCATCAGCCCCGTTCCAGCCCCCCCCGACAAACACCCCCATCAGGTCCGGGTAGCGGCGGCGGACAATGGCCAGCGCATCAATCAGGTCTTCATGCCCCTTGAGGCCGCGCTGCTGCCCAAGCCAGGCTCGGGGCGCATACATATAGGCCACCATGCCGACCAGAATGGTGGTGTCGCTGCAGTTCAGCCCGGTGCGCAGCGGCTGGCCGGATACCGGGCTTAAGGGCAGCGGGTCGGTGCCGTAATAAGACAGAAACACCCGCCCGGACTCAATCCCCGCAGCCAGGTAGGCCCTGCGGGTCCACTCACAGCTTGCCATCCAGTAGTCATGCCAGTCGGCTGACAGTAACTCCATACGCCGGAAAAAGGCGTGCTCCAGATGCAGCGGGCCGGGTACCTGAAACAGGCGCGGTATCGGCAGCCCGTGCAGGGCCAGCCGCATCAGCAGGGTGGTGCCGACAAAATGCGAGTGCACCAGATCAGGCTCCAGAGTTCGCACCAGACGGCGCAGGGCCAGTGCCTGCCCCGGTATGCGCCAGGGCTGACGCAGTTTGAGGTCGGTATCCAGTACATGAACCCGGATACCCAGGCGTTCATAGTCGGCAGCCCGGCCACTGAAGGATGGCAGGGCCACATGGGCTTCCACACCCAGGGCTGCCAGTTCACGCAGCTGACGCAGGGCCCAGGCGGCACCTGCCGTGGTTTTGACCAAATGTAATACTTTCATGATGGGGTCTGTTTGTTGTCGTTGTTATGTGTCGTGGTTACTGCATGTTACTCCGGGACAGACAGGTATCCCTTCAGCCGGCCTGCGGCTCGCCGGTGCAGGCGGCAATGCGCCGATAGAAACCGGTGCGGCGTCGGGCCAGCACGCTGTCCAGATAATCCTGCACCGTCACCAGATTGTGCCGGGCCTGGCGGGTGCGCAGCGCCGGACTCCGGGCCAGGACCATGATGCGCACCGCCAGCGCTTCGGGATCATTCGGTGGAACCATATCCGCTTCGGTCAGCAGTTCCGGAATCCCGCCCACGCGTGTTGCCACACAGGGAATTCCGCGTGCCATGGCCTCGATCACCACCCGTGGCAAGCCCTCGGTGAGCGAAGGCAGCACAAACAGGTCAGCCCGGTCCAGATAGCCGATCACCTCAGACCGGGCAGCAACCATGCCGTGAAAATGTACCTGTGCCCCCAGACCCAGTGCCCGGGCCTGCTGCATCAGTTCCGGGCGGAACCGGCCATCCCCGAGCACATCCAGGGAAAAAGGCCAGCCCTGTTCCCGGCATTGCTGCAGGGCCGCCAGCAGCACATGCAGGCCCTTGTAACGCTGGGCCAGACTGCCGATAAACAGCAGGCGCAGCGCCCGGCCCGTGCGCGGCTGCGGCAGGGTACGAACCACCTGCTCCTGTGGCAATTCGATACTGGAATAAGCCGCACTGAAGGCCTGGTGTGCACACGGATAGCGCTGCTGCAGACGCTCACGGGTGACATAGGCCACCCCGCGTGCAGCGGCACACTGGCGCTTGAGTTCACGGGTAAAAAACCAGCGGAAAAAGTGCCGCAGCGGATGGTCAATCACCGTGGCGGCAAAGGCATCTTCAGGATCACCCACCACTTCCAGATGAAAGGGAATGCCACGCGGCAACAGCTTGCGGTACAGCAGAATGCCCAGAATGCTCGGGGCACGGATGATCCAGGCTGCCTGACCCGCCTGGGCATCACATAAACGGTTGAGGGCCTGCGACAGGCTGAAAAAACGGCGCAGGAAGCCGAGTGGCCCGAGGTAAAACGGCAAGGCATGAAAATGGACCTGTGCCGAATCCACCCGTTTCCAGCCCGGCTGCGGAGTCTGGACACGGCTGGCACGGGCAATAATGCCGATCTGGCTGAACACACTCAGGTAGCGCTGCCAGAAGCCGTTGTCAAAAGCCGAGTCGGTCCAGTAGCTGTCATCCGCCACACAATGGTAAAAGCGGTACTCGATCGAAATCATCAGCATGCGCCGGCAGTCTGTACCGGAAACGGCTGTCCCGGCCAGCTCCGGAAACGGCAGGGGATTTGCAGTGTTCAATACGTCGGTAATGAGGGTATTCATGGGTTTCACACGCTTTTTTATGCACTCTGTTCCAGGGGTTTGCCCGCCGGGACGGCTTCCCGACGGACCGCCGCAGACCCATGGCTGAACTGCCACAGGATGCCGGCCAGGAAGCCGGCCATCTGCACCAGCCCCACCACCGCCATCATCACGCCCCCCCCCACCAGGCCGAAGGCCGTGAGCGCGGGCCAGGCCAGCAGCAGCGCCAGTCCACCGGAAATCAGGGTCAGCCACAGGGTCTGATCAAAGCGCCGTACCGCCATATTGGCAAAGCTCAGCAGCTGTCCTAGGTAAAGCGGTGTGGCCAGCAGGCTGATCAGCAGGCATTCGTGGCGGTAGGCTGCCAGTTCGGGGCCGAAGGTCAGGGTCAGCAACCAGTCACCCCGGCTGCCGATGAGCAGCAGCAACAGGCCGTTGGCTGCCAGAATCATGAGGCTGGCCAGACCCAGCAAGGTCAGGAAACCCGCCCGGTCACGTGCGGCAAACAGGGCCGATAACCGTGGCAGCAGGGTCTGGCCCAGTGCGGTGCACAGCAGGTTGATGAACATCACGAAAGATGCAGTGGCAGCAAACACGCCCAGGGCTTCCACCCCTTCAAAGTGCTCCACCGCATAACGCGGCAGGTTGAACACTACGGAGCCCAGTGCCGAGGCCAGTGCCAGCGGCAGACCGGCACGCAGTATCGGCAGCAGCATTGACGATGCGCGGTTCCGGGGCAGGCTTGCTGTTTCAATAGCTGATTTGGTGGCAGCCGCCCTGCCCCAGTGCCGGTCAAACCACACCAGATTCAGGCTCCAGGCCATCAGCAGGAAGACAAACCCGCCCGCAATGCCCCATAAGGTGGCACCGGCTGCAAAGGCTGCTACGCCGCCCAGAAAACGGTTCAGTAATGACACCCCCTGCAGCCAGCCCCGTCCCTGCTGGTGCATATAGCCGTAATACAGGTCCGACCCCAGTTCCACCGATTTGAGCAGGGCTACAAACCCGAAGTATTCCAGTCCGGTACCACCGGCCAGTCCGGTCACCCCGGCAGCCACCATCAGGGCCAGCAGCGCCAGCGCCAGCCGCAGCTGCAGGAAAATGGCCCGCTGCGGCCCGGTACCCGACCCCATGGCGACCAGATTGCGCAATCCCAGCCCGGCCAGAATGTAGATCGGCGACAGCAGTGCCAGGGCATGGACATAGCTGCCCATGGCCCGCGTACCGCCACTGCGGGCGAGGTACAGCAGCAGCAGCCACTGGGCCAGACTGGCCATGACATTGCCACCCAGCATGAAGGGGAAGTCACGCAGCAGCAGGCGGGTGCTCATGGCTGCAGCCTCCGGGGCAGCATGGGCCGGTAGGGCTGGAAAGCCTCGACCACCACTTGTGGCTTTTTGAACATGGGAGCCAGAATGCGGGCCAGCAGAATAATGACCCAGCAGTAAATATAGGGCTTCATGATATTCAGGGATTCACCACGCAGGCCGTAGATCATGAAAATCAGCGCCCACATTACGTGCAGGCGTGCCAGATAATCACCACTCAGGGCCTTCTGGCTCGCATGCACCAGTACCAGCCCCAGCAGGAAATACAGCATGAACACCCCCGGATAGCCAAAATTCAGGAAAGCCTCCGCTTCCAGGGAGAAACCGTAGCCGGCGGCAGCATCCGGGTTGCCGGTGTATTCCCCCACCAGCCACTCGGCCAGCGGTTCATCCAGGCGCAATTTGCCGAAGGAGATACTGTCCAGCAGCGAGGACAGATAGGTCTTGCCCCACTGCAGCGGATACCCTTTCTCCTCAACCAGCTCAATCACAAAACTGTTCACAAACAGGTTGGAACCCTGATTGAAAAAAGCGCTGATGGTACTGCCCTCGAAAATTTCCCCGCGCCCGGCCGTCAGTTTGGTCAATAACATGGCACCCGGCACCCCGAACAGGAACAGGCGCTGGTTCAGGATGCGGCTTTTCAGGTGCACAAACAGCATGGCCAGCAGAATGAACACAAAGTCCCGCTCGGAAAACAGCATGCAATAGGCGGTAAATACCCCGAAGCTGATCAGCAGCACCCGGTCAACTTCCCATTTATTGGCAAAATAGACCACAAAGGCGGCCATCCACAACAGCATCAGCTTGTAATGGATGAAGGCCACGCTCTGGACCTTGCTGACCTTGTCCAGGTTGAACTTGTGCAGATTCAGGAGCATGAGCGTGAACATGATCAGGGAGGTGCCCAGCAGTACCGCACCCGTGATCCGGATCACGTTGTCACCGGGAACAAAGCGGTAAGATGCCGGTACTGCCGAACCCCTGAGGCTCAGGTAAAGGGCATTGGCCATGAACAGGGCCGACAAGCCGAGCACGGAAACCAGCAGGGCTTCATCCATTTTGTCGACCCGGATACCGAAATAAATGCGGTCACCCAGCAGGTAGGCGATGGACGGACCGACAGACATGAAGAAATAAATAATGGCAACCAGGGAAGTGACCTTGACCTCCTCGGGGGAGACCAGTTTCTGGTGGACAATAATTACTGTCACCAGAAAAATACTCAGGATGCATAAAAAAAGTATCATGATAAGCAGGGGTTTTTTATTTTATTAATTTGGCTTATTTTCGAATAAATTCTATTAAAGAAACCTCACAAAAGACAGGGTGTAACGGTTACAGTCCCGTTTCACTCGCAAACCCCGCGCCAAAGCCAGCCCCGGGCAGGCTTTCACCTGCTGTGACAGCCCGTGATCCGGCGCTGGAAAGCAGGCGACAAAAGGCAGCCGATCTTACCTGTGTTACAACAGGTATCCGGCTTTTTTTAACCTTTTATCCGCTCAAATCACCCTGTCACCGGAAAAATGCAGCCTGTCGGACAGTTTTGCATATCAGGAGACCGGCTCATTAAATTTCAATACAGTTTTTCATGACGCACCGCGAACAGCGCTGCCATCCCAACAGTTGATAACTAATTATTATGGGTTAATTACTATGAAATTTACGCCGGAAAACAGTCATATTGCAGTCATTGGCCTGGGTTATGTCGGGTTGCCGCTGGCGGTCGAGTTTGGCAAGCGCCAGCGTGTCACCGGTTTTGACATCAACCGTGAACGCATCCGGGAACTGCAGCAGGGGCAGGACCACACCCTGGAAGTCCCGGCTGAGGAACTGGCACAGGCCATACACCTGTCCTGCAGCGCCGATATCGAAGCCATCCGTGAGGCCAATGTCTATATCATCACCACCCCCACCCCGATCGACGCCCACAAGCAACCCGATCTGGGGCCGATGATCCGTGCCAGTGAGTCGGTTGCCAAAGTCATCAGCAAGGGCGATATTGTGATCTATGAATCCACGGTCTATCCCGGTGCCACCGAAGAAGACTGCATCCCGGTGATCGAACGCCTTTCCGGACTCAGGTACAATCAGGATTTCTTTGCCGGTTACTCACCCGAGCGCATCAATCCGGGTGATAAGGAACACCGCCTGCCCACCATCCGCAAGGTGACTTCAGGCTCCACACCGGAGGTGGCGGAATTTGTCGATCAACTCTACCGCTCCATCATCAGTGCCGGTACACACAAAGCCCCCAGCATCCGGGTGGCCGAAGCTGCCAAGGTCATCGAGAATACCCAGCGTGACCTCAATATTGCCCTGATCAATGAACTGGCCATCATCTTCAATCGCATGGGTATCGACACCGAAGCGGTGCTGCAGGCCGCCGGGACCAAATGGAACTTCCTGCCTTTCCGCCCCGGTCTGGTGGGGGGGCACTGTATCGGAGTCGATCCCTACTACCTGACCCACAAGGCCCAGTCCGTGGGTTATCATCCGGAAGTCATCCTCGCCGGACGGCGCATCAATGACGGCATGGGAGCCTATGTTGCAGCCCAGCTGATCAAGGCCATGGTCAAGCGCCGCATTGATGTGGAAGGTGCCCGGATTCTGGTCATGGGCATGACCTTCAAGGAAAACTGCCCGGACCTGCGCAATACCCGGGTTGTGGATGTCATCCGGGAACTGAATGAATACAATATCCGTGCCGATGTGTATGATCCCTGGGTCGCGCCTGCCGAAGCGGAGCACGAATACGGCATCACCCCGATCCCGGAGCCGAAGACCGGTCAGTATGACGCCATTCTGCTGGCAGTGGCGCACCGCGAGTTTACCAGTCTCGGGGTCAAGATGATCCGCAGCTACGGCAAGCCCGATCACGTGCTTTATGACCTCAAATACCTGTTTGGCCCCGAGGCTTCGGACCTGCGTCTCTGAGAAAGGAACCGGCAAGAACTCAAGGAATAAACCATGAATGCTTATCAACAGCTGCTGACACGCCTGAAACCGCACCCGCAAACCTGGCTGGTCACCGGAACCGCCGGTTTTATCGGCAGCAACCTGCTGGAGACCCTGCTGGGCCTCAACCAGCGCGTGGTGGGACTGGACAATTTTGCCACCGGCCACCAGCACAATCTGGATCAGGTCCGGCAACGTGTCAGCCCGCAGCAGTGGCGCAACTTCCGCTTTATCCTCGGTGATATCCGCGAGCCGGACACCTGCCGCAAGGCCTGTGAAGGGGTGGATCAGGTGCTGCATCAGGCCGCACTCGGCAGCGTGCCACGCTCCATCGACAACCCGCTGGCCACCAACAGCACCAATATCGACGGCTTCCTGAACATGCTGGTGGCCGCACGGGACGCCGGGATCAAACGCTTTGTGTATGCGGCGTCCAGTTCCACCTATGGCGACCATCCGGCCCTGCCCAAGGTGGAGGAAAACATCGGCAGACCCTTGTCGCCCTATGCCGTGACCAAGTACGTCAATGAGCTTTATGCCGACGTGTTTGCCCGCACCTATGGCATGGAACCGATGGGACTGCGCTATTTCAACATTTTCGGTCAGCGTCAGGACCCGGAAGGGGCCTATGCTGCCGTGATTCCGCGCTGGATTGCCGCCATGATCCGTAATGAAACCGTGTTCATCAACGGTGACGGCGAGACCAGCCGCGACTTCTGTTACATTGAAAATGCGGTGCAGGCCAATCTGCTGGCGGCCTGCAGCACCCATCCGGCGGCCGTGAACCAGGTCTACAATATCGCGGTCGGCGACCGTACCACCCTGAACCAGGTCTATGCGGCTCTGCGCACGGAACTGGCACAGCGCTTCCCGCACCTTGAGGCCGCCAAACCGGTCTACCGTGATTTCCGGCCCGGTGATGTGCGCCATTCTCAGGCCGACATCGGCAAGGCGGTACGCCTGCTGGGTTATGCACCACAACACCGCATTGATGCGGGACTGAAAGCTGCCATGGACTGGTACGTTGCCCAATCAGTCAATCAGTCAGCCGTTCCGGAATCCGCCTGAGCCGGAGCCGGAGCCGCTTTGACTCCGGGAGACCGGTTCGTCGGCCTCCCGGATACCGCCCTGCTTATTTCAGCCGGGTATGACCCAGGCGTCTGGCATTGGCCACCGCACGCTTGTGCACCGGCTTCATGCCGCTGGTCATTACATCGGTCGCCAGACGCTCCGCTCCCTTCTTGCCCGCATAGCGCCGGCTGCCGGCAAACGGAAACAGCATGGACAGCATCAGCTGCTGGTTGGCCTGCATCACCTGCATGCCCATCGCCATCCAGGATTCCTGAAACGCCTGCACCTTCTCGGCTCCCATACGGTAAAACTCCTTCTGGTCACGGGCAGAAGGCGTAAAGCCTGCCAGTGCCATACGCATCAGGCGGTGTGCTACCACCTGCGGGGCGGCAACGGCAGTTTCAGTCATCAGGGTCGGCAGTGTTTTACGTGCCATGATTCATTCTCCAGTGAAGGTTGGTTTCAATGAATGCTGCATAGCACAAAAAATGGATTGACTCAAGCCGGAGCGGATAATCAGCACGAATAACGGTCGGTACAGTGTCTGGAATGAACGGGGTTCAGTCTTCACCATGCGGGGGCGGAGCCGCGTAGATCGTCAGCAGCAGTTCCGCATCATCCAACAGGTGATAGACAGGACGTTTGCCGGACAGTTCCTCACTGGCGGTGAAGATAATGGGAACACCTTCACCGCATTTGTTCCTGATGCAGCAAACTGCTTGCAATATGAATGAAAACCATTATCATTAATTCAAGGTCGCAAGCCAGCCGGTCTACTCCTCTCTCCGGTCAGCCAGCGTCATTCATTCTGCAGGCTCAGGCCCGCATTGACCCATGGCAAGCAAACGGAGCCAATGATTCATGAATGTCCAGCATTACGGCAGCAGCAATACCCGTATTCGCCGGCTGCAGCAACAGCGTGACCAGCTTCATGACGAGCTGGGGCTGCTGCAGCGCGAGGCACGGGAGCTGCACCAGCTGATCCGCCATCAGCAGGCCAGCCTGCGCGCCCTTAACCAAACCCTCAGCACCGGTGTCAGCCTGACCCTGATCCGGGGCGGGCGCCATGACAAACAGGCCGGCAAACCGGAATCCGGCAACCACCTGACCATTATTAATGCCCGGGGGATGATAAAAAATGTGCAGTCGTGATCTGAAAACGCCCTGGATTGACCTCAATACACTAATGCGCGGTCAACGCAGGGTTCTGCTTCGACATGGTGAACGGCCCTATCAGCTCAGCATCACCCGACGGGGCCGGCTGATTCTCACAGCGGCCGATCAGGATACCGATACAGCGGCGGCAGCGGCCCCTCCGGGCAAAGCCCGGTCCTGATCGACGGCGGCCATCCGGCCCATAGCCGGACAGTACCGATCCATAATCCCAACAGGAAATGATTCCAAATGCCGAAATCATCAGAAATAATTTTCAGCCAGTCGGCCCTGCTTGTAACCACCCTGCTCTGCACGCCGGTCCTGCTGCCGGCCGCCGAGCCGGACACCAGGGCCGTAATGATCCACTATACCGACCTTGCGCATGCCGGTTTTGAGGACAGTCTCATCACGGCACGCCGGCTGCAGGAAAAGGTTGATACCTTTATCACCGCCCCGACACCGGAAACCCAGCAGGCGGCCAAAACGGCCTGGCTGACCGCCCGGCAAGCCTATGGCCAGACCGAAGCCTTCCGTTTCGGCAACCCGAACGTGGACGCCTGGGAGGGGCAGGTCAATGCCTGGCCGCTGGATGAAGGACTGATTGACTATGTGGATCAGGACAGCTACGAACACGAGGATGGCAATACATTTGCCAGTGCCAATGTGATTGCGGGTACTGAAGCGATCACCCCGGCCCTGCTGCGCTCGCTGCAGGAAAAGGGCGGCTCGGAAGCCAATGTCGGAACCGGCTACCACGCCATTGAATTCCTGCTCTGGGGGCAGGACCTGAATAAAGACCCGAAGCAGGCCGGCACCCGGCCCCATACCGATTTCGCCAGCGGTACGGCCTGCACCCACGGTAACTGCGGGCGGCGCGGTGAGTACCTCAAGGTCGCCACCGGGCTGCTGGTCAGTGACCTGGAGCACATGACAGCGGACTGGTCTGCCGACAACAGGGGCAACTACCGCCAGCAGTTTCTGGCCCTGGAGCCACGGGAAGCCCTGCGGCGCATGCTGTTCGGCATGGGCAGCCTGAGCCTGGGTGAGCTGGCCGGTGAGCGCATGAATGTGGCCCTGCTGGCACATTCACAGGAAGACGAGCACTCCTGCTTCAGTGACAATACCCACAACGACATCGAAGCCAATGCCCGCAGCATCAGCAATATCCATACCGGCAGCTATGTGCGCAGTGACGGCAGCAGATTCGACGGTCCGGGGCTGGCCCTGCTGCTGGAACGGCAGGATGCCGCACTGGCCGGAGCACTGATGGACAAGCTCGACAGCAGCCAGAAGGCTGTCATGGCCATTGTCGATGCAGCCAGTCAGGGCGAAGCATTTGATCAGCAGATTGCCCCGGACAACCCGGCCGGCAACCAGCGCATCCACACCGCCATCAATGCCCTGCGTGACCAGACAGCGGCCATTGAAGCCGCTGCCACCGCCCTGGGGATTGTGCAGCTCAACGCGGAAACCAGTGATTCCTTCAATAACCGATAACAACAATGTCCTCACACCATCTGCAAGTCCTGCTCATCGGCCTTTGCCTCCTGCCGATGAGCGCCGGCAGCACCGGTCCGGCAGACCGGCAGACCGACGCTGCCCTCTCCGGTGGTGCAACCACCGTGCAGGCTGACGGAACCGGGGCTTTTTCCCTCCCGGCAGCCAACACCAGCCTGTTGCGCCGTGACAGTTTCTTCATCGGCAATGCCTTTTTCAAACAGCCCTGGGTCACTGCCCCGGCCTCCACCAAAGCGCGTGACGGCCTTGGCCCCCTGTTCAATGCCAACAGCTGCCAAGGCTGCCATATCCGGGACGGCAAGGGCGAGGCACTGTCAAAGCCGGGACCGGGGCCTCACTCCGTCCTGGTCCGCCTTGGCCGGTCGCCCGCCAATCCGGCAGAACAGGCGCAGGTACGCAGCAACGGTACGGTACCTGATCCGGTTTATGGTGATCAGCTCCAGCCCAATGGCATTCCGGGCGTGGACGGAGAAGGCCGGCTCAACCTGACACTTGAACCCCTGCCCGTCCGCTTTGCAGATGGTGAAACCGTCACCCTGCACCAACCCGTGCCGACCCTGACCGGTCTCAAGTACGGCCCGCCGGCTCCGGGACTGCAGACTTCCGTTCGTGCCACCCCGGTCATGATCGGGCTGGGCCTGCTGGAAGCAATACCCGAAGCCGATATCCTGGCGCTGGCCGACCCCGGGGATGCCGATGGTGACGGCATATCGGGCCGCCCCAACCGGGTCCGGGACCTGAGCCGCCAGCAGACCGTCCTCGGGCGTTTCGGCTGGAAGGCCAACCAGCCCTCCATTGCCCAACAGACGGCTGCCGCTTTTCATGGTGATCTGGGCATCAGCTCGGCGCTGTTTCCGGATCAGCCCTGTACGGCGGCACAGACAGACTGCCGGCAGGCACCAAAAGGAGGCGAGCCGGAGATCAGCGCGGCCATCATGGCTGAGGTGGTTTTCTATGCCTCGATGCTGGCGGTACCGGCACGGCGTGATGTGGATAACCCGACGGTATTGCAGGGACAAAAGCTGTTTGAGCAGGCCGGTTGTGCCAGCTGTCATGTTCCCCGCTTCCGCACCGGCAGCAAACCCGGCTTTCCGGAACTGGAAAACCAGTTGATTCAGCCGTTTACCGATCTGCTGCTGCATGACATGGGACCGGGGCTGGCGGATGGACGTCCCGATTTCGAGGCCAGCGGTCAGGAGTGGCGCACGGCCCCCCTGTGGGGGCTGGGACTGGTGCAGACCGTCAATCCGCAGGCCGGCTTTCTGCATGATGGCCGTGCCTCCACCCTGATGGAAGCCATACTCTGGCATGGCGGGGAAGCCGAAGCCGCACAGCGGGCCGTGCTGGGCATGGACAAGGCTGACCGCAGCGCCCTGCTGCGTTTTCTGGAGTCACTGTAACGCCACACCCCGTTTTACGGCACCGCTACGGATAATGACAGGCGATGACACTGACAACGGATATTTCCCTATTTCTCTTGACGGTTTGACAATTAAAGGCACTATCCCATGCACCAGACATCAGGCAAGCCCGCCCGGACAAGCAGCCTTTGGCATCCCCCATGGCACTTTATTCTGCTGACGGCACTCCCCATGCTGCTGCCGGGGCTGCTGCAGGCGGAAAAAAAACCCCTACCTGCCACCCGGACCGAAGCGGCAGCCGCCGCTGCCGTTATCAGCGGTACTGACGCCAACCTTCCGGCAGACACCCGGGGCAGCAACGCCGCACAAGCTCCCGATGCCGGGGTGCCGGGAGCTGTCCCGGAGCCGGAGCCTGACAATACCGCTGCTGCAGGCAGCCAAAGCGCATTCCTGCAACAGCTGGTGCAACAGGGCATACTGCCGCTGTACCGTGAACTGGAGGCAGCAACCCGGAACCTGCAGCAGCAGGCTGAAACTTTCTGCCACCAGCCGGATACTGCAGGGCTTGAGACAGTACGACAAGCCTGGAGCACGGCAATGCAGGCCTGGGCGCGTACCGATGGCCTGCTGTTCGGCCCGGCGATTGAAGGGCAGCGGGATTTCCATATCTGGTTCAGCCCGGTCAAAAAGCAGATCATCAAGCGCCTGCTGAAGCAGGCCGACCCGCTCACCCCTGATACCGTGGCAGCCGCCGGTGTCGGTGCCCAGGGACTGGCCACGCTGGAATACCTGCTGTTTGATCCGGACCTGGACACCCCGGAGCGCCGGACGCTGTTCAACCCCGAGAACCCGCAGGGCTGCCACTATCTGGTAGCAGCCAGCACCCTGCTGCCGGTACATGCCGCCAGCATCCGGCAAAACTGGGAGCAGACCGGGGCCGGTTTCTTTGTTTCGGAACAGGAGGCACTGGAAGTGCTGGTCAACAAGTTTTACCAGAGTATCGAAAAGGTGTCGGTCAGCCGTCTGGGTAAAGCACTCAATGATCACAAACCCTACCAGCTCGACAACTGGCGCAGCGGCCAGTCCCTGCTGGTGATCCAGGCATCCATGGACGGTATCCAGCGCCTGCTGGACCGGGGCGGAATCCACGCCTGCCTGCTGGCCCTGTATCCAGCCGATGAGGTCCGGCAGTTCATTTCCGCCCTGCGCAATCAGGTGGCATTTTTCCGCAGGCTGCCGATACCGGAACAAAGTGCCTTCGCACTGATCCGGGCGGATGACACCGAAGCCCTGCAACCTTACCTGCAACGTGCCCGCAGTATCCAGCTGATACTCGGCATTCATCTGGCTCCCCTGATCGGGGTCAATCTCGGCTTTAATGATAATGACGGAGACTGAAACCATGCACGATGCCAAACGCCGCCAGCTGCTGCAGCTTGCCGGGGCCGGAATCCTCGGTGCGGCTGCCGGTGCCGGCATGTCGCAAGCACGGGCGGCCAACGCCCCTCCTCCCCCGTCCTGGCTGTTTTCGGCCTGCGACCACCCCGACGGTGGACACTTCCTGACCCGGCTGGAACTGAACAGCGGCACACGCCAGAACCGGCGCACCCCCATGCGCGGCCATGCACTGACAGCACTCCCGGATGGCAGGATGCTGATGGTCGGACGCCGCCCGGCGTTTGAGTCGGCGATTGTGGCCTTTCCGGCTGCCAGCGCGACCGCAACCGGCGCAGATGCCGGCCTCACCCTGCTGCAGGCCACAGCCGGGCGGCATTTTGACGGGCATGGCTGCCTGTCGGCCTCGGGTGAGGTGCTGTTCACCACTGAAAATGCCTATGAACGGAAACGCGGGGTTCTGGGCATCCGTGACAGCCGTACCTTCGAGCATCTGGGTGAATATGAGACCCACGGGCTGGACCCGCACGACATTCAGCTGATGCCGGACGGCAAAACCCTGGTGATCGCCAATGGCGGTATTGAACAGCACCCGGACTTCGGTCGCCGCAAGCTCAATCTGGATACCATGCAGCCTTCACTGGTGTATCTGGATGCCGACAGCGGCCGGAAAATCGACGAATACCGCCTGCCGGATCACCAGCTCAGCATCCGCCATCTGGTGGTGACTGCCGGCGCTGATGTCGGGGTGGCGCTGCAATACGAAGGCAACCGTTACCGCAGTCCGCCGGCTTCACTGGCCGCCTGGCAGGCCGGCGGCGGTGAGCTGCAGCTTTTGCCCGTCGAGCCGGAGGCCCTTGTTCCCTTTCAGGGCTACATGGCCGATCTGGCCTACGATCCGGGCCGGGACATTCTGGCCGTTACCTCTCCGCGCGGCAACCGGGTGGCATTCTGGAAGGTGCGGGAACGGCACTTTCTGTATGACACGCCGCTGCCGAAACCCTGTGGTATCACCTTTCTGGCACATCAGGCGGCTTTTCTGGTGTCCTGTGGCGATGGCAGCCTGCGTACCCTGCACCCTGCGCCCGATACCGTGACAGGCCGCCTGCAGCACCGGTTTGCAGACAGTATCTGGGATAATCATCTGTTGCCGGGGTAAGCCGCCGGATACCCCGCCGGTTTCAGTGCCCGGCTTTTCATGACCCGCATCAAAAGCCGGCTATCACAATAATGTTAAATTTACGTTAAGATTCGCTGTCACTTTTCATGACCGGCGGGCGGGACTTGCCCCGTTATCCTGTCCGGTTTTTTCTGTCAGCGCAGCACTGAAAAACGGGAGTATTGATGAAGCTGAAGTATCTCAACAACATTGAGCAGGCGACGGCCACCAGTCGCATGGAACTGTTCCGGCTGGGGATTGCCATCCTGTTCATTGCCGTCATCATGCTCACGACCAGCAGCATCATGCCGCAGACCGAGCATAATCTGTTGCTGGTGGTGGCTGCCGTGATCGGGGGGTACATGGCACTGAATATCGGAGCCAATGATGTAGCCAATAACGTGGGTCCGGCCGTCGGCTCACGGGCACTCACCATTTTCTGGGCCATTGTGATTGCCGCGATTTTCGAGGCCTCCGGGGCCATTATCGCCGGTGGAGATGTCGTCGGTACGGTCAAAAACGGCATCATCGACCCTGGTCTGATCGGCAACACCGACGAATTCATCTGGCTGATGATGGCGGCCCTGCTGGCAGCCTCAATCTGGCTCAATCTGGCCACCTACTCCGGGGCACCGGTATCCACCACCCATTCCATTGTCGGCGGTGTCCTTGGTGCCGGTATTGCTGCCGGCGGTGCCGGGGTGGCCAACTGGGGACAGCTGGTTCAGATCGTCATCAGCTGGATGATTTCCCCCCTCCTCGGTGGCGTCATCGCGGCCCTGACCCTATACCTGATCAAGCGCACCATCACCTACAAGGCGGACAAACTGGCAGCAGCACGCATCAAGGTACCGCTGCTGATTGCCCTGATGGCCTGGGCATTCAGCACCTACCTGATCCTCAAGGGCATCAGGCATCTGATCAGCATCGACTTTCTGTCCGCCACGCTGATCGGGCTGGTGATTGCGGCACTGGTCTATCTGATCAGCCGGCGCTATATCGACCAGCGCTGCCAGACACTGGAGAATGACAAGGAAAGTATCAGCCAGCTGTTTACCATTCCGCTGATCTTCAGTGCCGCCCTGCTCAGTTTCGCTCACGGGGCCAATGATGTCGCCAATGCCGTCGGGCCGCTGGCCGCCATCAACGATGCCCTCGCAACCCACGCCATCTCAACCCGCGCCGGCATTCCACTGTGGATACTGCTCATCGGCGCAGCAGGCATTTCCCTGGGACTGGCACTTTACGGTCCCCGGCTGATCCGGGTCGTGGGTTCGGAGATCACCGAGCTCAACCAGATGCGAGCCTATTGCGTGGCGCTGGCTGCAGCACTCACCGTGATCCTGGCCAGCCAGCTGGGTCTGCCGGTCAGCTCCACCCATGTCGCTGTCGGGGCCGTGTTCGGGGTCGGGTTTCTGCGCGAGGTCATCAAGACCAATTACCATACCCTGCTCGATGACATTCGCGCCCATCACACCCAGGATGGCCATCCTGATGATACTGTCGAGGCCTTTGTCGCCAATTTCGACCAGTCCAGCTTCGAGGAAAAGGACCGCATTCTGCGCGAGATGAAACGGACCCACGCCACCTTCGGCCTCAGCCGCGAGGAACGCAAGGCCCTGCGCAAACAGCACAAAAAACAGCTGGTACGCCGCTCGGCACTTTACAAGATCGCTGCGGCCTGGATCATTACCGTACCGGTATCCGCGCTCATGGCAGCCCTGTTCTATTACACCATCCGCGGCTACATGCTCTGAAAGCCGCATGCTGAAGAAAATACTGCTTCCCGTGATATTGCTGATCCTGGCCTATGGCTTCTGGATCAGCCCGGAGTTCAAGGCGATTGCCGCCGGAGTAGCCATCTTCCTGTTCGGCATGCTGTTCCTGCAGGAGGGTTTCAAAGCCTTTACCGGCGGTCTGCTGGAGCGCCTGCTGCAACAGAGCACCGACACCACCTGGAAAAGCCTGGGTTTCGGCATCCTGTCCACCACCCTGATGCAGTCCAGCTCGCTGGTATCCGTGATTACCATTTCCTTTCTCAGTGCCGGACTGATCACCCTCACCGCCGGTATCGGCATTATCTTCGGAGCCAATCTCGGTACCACTACCGGGGCCTGGCTGGTGGCGGCTTTCGGCCTTAAGGTCGATATCGCAGCCTATGCCATGCCGATGCTGGTATTCGGTGTGGTGCTGTCGTTCCAGAAATCCCGTTACCTTAAAGGGGCGGGCCATATCCTGGCAGGACTGGGTTTCCTGTTTCTGGGCATTCATTACATGAAAGAAGGCTTTGAAACCTTCAGGGGCAACTTTGACCTGGCCGCGCTGGCCGTGCCCGGCTACCGGGGCCTGTTCCTGTTTGCCGCGGTCGGGGTCGCAGCTACTGTGGTGATGCAGTCCAGCCATGCCACTCTGGTGCTGATCCTGACTGCCCTGGCCGCACAGCAGATCACCTATGAAAATGCCCTGGCCCTGGCGATCGGGGCCAATGTCGGTACCACCATCACTGCCATTATCGGTGCCTTCAGTGCCAATATCGAAGGCAAACGGCTGGCGGCTGCACACCTGCTGTTCAATCTGCTGACCGGGGTTATTGCCATTGCCCTGATTCAGCAGTTAGTGGCGGGCGTGGAGGCCATCAGCGATGCCATGGGCATTGCACCGGATAATTACACCCTGAAGCTGGCGGTGTTTCATACCCTGTTCAATCTGGCCGGTGTCATCCTGCTACTGCCTTTCATCAACCCCATGGCTGTGTGGCTGACCCGCCTGCTGCCGGCACCCCGCAGTGATATTGTCCAGCCCCTGTACCTCAATGATGCCGTCATTGATTTTCCGGAAACGGTACTGGCTGCAGTACGGCGTGAAGTCTGGCATCTGTTCGATTCTGCCTTTGAAATCATGGCACACGGTCTCAACCTGCACCGGAACCAGATCACCGGCAGCAATGACCTGTACACCACCATCCATCAGGACCGGGAAGTCATTGATTTTGATCTGGATGAATCCTATGAACGCAAGGTCAAGGTGCTGTACGGTGCCATCATCGAGTTTATCTCCAGGGCACAAAGTCACATGCCCAGCCCGTTTGCCGATGAGCTGTTCCGGTTGCGTCAATCCGCTGCCGACATTGTGGAAGCCGTCAAGCACATTAAGCACCTGCGCAAGAATACCAGCCTGTACATGGTGTCGCGTAATGTGCCGATCTGTGCCGAATATAATCAGTTGCGCCTGAAAATTGCGCGTATTCTGCGTGATATTCAGGCTTTCCGCACAGCCCCCGAGGACAGCATCAGCCTGCTTGAACTCGACAGCCTGAAGGTGGAAGTGGAACAGGACCGGCAGAGCATCCACCAGCACATTGACGAACTGATCCGCCATCAGCGCATCACACCCTTGATGGCAACCTCCCTGCTCAATGATTTCACCTATTCGGACGAAGTTGCCCATCACCTGATTGATGCAGCCCGGAACCTGCTGATTCTGCAGCGAGAGCCGGAGATGGAAGCAGCGCAGGAAATCATGCTTGATGAGGACGAAATTACCGAAGTTGCCAAGGAGCAAACATGAAACTCAACAAGATCCGCAAAAAACTGAAAAAACTGAAACACCAGTTCAAGACGAAATCCGGGGTCCGCCCTGACAAGCTCGCCAAGCTGACGCAAAAGCTGCAGGAGAAGATTGCCACTTATAAGGAAAAGCTGGCAGACTCACCGGGCAACAACAAGCGCCATTCCCTGAAGACCAAACTCAAGGTGGCCCAGGCCCAGCTCAAGAAAGCCCGCAAGCTTGAAGCGGCATTAGCGCCGGTCGAGAAGGAAAAAACGGAGTAAATCCGGCCCTGTCGGTTGCACGCAAGCCCGCGCAGTCCAGCACCAGCCACCCTATCTGCGGCAGACCCCGCAACGAGTACCAGTGCGGGTATCCGAAGCCGGGTCAGCAGCACAAAAGATGGCAGGGTAAAACCCGGAAACGCCGCCAGGCCTCCGGCCAGTCCGGCACGACACAGACCGGGTACAAAGCCGACCTGGCTGGAGCCGGGGCCGGGCAGGAACTGGCTCAGTGCCACCAGGTTGGTACAGGAGCGGTCACCCGGCCATGTAACTACTCAGGCAGAAAAAATGGCATCTCCTTCCTGCAGGCCTTGATTGATGCGCTGGCCGGAAAGCCTTTCTGGCCTGCTGCTTGCCTGCCTACTACCTGAGCAGTTACCATGCAGCAATGCCCTCCACACGGTCGTTGCCGGCAGTTGCATCCTGCATCGGAATCAGGGCGGGCAACCTTTGAGTTCCGGCTGAATCTGGTGTACGGTCTTGTCCTTGCCCCGTGCGGGAAACACGGGACAGCCGGCATGAAACCATGGAAGGACCAATGGAGGCCAATAATGTACTTCCGGTACTGTGTGACGACGCTGATACTGATGCTGATCCTTCTACCCCTTCATGCGGCGGGCTGGAACGTGACCAGAGAAGAAAATGGCATCAAGGTGGAGCAGTCTTCGGGCAGCGGTTATGCCACTACCCGCGCCACAGCGGTACTGGATGCCGTGCCCGATGCCGTGGCGGCACTGCTGGGTGACACGCCGGTCTGTACCCGGTGGCTGGCCGACTGCAGGCAGGGCAAGGTGGTGGACCTTATCAACATGACGGAACGGGTTGACTATCTGGTGCTGGATTTCCCTGCCCCGGAGGCCGACCGTGACCTGTACGTCTATTCGCTCCTCTCCTGGAATCCGGTCAGCAAAGTCGTCACCGTGCGCATGTCAGGCATGGAGAATTATGACGCCGGTCAGCCGGGACGGGTACGCATCCGTGAAATGAACGGCTCCTGGGTACTGCAGCCGGTTGCCGGTGGCAAAACCCGCGTCACCTGGCAGATTTACCATAATCCGGGCCTCAAACAGGCTGATAAGGCCAATACCTACCTGAGCAATAATGTGTTCAATACCCTGACCCGGTTGGGCAAGGGGGTAAAGGAACCGAAATACCATAATGCCCGTTTCACCCCGGCCCATTACACGGCGATGGCCGAACGCAACCACTGAGGACAAGAAGCTGTCGAGACAGCTTGTCGGCGGCCCGATGGTTCCACACCCGCCGGCCGCTGTTTGGGCAGGACCTACCTGATCTCTTCAATCAGTTAACGGAAGGCAACTTCAGGAAAGCTTCCGGGGCTGCACATCGCCACTTGCACCACCCGTCCGGTTATTTTTTACCTTCGTCTTAATCTGCCGGCAAGCCTGTTTGTGAAAGTATCGGGCTGAATACAGTTACTATCGTTACCAAGTATTCTGGTGAAAGTTTTCGGGAAGGTTCACGGAAACCGGTGCTTGCCGACCTGACAGACGGCGGAACCACCAGTGCTGCAGAAAAAGTAAAATCAAAGGGCATCCATTCACATGAAAAAACCAGGAAGCGCGCTGCTTGCGGCCTGCGCACTCATACCTCCACATCTTTCCTTCCTGCTGCGTCTTTTACCGGCCTTGCTGCTGTGGTCATTGCTGTCGCTGGAAGCAACGGCTGCTCCCGCCTCCTGTCCAGCCGGTCAGCGTCTGGTGCCTTCTGTGGATACCAGTGGCTGGAGTGTTCTGTCCGTTACCTCCTCCTCCCTCGGCAGCGGTGCAGAGGTTTTTGACGGTGATGTTTCCACCCACTGGTCATCCGATCAATCCGGTACCCTGCCACAGTCGATCACCATCGACATGGGAACAGCAACAGCCATCAGCGGTCTGTGGTACTACGTTGACTTCGACTCCGCCAGCGAGGGCCCCAGCCAGGGACAGATGACGGGTTATGAGCTTTATGTCAGTGACGACAACAGCACTTACACACAGGTGGCCAGCGGCACCCTGGATACAGTGGATATTATTCCCAAGCTGATCAGCTTTGCCACCGAAACCGTCCGTTATTTCAGACTGGACATCCTCGGCAGTAAAGGGGGGAACTATGTGAATATCAGTGAACTCAGCCCGGTGGCCTGTGGCGGGGTTTACAATGCCCAGCCGATCAGCCTGGCCACCTGTCAGTCGTTTGACTCACTGAATACCGGACTGGATCTGACGACCGATGCCATTTACGATCCACTGAAACAGTTCGACCACAAGTGGCTGGTCACTGCCATTCCACCCGCTACCGATGACACTGCTGCAGCACTGGCCAGCGTCGACGCATGGTCATACAGTGTGGCCAGCGGTGATGTCACCGGCTACCGCCCAGGCTCCTATGGCGGCAACTGGTATAACAGTTTTTCCGACCGGGCCGACTGGATCAGTGACAGTGAAAATGGCTGGCACGGCTCCATTGCTAACGTGGACCGGCTGTATCGCAAGGATTTCACCATTGACACCAGTAATGAATTTCTGAACTACCTGTTCAGCAATCTGGAATTCAATTTCTACGCCGATAACTCGGTCCATGACATTCTGGTCAACAGTACCAGTTTACGCAGCCTGCCACAGTATGCATCCGTGCTGCCGAGTGCGCCCAGTGACCCGTATTACAGTGGAGGTTACACTGAGAGCAGTAAGGTCAGGCTGAGTATTGATGCCTCGCTGCTGCAGGGCGGTGACAACTCGATTGTGGTCCACCTGAAGTCCGGTGCGCCAGTCCAGGGTTTTTTTGCCGAAACCGATTTCAACCTGGCCTGTTCCGGTGTTGACCTGTCTGATGCACCAGCAGGGTATGGACGCGCCCTGCATGGCCGGACCGACCCCGGCCTGTATCTGGGTACATCAACCCCGGATGCCGAAACCGCCTTTGCGGACAGCGCAGCAGCAGATGGTGACAACAGCGTCGGCAGCAATGACGAAGACGGTATCAATGGCAACCTGCCCCCTCTGACCGCCAATGCCACCGGTTATAATTACAGCCTGACAGCAGCCAACTTTACCGGCGCGGCAGGCACCGGTACCCTGCATGCTTGGATCGACTTCAATAATGATGGTGAGTTTACAGCCGCTGAGTACGCCAGCACGACGGTAACATCAGGCACCATCGGCAATCTGGACTGGTCCGGTATTACGGTCGCTGCACCCGGTACCACCTTTGCCCGCTTCCGGCTCAGCAGTGATACCAGGCTGAACAGTGCAACGCCATCCGGCAATGCCTCTGATGGTGAGGTGGAAGACTACACCGTCAGCATTGTCGATCAGGACCCGGATGGTGACGGGCTGACCAATGCCCAGGAAGCGCTACTGGGCACCGACCCGGAAGATGCCGATACCGACAATGACGGTATCAGTGACGGTATCGAGGATGCCAATCAGAATGGTGTCGTGGATGCCGGGGAAACCAGCCCGCTGGATGCCGATTCCGATGATGACGGCCTCAGCGATGGTGCAGAAGATGCCAACCACAATGGCACGGTGGATACCGGGGAAACCGACCCGCTGAATGCGGATACGGATGCCGATGGTTTGCAGGACGGTACTGAGCTGGGCATGACTGCTGCCATTACCGGTGGCAGCAGTACCGGCACCAACCCGGTCAGCTACACGGGAACCGATACCGGAACCTTCATTCCGGATGCGGATGATTCCACCACCACCGATCCACTGAACCCGGATACCGATGGTGGCGGAATCTGTGACGGCAGTCTGGCTGTCAGCGGCACCTGTGAAGCCGGTGAGGACGCCAATAACAATGGCGCGACAGACGCGGGCGAAACCGACCCCAACCTCGGCAGTGATGATCCGGTGGATACCGATGGCGATGGCCTGACCGACCCGGTGGAAGCGCTACTGGGCACCGACCCGGAAGATGCCGATACCGACAATGACGGTATC
>DAOPKY010000027.1:0-50495 GCA_035391465.1 Thiolinea sp. | reverse complement strand
CCGATGGTGGCGGAATCTGTGACGGCAGTCTGGCTGTCAGCGGCACCTGTGAAGCTGGTGAGGACGTCAATAACAATGGCACGATAGACACGGGTGAAACCAATCCCAACCTTGACAGTGATGATCCGCAACCAATCCTGAAGCTGCAGGTCCGTGCATGGTTGCAGGGAGCCTACAACAGTGCCACCGGCATGATGCATGACGACCTGCGCATCAAAGAGCTGTTGCCACTGCAACAGCCTTATGGCAGCACGTTTTATGCCTACGCCGGAACAGAGGCCACCAACAGCACCGTGCTGGCTGTCACAGGGGCCGATGCGGCGGTTGACTGGATGCTGGTTGAACTGTGGGATGCTGCCGGCACGACACAGCTGGCCCGGCAGGCGGTATTGATCCAGCGTGACGGCGACCTGATGGACAGCAGTACCGGCAGTACCGAACTGCAGTTCCCCAACCTGACAACCGACAGCTATCAGGTGCTGGTACGTCATCGCAACCATCTGGATATCCGGACCCTGACGGCTGTGCCCCTGACGACAGCGACGGCAACCCTGGTGGACCTGAGCCTGCCGGCAACAGCGACACTGGGTGACTACTCCCGTCTGGAAGTCGGCACCCTGGCCCTGATGTGGGCAGGGGATATCAATGCCAGCCAGACCATTATCGGTTCCGGTCCGGGCCTGGATACCAATATCCTGCTTGGACATATCCTGCTGGCGACAGGCAATCGCCAGACAAACAGCAATTATATCCTGAACGGGTACTACAGCGGTGATCTGAACCTGGATGGCAAAAGTATCTTTACCGGGCCGGATAATGATCCCAATCTGCTGCTGGGGAATATCCTGTTACATTCGCTGAATGAAGCCAATGCAGCGAACTACATCATCAAGGGTGGACTCGCGAACTGACGGGATTTCCGCAAAGGGGGACAGGCCTGCCTGCAGGCTCTGCCCCCCCTACTCCACTGCCCCGGTATTCAGGCTCAGATTTCGTCAGGCTTCAGCTGTCCCAGAGGGTTGAACAGCTGTATCGAATAACCCGGCACCCGGTCTGCTGCCCAGCGTATCGTCTCCTGCTCCAGCAGCAGGATAACGGTTGAGCCCATATTGAAACGTCCCATCTCGTCACCCTGCTCCAGCGTCAGGCCGGCATACTGTTTGATGCCGATACTGTCCTGATGCGGTGGCGTAATCAGCCCGTCCCAGATGGTCTCGATGGCTGCAACATTGATGGCACCGACCAGCACCATGGCCAGCTTGCCGAATTCGGTATCAAAAATTGCCACCACACGTTCATTACGGGCAAACAGGCGCGGTATGGTGCGCACGGTATGCGGAGCCACACTGAACAGGCGGCCCGGTACATACACCTGCTCACGCAGGGAGCCGGTCAGCGGCATGTGGATACGGTGATAGTCACGCGGCGAGAGGTAGAGGGTAATAAACTGCCCGTTGGCAAACGGGGCCGCCCGCGCCTCATCCCCGCCCAGCAACTCCAGCACCGAATAATCGTGGCCCTTGGCCTGAATAATGCGCCCGCTGCGAATGGGGCCGAGCTGGCTGATGGTACCATCCACCGGACTGACCAGCTGTCGCGGTTGTACTTTCAGCACACGGACGCCCGGCTTCAGGCTGCGGGTAAAAAAGGCATTGAAGGTGGGATAAGCAGCCGGATCGGGCTGCCCGGCCTCCTCAAGATTGACCCCGAACACCCGGCTGAACAGGGTAATGGCCTTGGGGACCAGCGGAGATTCAATCCGGGTCAGGCGATAAATCAGGCGCGAGATACCATGCTGGGGCAGCAGGTACAGCGGCCAGGACTTGAGGTAATCGAACCCGCTCATGCGATCACCCCCTGCTGCCGGTAATGCCGCAGCGCGGCCGCATCCAGGGCAAAAACTCCGTCACCACCACGCTCAAACTCCAGCCACTGGAATGCCACTTCCGGATAGGTGGCCTGCAGGGCAAACTGGCTGTTGCCGACCTCGACCACCAGAACCCCCTGCTCGCTCAGGTACTGATCCGCCTCACGCAGAATCCGGTGCACAATCGCCAGCCCGTCCTGTCCCGCCGCCAGCCCCAGAGCCGGCTCATGGTGAAACTCCGCCCCCATCCGGGTCAGGTCTGCCGCATCGACATAAGGCGGATTGCTGATGATCAGGTCATAAGACCGGCCCTGCAACCCGGCAAACAGGTCGGAAGCCAGGGCCTGCACATGCCCGCCCAGATGGTGGCGTTCGATATTGATAGCGGCGACTTCCAGCGCTGCCGGTGAAATATCGGCAAGGTCAATCTGCGCCTGGGGAAAGGCATAGGCACAGGCGATACCGATGCAGCCACTGCCGGTACACAGGTCCAGCACAGTCTCGACCTCATCCGCCACCAGCAGGGGCTCAAAACGCTTTTCCACCCATTCTGCCAGCGGTGAACGCGGTACCAGCACCCGCTCATCAACAAAAAACGGCAGTCCGGCAAACCAGCCCTCCTGTGTCAGATAGGCCGCCGGTTTACGCTCGCGGATACGGCGCTCCAGCAACTGCAGGACCGTTTCCTTTTCTGCGGTGGTCAGGTGACAGCGGAAATACAGCTCCGGTGTATCAACCGGCAAGTGCAGGGCATGCAGCACCAGATAAGCCGACTCGTCCAGTGCCGAGGCCATGCCATGGCCAAAAACCAGACCAGCCTCACGGAAGCGGCTGGCTCCCCAGCGGATAAAATCCCCCAGCGTATGCAGCTGCACGGATGCGCTGCGATATTCAGTCGTCAAAACAAGATTTCCCCTGTTGGTTATTATGGAAGCGGTCGGACGCCGGCCCCATCTGCCCCGTTCAGCTGTTCCCGCCCCGGTAAGCCCTGCGCACCTCGTCGGCAATCAGGTCGATACCGGTGGCAACCTGTTCCGCATCCTGGGCATAGGACACCCGGATGCACTCACGGGTATGCCGCCAGCCGGGATCCAGACCGGGAAAGAAACTTTCGCCCGGTACCACCAGCACCCCGCGTGCCTTGAGGCGCTGATACAAGGTCTGGCTCGAAACGGGCAGCCCCTCAAACCACAGCCACAGGAAGAAAGCCCCTTCCGGCTTGTGAATATGGCAGGGCAGACCCCGGAAGGCCGCCCGCACCTTCGCCAGGGTGCGCTCAGCCGCCGTGCGGTAAAAGGGCATGATCTGCTCGCGGCTCATGCTCAGAATCGCCCCGCTGCCGAACCAGTCACAGGCCAGTACCGGCCCGAATGCACCACAGGCCAGACTGGCAATGGCATTGGCACGGGCATAGGCCTGGATCACGGGCTCACTGGCGACAATAATGCCGGTACGCACCCCCGGCAGCCCGAGCTTGGACAGGCTCAGAATCAGGATGATATTGTCATTCCAGTGTGAATGCACATCGGTATACACAATGCCCGGAAACGGACAGCCATAGGCCCCGTCCAGAATCAGCGGAATGCCCTGCTCCCGCGCCAGCGCATCCAGATGCAGCACTTCCCCGTCGGTCAGTACATTGCCGGTCGGGTTGGTGGGGCGTGAAACACACAAAGCCGCTACGGAATCATCCAGCCTGAGCCTTGAAAAATCGACGCGATACTTGAAAAGCTGCTCGTCCAGATGCTCAATATCGGGACGAGTGGCCGTAAAGAACCCGTCAGAAACGCCAATATCGGTATACCCGATGTATTCCGGTGCCAGCGGCAGGTGAATGGAGCGATTGCGCCCGTCTGCCG
The DNA here is from genome assembly GCA_035391465.1 of Thiolinea sp. Classification (GTDB taxonomy): domain Bacteria; phylum Pseudomonadota; class Gammaproteobacteria; order Thiotrichales; family Thiotrichaceae; genus Thiolinea. The sequence continues at coordinate 46,769 of DAOPKY010000027.1, read as the reverse complement.
TCCTGCCGCCCAGCATGTTGAAGAGCAGGAAAAATGCCGACTGGCTGCCATTGGAAACGGCAATATTATCCGGTCCGAGCGCCCAGCCGAAGGTATCCTTCAACAGCCTTGCCACCTGGATACGAAACTGCCTTTCCCCCTGTGGGGCCGGGTAGCTGCCAAACAGGTGATTGAGTCGGGCCGGATTGGCCGCCAGGGCCTCCATACTGTCTCTGAACACCGTTTCCATGGCCGGAATCCGGGCCGGATTGCCGCCACCGAGAAAAATCATGTCCGGATTCTCGCTCAGTGCAGTCCCCAGATCATCCATCAGCACGCTGATTCCGGTGTCAGCGGCAAAGCGTTCGCCCAAAGCAGACAGCCGGATCATCCGTGAAAACTCAGGTCCACCATCAGGGAGTCCTGCAGTCCTTCCAGTGCATCCTGCACCGATTCAGCGCTCACCCCGGCAGGCAACCCGAGCTTCAGGCTGGCATAAAACAGGCTCTCACCCGACATGGGGGCCGGGCGCTGTTCACTGGTGAGTTCCTCGATATTGACTTTCAGGGCCGCCAGCCGGTCGGCAATCTGGTGGATGATGCCGGGATGATCCGGCCCCAGCAGTTCCAGGGCCAACGACTCGGACAATCCCGGTGCCGTGACGCTTTCCTGCTCGACAGTGATTTGCAAGCCCTCACCCCGCAGCGCATCCAGTCCGGTCATGAACGCATCCAGCCGTTCCGTCGGCAGGGTGGCCTGCAACACCCCGGCAAACTTGTTGGCCATCCGCACCATGCGGCTTTCGGTCCAGTTGCCCTGTTGCTGCTCCAGAATCCGGGACAGTGCCCTGACTAGTCCGGCACGGTCATTGCCAAGCAGGGTCAGGATGATGGATGTTTGCATGATCAGCTCCTCATTGCGGTATTGCGTTGGCCGGCTTTGCCTTGTACAGCGACAGCCTGAAAGTCTGCCACAGTCACCGGGATGATTCACCCTTAAAACGTCAGGAACCTGCCCCTGTTTCCGCTTTGCGTAGTAAGATGCGCTTTTTTGTCTGAGCAGGAGTCTGTTTTCATGAGCATTCACAGTTTCCATCCGCCACAACGCACCCTGATGGGTCCCGGCCCTTCCGATGTCAGCCCGCGTGTTCTGGAAGCCATGGCCCGCCCCACCATCGGCCACCTGGACCCGATGTTTGTGAGCATGATGGATGAGGTCAAGGGCTTGCTGCAATATGCTTTCCAGACCCGCAACGCCCTGACCATGCCGGTATCGGCACCGGGTTCCGCCGGGATGGAAACCGTGTTTGTGAATCTGGTCGAGCCGGGTGACAGGGTCATTGTGTGCCAGAACGGCGTATTCGGCGGACGCATGAAGGAAAATGTCGAGCGTTGTGGTGCAGAAGCCATCATGGTCATGGATGACTGGGGCAAGCCGGTCGACCCCGATAAAGTGGAAGCTGCACTCAAGGCCAATCCGGGTGTCAAAGCAGTGGCTTTCGTACATGCCGAAACCTCGACCGGAACCCGTTCGGATGCGGAAACCCTGGTCAGGCTGGCCCATGAGCATGGTGCACTGGGTATTGTCGATGCCGTCACTTCACTGGGCGGATCCCCCCTGAAGGTGGATGAGTGGGCAATTGATGCCATTTATTCCGGCAGCCAGAAGTGCCTCTCCTGTGTCCCCGGCCTGTCCCCGGTCAGCTTCAGCGAGCGGGCGCTGGACACCATTCGTACCCGCAAAAGCAGGGTGCAGAGCTGGTTCCTGGACCTGAGTCTGGTCATGGGTTACTGGGGGGGCGGGGCCAAACGGGCCTATCATCACACCGCACCGGTCAATACCCTGTATGCGCTGCACGAAGCGCTGGTCCTGCTGCAGGATGAAGGGCTGGAGAATGCCTGGGCCCGCCATGACCGCAATCATCAGGCCCTGAAAGCCGGGCTGGAGGCCATGGGTATCCGCTTTGTGGTGGATGAAGCCTGGCGGCTGCCACAGCTGAATCTGGTCACGGTACCGGAAGGCGTGGATGAAGCAGCGGTGCGCAACCGCCTGCTCGATGACTACAACCTCGAAATCGGGGCCGGACTCGGTGCCCTGGCCGGCAAGGTCTGGCGCATCGGCCTGATGGGCCATGCTTCCAGGCCCCAGAATGTGCTCAACTGTCTGGCAGCACTGGAAGCCACCCTGTACGGCCTGAAAGCGCCGATCGAAACCGGGGTGGCCATCGAAGCCGCCCAAGCGGTTTATGCCGGCTGACACTCACTGATCCGCTACTGCTGTCATTCAGGCAGCTTATGAGCGACTGCCGCCCCGGCACCTGACAAGGGCCGAGGTGGCGTAATCAGGCCGGAACTTTTCGTATCGGACACCGTTCCTCAGCCAGTCACCGGCACTCATCCGGTCCTCCATGGATAGTTGGCAGCCAATACCATAAAAAAGCGCGATACCCCAACCCACTCCTGGAAAACAACACGTGATCTGGTTCAAGACGCTCCGTTTCCCCCGTCCGGGCTTTCTGATGCCTGTCGCCAGCCTGTTGCTTCCGATACCACTCCAGGCTGCACCAGCACCGGATCATGAACGGATCGTGCAGGAAGCCGGCAGGTGCTACGTGCAGCAGTACTCCGAAAACCGCTACCGAACCATCACGGACAAGGTGGTGGTACACGATGCAACCAGCAGTTTCGAGATTGTACCGGCCCGTTTCGAGGACAGTGTGGAAAAAGTCAGGATACGCGATGCCTCCAGCAGGATCAGTATCGAGCCGGCCCGATTCCGCACCGAGCAGAAAGAATACGTGGTACAGGAAGGCCGAACCGATCTGGAGCGCATTCCGGCCAGCTTTGAAACCGTGGAGGAGCGGGTGCTGGTACAGGCCGAATCGGTGCAGCATGAAGTGATTCCGGCCACCTGGAAAACCGAAACCCGTCAGATAGTGCGTCGGGAAGGCTACAAACGTCTGGAAATCGTACCGGCCGAGTACGAAACCGTGCGCGAGAAGATTCCGGTACGGGATAAAAGCAGCACCTTTGAGGTCACGCCGGCACGCTATCAGCCCGATACCCGCACCCTGCGGGTAGCCGATGCTTTCAAGACCCTCAAGGTTCTGCCACCGGAATTTGAGACCCTGACGGAGAAGGTGCTGGTTAGGGAAGCCGGCAGCCAGTGGCAACAGTCCGTTCTGGAAGACTGCCGCTCCACCAATCCGGCCGATTGCCAGACCGCCTGTCTGGTGATTACCCCGCCGGAATACCGGGAGGTGCAGCGTCAGGTAATGCATGTACCGGCCAGGGTACTGCCACAGCCCCAGGATGCACTCGATACCCGTATTGCGGTGGAGACGCTGGTGGAAGATGCCGGGGTTACAGAAGTCCCCCTGGATGCCGAGTATGTGCTGCTGGAAAAAAGGGTGCTGAAGCAACCGGCCAGCGTGCGCGAGGTTGAAGTCCCCCCCGAATATGAAACGGTCAGTGTGCGTGTCCCGGACCAGCCGGCCTCCGTGCGGGAAATCCGGGTGCCGGCGGTCTACCAGACCTATCAGCGTCTGGTGCTCAAACAGCCGGACACCACCCGTGAGGTTTCCGTGGCACCGGTAAGCCGGACTTTCAGCCATGAAGTACTGGTAAGTCCCGCCACAACCCGACGCGAAACGGAACCGGCCCGTTTTCAGGAAGTTCCGGTACGTCAGCTGGCCCAGGCAGCTTACCCGGTGAATACCGAACAGCCCCCGGAATATCAACAGCTGGAGCGCCACCTGCTGGAGCGACCCGGCGGGATACTGGAGCAGCACGAGGTCGACTGCCCACCGGAGATGACAAGCGATGGTACCGGCTCCCGGACACCGTCACAGCCACAATAACACCCACGGAAATTGCCTCATGAATCCCATGAAACCGTTCGGTCATGTTTTACCGTACCTGCTGGCAATCCCGTGCCTGCTCGCCGATACCATGGCCCTGGCGGACACCATTCACCTGCAGGGCAAGGTGGTAAACAGCCTGAGCCGGGAAGCACTGGGAAAGGTGGATGTCCAGCTGTTGCGCGACAACGAGCTGCTTGAGCAGCAGTTCCTGAATACCGGCAGCCTGTTCGACTTCAAGCTGACAACAGATGAACGCAGCCGTTATACACTCAGGGTGAAGCACGCTGATTATCCCGAGCAGCAGATTGACATCAGCAGCGCACTGGAAGCCGAAACCCTGCCCGAACAGCTCACCGTCTCGCTGGGTGATCCCGCTGCCGATTTTGTATTCAGCAGCCGGGTACTGGACCGTGACACCCTGAAGCCGATACCGGAAACCCGCATTCGCAGCACCAACCGTCAGACCGGGGAACACAGCGAAACCCGTACCGATCATGAAGGCAGTTATCATCTGGATATCCGGGCCGGCCATGACTACGACATTCTGGTTTACAACCGTGACTACCTCAAGCGCAATGCCCGCATCAGCTACTGCAACGACAGCCTGGAACAGGGCCACAAATACTGTTTCTCCGGCTTCACCAGCGTGAGCCTCAATCCCGATGGTGGCGTGACGGCAGCCACCACCACCAACCTGCTGGACCGGGTGGAAATCGGCAAGCGCTTCCGGGTCGACAATATCTATTATGACTACAACAAAGCGACCCTGCGTGCCGATGCCCTGCCCAATCTGGACAAGGTGCATCATATCCTGACCGACAACCCCCAGCTGATTGTGGAACTGGGTTCGCATGCCGATTCACGCGGCAGTGACGCCTACAACCTGAGCCTGTCACAGAAACGGGCGGAATCCGCTGTCGATTACATTATCGGTACCGGTATTGTCCCGGCCCGCATCAGCGCCAAAGGCTATGGGGAATCCCGCCTGCTCAACCACTGCAGCAATGACGTCAAATGTTCCGATGCCGAACATGAGGCCAACCGGCGCACTGAATTCACCATTATTGCCATTGACGAAACCGCCATTGAAGACTGAAAAGCAGGCAGTGCACATCAGCCCTCGTGGCTGGTGTGGCTCAATTCGACCTGCTCCCGCAACTTGCGCAGGTGCTCGGCAGTGGCATAGCCGTCCGGCGGAAAACCCACATCGGATTGCCAGCGTTTCAGGGCGGCACGGGTATTGGGACCGATCAGGCCATCCACCCCTTCGGTGCTGTATCCGGCGGCACTGAGCAGCTCCTGCAACTCGGTTTTCTCACGCGAACTCAGCGCCTTTTCCTCCCTGGGCCAGCTGGCCTGCAGGCCCGGCCCACCGCGGATACGGTCGGCGAGCAGGCCCACCGCCAGTGCATAACTGCTGGAACTGTTGTATTTGAGCAGGGCATTAAAATTGGCGAATATCAGGAATGCCGGCCCCCGGTATCCGGCGGGCAGAAACAGTGATGCCGGGTCACTGCTGGATGGAAAGGATCCGCTGCCCGCCTCAACCCCCAGCGCCTGCCAGTCCGGCAGGTTTTTCCATATTTCCGGATCAGCCAGACTCCAGTCAAAATCCGCCGGTAACCGGACCTCGAACCCCCAGCGCTGACCACGGGTCCAGCCGGAGTGAGCCAAGTAGTTGGCGGTTGAAGCCAGCGCATCCGCGATACTGCCTTTCAGGTTGCGCTGACCATCATGGTCAAAATCCACGGCATAGTGTTCAAAGGTGGTGGGAATGAACTGGGTATGGCCAATCGCCCCGGCCCAGGAACCACGCAGGGCCCCCGGATCAATATCACCACGCTGCAGGATGCGCAGGGCGGCCATCAGCTGTTCACGCCAGAATCCGCGTCGGTCCTCACGCCCGCCGAATGCCAGCGAAGCCAGGGAGCGAATGGTGGAATAATCCCCGGTGCTCTGCCCGAAACGGGTTTCCAGCCCCCAGATCGCCAGTAGGTAATCACTGCTGACACCGTACCGTGAAGACAGCTGCAGCAACAGGTCGGTATGTTCGGCATACATGCGCCGGCCGGCCTCGATGCGCTCAGGCGTTACGGTGAAATCCAGATAGGCCCAGATGGTACTGCTGCTTTCCGGCTGGCGGCCACCCAGATTGATGACCTTCTGGTCCGGTAACAAACCATGCAGCGCCGTATCGACCACCCCGGCCTGAATGCCGTTGGCAATGGCATAGGCCCGGAAATCCTCTTTCCATGACTCAAAATTATTATCTGCAAACAGCGTATACCCGGACAGAATCACGAGCAGCAGAATCACGATCTGAATCGTCCGTAACCAGCGCCGACTCATTAACCGAACCTGAAATTGACTCAACACCCGGCCATGATAAAACAAACCTGGCTGCATCTGCACTGAATCTTGGCGGTTTATCGCGCTTTTTCAGGTAAACTCCGGGCATGGATGACACAACGCCTTTTCTGCAACAACCCTTATGCAGGCTCAAGGGAGTCGGCGACAGTCTGACGGAAAAACTGGGGCGGCTGGGGCTGACCCTGACCGGTGATCTGCTGTTCCATCTGCCACTGCGCTACCAGGACCGCACCCGCATCCATTCGCTGGGGGAGCTGGACCCCGGCCAGGAAGTGCTGACGGAGGGTTACATCGACAGTGCCGAGGTGGTGCTGCGTTCACGACGCATGCTGCTGTGCCACCTCAGTGACGGCAGCGGCACGCTGACCCTGCGCTTTTTCCACTTCAGCAACGGCCAGCGCAATGCCATGCGCAGCGGTGCACGTCTGCGCTGTTTCGGTGAGGTGCGTCAGGCCGGCTACCGTCTGGAAATGGTGCATCCGGAATACCGCATTATCACTGCCCAACAGGATGATCTGCTGGTGGATAATGCGCTGACCCCCACTTATCCAAGTACCGAGGGCCTGCAGCAACGTCCGTTGCGCCGCCTGATCGGGCTGGCACTGGAGCAGGTGGACACCCTGCCGGAGCTGCTGCCGGAACAGACCCGGCACCAGCTGGGTTTCCTGCCACTGGCGGACAGTATTCGCCTGCTGCATCATCCGCCTCCGGAACTGGCCACCCAGTCCCTGCTGGAGGGAAAACACCCGGCCCAGCTGCGCTTGGCCTTTGAGGAGCTGGTGGCCCACCAGCTCGGGGTCCAGCAGGCGCGTCAGCAACTCCGGCAGGTCGCCGCCCCGGCCATGAGCGGCCCCAATACCCATTTTGCCGCCCTGCTGGAACGGCTGCCTTTCACCCCGACCGGGGCCCAGGCCCGCGTGATTGCTGAAATCACCCGTGACCTGCATGAGCCGCACCCCATGAACCGGCTGGTGCAGGGGGATGTCGGCTCCGGCAAGACCCTGGTGGCGGTGGCAGCTGCCCTGCACGTCATTGCCAACGGCTGGCAGGTTGCCTTTATGGCACCGACCGAGCTGCTGGCCGAACAGCACTACCGCAACCTGAGTCACTGGCTGGAGCCGCTGGGGCTGGAGGTGGTCTTTATCTCCGGCGGCCAGACCCCGAAGCAGCGCCGGCGCAAGGTGGAAAACCTGCTGCTGGGGATCGGGCATATCGCGGTCGGCACCCATGCCCTGTTCCAGAAAAGTGTGGACTTCCTGCAGCTCGGGCTGATTATCATTGACGAGCAGCACCGTTTCGGGGTGTACCAGCGTCTGGCCCTGCGCGAAAAAGGCAAACAGGGGGAACATTACCCGCATCAGCTGGTGATGACGGCGACCCCGATTCCGCGCACCCTGGCCATGACCGGTTACGGCGATCTGGATTACTCCGTGATTGACGAACTGCCGCCCGGACGGACCCCGATCCAGACCGTGGCCATCAACAACGAACGCCGTGACGAGGTGATTGAACGTATTGAAGCGGCCTGTGCCGAAGGACGGCAGGTGTACTGGGTCTGCACCCTGATCGAGGAGTCCGAAGTCATGCAGTGCCAGGCAGCAGAAATGACCGCCTCCCTGCTGACCGAACGCCTGGCCGGGGTTCGGGTGGGGCTGGTGCATGGCCGCCTGCATGGCAGTGAAAAGGAACGGGTGATTCAGGCGTTTTCCGGTGGCGAGATCCAGCTGCTGGTGGCCACCACCGTGATCGAGGTTGGTGTCGATGTGCCCAATGCCTCGCTGATGGTAATTGAAAATGCCGAACGCCTGGGGCTGTCCCAGCTGCACCAGCTGCGTGGCCGGGTCGGACGGGGGACGACCGCCAGCAGCTGCGTGCTCCTGTATCAGGCCCCGCTGGGCAGGACCGCCCGCAAGCGTCTCAATGCCCTGCGCCGGAGCACGGACGGCTTCGAGATTGCCAATATCGACCTGGAGCTGCGCGGCCCGGGTGAGGTGCTGGGGACACGCCAGACCGGGGATGTGCGCCTGCGCGTGGCCAGTATCCTGCGGGATCAGCACCTGCTGCCTGCGGTTCAGGAGACGGCGCGCACCATTGTCGAACATTACCCCGAACGCATTCCGCAACTGATCCGGCGCTGGCTGCAGCAGCCCGACGATGAAACCGCCACCCGTTTCTTCCAGAGCTGATGCCTTTCCATACAGGCGTGAAATCCGGGCCGCGCAACTTCCACATTGTTTGCACATTACCCCCTGAATTACTACGCACTTGTTGCCTAGACTCTGCATCCAGAACAACAGAAAGCATGCCCCCCGCAATGATCAAAAATGCCCGGCGGGCAAAACGACTTCTCACCTCGAAGGTGGGCTCTCACAACCGCAGCAGTAGCCGACAAAGGGAATTGATGGCTGCTGCTGACGGTTTTTTCAGGACTCCAGCCCACCGGAAGCCGCACCGGAATTAATATCCTCCCTCCTGCCCCTTGCCTGATACCCGGCTTTTGCTTAGTCTTCAGACATACCCTCGTGATCTGACCGGATAGCCCATGCTGATTGCCCTGCTTCAATGTGAACCCGTTACCTCCACCGCCGCCGCTCTGGCACAGCTGGAGCAGCAGGCCCGGCAGGCCGCGCTGCAGGGTGCCGCGCTGCTGGTCACACCGGAGATGTTCCTCACCGGCTACCATATCGGCGTCACAGCCATCCGGACGCTGGCCCAGCCGCTGGATGGCAGCCTGCTGGCGGACGTCAGGCGCATTGCCATAAAACACCGGATTGCACTGGTCACCGGCTTTCCGGAGCAGGACCCGGCTGACCCCGCTGTGATTTACAACAGCGTGATTTTCATTGATGCACACGGGAACCGCCTGGCCGGTTACCGCAAGGTGCATCTTTTCGGCACCGTGGACCGGCAGCAGTTTCAGGCCGGGACCCGGCCCAGCCCGGTTTTTGAATGGTGCGGCTGGAAAGTAGCCATGGCCATCTGTTACGACATCGAATTTCCGGAACCGGTACGGGCCAGTGCCCTGAAGGGGGCAGAACTGCTGCTGGTGCCGACCGCCAATATGTACCCGTTTGAAGATGTGTGCGAGCGCATGGTTCCGGTCCGTGCACAGGAAAACACCCTGTTTGTGGCTTATGCCAATTATGTCGGTCGGGAACAGGCGTTTCATTACTGTGGGCGCTCCTGTGTCTGTGATCCGTTCGGACGTGATCAGGCACGTGCCGCTGAAGCACCCGGCCTGTTGCTTGCCCGGCTGGAACCGGCTACGCTGGTTGAAGCCAGACAAAAAATAACCTACCTGCAGGATTGTCGCCCCGAGTTCTGTTAGGCCGCTCGGGGCTTGTGGATAATGCAGTGTCGATGGACACTGTTCCGGCAATCCGGGGACAACAAAGTGCCTGAGGAAGCTGTCATGTCTGCCTTGCCGCCTGTCACCCTGTTCGGTCCGGATTTTCCGTTTGCCTATGACGACTGGTTGCATCACCCCGCCGGTCTGGGGCAGATTCCGGCCAGTCGGCACGGCCAGCGGGTGGCCATTATCGGTGCCGGCATTGCCGGGCTGGTGTGCGGGTATGAGCTCATGAAGCTGGGTCTGCAACCGGTGTTTTATGAGTCCGGCCAGTTGGGTGGCCGCCTGCGTTCACAGGTGTTTGAGGGCACGGAAGATGTGGTGGCCGAACTTGGCGGCATGCGCTTTCCGGAATCATCCCGTGCCTTTTACCACTATGCCGACCTGCTCGGTGCCCAAAGCCGCCCTTTTCCCAATCCGCTCACGCCGGCTGCCGGATCGACCGTGATTGATCTTGAAGGGGAAACCTTCTATGCCGAAACACTGCAGGACCTGCCAGCGGTGTTTCAGGAGGTGGAACAGGCCTATCAGCAGGCACTGGAGGAAGGGGCCGGTTTCAGCGCGCTGCAACAGGCCATCCGCCTGCGTGACCGGGATACCCTCAAGGCACTCTGGAACCCGCTGGTACAGGCCTGGGACGAAGGTACTTTTTACGATTTCATCACCTCATCAACCGCGTTTCGGCAGCTGAGTTTCCGCCACCGCGAGATTTTCGGACAGGTCGGTTTCGGTACCGGCGGCTGGGACTCGGACTTTCCCAACAGCATGCTGGAAATCCTGCGGGTCAATGTCACCGGCTGCGATGAAAACCAGCGCTTTTTTGTCGGGGGCGTGGAGCAGATTCCGCGCAGGCTTTGGCGTCATGCCCCGGCACGGCTGGCGCACTGGCCGCAGGGCACCCATCTGGCCGGCCTCAATCAGGGCGCACCCCGGCCCGGAGCCAGCGCCATTTTCCGTGATCAGGACGGCCTGCTCAATGTCACCGACCAATGGGGGCGCACGGATCGCTTCAGCGCCGTGGTCGCCACCTGCCAGTCCTGGCTTCTGAGCACGGCAATCCAGACCCAGGAAAGCCTGTTCAGCCAGAAACTGTGGATGGCACTGGACCGCACCCGCTACATGCAGTCCTCCAAAACCTTTGTCATGGTCGACCGCCCGTTCTGGAAAGACAAGGACCCGCACACCGGATGCGATGTCATGTCCATGACCCTGACCGACCGCCTCACACGCGGCACCTACCTGTTTGATAACGGTCCGGAGCGGCCAGCCGTGATGTGCCTGACCTATTCCTGGATGTCGGATGCGCTCAAGATGCTGCCGCTGCCGCTCAACCAGCGCGTGCGCCTGGCGCTGGATGCCCTGAAAAAGATTTATCCCGGTGTTGATATTGCCGCCCACATTATCGGCGACCCGATCACGGTAAGCTGGGAAAGTGATCCCAATTTCCTCGGGGCCTTCAAGGGTGCTCTGCCCGGCCATTACCGCTACAATCACCGCATGTACGGGCATTTCATGCAGCACAAGCTGCCGGCGCAGGAACGCGGTATTTTCCTGGCCGGGGATGACATCAGCTGGACCCCTGCCTGGGTGGAAGGTGCGGTACAGACCGGGCTGAATGCCGTCTGGGGTGTCATGCATCATCTGGGCGGGCGTTGTCATGCGGAAAATCCGGGACCGGGCGATGAGTATCCGCAGTATGGCCCCGTGGCACTGGGCGACTGATGAACTATCTGGCCCACCTGAGCCTGGCGCGTGAACATCCGGACTCCCTGACCGGGAACCTGATGGGCGATTTCATGAAAGGGGTGGATATGGCTGCCCTGCCACCGGCCATTCAGGCTGGTATCCACAATCACCGTGCCGTGGACCGCTTCACCGACAGGCACCCGGCGGTACTGGCCCTCAGGCCCCTGTTCTCTGCCCGCTACCGCCGCTTTGCCGGCATCATGCTGGATGTGGGTTTCGATTACTTTCTGACCCGGCACTGGAGCCGGTTTCATGCCGTGCCCCGGGCTGACTTCATCCGCCAGAGCTATGACGGACTGCTGGCCGGTCTGCCCTGGATGCCGCAACCCATGCAGTTCACCGTCCAGCGCATGGCGGCCAATGACTGGCTCAGCGCCTATGATGATTTTGCGCGTGTGGGCTTTGCCCTGGACCGCATTGCCGAACGCATCCGCTTTCCCAATGACTTTGCCGGCTCCGCCCGGGAACTGATACGGCATCAGGAGCGGATTGAAGCCGTGTTTCTTGCGCTTTATCCAGCCCTGCAGCAGCATGTGGACGTGCTGGGTCTGGAAAACAGCCCGGACCGGGCCTGAAAACGCCGGTACTTGTGACTGAAAAGATACAATACAGGCTCAAATCTGTCGCCATGTTGCAACCCGGAAAAAGGTTCAAAGCCCCCCGTCCCTCATGCAAGGGAGCAACTTTTTCAGCGCCCTAACCTACTCAAGGGATAAAAAACAATCACCCCGGGCCGTATCCTTGTGTCCATGGTGATCGCCGCACAAGGCAATCCCGAAAACCGAAACCCCTTGAAAACACGGAGACCCTTCCCATGAAAAAATGCCATCTGATCAGTACCATCGCAGTGTTGACCCTGATGACCCAAAGCGGCCTGAGCCTGGCAGAAAGCAGTGTCAGCCTCTCGGCCCCGGCTCAGGGCCGGGAATCAACCATTACTGACGACAACAGCAACCGCGTGCGCCATATCAGTACCAGCGACCGGCAGCGCCTGCTGCGTGAACGCCGGGCCGCACGCCAAACGGCCACCCAGGAACGTAACCAGGCCGAAACCACTGACAGCAAGGCGGGTGCGGATGAAGCCGCCGCAACGGATGAACCCGCTCCGGAAAAAACATCGCAAACCGCCACCCCGGTCACGGAAGCCGGAGACAGCAACCCGAAGCTCAGTCAGGGCTGAAGCAAAAGGCCGGCAACAGCAAAACAAAAAAGGGCTAACAAGCAAAAAGAAAAAACTGTCAGATGGGCACTGACAAACGGGCCTTCCTCAGAGGCCATCCACCCGGAGCAGGTATCCGGGTGGTTTTTTGGCATTCCCGCCACGCGCCTGAAGCCTCAGACACTCGCTTTCTCACCCAGAATGTAAGTCCCGGCAATACTGCGCTCATCCCCAAGCATCATGAGCACAAACAGCTTTTCCCAGATATTGGCACAATGCTTCAGCCGACGTTGCAGCAGCGGGGTTCCATCCATGCGCAGTGCAATGAAATCCGCCTCCTTGCCGAGTGCAAAATTCCCGATCTGCCCATCCAGATACAGTGCCCGTGCTCCCCCCAGCGTCAGAAGGTAAAGCGCCTGGGCCGGTGGCAGCTTGTTGCCCAGCATCTGCGTAACCTTGTAGGCTTCACTGGTGGTCTGCAGCAGGCTGAAGCTGGTCCCCCCCCCGACATCGGTCCCGAGGCCGGTACGGACGCCCTCACTGCGGGTGGCATAAAAATCAAACAGTCCGCTGCCGATAAACAGGTTGGAGGTGGGACAGAAAGCCGCTGCCGCCCCGGTTTCCGCCATGCAGCGGCGGTCCTGATGATCCAGATGGATGCAGTGTGCCAGCACCGAACGCGAGCGCAGCAAACCATAGTGATGATACACATCCAGATAACTGCGCTGCTGCGGGAACAGTTCGCGTACCCATTCCACCTCCTGAAGGTTTTCCGCCACGTGAGTATGCAGGTACACATCCGGAAAGGTTTCCAGCAGTTCGCGGGCTTTTTCCAGTTGCCCGGGGCTGGAGGTCGGAGCAAAACGCGGGGTGACGGCATAGGACAGGCGTCCGCGCCCATGCCACTTTTCAATCAGCGCCCGGCTGTCCGCATAGCCGCTTTCCGGGGTATCACGCAGATACTCCGGACAGTTACGATCCATCATCACCTTGCCGGCAATCATGCGCAGCCGCCGCGATTCAGCTGCCTCGAAAAAGGCTTCTACCGAGGCAGCATGCACGGTACCGAAGACCAGTGCGGTGGTCGTACCGTTGCGCAACAGCTGGTCGAGAAAGAAATCCGCCACCTCTCGCGCATGGGCCGGATCGGAAAAACGCTGCTCGGTCGGAAAGGTATAGGTCTCCAGCCAGCTGAGCAGCTGTTCCCCGTAGGCGGCAATCATGTCGGTCTGGGGATAATGGATATGGGTATCAATCAGGCCGGGAATCAGGAGCTGTCCGCTCAGGTCCACCAGCTCACAGCCCATGGGCAGGTGCACCAGCTCATCCACGGTTTTCCCCAGCCGCAGCACTTTGCCATCCTGCACCACCAGCAGGCCATCCGGAATGAATTCGGCATTTTCCGGCACAAAGGCGGTTCCGGGATCATCCAGCAGGTGCAGGATGGACGCACGATAGGCAAGGCAACGGGTTTCGGTCATGGCAGGGTCCTGTCTGTGTGAGGGTTCGGGTTGGTCATGAATGAGCCTGAACTCGGCAACATTGTATACAATTTAAAAAAGATATTGAATACAATCTTGCTATTGTTATAGTCTTTCAGGAACAAGGCGCATTTTACAGGAGACATCGTTGTGGGAAAATTAACCACTCATGTGCTGGATACGGCTAACGGCTGTCCCGGTGCCGGTATCCGGGTCGAGCTGTACCAGTGCGGACCGGATGGCTCCACCCTGATCCGGGAGACCCGTACCAATCACGATGGCCGCTGCGACAGCCCGCTGCTGGACGATACCGAAATCCGGCCCGGTACCTGGGAACTGGTTTTTCATACCGCCGACTATTTCCGGGCCAGCGGCAACCAGCTGGATGACCCGCCCTTTCTGGATCGCATCACCCTGCGCTTTGCCATTGCCGACAGCAGCCGGCATTTCCATGTCCCGCTGCTGGTCTCACCGTGGAGCTACTCCACCTATCGCGGGAGCTGAGCATGGAAAACGGCAAACGTGACCACATCCGCTTTCTGCTTGATGGGGAAATGATCACCCTGCGTGATTTCGACCCCAATACCACCCTGCTCAACTGGCTGCGGGACACCCGCCGGCGCAAGGGCAGCAAGGAAGGCTGTGCCGAAGGAGACTGCGGAGCCTGTACCGTGGTACTGGCCGAAACCGGGGCCGACGGGGAGCCGGACTTTTACCCGGTCAATGCCTGCATCCGCTTCCTGCCGACCCTGGATGGTAAAATGCTGTTCACGGTCGAAAGCCTGAAAGCGCTGAATGAAGGCCGGCTGCATCCGGTACAGCAGGCCATGGTTGACTGCCATGCCTCACAGTGCGGCTTCTGCACCCCCGGTTTTGTCATGTCGCTGTTTGCCCTGTTCAAAACCCGCTACCGCCCGCCGCGTGAAGCCGTCATCACCGCCCTGTCCGGCAACCTGTGCCGCTGCACCGGCTACCGCCCGATTCTGGATGCCGGTGTGCGCATGTACGATCTGGTAGAAGGTCTGGCTCCGGTACACCGCAATGCCCTGAACACATCGGCTGCCGCCCCGGATCAACCCGAACGGGAACGGGACAGCCTGACCGCCACCCTGCAGGACCTGGCACAATCCTGTCAGGACGGCTTTGAAATCACGCACCGGCAGCGGCGTTTTCTGGCACCGGCCACTCTGGAGGCACTGGCCCGGACCCTGCAGCAGCACCCACAGGCCCGGATACTGGCCGGGGGTACCGACGTCGGACTCCAGGTTACCAAACAGCACCGCGACCTCGATACCCTGGTCTGGCCCGGCAAGGTCAGGGAGCTGCAGCAGATTGGCATCCGGAACGGGCAGCTTGCAATCGGGGCCAATGTACTGCTGGAGCAGGCGTTTGCTGCCATTACCCGGCATTATCCGCAGCTGACCGAACTGCACCAGCGCTTTGCCTCGCTGCCGATCCGCAGCAGCGGCACCCTGATCGGCAATATTGCCAACGGTTCACCAATCGGAGATTCGATGCCGGCCCTGATCACCCTGGGTGCCACTTTAGTGCTGCGCCGGGGCGAGCAGCTGCGCACGCTGGCACTGGAAGACTTCTACCTTGGCTACCAGCAGAAAGACCTGCAGCCGGGCGAATTCATACAGGCCCTGAAACTCCCCCTGCCCCATGACGACGCCCTGCAGCTGCGCTGCTGGAAAATCTCCAAGCGTTTCGAGCAGGATATTTCCGCCGTCTGTGCCGCCTTCACCCTGAGCCTGAAGGGTCGGCGGGTCGACCGCATCCGCATTGCGCTGGGCGGCATGGCTGCCATTCCCCAACGTGCCCACCACTGCGAAACCGCCCTGACCGGGCAGATATGGAACCGTGACAATATTGCCGCAGCACAGGCGGCACTGGCACAGGATTTCAGTCCCATCAGCGACATGCGGGCCTCGGCAGCCTACCGCCTGCAGGTGGCCCAAAACCTGCTGCTCCGGTTCTATCTGGAGACCGAAGGCAACGCAGTCAGTGTCCATCCCGTGGAGGCCAGCGCATGAACCCTGTCGAAACCGCACCCGTACACGACAGCGCCCACCTGCATGTCAGTGGTGAGGCGCGCTACATTGACGACCTGCCGGAACCGGCAGATACGCTGTACGCCGCCATCGGCATGAGTGCACATGCGCATGCCCGGCTGCTGCACCTGGACCTGGAGCCGGTACACAAGGCCCCCGGTGTGGTGGCCGTGGTCACGGCAGCCGATGTGCCGGGTGCAAACCACATGGGTGGCCCGGCCCGGGATGAACCGGTGTTTGCCCATGAGCGGGCGGAATTTCTGGGGCAGTGCCTGTTTGCGGTGGCCGCAACTTCGGTGGAGGCAGCCCGGCGGGCGGTACTGCTGGCCCGGATCGACTATGAGGTGCTGCCGCATAATCTGGATATCCGTACCGCGGTGGCACAGCAGCAGTTCGTGCTGCCGACCAAGACCCTGCAGCGCGGTGATGCTGCCGGTGCACTGGCAAAAGCCCCCCACCGGCTCAGCGGCGGCTTCTTTCTCGGCGGGCAGGAGCAGTTCTACCTTGAAGGCCAGATTGCCTTTGCCCTGCCCCGTGAAGACGGCGACCTGCTGGTCTACAGCTCGACCCAGCACCCGCATCATGTACAGGAAGGACTGGCCGGGTTTCTCGGCTGCAGCCAGAAGGATATTGTGGTTGAATGCCGTCGCATGGGGGGCGGTTTCGGCGGCAAGGAAAGCCAGCCGGTGTTTTTTGCCTGTGTTGCGGCCCTGCTGGCGCAGAAAACCGGGCGTGCGGTGAAATACCGGGTCGATCGGGATGACGACATGCTGCTGACCGGCAAGCGCCACTGTTTTGATATCCGTTATGAAGCCGGCTTCGATGATCAGGGCCGGATTCTGGGGCTGCAACTGGACTACGCCTCCCGCTGCGGCATTTCAGCCGACCTGTCCGGGCCGGTCAATGACCGCACCATGTTCCACGCCGACAACAGCTACTACCTGGATCAGGTCGACATTATCTCCTATCGCTGCAAGACCCACTCCCAGTCCAATACCGCTTTCCGCGGCTTTGGCGGCCCCCAGGGCATGATGGCGATTGAATACGTTCTGGATGATATTGCACGCACACTCGGCCTTGACCCGCTGGCAGTGCGCAGACACAACTTCTATGGCATCGGGGAACGCAATGTCACCCCCTACGGCATGGTGGTGGAAGACAATATCCTGCCGGGGCTGGTCGACCGGCTGGTGGAAAACGCCAACTATCATCAACGTCGGGAAGCCGTACTGGCCTTTAACCGTGAGAACCGCTGGCTGAAAAAGGGTATTGCCCTGACCCCGGTCAAGTTCGGCATTTCCTTCACCGCCACCTTCTTCAATCAGGCCGGTGCCCTGATCCACATCTATACGGACGGCACGGTACAGCTGAACCATGGCGGGACCGAAATGGGACAGGGACTCTACACCAAGGTGGCCCAGGTGGTGGCCCGTGAGCTGGGTATTCCGCTGGCACGGATCCGCTGCACCGCCACGGCTACCGACAAGGTACCGAATGCCTCTGCCACCGCCGCATCCTCAGGTTCCGACCTCAACGGCATGGCCGCCTTTCAGGCTGCCACCGAACTGCGCCAGCGCCTGAGCCGTTTTGCAGCCGACCATTTCAGCGTGGCAGAAGCCGGGATCCGCTTTGCCGACGGCAACGTCCACCTTGGCCCGAACCGGAGCGTCAGCTTTGCCGAACTGGCACATCTGGCCTGGTTTCACCGGGTTTCGCTCTCGGCCACCGGCTTTTACAAGACTCCAAAAATCCACTATGACCCCGTGACCATGAGCGGGCGGCCTTTTTACTATTTCGCCTACGGGGCTGCCGTATCGGAAGTGGTGATTGATACTTTGAGCGGGGAGTCGCGGCTGTTGCGTACCGACATTCTCCATGATGTGGGCCATTCGCTCAATCCGGCCCTGGATCTGGGCCAGATCGAAGGCGGCTTTATTCAGGGAGCGGGCTGGCTGACCACCGAACAGCTACACTGGGATCAGGACGGACGCCTGCGCACCCATGCCCCATCCACCTACAAGATTCCCACTGCCGGCGACATTCCACCGGTCTTCAATGTCGGGCTGCTGGAAAACAGCCCCAACCGGGAAGACACCATCTACCGCTCCAAGGCCGTGGGCGAACCGCCCCTGATGCTGGCCATGTCGGTGTTTTTTGCCATCCGCGATGCCATCGCCAGTGTCGCGGACTACCGGATCAATCCGGCCCTGGATGCCCCGGCCACTGCCGAAGCGATACTGAAGGCCATTACTCGGCTCAGGCCAAATCCGGACGTCTGACAGCACGCCGGTTGCCCCGCCTGCCGCCGAGAGTGGGCGGGGCCATTTTCACCGCATAAAAACTGTGCCATCCGGCAGGCCAAACCATGACAAACCTGCTAAGCTTTGTTGGGTGTGCCGGCATTTCAACCCCCACAGGGTGTCTGGTACTACACAGCTGGTCTGTACATGTTTGTTGTGTCTGTGCATGCCGGCCCCCCATTCTGTCACCCTTCCATCCGAGGTTATTTTATGCAAGGCGCATCAACCCTTAACACCGGTCAATCCGGGCCGCTTTCCGTACTGGCCAGGGAGATAAAGTCTGACTGGTACTGGTTCCTGATTCTGGGAATCATTATGGCGATCGGTGGCCTGATGGCCCTGTTCAAGCCCATGATTGCCTCCCTGACCGTGGAGCTGATCACCGGCTGGACTTTCATCATCATCGGTCTGTTGCAGGGCGTCCAGGCCTTCCGTGCGGTACAGGGAGCCTCATCCCGGATATGGATCATTCTGTCCTGCCTTATTTCCATTCTGCTTGGGGTCTTCCTGCTGAAAAATCCGCTGGCTGGTCTGGTCAGCCTGACCCTGGCGGTCGCCATTCTGATCGGCATATCCGGAGGTGCCAAAATCTACTATGCCTTCAAGATACGCCCACTGAGTGGCTGGGCCTGGATTCTGGTATCCGGCATCATCTCCCTGATTCTGGCGGTCCTGATCCTCGCCAACAGCTTCTCTGCTGCCTTGGTCACTTTGGGGATTCTGCTCGGCATTGAGCTGCTGTCATCGGGCCTTACCCTGATCATGACCGGTGTGGCCCTGAAGCGGCTCTGACAACACCAGCCAAATCGGGAAATCCGGCTGGAATGTCCGTGAAGCACATGGCATTCCAGCCAGAACCGGCTCAAACTGCAGGACAATCCCTGAAAACCGCTGACCGGTGACTCAATACTTCTCCCGGCACAACAAACGATTATCAGTCGGCATCGCCACACCCTCAAGCAGGCGCATGCCGGCTGCCTGAGCCAGTGCGTCCAGGTCCCCGAAATGACGCACACCGCTGGCCGGATCACGCTGTTTCAGCCACCGGTCAAAGCGTGCACCGTCAAACACCAACTTCACCGCCATCTTCCCTGCGGAACACCACGGTTGCCGCACGGGGGCGCACGGTTGTGCCGGCGGGCGTCACCTCGGTGGCATCATTGCTGTAAGGCCAGTTACCGGGGTGCTGGATATTGGCAAAGAAACTGGCCTGGTCAGGGGTAAAGGCCAATCCGGTGACCTCACAGCCATTCGGGCCGACGAAGAAGCGCCGCAGTTCGGCCTGGTTGCCGGCCGACAGGGTTTCCTGCCTGCCGGACGCATCGGTCAGGGAAGACGGGATCACAGCCAGCATCTGGTCGTTGGTGTAGGCAGTGACCTCTTCCGCACCATTGTCGGTCTGCACCCACATAATGCCCCGGTCATCAAACACCAGGCCATCCGGACTGGCAAACTGGTTCATGTCATCCAGATCGGACAGGTTGACGGTGCTGTCGCCATCGGCGGGTGCCCCGAATACAAAGATATCCCAATTGAAAGTGTTGCTGCCTTCCACCTCATCCCAGCGGATAATGTGGCCGAACGGGTTATCCACCCGCGGGTTGGCGGCGTTCGCTTCGGTGCGACGCGTGTTGTTGGTCAGGGTCAGGTAAACCGTGCCGGTCACCGGATCAACCGCCGTCCACTCCGGGCGATCCATCGGGGTGGCACCCACCAGGTCAGCCGCCGTGACCGTATTGATGATCAGTTCACTCATGGACCCGAACGTGTCGCCCAGGGTACCACCTGCCGTTGTGGTGCTGCCCAGCGTCAGCGGCAGCCAGGTGCCGGTCCCGTCCGCATCAAAACGTGCCACGTACAGGGTACCGGCATCCATGTACTTGGCCCCCACCGCCAGACGGTCAGTACGTGCCGCATCTGCCGGGTCCCAGTTGGCATTGGAGACAAATTTGTACAGGTACTCAAAGCGGGCATCGTGACCGGAATAAAAGCTGACGGGCCTGCCCTCCACCAACCTGGCATAGGCACAGCCTTCATGGCGGAAACGCCCCATGGCAGTACGCTTGACCGGTGTGGAATAGGGGTCATACGGATCGATTTCCACGATGTAGCCATAGCCATTGGCTTCATTGCGGAAGTCCTCCCGTGCACTGGCCCCGCCGGGTGTGACATTGAAGCGGGCGAATTCACCCAATACTTCGGTTGCATCACCCGCCTGGTCATGCCAGTTGTACCCGCCGGTTTCCAGGGTGGACAGGCCGATGCGTTGCTGATCCGTAGTCATGGTGTCCGCATCCGCCACAAAATAAAACGGCCAGTTCTCTTCACACGTCAGGTAAGTGCCCCAGGGGGTGTAACCGTTACCGCAGTTATTGATGGTGCCACGGGTCTGGGTGCCTGCCGGCGAGAAAGGCGTGACCAGCGCGGCGGTCATGGCGACCGGGCCGGCGATATCCATCACGGAGGCAGCAGTGAAGCGGCGGTTATACGGGTCATCCTTCACCACGTCCCAGATACCATTGTTCAATTGGACACGCACCACACTGACACCGTGGGCATTGATTTCCTTGCGCACATACTCTGCATCACGCCTGGCACCTTCATAATGCAGGGCATCCATATCAATGTATTCATGGTTGATACACAGCAACCCGTCGGTTGAACTGCCGTCCAGCGGGAAATAACGCATCCCGTCATGGTGCATGCCCACGGCATTGGCCTGATCGACTGAGGTATTGGTACCGTTCTTTTTCCATTCGGCTGCCATGCTGTTCAGCGGCGTACCCCAGGGGGCCAGAACCTGGGCAGTGTAACCGGCGGCGACAACAACAGCATCGGTCTTTGAACCGGCAATGGACTTGAAGCCCAGGGTCATGGGTGCAGCGGAGGAGTCACTGCCATCCTCATCGTCATCATTGCATCCGCTCAAGCCGAATCCACTGAACAGGGCCAGGGCACTCATCGCAGCACCGGTTTTCAATATGTCACGGCGCGACAGCCTTTTCTCCAGCACGGAAGCAAAGGGCTCATTCCGGCTGTGGTTATAGCGGGTGGGGTCGAAAGTTTCTTTACTCATCGTTGTGTTCCTTGAGACATTTTTACTGATCCTGCTCCGGGCAGGCGGAAACCTGTCACATACGCTCACGATGAAGTCGGGGCGATTCCGGCCGGAAGCATTTCATCACAGGCTCAGCAGGCAGTGCCGGAGGCTACCGCTGTTTGATGACAGCACCATGTAATTTTCATGAAGCTTTTATTTCAACCCGGACCCGGTGATGGCGCTGCTACCCGCCCTGAGGAACTGCCTGCAGGTGCCGGTAACTTGCGGAAAAGCGTTCGTACTTGTGTGCACCACAGGTGTAGGGTGTGTATCGGGCCGGATTTTCGGTACTGACACAGGTCGGAACCGGTTCAACAACGGCGTTGAAGTCAAGGTCGAGGAAGAAAGGAACCGAATAGCGTTCGGCACCGGTATTGTTGATGACACGGTGCATGGTTGAAAGATAGCGGTCATTGGTGAAGGTTTGCACCAGGTCACCGATATTGACGATAAACGTGCCCTCCACCGGCGGGGCACTGACCCACTCACCGGCCCGGTTGCGTACCTGCAGTCCGCCCACCTGATCCTGGGAAAGAATGGTCAGGAAGCCATAATCCGTATGGGCACCGATACCGATCTCCTCCTGAGACACCGACCCGGTCTGTGGCGGGTAATGCAGCAGCCGCTGAATCGTGACCGGTTTGCGCTGCAGTGCGGAAAAATAATCGGCGGGCAGGTCAAGGCTCAGGGCAATGGCACTGACCAGCTTCCGGGCCAGTGTCATCATCACCGCATGATAATCCTCGCAGCACTGCCGGAATCCGGGCAGCTCATCCGGCATCAGGTTGGGGCCGAAGAACGGTGACACGGTATCCTCATGTTCACCGAAATCAAAGCACTCCTTGAAGTCGCGGGTATTGCCGGGATCGACATTCTCGGCATAGAAGGGAATGTAACCCCGCATGGTCTGGCCGGAGTACATGACATGCAGTTTTTCCTTGACTGCCGGGGGTAGGGCGAAGAACGCACGGGTCATGCCGTACATGCGCTCGATCAGTGCCTGAGGCACACCATGGTTTTGGATGTACATGAAACCGACATGTTCACAGACATGGCGTATCTGGTCGGCGACCGCCTGCGGATTGCTGCCGTCAACCAGCGTGCCAATGTCAATGATCGGGATTTCACGGAATGTTGTCTGTCTGCTTGCCAGCCTTGTATCAATTACCGGATTCATGGTGTCTGTCCTTTCGGCCTGTGCCGTTTTCTCATCGGGATGACAGCCAGTTTCCACCGATCAGGCCACAGCGGCTATAACAAAACCGAAGCAAACTATAAATCTTTCCCGTTGCGCAGCTGTCCGGGAGAAACGGCGTACAGTGCCTTGAAACACTTGGTGAAATAGCTTTGTGAGGCGAATCCGCTGGCCTGTGCGATGGTACTGAACGGCAGCCGGGTTTCCTCGATCAGCGTTCTGGCATGGGCAAGGCGCAGCTGCAGGTAATACCGGACCGGTGTGGTGTTTTCATGCCTGCGGAAGGTCTGTTCCATCTGTCGGGTGCTGGCTCCGATTTTCCGGGCGATGGCCTCGATACTGCAGGGATGTTCGATATTTTTCTCCATGATTTCGATGGCGGCACCGAGACACGGTGAGCGCATCCGCAACTCAAGGTAACGGCGACCATGCTGCATCTCGGTCGGGGAGCGGATTTTGTCATGGCAGAACTGATGGGAAACCCGGTTGGCAAAATCAACCCCCGTATCCCTGCCGATGATATAGAGCATCATGTCCAGTGCCGTCATGCCGCCCGCACAGGTGAAGATGGACTGGTTGACGGTATAGAGGTTCTCCTGAATACCGATATGCGGATAAAGTTCGCGGAAAGCGGGAATGTCTTCGCTGAACAGCGTGCAGCTGTGGGTGTTCAGCAGCCCGGCCCGCGCCAGCAGGAAGCTGGCACTGGTCAGCGCGGCGATCTGCACCCCGGCATGCCGCAGGTGACGCAGTCTGGCAAACAGCCGCCGGTCATCGCAGCCGGCAGCTCCCCGGTAGGCACAAAGCACGACCAGATCGGTAGCGGAAATGGCACTGAAATGGGCCTCGACCTGGATCGGAACGCCATTGGAGCTGAGCACGGTTCCGGCATCGGGATCACCATCGGCCATATAGCGATGGCAGTCATACAGGGGGGTGCCGTTGAGCTTGTTGGCGACACTCAGGGCCTCCATCGTCAGGGCAAAGGAGGTCAGGGCAAATCCGGGCAGCAACAGAAAACTCACATGACGCATCTGACATTTTCTCCGGCTGTTGGTGTTGCAGTCACCGAACCGCTGCACATCGCCCTGGTTCTGGGAGGCTATGTGCTGCTGACCCGGCTTCGGGTACCCGTACTGGTGCTGGTCACGGGGTTTGCTGCCACAGGGTGGCTGGTACCGGGCTGAGCGGGCGATCAGCCCCACGATCGGCGTTTGAACAGCCAGGATGCTCAGGGTGTCTGTGCAACATCAGCCATCATATTAAAATCAATTACTTAAACTTTTCCCAGCACAACACACGATTATCAGTCGGCATCGCTACGTCCTCAAGCAGGCGCATGCCGGCTGCCTGAGCCAGTGCGTCCAGGTCCTCGAAATGACGCACACCGCTGGCCGGATCACGCTGCTTCAGCCACCGGTCAAAGCGCGCATTACCGGGGCTGGTGTATTCACCGCCATAATTGAACGGCCCGTAGACCGCAAACAGCCCGCCCACCGGCAACAAGCGCCCCACGCCGGCAAAACACGCCAGCACGGCAGGCCAGTCCATAATGTGCAGGGTATTGGCGCTGAAGACGGCATCCACCGCGGGCATCGGCCAGTCCGGCTGTTTCACGTCCAGCAGCAGCGGCAGGCCGGTATTGGGCAGCGCCGCCTCGGTCAGCCAGGCATGGATACCGGCATGGTATTCGGCCTGATCACTGGTCTGCCAGAACAGCCGGGGCAGGTGCCGGGCAAAATACACCGCATGC
Organism: Thiolinea sp.; assembly: GCA_035391465.1. GTDB lineage: Bacteria > Pseudomonadota > Gammaproteobacteria > Thiotrichales > Thiotrichaceae > Thiolinea. Next base: position 22,421 of record DAOPKY010000027.1, on the reverse strand, counting down.
TGGCCGGTACCACTGCCGATTTCCAGCACCTGTCGGCGGTCGGCAAACAGGCGGCGCAGTACCGCCAGAATCGGATCACGGTTCTGCTCACAGGATGCTGCAAAAGGTTTGGGTTGTGATGGCATCAATCATCCTCCTGTGCGCCAGTTTAACGGATACCGCCGTTCAGGGGCAGTGCCCGTTTTCCGGTGCGTTCACTCCCGCAACAGCCCGGCGATCCGGGCAATGACCGGCGGGTGGACGAAATAGGACAGGTGATCACAATCGGTTACATAAAACCTCATGGCGGGCTGCCGCCCCGGCGCAATATGGCGCATGCTGTCCTGTGTCACGGCAATATCATTGGGCTCATCCCCGAACAGGCTGCGGGTGAACAGATTGGCCACCGCCTGCCGCCCCTGCTGCTTCAGGAGCACCATCAGGCGGTTGAGGGCGCTGTCACGGTCATCCAGCGCCAGACGCAGCACCCGGGTATCACCGGCAATCAGGGCATAGGGAACCTGTGGGTCCGGGGCGGCGTAAAGCGCCTGCAGGGTCGGGGAGTCAGGAGCCAGCTCGTCCAGGGTGTCATAATCACGTTCCAGAATGCCCGCCAGTACCGGCAGCCCCAGCCCGGCCAGCTTGACCAGCGCAATGCCATTCAGGGCCAGGGTCAGCAGTCCCTGGGTCCATTCGCGGATATGCTGCAGGGGGGATCCGCCATTGGGAACCCCGAGCATGATCAGGCGCTGGACCGGTGGTGCGGCTTCATCCTTTTCAATCAGCCAGCGCACCACCAGCCCGCCCATGGAATGCGCGATAATGATGAGCTTCTTGTCATGCTGCCGGTCCAGCCCGATCGCGGCCAGCCGGGTACGCAGATTCACGGCGATGTCCCGGATCGGGGTATTCAGGTTTTCATAATCAAAGGTCAGGGCGAGAAAGCCCTCGCCGAGTGCCTGCCCGTCCACCCGCTGATTGACGATCCCGGCCATTTCGCGGGTATTGCCGATAACACCGTGAACGAATAACAGGATGTGGGTGGCAGCGGCAACCTGCTCACGGATACGGCCCATATCCGTCTCGTACCCGGCAACTTCCAGAGACTGCGGCGTGGCAAATTGCGGCACGGCCAGCCGGGCGGGTTCCTGCTCCAGCTGCAGGCGCTCATAAACCAGCTCACGGAGAAACACCCGCAGCGGACCGCCGGAACGGTCTTCGTCCGGGCGCAGTTCCCCAACCTCAGGCAACACATCAATATCGACATGGACCCGGCGGGTAGCCGGATCAAAACGGCCATAACCCAGCGGCAGCAGCACGCCCTGATTATCGGCATACGCTGTCAGCCCCTCATCCTGTCCGGCAGCCGGTATGGCTGCCAGCTCCAGCTGCAGGGGATGGGCCGGGCTGACTGCTCCGGCACCCGTGCCATCCGGTGCCTCATCGCCCGGCAGGTCTATCCGCAGTGCCAGATCGGCAGCAGCCTCCGTGGTTGGTGGCGGTTCCACACTGACTTCCCGTTCCAGTGCCCGTTCCGGGTCCAGCCGCTGTGGCAGGGGCTGCCGGTCGGTGTGCAGCACAAGCAGTACATAAATCGCCATGATCCGCTTCCATCAGGATAATAATCGGTATAATCCCCATTATAGTCCGGCCATGGCCCGCCTCCTGTTTACAAACTGCCCTGCCTGCATGACAACCGGACCATCGGCTCCCTGGAACCGGGCAAGGCCGCCGACCTGATCGCACTGGACCTCAACCGCCTCAACTACGCCGGAGCCGGGCATGATCCGGTGGCCGCCGCCGTATTCTGCCATGCGTTTCAGGTCGACTTCTCCCTGATCCATGGCCGGGTGGTGGTACGAGACGGGCAGCTGCTGACTACGGAACTGCAGGAAACCCTGCGCCGCCACCGGGCCATTTCACGGGCTATGCTGGCGGGGTGACAGCCGGGGATACGCCGGGAGGGTATCGGTCGGCATCGCAGTTGATTGCCGCTGATTGCGTCTGTGGCACCATGCTACACTCGGGTTCTGTTTTCCCGTACACCGGTCCCCATGCAAAAACACTTCAATATTGCCGGTCCGATTGATCCGGCTGACCATTACCACATCGACCCGATTCACCGTCTGGACTGGGACGAGGTGCGTCACCTGATTGCCACCAAGAAATACTTTGTCCTGCACGCCCCGCGCCAGACCGGCAAGACCAGTACCCTGCTGGCAATGATGAAGGTACTGAACGAGGAAGGGTTATACAAGGCACTGTATGTGAATATCGAAGCCGCACAGGCATTGCGGAACAATGTGGATCGTGCCATGGGCCTGATCTGCCAGGCCATCGCGGCCAGTGCACGGGTCTACGGGGTGGAACCTGAGCTGGAAGCCCTGACCGACCGGCTGTTTGCCGATGGCCGTTTTCCGGAAGGGGCACTGACCCAGCAGCTCAGCCAGTGGGCACAAATGAGTAAACAGCCGATTGTGCTGATGCTGGACGAGGCGGATGCCTTGGTGGGCGACACCCTGATTTCCCTGCTGCGCCAGATCCGGGCCGGCTATGCCCAGCGCCCGCAGGCATTCCCGCAAAGCATCGTCCTGTGCGGGGTGAGGGACATCCGTGATTACCGCATTCATACCACGCATCAGGAAATCATCACCGGCGGCAGTGCCTTCAACATCAAGGCAAAGTCATTGGTGATGGGCAACTTCCAGAAAAACGAAGTACAGGCCTTATACCAGCAGCACACAGCGGAAACCGGCCAGATTTTTGAGCAGGCCATCTTTCCGGAATTATGGGAGGATACCAAAGGCCAGCCTTGGCTGGTGAATGCACTTGGCGATGAGATGACCTGGGAAGACCGTTCGGCCCGTGACCGCACGACGCCCATTACACTGGAACGCTATCAGGCAGCTCGCGAGCGCCTGATCCGCTCGCGTCAGACGCATCTGGACCAGCTGACGGACAAGCTGCGCGAACCCCGGGTGAACCGGGTAATGGAGGCGATTCTGGGCGGGGAAAATACCATCGCCAATATTCATGATGATGACCTGCAGTATGTGGAAGACCTGGGGTTGATCACGACCCGGCCTTCGATTGCCATCAGCAACCGCATCTATCAGGAAATCATCCCGCGTGAAGTCACCTGGGCCTGGCAGGCGACCATCGCCAATCAGGAAACGGCCTGGTACGTCAAGCCCGATGGCCGCCTCGATATCCCCCTGCTGCTACGCGCTTTCCAGCAGTTTTTCCGGGAGAACTCCGATGTCTGGCTGCAGGGACTGCCCTTCAGGGAGGCCGGACCGCAGCTGATCCTGCAGGCTTTCCTGCAACGCATTGTCAACGGTGGCGGGCGCGTGAACCGCGAATATGCCCTGGGGCGTAAATACACCGACCTGCTGCTGGAATGGCCGCTGGAGCCAGAGGGCAAGGGCTTTTACGGCGAGGTGCAACGGGTGGTGTTTGAACTGAAAATACTGCGCCACAATCTGGAGAAAACCATTGCCGACGGCGTGCAGCAGGTGGCGGATTACGCCAGACGGCAGGGCAGCGATGAAGCCTACCTGATTATTTTCAACCGTGATCCGGCTGTCAGCTGGAACCGGAAAATCTGGGAGCGGGATGGCGAACGGGCCGGAGACCTGCACGTGAGCGTGTGGGGGAGCTGAGCAGGAAAGCCCCACACGGGCCATACCCACCGGTAAAACAAAGCTGTGCCTGAACCCTGCCTGCTGCTCCCACACGCTCACAAGCCGAAGCGCTCCGGCAGATAAGGCGTCGGGTCCGGTCCCCCCTTGCGTCCCAGCATGCGGTTGGCGAGCAGTTCCGCCGAAGCCGGGGCCGCACTGAAACCGATATGCTGATGCCCGGTATTGAGCCACAGCCCCGGCAGGCGTGTAGGGCCGATGGCCGGCAGCGAATCCGGCAGCACCGGCCTGGACCCAAGCCAGTCCGTCAGTCCCCCGACCCGATCCCCCAGAGCCAGCGCCTGACGCGCCATGCGCTCTGCCCCATTGAGCTGGCTCAGGCGCTGCGGGGCATCGCGGTCCGCCAGCTCCACCCCGCAGGTCAGGCGCAGCCCCGTTTCCATGGGCGAAATCACATACGCCCCATCCACATCGTAAACCGGGTACTGCAGGCACACAGCCGGGTCAAAGGGCTGGAAATGACGGTGACTGCCACGCTCATACAGCATCGGCAGACGCAGCCCCAGCGGCTGGAGAAAGGTCCGTGACCACGGCCCGAGTGCCACAACCACCTGCTGGGCCGCCATGGCCAGCCCCCCGGCCAGCTGTACCTGCCAGTGATCCTCCTGCGGGACCAGGGCGGTGACCGTGCCTTCCTGCACCACGCCCTGCAACTGCCGGTAACGCCGGGTATAGGCATCGACCACCGCCCCCGGATTGTCAACCGAGGCGGTATCCCTGATCCACCAGCCCCCGGCAAACACGGGTTTCAGGGCTGGCTCCATGCTGCGCAGGCGCTCGACGGACAGCCATTCATGACCGATGCCGAAGCGGTCCAGCAGTGTCGCCTGCTCCCGTGCGCCGGCCAGACTGTCGGGCCGGCGATAAACCTGCAGCCAGCCATTGGTGCGCAGACGCTGTAATTCACCGGCCTTGGCGAGCCACTCGCGGTGCAGCAGCTGTGAGCGGCTGATCAGGGCATGCAGGGCACGGGCACGCGGTTCGGTATTATCGGCCCGGCCCCGGGACAGAAACTGCCAGAACCAGCCTGCATGACGCAAAACCCAGAGTGGATCATAGCGCAGCGCCAGACGACGGTTGGTCAGCAGACCAGGCAGGGCCTTGAACAGTGCGGGATTGTTGAGTGGCAGAATCGAGCTGCTGCTGAGGATGCCGGCGTTGCCATACGAGGTTTCCCGCACCGGCAGGCGCTGTTCCAGCAGCACCACCCGGACTCCGCGCTCCCGCAGCGTCAGGGCAGTACTGACACCGACAATCCCCCCACCCAGAACCGCCACAGCCCAGCGCTCACTCATGCCGTGATCTCCAACAACCTGACAGAATCCGCATCTTACACACCTGCCCGCAGCGTGACCACCGGGCCCTGAGTGGGGGGTGTGACCTGAAGTGATGCAAATACACAAAACAGGGAGTTACAGAAAGCCATATTCCTCGGAAATCATTGATTTGTTCAGCGGCGCACCCCGATTCCGGGCTAAAAATTTAGGTGTGCATCACTTTCGGTCACACCCCTGAGTGGGGCCGGTAATTTACCGCTGCCGCCAACTGGCTTAAACTGGTGCAAAATAACGGCAACCCATCCGGTGCGATCTGCATGTCACTACCAAGCCCGTCTGAACCCGAAAGCTTCCTGGACCAGCAGCTGGACAACCTGATGCTGCGCCTGTGCCGGCAGTGCGGCCATGAACCGGATGCAGACCAGCGTCAGGACCTTGCACGCCTGCTGCAGCGCGTGAACCAGGCCACCCTGGCGGGCCGGATAGCCCTGCCGCTGTCAGCCAGCGGGTTGGAGAACGGCATTGAAAAGCTGCAGCCGCTGCCGGTACTGGGAGGGCCTGAGGACTACACCCCGCTGGTGCTGGAGCACGGGCACGTCTGGTTCCGGCGCTACTGGCAATACGAGCAGCGCCTGGCCTGCAACCTCAACCAGCGCCTCCGGCCCGTCACCCTGCCGCCATCCGTGCAGACAGCCATCGACACCCGGCTGGCACAGTGGTTTGCCGATCCCGATGCCGCCCTGCAGCGGCAGGCCGTGACGCTGGCCATGCAGCAGCATTTCAGCATTATTTCCGGCGGCCCCGGTACCGGAAAAACCACCACCGTGGTACGCCTGCTGGCTTTGCTGCTGGAGGTGCTGCAGCTGACCCCGGAGCGCATTCTGCTGGCGGCCCCGACCGGCAAGGCCGCCATGCGCCTGCAGGAGTCCATCCGCCATGCCCGTAGCAGCCTCGGACTGCCCGAAGCCATTCTGGGCCGCCTGCCGGATCAGGCCGGTACCCTGCACCGCCTGCTGGGCTACCGTCCCGGCAGCAACCGCTTCCGCCACGGCCCCCAGCACCCGCTACCGGCTCAGGTCGTGATTGTGGATGAAGCGTCCATGATCGATATTGCCCTCATGACCCACCTGTTCGAGGCCGTACCGGACCCTGCGCGCCTGATCCTGCTCGGGGACCGTGACCAGCTGGCTTCGGTCGAGACCGGCTCGGTGTTCCGTGACCTGTGCCGTTACAGTGACGCGCCGGACCATGCCCTGCATGCCCATGTCACCCTGCTGCAGAAAAGCTGGCGCTTTCGCAGCGACAGCGGTATCGGGCAGCTGGCACAGGCAGTGCGTGACGGTGACGAACGGCAACTGGAGCAGGTACTGGCACAGAACTGGCCCGACCTCGGGCTGCAGCCCACGATACATCTGGAGGCAGGCCAACTCCGCAGCGCCTGGCAGGATTATCTGAAAGCCCTGCAGGCCAACCCACCCGATCTGGCGCAGATTTTCAACGCTTTCAACGACTTCCGCATCCTGACCCCGCTGCGTCAGGGCAACAGTGGCAGTGAACGCCTGAACCAGTACATCAACCGGACCCTGCGCCAACACCTGTCACAGGGACAGCGCCGCCAGCCCGACCCGGAATGGTTTCATGGCCGTCCGATCCTGATCACCCGCAATGACTACCGCCTGCAGCTTTTCAATGGCGATCTCGGCCTCTGTCTGCAACAGCCGGATGGCAGTTTCCGGGTCTGGTTTCAAGGGAACGATGCCGGCGGCCCGCAGTGGCGCAGCCTGGCACCGGTACGCCTGCCCGCTCATGAAAGTGCCTGGGTGATGACCATCCACAAAAGTCAGGGGTCGGAATTCGGGCAGGTATTGCTGATCCTGCCGGAGGAGAACGACAACCCGATTCTGGGGCGGGAGCTGCTGTACACCGGCATCACCCGCGCCCGGAACCGGCTGGACATCATGGGCGGGATGGAAACCCTGAAACCGGCCCTGCAGCGGACCTTGGGGCCGGTGTCCTGCCTGGGGTGGCGTCTGGCACAGGTGGAAGGTCACTGAGCGGGTGAGGAAAAGTGCCGGTGCTTCACGCGACTGACATGAATGCTTCACTGCCCTGTCATACCGGCCCGTTATGCTTCCAGCGGATATTCAGAGGCAAAACAGGAGGCCGAAACATGCATCACCCCCCAGCTGCAATCTTGTCTGCTCATGCTCACCTGAGCGTGGAGCTGGCCAGCACACCTGAACAGGTACTGGAATCACAGCGCCTGCGTTACCGTATTTTTGCCGGTGAACAGGGCGCACTGCTGGAAAATGCGCACGAAGGCATTGACCGCGATCACCATGATGACTGGTGCCAGCATCTGCTGGTACGCGACAACCGCAGCACCGAGCTGGTCGGCTCCACCCGCATCCTGAGTACACCCGATGCCCGGCGGGCCGGCAGCTTTTATTCCGAGGCCGAGTTTGACCTGCGCACCCTGTTTCCACACCTGCACGGCAATGTCATCGAGATCGGACGCACCTGCATCCATCCCGATTACCGCAACGGTACCGGCATCAGCCTGCTCTGGAGCGGTCTGGCACATTTCATCGAAACCCGGCAGGTGGACTACCTGTTCGGCTGCGCCAGTATCAGCATGCAGGACGGCGGCGCACAGGTCATGGCCATTATGGACAGCCTGCGTGCCCGGCATCTGGCCCCGGCGGAACTGCGCGTCACGCCACGGCTGCGGGTGCGTCACACCCCGCCGGCCTGTCAGGTCAGCCTGCCTCCGCTGCTGAAAGCCTATCTGCGCCTGGGCGCCTGGATCGGGGGCGAGCCCTGCCTTGACCCGGACTTCAATGTGGCCGATGTCTTTATCCTGCTGGATATCCGGTGCCTGAACCCGCGTTATCAACGCCACTTCATCCATGTCGGGCATCAGGCTGAAACCGGCTACCGGCAGGCGGCCTGATCCGGCAACAGGATGTGGCAAACGCGGATGAAACCCGGCACAGCCATAAACAGAGTACCCATGCCTGCTGGATGCGGGTGCTGGTCAGTGGATCCTTCTGCTTTTTTCTGACACGGTTTTCGCGTGGCAAACAAGCCGCCAGGGGGTTATCAGGGGCTTTTTCAGGTTATCTGGTTACAGATCATTATTCGGCATATAACGATTATCCCCGTGACCGGCATCAGCGCTGTTGGGCGCATCTGTTGCGACATTTTCTGAAAATCAGCTGACCAATAACCGGGCGGAGTCAGCGCAGCGGCCTTGCGTGATCTGGCGTAAGTAAACCCAGTTTTGCCATCCGGTCATTACAGGAGCTGCTTTTCAGGCCCATGATACTGACGGTGACTGCGACCGCCAGACAGTTGGGCATGAGCAGCCTGGAGAGCCTGCGGGAAATCAGCGAGCAGGGATTGAGTCGGAAGAAGGTCTCACCTTCTGCTTTCCATTTGACCGCCACATCGCTTGAAACCCTTACCCAATAACCTTACCGTCGAAAAAATCAAACTGGGTAACTCCGGTATCCGCAACCCGATCCTCGTCTCATTCACCAGCCGCATCCTGCCTTGCCGGGGTCTGGGCAGCGGCATCATGCGGGCACTGGCAGCGTGGCCGGACATCGAATTTGTGGATGACCGCGATAACAACCTGTTCAAGGCCATTATCAAGCGCCCGCCATTTCCGGGTTAACGGTTATCTGTTTATCAATCTACGACGCTATTTTTGACCGTCATCACCCCCACAACGCCCCCACCAATAACTCCACTGCATCAAACGGTGGAATCTTCGCCTGCTGATCCTCACGCCACACACCCAGCAAAACCCAGCGCCTATTTTCAAGCACATAAGCCTCCAGCGTGCGCACATCAGGATCAATAAGCCAGACATGCCCCACGCCATGCCGCGCATACAAGGGCATTTTCAAACTACGGTCTTTCTGTGCCGTAGCAGGCGACAACACCTCACAAACCCAGTCGGGAGCCAGTTCAAACCATGCCGTTTCCGGCAACTCCGGCATGCGCTCCTTGCGCCAGCCCGCGAGATCAGGAACCAGTATATCGACGCCAAGATGCAACTCCGGTTCATCCAGTATCCACCAGCCACCGGGGCCACCCTGACGGCCCTTTTGAAATGGGCCGACCAACTCATCACCCAGCGAAGACGTGGCCAATGCATGCCTCGGCGCAGGCCGTGGCTGAGTGTGTACCTGACCATAGAGAATTTCCCCTGTGATGTTTTCAGGGAGATTCCACAAGTCTTCATACACAACAAATCGCTTTGCCGGTTCCGTCATAATGCTGCCTGCCAGAATAGTTCAGATAAGTGCCTCAGTTTACCCCTTAAACTTGTAGTATGCCTGCTGAATTCCGGTAAAGGTTTGTGACAAAGGTCAGCGATGAACACTCAGGTCTTGACACAGACCTGTTGCCGTTTCATGACAGGCCACCCCGGCAGTCGTGAATCAGTTCCGGATCAGCTGCAGAAACTCCTGACGGGTACGGGCGCTTTTGCGGAATTCGCCCAGCATCATGGAAGAGACGGTCCAGGAGTTCTGCTTCTGTACCCCGCGCATCATCATGCAGAAATGCTGCGCCTCAATCACCACCCCGACCCCGGCGGCATTAGTCACCTGCTGGATGGTTTCGGCAATCTGCTTGGTCAGGTTTTCCTGAATCTGCAGACGGCGGGCATACATGTCGGTAATGCGTGCGATCTTGGACAGCCCCAGCACCTTGCCCTGCGGCAGGTAGGCGACATGCGCCCGACCGACAAAAGGCAGCATGTGATGCTCACACAGGGAATACAACTCAATGTCCTTCACAATCACCATCTCGTCATTGTCGGATTCGAACACGGCATTGTTGACAATTTCATCCAGTGACTGCTGATAGCCCTGGGTCAGAAAGCTGAAAGCCCTGGCGGCCCGCTCCGGGGTTTTGTGCAGACCGTCACGATTCAGGTCTTCACCGATACTGCTGATCAAATCGGCATAGAGCTTGCTGGTATCCATAAGTTCCGTCGTATTCCTTAATCCGGTTTGGCAAAACGATAGACCGGCACAACCTGCAGGGCAAATGATTTTTATTCACCCTGCCCCCTTCCTGCCGGGGTGAACTGTCGGTGGAGCCGTTGTCAATGCTATCCTGACCCATCTGCGGATACATTGGTAATACTGCCCCGGTAATACGGGTAATACCGCCCTGGTAGTACGCCGGGGGCTGTTCAGTGCTATCCTGACGCAATCCGGCAGAACCTTATTGACATGACGAGCAAAGCCGATGAATGAAGATACCCTCACCCAGGCGCTGGCGTGGCGTAAGGCCGGCAGGCACGTGGCTCTGGCCACCGTGATACAGACCTGGGGCTCCTCACCACGCCCGGTGGGCAGTCACCTGGCCGTTACGGCTGACGGTGAATTCACCGGTTCCGTCTCCGGTGGCTGTATCGAGGGTGAGGTCATCCGGGCAGCCCGGCAGTGCATGGCAGATGGCCATCCCCGGCAGCTGTCCTTCGGCGTCAGCAACGAGCAGGCCTGGGAGGTCGGGCTGGCCTGTGGCGGACAGGTCGTGGTGCAGGTCATGAGCCTGGCGACAGCGGACTGGCTGGAAACCCTGCTGGCGCAACGGGCGGCAAGACAGCCGGTGGGCCTGCTGATGCCGCTGGCAGATGACGGAAATGGTGCGGATGCAAAGCCGGTCGTTGTACCGGCGTCCGCAGCCACCGGGCCGGAACCGGAGCAGCAGGAGGTGCAACAGCGCCTCAAGCACTCACAGTCCGGCATCCTCGACAGTAACAATGCCTGTTTCCTCAGCGTTTATACCCCGCCACCCCGCCTGCTGATTATCGGTGCGGTCCATATCGCCCAGGCCCTGATACCGATGGCGGAGACGGTCGGGTTTGAGGTCATTCTCATTGATCCACGCCGTGGCTTTGCCAGTGCCGAGCGCTTTCCCGGCGTCACCCTCAGCCATGACTGGCCGGATGAAGCGCTGGAAGCCCTGCAACCCGATGCGGCCACCGCCGTGGTCACCCTGAGCCATGACCCCAAGCTGGATGACCCGGCACTGCAGGTGGCCCTGGCAGGCCCGGCCTTCTACATCGGTTCACTGGGCAGCCGACGGACCCATGCCCGGCGGCTGGAGCGCCTGCATGAGGAAGGTTTTGATCAGGCAGCACTGGCACGCATTCATGCACCGATCGGGCTGGATCTGGGTGGCCGCCTGCCCGCAGAGATTGCCGTTGCCATCCTGGCCGAACTGGTGCAGGCCCGTTACCTGGAGGCGGCATGAAGTTTGGCCGCTTTCCACTGAGTGAGGCACCGGGCATCTATCTGGCCCATCAGCTGCGTCTGCCGGGGCGTACCCTGCGCAAGGGACTGGTGCTGGATGACGCCGCCATTACCGCACTGGCTCAGGCTGGTATCGACACGGTGACAGGGGCCAGAATGGAGCCTGACGAACTGGATGAGGATCAGGCGGCAGCCACCGCAGCGAACTGGCTGGCCGGGCCACATATTATCTGCCAACCTCCGGCCCGCGGGCGCTGCAACCTGCAGGCAACACATAGCGGCATCCTGCTGCTGGAGCGACAGGTGATCAACACCCTGAACCGGATTGACGAAGCGCTGACCCTGGGCACCCTGCCGCCCTGGACACCGGTCCGGGCCGGACAGGTGGTCGCCACCCTCAAGACCATTCCGTTTGCCGTGGCCGCAGCCACCCTGAACGCCTGGCAGGCCGCTGCCCGCCCTTTGCAGGTGACACCGTTTCGCAGCCTGCGTATTGCCCTGATCATAAGCATGACCCCCCGGCTGCCGGAAGCCCTGTTTGCCAATACCGCAGCCGTGACACAGGCACGTCTGGCCGCACTGGGCAATGCCCTGGCGATTGAGCAGCGCTGTGCCCATGATGAAGCTGCGGTCAGTACCGCCCTGCAGCACGTGCGGGCACAGGGCGCAGAACTGGTGCTGATTGCCGGGGCCACGGTCAGCAAGGACCGGAACGACACCATACCGGCAGGCATTGTCGCCGCTGGCGGGGAAATCCTGCACTTCGGCATGCCGGTCGAACCGGGCAATATGCTGCTTTATGCCCGTCTCGGGAACGTGCCGGTGCTGAACCTGCCCGGCTGCGCCCGCTCAAGCCGTCCCAACGGACTGGACTGGCTGCTGCAGCGTCTGCTGGCCGGGCTGCCGGTCAGCGCACGGGACATTATGGACATGGGCGTCGGCGGGCTGCTTGCCGACCATGGCCCGGATCAGCCCGGACGGGCCGACCCCGCGGATGGCGATGGTAGCGCAACGGTTGCGGCTCCCCTGAAAACAGCCTCAACAACAGCCCTCAAGCCACACCGGCCGCCCGCCGGCCCGGCCCGCATTGGTGCACTGGTACTGGCGGCAGGCCGCAGTCAGCGCATGGGGGCGGACAACAAACTGTGCTGCAAAGTGGATGGCGTGCCCATTGTGCGCCATGTGGTGAATGCCGCGCTGGCCTCCGGCTGTATCCAGACGCTGGTTGTTACCGGCCACGAGCACGAAAAAGTGGAGTCACTGCTGCAGGATTGTGCCGTATCGCTGGTTTACAACGCCGGATTTGCACAGGGCATGGCCAGCTCGCTGTGCTGCGGCCTGCGTGCCCTGCCGCCTGATCTGGACGGGGTGCTGATCCTGCTGGGTGACATGCCCCGAATTACTGCTGCGCATATCAACCGCTTGCTGGCGCAGTTCGACCCGGCAGCACCGGCGATTATTGTGCCCGAGCATGAAGGACGGCGCGGCAATCCGGTGTTGTGGCCGCAGCACTGCCGGCCCGCCTTGCTGAACCTGACAGGGGATCAGGGTGCACGCCAGTTACTGGAGCAGCATGCTGACCGGGTGCAGCGGGTCCAAAGCGCGGATCATGCCATTTTCCTGGACGTGGATACGCCGGAAGCCCTGGCCCGGCTCACGGGGGTGGCCACATGCTGACCGGGTTTGACCCACTGGCCGTACGACGGGATTTTCCGCTGTTTGCCCGGCAGGAAGCCCCGTTTCATTACCTCGATAATGCCGCCACCGCCCAACTGCATATCGCAGCCTTTGAGGCCATGCGCCGGCATGAGTTCGGCAGCCGCGCCAATGTCATGCGCGGCAATTACCGGCTGGCAGAACGCGCCACGGCAGCCTATGAAACAGCCCGGCAGACAGTGGCCACCTTCCTCAATGCTGCACATGCCGGGGAAATCGTCTTTACCGGTGGTACCACAGCCGCCATCAACCTGGTCGCGGCAGCGCTGGGCCGATCATGGGGACCGGGTGACGAGGTGGTGGTGTCACAAGCCGAACATCACAGCAACCTGCTGCCCTGGCAGCAGTTACAGGCACGCGGTATCACCCTGCGCATTCTGCCGCTGCTGGCTGATGGACGCCTGGACAGCAGCGCCCTGGACACCGTGATCAGCCCGCGCTGCCGACTGGTGGCGGTCACGCAGGCTTCCAATGTGACCGGAGCCGTGACCGACGTGGCGGCGGTAGTGGCGGCAGCACGCCAGGTGGGGGCACGGGTGTTGCTGGACGGTGCCCAGCAGGTACAGCACGGCCCGCCGGATGTACAGGCGCTGGATTGTGATTTCTACGCCTTTTCCGCTCACAAGTGTTTCGGCCCGACCGGGGTCGGTGTGCTCTGGGGCCGGGCCGCCCTGCTGGAAGCCCTGCCCCCGGTGCTGTTCGGGGGCGGCATGGTGGGGCATGTCGGGTTGTATCAGGCCGGCTGGGCACCGGCTCCACGGCGCTTTGAGGCCGGCACCCCGCCCATTACCCAGGCGGTAGGACTGGCGGCAGCCCTGGATGCCATGGCCCTGCTGGACTGGAAGGCGATTCAGGCGCATGAAACGGCCCTGCTTGAATACCTGCTGCAGGGGCTGCAGCAACTGCCGGGGCTACGCCTGCTGGGACCTGCGGATACCGCAGCGCGTTTGCCGGTGGTGACCTTCAGCATGGATGGCCTGCATCCGCATGATATCTGTCAGGTTCTGGACAGCCACGGGCTGGCGCTGCGGGGCGGGCATCATTGCGCCCGGCCACTGATGGACCATTTCGGTGTTGAGGCCTCCGTGCGCGCCAGCCTCGCACTTTACAACGATCGCACCGATGTCGATGCCCTGCTGGCCGGGCTGACGGAGGCGCAGGAGATACTGGCATGAACGATACCGCACTGTATCAGCAGGCCATCAAGGCGCTGGCCAGGGCAGCCCATGGTACCGGGCGGCTGGAAGCCGCCACAGGGAGCGCCTTTCTGGATAATTCCCTGTGCGGCGACCGGGTGCGGATTGAAGTCATCCAGCACGACAGCCTCATCAGCACCCTCAGGCATGAAACCCGGGGCTGCCTGCTGTGCCGGGCTTCTGCTTCCCTGCTGGGGCTGCATGCACCGGGGCAGGATCGGGATGGCATCCGCGCTGCCCGGGATGCGTTGGAGCAGCTGCTGGTCACACCACCGGCAACAGTACTCCCCACCGCTACGTCCCCCCTGCCCTGGCCGGAACTGACACTGTTTGCACCGGCCCACCCGTTTCCCAGCCGCCACGGCTGTGTGCTGCTGCCGTTTCAGGCCCTGCTGGCAGCGCTGGGGCCGGATTCGGGGAGGTAGTAGGTAAGGCGGGTCAATCAAGACCTGTTCTACTCAGAGAGGGTGGCTCCAATCCAGCCTCACGCCTGACACGGCAATGGATGTACAGACGGGGATATCCAGGCCGACCGACTCCGGTATCAGGGTATCCGGACATTCACCTCGCGCTCACCTGCCAGACAGTCCCCGAAGGAGATACCCGTCAGCCAGTCAAACGGGTCTCAGTGTGACACAGCCTTTCAGCAACCCGCCTCAGCCGGTATTCCGCATTCCTGCTGCAATCGCATTAATGGTACGCAGCAGCGCCTCCAGCCATGGTGACGGCCCGTTGTGGTGGCTCAGGTGCTCGGTATGGCGACGGATCAGGGTGATCTGGATATGGTTGAGCGGGTCCAGATAAGGGTTGCGGCGGCGCAGGGAATACTGCAGCAGGGGGGTATTGTCCATCAGGGCCTGGTGCCCGGTGATGCGCAGCACTTCCCGGACTGTCAGCACATATTCACCGTGAATCAGGGTGAATATGGCCTGTGCCCGCTCCTGATCCTGCATCAGGCTGGCATAGCCACGGGCAATCTGCATTTCTGCCTTGGCCAGTGACATCTGGGTATTGTCGAGCAGGGAGCGGAAGGCCGGCCAGTGGGCATACATGGCTTTCAGGCGCTGCTCGCCATCCTCATGCTGCTGCTGGAATTCTGCCAGCGCCGTACCGATCCCGTACCAGCCCGGCAGGGTATGACGTGCCTGGGCCCAACCGAATACCCAGGGAATGGCCCGGATCGAGGATTTGTCACGGACGGTCTGTTTGCGGTGCGAAGGGCGTGACCCAATATTTAGCTGGCCGATTTCCTCCACCGGCGTGGCTTCATAGAAATAGTCCATCAGCCCCGGTGTACGGTCAGTCAGCTCACGGTAGCTGGCCTCACCGGTAGCGGCCAGCGCCTGCATGGCCGCCAGATAATCATCACTGAACGGCGGACGTGGCAAGACCAGATCAATACTGGCTTTCAGCAACCCGGTACTGCCCACACTCAGCTCATACACGGCCGTTTCCACATTGCCGTACTTGGTGGCCAGCACCTCACCCTGTTCGGTGAATTTGATCTGCCCCTGCACCGTGCCGGGTGGCTGGGCCACGATGGCTTCATGGGTGGGGCCGCCACCCCGCCCCACCGTACCGCCCCGCCCATGAAACAGACGGCATTCCACTCCGGCCTGACGGGTAATGGCAATGACCTGCTTCTGGGCGTTATAAAGATTCCAGCTCGAAGCCAGAATGCCACCATCCTTGCAGGAGTCGGAATAGCCCAGCATGACCTCCTGCCGGTTGCCGGAAGCCTGCAGCAGCAGCCGGTAGGTTTCCTGTGCCAGCAGGGTCTCCAGTACCGTGCCGATCTGGCGCAGGTCCTCGATGGTCTCAAACAGCGGTGCGACCTGAATATGGCAATAAAGCTGCCGTTCCGGGGTATAACCGATCAGCCCCGCCATTCGGGCCAGCAACAGGACTTCCAGTACATGGCTGGCCTGATGCGTCATGGAGATGACATAGGTGCCGAAAATGGCCGGACCGGCTTCCAGACGCATTTCCAGCATGCTGTCAAAGACTTCCAGCGTCTCGGCGCTACGGCTGCTGAGCAAGGGACGCTGCGGTACCGGCAGGCGCGGACGCAGCAGCAGTTCCCCCAGCAGCGCCAGCCGCCCGGCTTCCGGCCATTCCCGGTAATCACCGCACAAACCGGCCAGGGCCAGAATTTCGGCCACAGTTTCACTGTGTACGGTGGATTCCTGACGAATATCGAGCTGGTAGAGACCGAAACCACAGGTTTCCACCAGCCGGATCAGGTCCTTGAGCTCTCCGTCGGCCACTACATCATCCTGGTGACTGCACAGTGAGGTGTGGATAAGCTGCAGTTCCTGCAGGAAGGTGGCAACATCGGTATAGGCATCCGGTGGCAACACCACAGGCTCATGATTCACGCGTGCTTTGGCACTTTCCAGCGTCAGTTTCAGGCGCTGGCGCATGATGGTAAGCAGGCGGCGGTAAGGTTCCTCGCTCAGCGGATCGCTGCGCCGGGCCAGCAGGCGGTCACCCATGCGGGTATTGAGTTCCCCGAGATAATCACTGAATGCTGCCGTCGGGGTAATGAATTCGGTCGAGTGCGACAGCAGATTACGCAGACTGTCGACCCGGCGCAGGTATTCATACAGCGCTTCCACCATGCCCAGCCGGATCGCCTTGCGCGTGACCCCGGCGGTCACAAAGGGATTACCGTCCCGGTCGCCACCGATCCAGGAACCAAAGCGCAGAAAGCTCGGTACCTGCACAGCCCCCTCACCATAGGCATAACGCATCGCCCGTTCAAAATAGCGGTACAACAGCGGAATGGCCTCAAACAGGCTCTCACGAAAATAATACAGCCCGTACCGCACCTCATCCTCCACCGTCGGCTTGCGGGTGCGAACCTCATTGGTGCGCCACAGCATCTGGATCAGGCCCTTGAAGCTGCGACGCAGGGCCAGGCTTTCCTCCGGTGTGTGGCCTCCGGACTCCAGTGCACTGATCACCAGAAAGAGGCGTCGCTGCAGGTCCATCAGGGTACGCCGCCGGGCCTCGGTCGGATGGGCGGTAAAGACCGGAATGTAATGCAGCCGATCCATCAGGTGCTGCATCCCGGCAGCATCAACACCGGCATCCCGCAACTCCATCACCGTGCGCCGGGTCGAACCGCGCCACAGCAGCGCTTCATCATCGCGGGTAAACCGGGTGCGCCGTTCGCGCTCGCGGAACTCCTCTTCGACAATATTGGACAGCACATAGAACGTGTTGAAGGCGCGGATAACCTTTTCCAGTACCGGCAGGTCCAGGTTGAGGATAAACTGCATCAGTTCGTTTCGGAGTGCGGTATCCTCACCCTGGCGCAGCTGAATATAACCCCGCCGCAGCTTTTCCACGGCCTGGTACAGTGCCTCGTCTTCCTGCTCGCGCAGGGTCTCCCCCAACAGATCGCCGACCTCGCGCACCCGTTCCTCCAAGTGTTGCAGATGGGCCGGTTCATAAGGCGCAGCAAAGTTGTGAATGGTCTTCATGGCGGGGTTCCTGATGGGACGAATTCACTGATTATGCCGCAAATGCCCGCCACCGGGCCATATCAGCAGGTTGTGGCTGCATGCTGACAATGAACTGATCCTGCCCGCCACGGATGGACACCCTGTTCAGCGAGCAAACGACGCGACAGAGGTGAAGAAGGAACTGGGACTCCACCGTTCGCAGCGTTATGGCTGGCAATCAAAGGCCCGTGCGAGGCGCAATCAGAGCGAACTGGAGCAAATTTTCGCTGCGGGGAACGCTCGATTGAAACGCCAGTAGGCAGAACAGGCAGGGGAACTGGCCATCGTAAAAAAGGCGGTTGGTGGATCAGCGGGTCGTGCTGTATGCTTTCTGGTCATGAATGAAGGCGTAACTGATGGGAACGACCTGCATGATGGAACAAGGCAAAAGCGAATAAAATACGAACCTAATCAGTGGCGTGTGCGCAATGGCTAAGCGGGTGCAGGCTATCCTGCGAGACATGGCGGACCGGGATATGCGTGCCTTCCGGGTTATGATCCGCACCTGACTTCGGGTAATCGACATGATCAGCATCTTGGGAAATCAAACAGATACACTCTCGCCAAGTAGCATGCGCTCAGCGTTTAGGCACACGCAGGCTATCCTGCGAGACATGGCCCGCTGTATAATAAACTGTTGAACTAAACCGCTACGCGGTAGCCCACTGATTCCCAACGACTTTCCCAAAATGAACCACACTTTAAGAGCTGATTAAACAGCGACTTGAAGGAGGTTTATCATGAAAGTCAGCCCTTTACGCCAGCGCATGCTGGATGTCCTGCAACTGAATGGGTTCTCACCCCGCACGGTGGGTTCTTATATTCATGCGGTTGAATACCTGACCCGTTATTACCGGCGCTCCCCGGACAGCATTACCCCGGATGAAGTGCAGCACTGGCTGCTCTGGTTATTGAAAGAGCGGGGTGTCTCGGCCTCCACCTGCCGCCTGTATTTCAATGGTGTGCGGTTTTTATATGTCCAGGTATTGGCCGACAAGGCCTTCAGCGAATACCGGTTCACCTTACCCAAATTGCAACAACGGCAACCGGATTTACTGACCCGTGCGGAAGTGGACGCCCTGATCCATCAACCGGCCTATCCGGTACACCGGCTGATGCTGCAAAGCTGTTATGCCTGTGGCCTGCGGGTGAGCGAGTTGGTGAGTATCCGGGTCAAGGATATTGATGGTGAGCGGCGTTTGCTGCATGTGGTGCAGGGTAAAGGTCATAAAGACCGTTATGTACCGATCCCCGCTTCATTACTGACCGACTGGCGGGTTTACTGGCAGCGTTACCGGCCCATCGACTGGTTGTTTCCGGGCCTGCACAACCGGCGCTTGTCGGTCACGCAGCCGCAACGGGTTTATGTGACCAGCAAGCGGGCATTGGGTATCCGCAAGCACGGCGGTATTCACAGCCTACGGCATGCGTTTGCCACCCACTCCCTGCAAGCGGGCATGCCGGTGCATCAATTGCAGCGTATTCTGGGGCATGCGAACCTGGGGACCACCAGCTGTTACGTCCACTGGCTGGAAGACAGCCGCCCTGATGGAGACAATATTGACCTGTTGGCTGGCCTGGGAGGCGACTCCCCATGTTCCGGTTAGCGCAGGCTGTCGCCCGGTTTCAGGACCAGCTTCCCCCGCTGCTGCCCCGGCAGCATAAGGTCTGCCAGCAGATATTGGCCTGCCGCACCGCAGCGCTGGGCGGTTTTCAGTTACAGTGTGACGCCTGTGGCCAAGAGCAACCCCTGTACCATGCTTGCCGCAACCGCCACTGCCCGCGTTGCCAGCAACAGGCCAGCGAACAATGGCAACAACGCGAGCTGGCGAATGTCGTGGATGCGCCGTACTTCCATCTGGTGTTCACCCTGCCACACGAGCTGAATGGTTGGGCGCGGCTGCACCCACGGGTCATTTATCAAGCCTTGTTCCACAGCGTCTGGGCAACCCTGAACACATTGGGACATGACCCGAAACGGCTGGATGGGCAACTGGGCATGACGGCGGTGCTGCATACCTGGGGACAGAACCTGAGCCAGCATGTGCACCTGCACTGCCTGATACCGGGGGGTGCGCTGGCGGACAACGGGGAATGGCATCCGGCAAAAAGCAGTTACCTGTTCCCGATCCGGGTGCTGTCACGCCTGTTTCGGGGCAGGATGGTCAGCGCCCTGCGGGAAGCTGCCGATCACGGTGAACTGTCCCGGGTGACGCAAGCTGGAGAAGTGGATCGCTTGCTCAATACCCTGATGCAAACGGATTGGGTGGTGTACGCCAAACCCTGCCTGCATCAAGCCGAAACCGTGGTGCAATACCTGGCCCGCTATACCCGCAAGATCGCGCTCAGTGAATCCCGGCTGCTGGACATCACCGCTGAGACCGTCAGCTTTCGTTATCAGGACTACCGGGATGACCAACGCAAGGTGATGACGCTGACGGGCCCGGAATTCCTGCGCTGTTTCCTGCAACACGTGCTACCGGACGGTTTCATGCGCATCCGGCACTTTGGCTGGCTGGCGAATGCTTGCCGGGGGAGCCGTTTACCCCAGGTACGGCAGGCGATTGCTGAGCAGAAAGGGCAACAGGCCACCGCTGCCAACCAGGGGGAAGCGGAACCTGCCTCTGGCTTTGAAGGCATCCCTTGTCCCTGCTGCCAGCAAGGGCTAATGCGGATTTGCCAGACATTGGCACCGGTTAAAATGGAATATGGCTGACGGCTAACGGGGCGGAAACAGGTACGGGTTGGCTGCCCTGCAAAGGCGGCCAGGGTCGTTTTGTGCCTGGGGTTAATAAAGGGTGAATCACCCGTCTGCCCGTGTTATTTTTATAGCCATCCCGGTGTCACAAAGGTGGCTGTGCGCATGACGAAACGGCAAAAAACCATCGGCTCCTGTCGGCCTTTCCTGCTGAGCTGGATGGGGCCGAAAAGCAATCCCCTTATAAACAAGGTGTGGGACTCCGTAGCATGCGGTTCAGTCCAACCAGACACTTATGTCCCGCGCTGCCGCGCAGGGCATAAGATGCTTTAACGTTGGCTTTATAAAAATGGCATCACAAAATTAATTACCTTAAAGCATTGCAATAGTTTTACAGATTCTTTAAGTAAACAAAACTTTTAGCTACATACAAACCTTCCTTTATTTTCAATTGAAAAATTCCATTAAATATGTTAGCTTTATCAAATCACAATCAACTATGCAATAAAAATCAACAGGTTAACGTTTGATTTTGCTTTGAGAGCTTAGAACATGGCGAAAATTGTAGAAATACGTGGTAATATTTTTGACTCATCATGTCAAACCATTGTTAATACAGTTAACTGCGTAGGAGTTATGGGAAAAGGAATAGCATTTGAATATAGACACCGTTTTCCTGAAATGTTTAAATCATACGCAAAATTATGTGAAAATAAGCAGTTACATCCTGGATTATTACAGCTTTGGACAAAAAGCACACCTTGGATTCTAAATTTTCCTACCAAAAATCATTGGAAATACCCCTCTAAAATTCAATATATAGAGTCAGGGTTGTCTAAGTTTGCTGAGACTTACTATGCTAGAGGAATTACATCTATTGCTTTTCCTGAACTTGGAACCAGTTCTGGTGGGCTTAAGTGGGCAGAAGTTAGTAACTTAATGTATAAATACCTAGAACCTCTAAATAATTTAGACATAGAAATATACCATTTCGACCCGAATGCAAAAGATACTTTTTTTGATACTTTTTTTCAAAAAGTACATAGATTTGACCTTTCTGACTATAAAAACTATTTAAACATCCCATCACAACAAAGTCGGATAATTAAAGATGCAATTGAATCTAATAAAATTAATACTATGCTTGAACTTCAAAATCTTCCTGGCGTAGGGGATAAAACATTTGATAAAATATATACATTTGTGAATGCAGAAAAAGTTAGTCAGAGCAATCGTTTAGTAACAAATTCCGAAAGACAACCAAGTTTAAATTTTTAGGAAAATAAAACATGTCTCTATCAGAGTGGAGAAAACAAAAACTATCAAGCCACCCTCTTCAATCATTATATTACTTCTCAAAGATAAATAATTTAAGCTCAATCTTAAAAAATGGTATTTTACCAAAAAATACAGTAACCAACTCTGTATTTTCTTCTGAATCATTTGCCGAAGAATCAGTACAAGAAAAGAGACACCGAAAAATTATAGAGCTATCTAATAATTCTGAAATACCATTACATGATCTTGTGCCACTATATATGACACCGAAGACTCCTACTTTATCAGCAAGAAGAAATATACAATCGGAAATATTTTTTGTTGAAGTATCCTTATCTGTAATTTGGGATGGATCTAAAGAGTTTGCATTTACTGATGGCAATGCTGGTGCAAATGAAACAAGATTTTTCCATAGTCTCTATAAATTAGCTGAAATTCCTTGGAACGTTATCGCTGCTCCATATTGGAATGAGCATGAAGATGGTAGAAGAAAACGCTGTTCGGAATTTTTAATTTATCCATCTATTGAGCCATCATATTTCAAACGTTTGGTAGTGGTAAATGACATCGCTAGAAACAATTGCGAGTCTATAGCAAAACGGGCTGGATTTAAGATAGCTATTGATACTGTCCCACAGTTTTTCTTCACTTAAAAGCCAATCGGGTAAGGACTGGTTTCTAGCCAGCCCTCCCCCCACCACCCCGCGTGCGGCTCCGCACGGGGCGGTTCATCACGTACCCGTTCACGCGCTCTATAGCGGGTTAGGTCAACTTCGGGCGTTCCTGCTC
>DAOPKY010000026.1:0-50982 GCA_035391465.1 Thiolinea sp. | reverse complement strand
GGCGTGCCATCGCGCTGATAAAGCTCGATCGCTTCCTCGACGATCCCGCAAAGCTCCTCGAATACCGCCTGCTCGTCGTCGCCATGGCAACCACCCAGAATCAGGCCAGGAGCGCTACCGACATAGCACTGATCTTCCTCGGACCACTCGACTATCTTGGCGTATCTGGCACTCGCTTTCATTTCTCAAGCTCCGAGAGAGCTCGCTCAACGGCTCTCATCTGGTAATGCTTCGCATCTTGCCCAAGTTTGCCGGAAATCGTTACAGGTTTCGAGAGACGCGGATGCACGAAATTACGGTGACTACCCTTGCCGCCCCGATCCTTGAAACCCGCGCGTTCCAAGTCAGCAATCAGGGCGCGTATCTTCGGGGGCATCCGGACGCCGCCTAGTCGGGTTTTGACCTGCGCCACACCGCCGCCTGCTCCAGCAACGGCGCGAGCGAGCGACTGGGCGGATGCGCCTTGGGGTCGCGCACCATCGGCAACACACCCTCGCACATCTTCTTGCCCAGCTCCACGCCCCATTGGTCGAAGGCATTGTTGCCCCAGATCACGCTCTGCGCGAACACCTTGTGCTCATAGAGCGCCACCAGCTTGCCGAGCGTCGGCGGGTCGAGTTCTGGAAACAGCACGATCGTGGATGGACGATTGCCGGCATGGACTTTGTGCTTGGCGAGCATCGCGACGCGCTCGGGCGGCGTGCCACGCGCTCTTAGTTCCTCGATCGCCTGTTGTTCGCTGTAGCCCAGCGCGAAGGCCTCGGCCTGCGCCAGGCAGTTGCCGATCGCGAGCTCCGCCTGCGCGGGATTGCCCGCAGACGAGCGCGCCGGCAGCAGGAAGTCAAGCGCCGCGCGCGCGGTGCCCTGGTGTAACAACTGAAAGAACGAGTGCTGGGCATTGCTGCCAGGCTCGCCCCACACGATCGGTGCCGTCTCGACGGTGAGCGGCGCGCCGTCCATCGCGACATGCTTGCCGTTGCTCTCCATGTCGAGCTGCTGCAGATACGCCGGGAAGCGCCGCAGCCGACCGTCGTACGGCAAGACTGCGTGCGTCGGCAGCCCGAGAAAATTGATGTTCCAGACACCGAACAGTGCCAGCAGCACGGGGAGATTCTCGCGCCAGGGCGCGGAGCGGAAATGCTCATCCAGCGCTGCGCCGCCCGCCAGGAACTGACGAAATGCATCGGCGCCGATCGCAATGGCGAGCGACACGCCGATCGACGACCAGAGCGAATACCGACCACCCACCCAGTCCCACATCTTGAATCGGTAGTCAGGATGCACGCCGAACGCATCCATGGCCTTGGCGTTGGTCGATACAGCCGCAAAATGAGCCGGGACAGCTGCCTCGCCCAGCGTGTCTGCGAGCCACGCGCGTGCACTGCTGGCGTTGGCAAACGTTTCTTGCGTCACGAACGACTTGGACGCGATGATGAAGAGCGTGCGTGCAGCGTTCGCCGACTGCAGTACTTCGGCAAGGTCCGTGCCGTCGACGTTCGACACGAACGCCACGCGCGGTCCCCCTCGCACATAGGGTTGCAGCGCATTGACCGCCATCACCGGGCCGAGATCAGATCCGCCGATACCGATGTTGACGACCAACTCGATGGGCTCGCCACTACTGCCGCGCACGGTGCCGTCCCGTACCTGCGCGGCGAACCGCAGCATGCGCGCGCGCTCGGCGAGCACTTCTTCGACGATGGCGGAGCCACCGGGTCCGGCCGTCGCACCGGGTGCAACCCGCAACGCGGTGTGCAACACCGCTCGGTTCTCGGTAACGTTGATCGCGTCGCCCCGCCACATCGCATCGATACGGCCGCGCAGATCGACGTCGTCCGCGAGTGCTGCCAGCAGCCCCAACGCGTCGCGGTCGACGCGCTGCCGGGAGAAGTCGGCGTACAGGCCGACGGCCGATACTGCGAAACGCCGTGCCCGATCCTGATCGGCATCGAACAGCCCGCGCAAGGTCACGCGGCGAGTTTCCTCAGCGCGCGCTGCTAACGATCGCCAGGCCTGCGTGTCGGCGCCCTTTTTCATCCTTAAACCTCGTCTACGAGTGAAATGCGGCGATCGAATCGACCACGTACTGCAACTGATCTTCTGTCAGCTCAGGAAAGATCGGCAATGCCAGTGTCTCGCGCGACGCCCGCAAAGACTCCGGGAAATCCTCCGGCGCATGCCCCAGGTACTTGAAGCACTCCTGCATGTGCAGCGGCACAGGATAGTAGACCTCCGAGCCAATCTCCTTCGACCCCAGGAACTGACGCAACTCATCGCGACGGGGTGTACGAATACAGTATTGATTATAGATGTGCCGCGCGCCTTGCTTGACAGGTGCCGGCGTCTCGATCTTGTCAACGAGTCCAGCACGCTGAAAAGCCGCATCGTAGAAACGCGCGTTGCGCTGGCGCGCTGCCGTCCATTCGTCGAGATGGCGCAGCTTGATCGTCAGAACCGCGGCCTGGATCTCGTCGATCCGGAAATTGCCCCCGATCTGCTGGTGGTAGTACTTGGGCTCCATGCCATGCACACGCAAGCGCGCTATCTTCTCGGCCAACGCCTGCTCATTGGTCACGCACATACCGGCGTCACCGAAGGCACCCAGATTCTTGGTCGGAAAAAACGACAAACAACCAATATCGCCATACGCACCGGCGCGTCGACGATGCGCATCCTCGGCGCCGATGGCCTGCGCAGCATCTTCAATCACCGGCAGCGCAAACTGTTTGCCCAGCATCGTCAGCGCATCCATGTCGGCCAACTGGCCGTAGAGGTGCACTGGCATGATGGCGCGCACTCGACCGCCCGTCGCACGGTTCACCAGCGCATCGCCACGACGCTCACAACTGTCATCCAGAAACTGCAACACGGCTGCGGCCGACAGGTTGAACGTGGCGGGGTCGATATCCACGAAGACTGGCCGTGCGCCGGTGCGGGCGATGGTGCCGCCGGTGGCGAAGAACGTGTACGTGGAAGTGATCACCTCATCGCCAGCGCCGATATCCAGCGCCATCAGCGCGACCAGCAGCGCGTCAGTGCCCGATGACACGCCGATGCCGAACTTGCATTGCGAGTATGCGGCAACCTGCGCCTCGAGCGCCCGCGTTGCTGGCCCCAATATGAATGCTTGCGAGTCGCAGACGCGAGCGATCGCCGCATCGATCTCTGCCTTGAGTGCGCGATACTGCGGCTTGAGATCGAGCAGTGGAACTTTCATACGCCGACGTTATCCCAGATTGACGACCCGTGTCGCGCTCGGCGCGCCGTCACGATAGTACTGCAGGTACCACTCGACGAAGCGCCGCACGCCCTCCTCGACCGACGTCGCGGGCTTGTAGCCCACATCGCGCACCAGATCATCGACGTCCGCAAAGGTATCCGGTACGTCACCCGGCTGCAGCGGCAACAGATTGCGCTCGGCCTTGCGACCGAGGCACTCTTCGAGCACTTCGATGTACCGCGCGAGCTGCACGGGGCTGTTGTTGCCGATGTTGTAGAGCCGGAACGGCGCGCTGCTGGTCGCCGGATCCGGATGATCACCGCTCCAGTCGGGGTTCGGCGTCGCCACCCGATCGCAAGCCCGCACCACGCCCTCGACGATGTCACTCACGAACGTGAAGTCGCGCGTGTGCTTGCCGTAGTTGAATACGTCGATTGGCTTGCCCGCCAGAATATTGCGCGTGAACAGGAACAGCGCCATGTCCGGCCGACCCCACGGACCATACACCGTGAAAAATCGCAAGCCCGTGACCGGCAGCTTGAACAACGCGGCGTAGTTGTGCGCCATCAGCTCGTTGGCCTTCTTGGTCGAGGCGTAGAGTGACAGCGGATGGTCGGTGCCGCGATGCACGGAAAACGGCATGTTGGTATTGAGGCCGTAGACGGAGCTCGTGGATGCGAACACGAGATGCTGCACGCCGTTGTGACGGCAGCCCTCCAGCACATTCAGCGTGCCGGTGACATTGCTGTCAACGTAGGCAAACGGATTCTCGAGTGAATAGCGCACCCCGGCTTGCGCAGCCAGGTGTATCACCCGGTCGAAGCGCTCAGCAGCGAACAACTCCCGCATCCCGTCACGATCGACGAGGTCCAGTTTGACGAACTTGAACGCCGGTTCCGGCGTCAGCAGCGCCAGGCGCGCGTCCTTCAAGCGCGGATCGTAGTAGTCGTTGAGATTGTCGAGCCCAACCACCTCGTCGCCACGATCGAGCAGCTTGCGCGCGGTATGCGAGCCGATGAAGCCCGCCGCGCCGGTTACCAGTATCTTCATCTGCCCAGTCGCCTACAGGCGCCCGTCGACGGAATCGCTCGGCAATACGTACTTGATGTCGTAGATGACGTTGTTACGCTTGCACAGCGCGCGGATCCTGGCGGCCCCCATCTCGCGAAACTCGTTGTGTGCCACGGCCAGCAAGACCGCGTCGTAGCTGCCGTTCTTCAGGGACCTGACCGGCTTGATGCCGTACTCGTGCTGCGCCTCAGCGGCATCGATCCACGGATCGTAAACATCCACCTTCGCGCCGTAGCGCTTGAGCTCGGTGACGACGTCGACGACTTTGGAATTGCGCAAGTCCGGGCAATTCTCCTTGAACGTGAGGCCGAGCACCAGCACGCGCGAGCCCTTGATATGAATGCGCTTGAGTGTCATCAGCTTGACGACCTCGCCCGCCACGTACAGCGCCATGTTGTCGTTCAGCCGCCGCCCGGCCAGGATCATCTCGGGGTGGTAACCGATCTCCTGCGCCTTGTGCGTGAGGTAGTAAGGATCGACGCCAATGCAATGGCCGCCGACCAGACCGGGTCGAAATGGCAGGAAGTTCCACTTGCTGCCCGCCGCCAGCAATACTTCCTCGGTGTCGATGCCGAGCCGATTGAAAATCAGGGCGAGCTCATTGATGAGCGCGATGTTGACGTCGCGCTGCGTGTTCTCGATCACCTTGGCAGCCTCGGCCACGCGGATGCTCGACGCGCGATGCGTGCCCGCATCGATGATCGCGGCATACAGATTGTCGACGAATTCGGCCACTGCCGGCGTCGAGCCCGAGGTCACTTTCTTGATGCTCGGCAACCGATGCTGCTTGTCGCCCGGATTGATGCGTTCCGGGCTGTAGCCGGCAAAGAAGTCCTTGTTGAACTTCAGGCCGGACACGCGCTCGAGGATCGGGATGCACACTTCCTCGGTGCAGCCGGGATAGACCGTGGATTCATAGACGACCACGTCGCCCTTCTTCAGCACCTGACCTAACGACTCACTCGCCTTGACGAGCGGCGTCAGGTCCGGCCGCTTGTACTCGTCGATCGGTGTCGGCACCGTGACGATGAACACCGAGCAGCGCCGCAGATCTGCGAGCTTGCTGGTGTAGGAAAGGCGCTTGGCGCTTTGCAGTTCCTCGCGTGAGCATTCCAGCGTACTGTCTCGTCCACGGGCGAGCTCGGCAACCCGCGTCGCCTTGATGTCGAAGCCCACCGTGTCGAAGTGCTTGCCGAACTCGACGGCCAGCGGCAGGCCCACGTAGCCCAGCCCCACGACGCCGATACGGCACTTTCTGCGGTTCAATGCGGTCATACGAATCCAGTTGTTATTGTGCTGATTATCCAACGACAGTGGCCGGTCTGTCGCCGCCAGGCGCGAAAGCGCGACGCAGTTCGCAGCCAGCGGTGCGAATCATGTGTCGCTGCGCCATACACAGGCGCCAGCGCTCGATTTCGTGAGCAGGTCGAGCATTTTCTCGTGCGCAGCCAATTCCGTGGCGGAAGCCCGCACGATCTTGAGGCCGGCCACCGGGCGTCGCAGTCTGACGTTAGCGGCGCCATTTTCGTCCAACACGGCTGGTGCTTCGGCAAGTGCGAGGCTGCTCTGACCGCCAGTCATCGCCAGGTAAACGTCAGCCAGGATACGTGCGTCGAGCAACGCGCCATGCAGTTCGCGGCGCGAATTGTCGACCTGATAGCGCTTGCACAGCGCGTCGAGACTATTGCGCTGCCCGGGATGCATTTCACGGGCGAGCACCAGCGTGTCGAGCACGGTGCAGACTGACGCGAGACGCCGTGCTTCATCCGCCAGCCGGGCCAGTTCGGCATCGAGAAAACCGAGATCGAAAGGGGCATTGTGGATGATCAACTCAGCACCGCTCACGAACTCGAGCAGCTCAGCCGCAATCTGGGCGAATTTCGGCTCACGTTCGAGTCGCTCGCGACTGATGCCATGGACAGCCTGCGCGCCGGCGTCGATGTCGCGCTCCGGATTGAGATAGCGGTGAAAATGTCGCCCGGTCGAGCGTCGGTTGACGAGTTCGACGCAACCGATTTCGATCACGCGGTGCCCCTGCGTTACTTCGAGGCCAGTGGTTTCGGTGTCGAGAACGATCTGCCGCATGACTCGCCAATTCTACCTGAGCACGGCACTGCTGCCGCTCCTCATGAGCAACTCGTCGATGCCGCGATTTGCAAGCTGGTCGGCGCGCTCGTTGCCCGGCACACCGGAATGCCCGCGTACCCAGTGCCATTCGATCCGGTGCGCGTGCGTTGCCGCCTCCAGCCGCTCCCACAGATCCTGATTCTTGACGGGCTTGCGATCTGCCGTGCGCCAGCCGCGCGCTTTCCATTGCGCCAACCACTCGGTGATCCCGAGCCGCACGTACTGCGAATCCGAGAACACGCGCGCTTCGGCCGAGCGCGTCAGTGCTTCGAGCGCCTGAATGACGGCCGTCAGCTCCATCCGGTTGTTGGTGGTGTTGAGCTCACCGCCGTAGAGCTCCTTCTCCCGCCCGCCTGCGATCAGGATGGCACCCCAGCCACCGGGACCAGGATTGCCGCGACAAGCGCCGTCGGCGTAGATATCGACGCGCACAGCCAAGTGACGGCTCAGCCCGCTTCCGGCCGATTACGCGTGGTCGGCTTGACGAGCCCACCTATCACCTGCGGCCGCTCACGGTAGCGTGGCCTGATGGGCGTGAGCGTGTAGACGCGCTTGCGCGCCTTCAGCAGATAGGCACCCGCAGGCCACAAGCGCAGCCAGCCGCGTTTCAGCAGTAACGAACCGCCAGTTGGCGACTTCTCTGGCTGACCCCAGGGCGGCGCAAACAGATATCGCTTCACGGTGACCACGTCATACCCTAACAACTCAAGCCAGTCCTTGACGCGACCGTCGGACAGGGAGCGCCGTGCGCCCGGCGGAAACCCCCGGCGTACCGCCCGACCCCGCAGGCCCCACAGTCCCCATGGCCGAAAACCCAGCACTAACAATTGGCCTTCCCCGGCCAACACCCGATCAGCTTCGCGCACCACGGCGTACGGATCGGTTTCGAACTCGAGTGTATGCGGCAGCAACACGGCATCGACGGATGCATTGGCGATCGGCAGCTGTGACAGGCGCGCGATCACATCCGGTGCACCATCATTGTTGCCCTGTGACGACAGCCGGTGTGGCACCTGCGCGACGACCGTCTTGCGCTGCGTGCGACAGCCGCCCAGCAACTCGCGCGCCGCGCCCCACAGGCCCATCTGCACCAGCTCCCAGCCGAACACGTCATCGAGCGCTTCGTGCAGCAGCTCGGCTTCCGCGCGCAATACGGCGCTGCCGAGCGGTCCGGCGAGCCAGGGTTTTAGCAAAGGTGCGGGAGTCGGCATACGATTGAGTTACCTGAGCACGTGAATTACATCACACCAAAAGCTAGATATTTTGTGAACTTACAGATTAAATAGCAGGCTAGACCTTGCGCCCCGGGGGTGCTCTTTGCAATTCAGTCAACTCTGGGCGCCCGCGCGTACGCTCGGTCCCGTGGTCATTGCGGCCCTGCTCTCTGCGTGTGCGAGCGTCGATACTCGCGATGAGCCTACTGGCGGCTATGCTGAGCCGGTAGGCGTCGTGCTGCCGGACGAGCCTGTGGCTGCCAGCGACGCAGCGGCAGCGGTCCAGCCGGCGGCCACCACGCCGATGGTACCGGACAGCACCGGCACTACCGTCGCCGGGCTCACCCCGGATCAATACCCCGATTTGTTCGATCGGATCCGCGCCGGCTTTCAGTTGCCCGACGTGGACAAGAGAGCGATCGATCAGCAGCTCGGCTTCTACGCCAACAATCCAGCCTATCTCGAGCGTGTCTTCGGTCGCGCGGAACTCTATTTGCACCATATCGTGCAGGAGGTCGAGGCGCGTGGCATGCCGATGGAGCTCGCCCTCCTGCCCGTTGTGGAGAGCGCCTTCGAGCCCTACGCCATGTCGGGTGCCCGAGCTTACGGGCTCTGGCAGTTCATACCCGGCACCGGCAAGCGCTTTGGGCTCGACCAGACCTGGTGGTACGAAGGCCGCCGCGACGTCGTCGCCTCGACACGTGCAGCGCTCGACTACCTGCAGTACATGCACGACGAGTTCTTCGACGACTGGCTGCTCGCCATCGCTGGCTACAACTGCGGTGAGTTCTGTGTACAGCGGGCTGTGAAAGCCAATCGGGCTGCGGGCTTGCCTGTGGATTTCTGGAGCCTGAAGTTGCCGGCCGAGACGCGCGCCTATGTGCCCAAACTCCTGGCCATGGCGCGTCTCGTGGGCAATCCGGAACAATTCGGCATCGCCTTCAGCTCCATTCCGAACGAACCGTATTTCGCCCGCGTCGATACGGGTGGCCAGGTGGACATGAAAGTGGCCGCCGAGCTGGCCGGCGTCACGCCTGAAGAGCTCTACGAACTGAATCCCGGCTTTCATCGCTGGGCGACACCACCGTCCGGCCCGCACTATCTGCTGGTACCGCGGGATTCGGCCGATGCGCTACGCGAGGGCTTGGCCCAACTGACGCCAGACGAACGACTCGGCGTCGTGCTGCACACGGTCAAGTCCGGGGATTCCGTCGCGAGTGTGGCGGCGCAATATAAAACCCAAGTGACCGTGGTGCGTGATTTGAACGGGCTGGGCAATGGCCCGCTGGTCGTGGGCAGTTCGTTGCGCGTGCCATCGGGCGTCGCCACGCTACCGGCCAAAGTGGTGCGCGCTGCGGCACGCATCGACGGACAGAGCGCCGGCCGCCGCAGCACCGGGCGGCCCGTCGTGCACGTGGTGCGCCGCGGCGACTCCCTGTGGCGCATTGCGCGGCGTAACGGCACCGACGTCCGGACGCTGGCGCGTCTGAATGGCATCGGGCCCGGTTCCACGCTGCGCGCTGGTCAGAAGCTGATCGTCAATTCGAGCGGCGCATCGGCGAGGCGCGCCAGCAGTTCCAAGCAGCAAAGCAGTGCCGACACGGGCAGCGGCCGCAGCGTTTCGTACAAGATCCGCAAAGGCGATACGCTGTCCGCGATCGCCAGGCAGTTTGGGGTCACCGTGAGCGATCTCGTCGCCTGGAATGGAATCTCCAGCCGCTCCAAACTCATGCCGGGACAGCGGCTCACCGTACAAGTCAAACGCCGCTGAGGGGAACGAGATGGGATTTCTGACGGGCAAGCGCGCCTTCATCGTGGGGGTCGCCACCGAGCGATCGATTGCGTGGGGCATAGCACAAGCGCTGCATCGAGAAGGCGCGGAACTCGCGTTCAGCTACGCCAATGACACGTTCAAGGAACGTGTCCTGCCCTTGGCCGAATCGTTAGGCGCCAAAATCACGCTGCCGCTCGATGTCACCGTGGACAGCGAGATCGACGCAGCCTTCGCAAGCTTGCAGCAAACCTGGGGCTCGCTAGATATCCTGGTGCACGCCGTGGCGTTCGCACCGCGCGAAGCGCTCACTGGCGGCTTCCTCGAGAGCACCTCACGCGAGGCATTTCGGATCGCGCATGACGTATCCAGCTACAGCCTCACGGCGCTCGCGCGCGGCGCAGCACCTCTGATGACAGGTCGGGACGGCTCCATCATCACTCTGTCCTATCTCGGCGCCGTCAAGTCCATCCCCAGCTACAACGTGATGGGCCTCGCCAAAGCCAGCCTGGAAGCGAACGTCCGCTTCCTGGCGGCGGATCTCGGACCGCGCGGCATTCGCGTCAACGGTATTTCGGCGGGCCCCATCAAGACGCTGGCTTCCGCCGGGATCCCGGGCTTGCGCAAGATGCTGGCGCGGGTCGCGGAAATAGCTCCGTTGCGACGCAACATCACACTGGAGAACGTCGGCAACGCCGGTGCATTCCTTGCCTCCAATCTCGCCGCGGGCATCACCGGCGAAATCCTCTACGTCGACGGCGGCTTCAGCACGGTGGGCATGTCGTTCGCGTCTGCTGAGTAGTTTGCGGCTTTGCGGTTGGCGTGTGGCAGGGTGGTCAATGCCCCGAAGGCGTCTGTTGAGATCGCCGCAGCCAGAGCACGGGGCGCTCCTGTCCCGCTCAGTTGTTAGCCTCGACGCCAGGGGAAAGATGCGCCCCGTGCTCTGGCTAGGGCACGCGCGGCAGCGCGCGATCGATCCAGACGCACTGGCAGTGCTCTTCCCGCGGCCGCTGGCGGCACCACCAAGCCAATGCCTCAGCTACTGCTGAAACACCCGCTCGTACTTGACCACATCCGCGTTGCGCCGCATTTCATCCAGGTACGCCGCCAGATCGCCCGCGCCGGATCGCATCGAGATGAAGTTGGCCAGCTGCGAGAGCATGTCCGGATTGGAGTTCTCTTCCGCACGGACGCCGCTCACCTGGTAGAGCGCCACAGCACCGTCATCCAGCGTGACGACGCCGCTCACAGGCGTGCCAGCCGGTTTCCTGGCCTCGAACGCCGCGGTGCGCACAGCCGCTGGAACCGATGGATCGCCGCGCCCAATGTACTGCGCCGGCGCCGCTTCGAGCCCCCATTGCTTGGCCAGGCTCTCCAGCGTGGTCGTGCCAGCGGTCAAAGTCGGCAACGCCGCGTCGGCAGCCGCACGCGCGGCTGTGGTGCCCTGCTGCTGCCGCAGGCTGGCCACGATTTCATCGCGCACGACCGCCAGCGGTTTCGGTTCCGCCTTGCGATGGTCCTTCACGTGCGCGATGACCAGTCGATCGTCGCTCAGCGCAATCGGACCGACGATACGACCGCCGCTCAAGGCGCGGTCACTGAACACGGCATCCTGCAAATCCTTGTTGAGCCCTAACGGTGCGCCGCCCGCACCCCGCTCGTAGTTCGCTACTTCGCCACGCACGAGCTCGAACTCCTTGACCACCTCATCGAAGCGCGCGCCCGGCTGTTCCAGTTTGCGCTGCAACTCCTCCTGGCGATCACCAAACAACTCGCCCGCGCGTTCGTTGCGATAGCGCGCCTCTAGTTCGGGTACGGCTTCTTCGAAGGTCTTCGTCTTGCCTGCCTGGATACCATCGAGCCGGATGATGTGATAGCCGAACTGCGTGCGTACCGGACCGCGGATCTCGTTTTCCTTCATGCTGAACAAGGCATCCGCAAACGGCCCGACAAAGGCAGCGCGATCCGACCAGCCGAGATCACCACCCTGGGCAGCCGAGCCAGCGTCCTCAGAGTATTCTTTGGCGAGCGCCGAGAAATCCTTGCCGGCGCGTGCCTCGGCGAGCACCTTCTGTGCTTTGACCAACGCCGCTTCGGCAGACTTGTCGTCCGGTGCATTGATGAGCACGTGGCGCGCGCGCCGGCGTTCCGGCAACACGAAGCGCGTCTTGTCGCTCTCGTACAGTGCCTGGAGATCCTCCCGCGTCGGCTGCACCTGCGCAGCGAGCTGCTCGAGCCGCAGCTCGGCGTAGTCGATCGTGGCCGACTCGGGAGTGAGGAAGCGATCAGCGTTTGCTTCGTAGTACTTGCGAACCGCCGCATCGTCTACGGGTGCGTCGCCGACGAACTTCTGCGGCGGCAGCAACACATAGCGCACTTCACGCTCCTGCGTCTGCAGTGCAATCACCCGCTTGAGTTCGGCCGGCGTCATGAAGTGCGACACACGAATGCCGTTCTGCAGTTGGTTGGTCTTTAGCTCCAGTTGCTTGTCGAGTGCGTACTGCGCTTCGGAATAACCGACCTGGGCGAGCGCCGCCTTAGCAACCTGCGGATTGAAAACGCCCTCGACCTGAAAGGCGCGTTCGGCATGCATCGCGCGGTTGAATTGTTCAGTGGAAATCGCGAAGCCCTGGTCGTCGAGGCGCTGTCGAACCAGCGTACGCAGTGCCAGCTGTTCGAGCACGGCATCCTGCTGCTGGGCCACTTCGTCCGGCGGTATTTCAGTATTGAACTGCTGCTGCCACCGGCTCTGGCGCTCGCTCCAGCCACGGATGGCCTGTTGTGCCGGAATCTTTTCGCCATTCACCTTGGCAGCTGCGGCCGTCGGACCAAAACCGAAGTCGACCACCCCAGTCGCGCCCCAGGCAACGAACACCAGCGCGATCGCGCCGAGGATGATCCAAGCTAACCACTTCTGGCCCCTGAGGCCGTCGTTAATCCGTTGCAGCATCGCTGATATTGCCCTTAGAAATGGCGGAGCGGACGGGACTCGAACCCGCGACCCCCGGCGTGACAGGCCGGTATTCTAACCAACTGAACTACCGCTCCAAAACTAATGACCGATATTGGTGGGTGATGAGGGACTTGAACCCCCGACATTCGCCTTGTAAGGGCGACGCTCTACCAGCTGAGCTAATCACCCAACATCGGAAAGGCGGCTAGTTTACTGCATCTTTTATGGCTTTACCAGCCTTGAAAGCGGGAATTTTTGCCGACTCAATGGAAATTGTTTCACCTGTACGCGGGTTGCGTCCGGAACGGGCCTGACGCTCACGGACCAAGAACGTGCCGAAGCCGATCAGTGAGACCTGCTCGCCCTTGATAAGCTCCTCAGTGATCACCTCGACAAAGGCCTTGTAAGCACGATCTGCGTCAGCTTTCGTCAGACCGGACTTGGCGGATACCGCATCAATCATCTCTGTTTTGTTCATACATTGAGTTCCTTATAAATTCGTTATAAACAGGGGAAACCAGATGAGCGCCTGTTACCCTGTGGCAAAAAAGCTACGCACCAAACAAGCCTAACTGTTATACCAGCGACCTTTCAGGGGTGTCAACTAATTGAAATGCCGTTCTGACAACATTTACAGGGGTTTTCAATGTGTCCTGATATTCTCCGGCTCATCTTCGCTGATCGCGCTGCCCGAAGCCGGAACTTTCTCATCCTCCTCGTCATCATCATCCTTGTCCGGCAGCGGCTCGGGCATTGACTCCAGAGCCAGCTGCAAGACCTCATCAATCCATTTCACGGTCCGGATTTCCAGTCCCTTCTTGACAGTTTCCGGGACCTCGGCCAGATCTTTCTCATTATCTTTGGGGATCAGAACCAGGGTAATTCCACCTCTGTGGGCTGCAAGCAACTTTTCCTTCAGGCCACCAATCGGCAACACCTCGCCGCGCAGGGTGATTTCCCCGGTCATGGCCACATTGGCGCGCACCGGAATACTGGTCATCGCGGAAACAATCGCGGTCACCATGGCAATACCGGCACTGGGGCCATCTTTCGGGGTCGCCCCTTCCGGTACATGGATATGGATATTATGCTTGCGCATGAAACTTCTGGAGACACCCAGCGTCCGGGCACGGCTCTTCATCACCGTTTCAGCCGCATGGATTGACTCCTTCATCACCTCACCCAGGCGTCCGGTACTTTTGACCACACCACTCCCCGGCAGCAGGGCACTTTCAATGGTCAGAAGATCACCGCCCACGGAGGTCCATGCCAGTCCCGTGACCTGACCGACCTGATTCTCCTTGTCGGCCCGTCCGTAATCGAAACGTTGCACACCCAGGTATTTCTGCAGATTGCGCGGGGTAATGGCTGAACGGCTCTTGCCCTTGAGCAGGTGCTCCTTGACCGTCTTGCGGCAGAGCTTGGAAAGCTCGCGGTCCAAATTACGCACCCCGGCTTCGCGGGTATAGTGACGCACAATCTCCACAATGGCACTGTCACTGATGGAAATTTCTTCCGGACTCAGGCCATTGGCCTTGACCTGCTTCGGAATCAGGTAGTTTCGGGCAATATTGAGTTTTTCCTCTTCGGTATATCCCGGGATCCGGATCACCTCCATGCGATCCAGCAACGGTCCCGGAATGCGCATACTGTTCGAGGTCGCTACAAACATCACATCGGACAGATCAAAATCCACTTCCAGATAATGATCGGCAAAGGTGTGATTCTGTTCCGGATCCAGCACTTCCAGCAGCGCCGAAGCCGGATCACCCCGGAAATCCACCGACATTTTATCAATCTCATCCAGCAGGAACAGCGGATTACGGGTTCCCACCCGGCTCAGGCTCTGGATGATCTTGCCCGGCAGGGAACCGATATAGGTACGCCGGTGCCCACGAATTTCCGCCTCATCCCGAACGCCACCCAACGCCATGCGCGTGAACTTGCGTCCGGTGGCGCGGGCCAGTGACTGCCCCAGTGAAGTTTTGCCCACCCCTGGCGGCCCCACCAGACACAGGACCGGCCCCTTGATCTTCTTTACCCGCTGCTGCACCGCCAGAAACTCAAGAATGCGCTCCTTGACCTCCTCAAGGCCATAATGATCATCATCCAGAATCTTCTGCGCCGCCGCCAGATCAGTCAGCACCCTGGACTTCTTCTTCCAGGGCAGCCCCACCAGCCAGTCAATATAATTGCGCACCACGGTCGCCTCGGCTGACATGGGCGACATCATTTTAAGCTTGTTAAGCTCGGCTGTTGCCTTGTCACGAGCCTCCTTGGGCATGCCGGACTTTTCGATCTTGCGTCCCATTTCCTCCAGCTCATTGGGCGCATCATCCATG
Organism: Thiolinea sp.; assembly: GCA_035391465.1. Classification (GTDB taxonomy): domain Bacteria; phylum Pseudomonadota; class Gammaproteobacteria; order Thiotrichales; family Thiotrichaceae; genus Thiolinea. Next base: position 36,284 of record DAOPKY010000026.1, on the reverse strand, counting down.
TCACCCAGCTCCTTCTGGATCGCCTTGATCTGCTCATTGAGATAGTACTCGCGCTGGGAGCGTTCCATCTGCTGCTTGACCCGGCCGCGGATCTTTTTTTCCACCTGCAGCAGGTCCAGCTCGTTCTCGATCAGCTCCATCAGGTGCTGGATACGTGCTTCCACATCCAGCATTTCCAGGACTTCCTGCTTTTCCGGAATCTTGAGTCCCAGATGCGCCACGATGGTATCAGCCAGCCGCACCGGGTCTTCAATGGTTGCCAGGGAGGACAGGATTTCCGGTGGAACCTTCTTGTTGAGCTTGACGTACTGTTCAAACAGGTTGACCAGCGAGCGTCCGAGGACTTCAGCCTTGCGGGCGCTGAGATTGAGCACCGATGGACACAGCTGCACACGGGCGGCAAAATACGGCAGCTGCTCATCAACCGAGACCATATTGGCCCGTTCCAGCCCTTCCACCAGTACCTTTAAGGTTCCATCCGGCAGTTTGAGCAACTGCAGAATGGTTGCCAGTGTACCGACTTCATGCACATCCCCCAGCTCGGGATCATCGACTTCAGCACTCTTCTGGGCTACCAGCAACACCTGCTTGTCGCCGGCCATGGCGGCATCCAGTGCCTGAATCGAGCGCTGCCGCCCGACAAACAGGGGGATGACCATGTGGGGGTAAACCACCACATCCCGTAATGGCAACACAGGAACGACCAGATCATCACTTATTTCGATATGAGTATCAGACATGTTATTTCCCCAGCACTCAGGTCATCAGGAATGGCATGGATAACGCACAGCGGGCTACAATGCCGGACCGGAGGGAACAGGCAATCAGAAAGGTGCACCCTGTTTTCCAAAGGTGCACCACGGGATTCAGTCAGCGGATGCAGCAGCTCTTGGCTCCGCATTTTCGTAAATCAGATAGGGAGTCGCTTCGCCCCGGACCACGGCCTCATCAACCACCACCTTGCTGACCGTGTCCGTGGAAGGAAGGTCATACATGGTATCGAGCAGAATCTTCTCCATAATGGTACGCAGGCCACGTGCACCGGTTTTCCGTTCCATGGCCTTCTTGGCAATCGCATGCAGGGCGTCATCACGCACCACCAGCTCGGCCCCTTCCATCTCAAACAGGCGGCCATACTGTTTGGTGAGGGCATTTCGGGGCTGGGTCAGAATGCGCACCAGCGCTTCTTCATCCAGCTCCTCCAGTGTTGCCACCACCGGCAGGCGTCCGACAAACTCGGGAATCAGGCCATAACGCACCAGGTCTTCGGCTTCAATATCCCGAATCACATCACCGAAACTGCGGCTGTCATCCGGTGACTTGACCGAAGCGGAGAAACCGATACTGCCCTTTTCAGTACGATCGCGGATCACCTTGTCCAGTCCGGCAAAAGCACCACCACAGATGAACAGGATGTTTTTGGTATCTACCTGCAGAAACTCCTGCTGTGGATGCTTGCGCCCGCCCTGGGGCGGCACGGAGGCAATCGTGCCTTCAATCAGCTTCAGCAGCGCCTGCTGTACGCCCTCCCCGGAAACATCACGGGTAATGGACGGGTTGTCCGACTTGCGCGAAATTTTATCAATTTCATCAATATAGACAATACCGGTCTGGGCTTTCTCGACATCATAGTCACATTTCTGCAGCAGCTTCTGGATGATGTTTTCCACATCCTCACCCACATAACCGGCCTCGGTCAGCGTGGTCGCATCCGCAATGGTGAAAGGGACATTCAGCAGCCGGGCCAGCGTTTCGGCCAGCAGGGTCTTGCCACTACCGGTTGGCCCGACCAGCAGGATATTGCTCTTGGCCAGCTCAACCTCATCCTTGCCAGTTTTGCGCAGCATGCGCTTGTAGTGGTTATAAACCGCCACGGCCAATACTTTTTTGGCATGGGTCTGGCCGATGACATAATCATCCAGGCTCTGGTTGAGTTCACGCGGCGTGGGCAGGGTGGCGTTCTCCTCGTCCTCGGCATGGCTCGCGTGCATCTCCTCCTGAATAATGTCATTACAGAGATCGACACACTCGTCACAAATGAAAACCGACGGCCCAGCGATTAACTTGCGTACTTCATGCTGGCTTTTTCCGCAGAATGAACAGTACAACAATTTCCCACTGTCCTGGCTTCCCTTTTTATCTTTACTCATCAGAACCTCTAACTACTACCTGAACGGTGCCTACATGACTTATGACTGCGCACTCTACTATGTAGAGTCTCAGGCGACAATTTCAACCCCTTGAGATGGGGCTTATCGCCCCCTGTTTTCAAGAATACTGCGATTTTTACCGTAAATAAAATGAAAACAGCCTGACTGGCAGGCTGTTTCACTCAAACTTTCAAGGCAGCGGCCTGGATCAGACACCACGTTGGGTCAGGATGGTATCCACCAGCCCGTAATCCCTGGCCTCCGTGGCCGTCATGAAGTTGTCCCGGTCGGTATCACGCTCGATTTTCTCCAGCACCTGACCGCTATGCTTGGCCAGTACATTGTTCAGTTCGGAACGAACCTTGAGGATTTCACGCGCATGGATTTCAATATCGGTTGCCTGCCCCTGAAAACCGCCCAGCGGCTGGTGAATCATGACCCGTGAATGCGGCAGAACCGCACGTTTGCCAGCCGTACCGCCTGCAAGCAGCACGGCACCCATGCTGGCGGCCTGCCCGATGCACAGGGTACTGACATCCGGCTTGATGAACTGCATGGTATCGTAGATTGCCATGCCTGCTGTCACCACCCCGCCGGGGGAGTTGATATACAAATGAATATCCTTGTCCGAGTTTTCCGACTCCAGAAACAGCAGCTGGGCCACAATCACATTGGCCATGTAGTCCTCAACCGGACCCACACAGAAAATGACACGCTCCTTAAGCAACCGGGAGTAAATATCGTAAGCACGCTCACCACGGGACGACTGCTCGATAACCATCGGAACCAGATTCAGTCCCCTGGGTTCCATCGCATTTGTATTATGATTCATGATCTTATCCTGTCGGTTATGTCGGGGCCAGCCACCCAAAACGCGTTATGCCACGGCATTACCGGCACTTTCGGCATCCTCGGCGGCAGGTGCTTGCACTGTTGGAACCTGATTCTGAGGCGAATTCATCACCGCGTCAAAATCACGTTTTTCTTCCTGCACTTCTGCCTGCGCCACAACCCAGTCGACAATCATGTCCTCCATGACGGCAGCCTGTACACTCTGCATCGCTTGTGGCGTCTGACGGTAGTAAGTCATCAGGGCCTCCGGCTCCTCATAAGAAGCAGCCAGCGACTCCAGCATGGTATCCACACGCGCCTGATCCAGTTGAATATCATTCTTGCGGATAATTTCACCCACAATCAGGCCCAGCTTGACCCGACGCTCAGCCTGCGGCTTGAACAGGTCGGCAGAAATACTGCCACTTTTGGCATCATCCGGATCCAGACCGGAATTCCGCAGAAACTCGTCACGCACCTGAGCCGCCTCGTCACGCACCAGCGCCTCGGGTACTTCAATGTCATGCAGACGCGCCAGCCCGTCCATAACCTGCTGCTTCAGGCGGGTACGCAAGGCGTTACCCAGCTCCCGCCCCATATTTTTCCTGACCTCGGCCCGGAACGAATCCAGTGAACCATCCTCAACGCCGAACTGACGGATGAACGCCTCGTCCAGCTCCGGCATGCGGGCTTCATCCACCCGCTTGGCCTTGAGACGGAACTGTGCAGTCTTGCCCTTGAGGTTTTCGGCCTGATAATCTTCCGGGAAAGCAACATCAGCCACTGTCTCATCACCGGCAGACATGCCCACGAGGGCTGCCTCAAAATCCGGCAACATGCGGCCACTGCCGATTTCAACCAGATAATCATCAGCCGAGCCGCCCTCAAAAGCCTCGCCGTCCAGAGAGCCGTTAAAGTCAACCAGAACCCGATCGCCTTCCCTGGCAGCACGCGCTGCTTCATTCCATTCACGCTGCTGATTACGGATGACATCCAGCATTTTGTCGATGTCTTTCTCTTCCACATCGGCAACAATACGGGTCAGGGTCAGACCGGAGACATCCGCCACCTCAAACTCGGGATAAACCTGAAACGTGGCCACATATTCCAGTGGCTGCCCCAGCTTGAGGCTGGAAACCAGATCAATATTCGGCAGGCCTGCGACACGCAGCTGCTCCTGGCTTGATGCATCACGGAACGACTGTTCCAGCACCTCGCCGACGACATCCTGATGCACGGAGGCGGAATAACGCTGCTTGACAACACTGTAAGGCACCTTTCCCGGCCTGAAGCCATCGAGGCGAACCCGTTTGACCAAAGACTTCAGACGCTTTTCCACCTCCTGATCAATCCGCTCCGCCGGGATTGCCACCGTCATCTTGCGCCCGATACTTCCGGTTGTCTCCAATGAAACTTGCATGCCATACCTCTTAATCCCCGACCACAACAGCATGGCGGGGTCATCGTTCCAAATGATAGATTATGTTGTTTACCAAACAGCTTATGGTGCGAAAGGAGAGACTCGAACTCTCACGCCTTACGGCACTGGAACCTAAATCCAGCGCGTCTGCCAGTTCCGCCACTTTCGCGCATTTAAGGGGGGCGATTATACACAGCCTGCAAGAAAGTTGTATAACCAATTTAAAGGAGGGATGGGGTGGATGATGGGACTCGAACCCACGACGGCCGGAATCACAATCCGGGACTCTACCAACTGAGCTACATCCACCACTGAAAGACTTGTTTTGCCTGCGCGTTTCAGATGGCGCGCCCGGCAGGACTCGAACCTGCGACCCACGGCTTAGAAGGCCGTTGCTCTATCCAGCTGAGCTACGGGCGCAGACTGAACATTTCAGCTTCAATAATGGTCGGGGTAGAGAGATTCGAACTCCCGACATCCTGTACCCAAAACAGGCGCGCTACCAGACTGCGCTATACCCCGATTGAAACTGAAAGGCTTTACAGCAATTCAAGACCGCGAACTATACGCTCCAATGTTTTTAGCGTCAAGGCAGCGATCCAGGAATATCAGACCTCACTGACGCCCATCCAGCCAGCTCCCGATAAGCGGTGGAATGGATTGCGCCTTGCGGCTGACATAAATGCCAATATGCCCGGCATCAAAGGCCAGTTCGGTGTAATCCGTACTGGCCGTCAGGCCCGCCAGCGCACGGGAGGCATCCGGTGGCACCAGATGATCCTGCAGGCCATAGATATTGAATATCGGACAGGTAACATGCTGCAACACCACGGGCTGATCACCGATAAAAACCGATCCCCGGACCAGACCATTGGCCTGAAAAAAATCCCGTACAAACTGCCGGAAGGCCTCCCCGGCCAGATCGGGACTGTCCCCGATCCACTGCTCCATGCGCAGAAAATTCTGCAGCGTCGCATCCTTGTGCAGCACACCCAGTGCGTCAATGTATTTTTCACTGCCAAGCCGGAAGGGCTTGAGCCCCTGAAAAACCTGCTTCAGCAGCTCACCGGGAATATTGCCCCATGCGGCCACCAACCGATCTACATCCACCTGTTGAAAGGCGCGGGACAGGGCATTGTCCGGGGTATGGAAATCCACCGGCGTAACCATCAGCACCAGATTCCTGACTCGTTCCGGCTTCAGGGCCGCATAGCACAGGCTGAACACCCCGCCCTGACACACACCCAGCAGATTGAGCACCGGCACCTGATGACAATCACACAACCACATCACACAGTCATGGATGTCACCGAGGATATAATCCTCAAGACCGACATAACGATCCGACCGGCACGGACTGACCCAGTCAATCAGGTAAACCGCCTGCCCGGCATCCAGCAGCCCCCGCACAAACGAACGCTCCGACTGCAGGTCCAGCATGTAGGGGCGGTTCACCAGCGCATAGACAATCAGCAGTGGCACGGCAGAAGTTGCAGTAGCGGCAACCGGTGCCTGCGCCGGAAAATACAGCAGGCGACACAAGCCGGTCTGATAAACCACCTCAAAAGGTGTGGCCCAGGACTCAGGCTCCTGCGCTCTGCCCAAGCGGGCCAGACCGGCAGTCAGCTGCTCCGTAAACTGCGCCATTTCATGGGCAACAGCCACAGAATCCAGACTGGCAGGCCGGTCCTTCACGCCTGGCTACACCAGCCGGGAAGTCGAAGCAGCCAGCCGGGCAGCCTGGCCAACCCAGTCCTCACGAATCACCCGCCCCTTGGCATCCAGTGAGTGATCCAGCGCTACCGCCTGTTCGGGTGACAACGCAGCCAGCTGCTCAAAGGTCTGGATGCCGGCATCCCACAGGCGCTCAATGGTCTTCGGACCGACACCATGAATCTGGCCCAGATCATCTTTTTTTTCAGACTGTTCAGCTTTTCCGGCTGTTTTTCCTGTGGGTTGTTCCAGTGCTTTTTCCTGCTGCACCGGCTTTGCGGCACCCGCCGCTACGGCTTCCACTGCCGCCTTATTATTGGCACGCAGGGCTTCCAGTTCATTCTGCACCTGTTGCAGGGCACTGTTCAAACGGGACAACTGATCATTCAGGGAGCGGTTCTCACGCACCAGCTCCTGCTGCTTCCGGGCCAGTCCGTCCAGATCGCCACGAGTCGGCAGGTTGGCAGCACGGTACTGCTGCTCCATAAAGCCATTGATGCCGGTTCGCAACTCACTCATGGCATTGACCATATTGCCATACAGCGACTGGTATTGATCCGTCAGGGCAAAACGGCCAAATACCTGCTCACTGGTTCCCACCCACATTTTATAAAGCTCGTTGACCGACTGGACACCCTGGCCCTTCTCGGCCATCTGGTTCAGGTTCTTGCGCAGGGTTTCAACAGCTTCCTGCCCCTGAGTGGAAAAGGCCTTGAAAAACTCGCGTGCCTGATTCTGGTAATTCTGTATCAGGTTCGACAACGGTGCCGGCAACTGTTCAGTCCCCTTGCCATCCAGCAGCTGCTGCCAGAAAGCAAACGGGTTGCTGCCCAGTGCAGACGGATCCAGCCCCAGACTGCCTGCACCCCGCTCCAGCTGGGCGCGCCAGTCACCGAAATGCTTTTCCATCGCAGTCACCCAGCCATCCACCGGGCTGCTGCCTTCCTGGCCGGCCTGCTGGGCCTGCGCAGCCAGATTGAGATAAGCCCGTCCGGCCCCCATGACCTGCCGGGTCACGGATTGCAGGGGCGAGGGCGTCATGGACTCCATCATGGCTTCCCACTGCCCGAACTTCTCCTCGACAGCAGGAATCTCCAGTTTCGGGACGGATCCCGGCTTCAGAGGTGACATTTCCGTCGCCATTTCCCAATAACGCTGCTGTGCAGCTGTCAAGCCTTTGATAAAATCATCTGACCACGCCATAGAACCTGCTCCAATCCCGGAAAAAATCTTGAACCAGAATAACATATCATGCTACTTTGTGCACCGCAACAATTTCGCTGTCATTCAGGAGGATACACATGAGCGAAGATATTGTCATTGTCGCAGCAACCCGCACAGCCCTTGGGACTTTTGGGGGAGCCCTCGCAGCCGTGCCGGCTGTCGAACTCGGCGCAACCGTCATCAAAAGCCTGCTGGAGCAGACCGGCCTCAAACCCGAGCAGGTCGATGAAGTCATTCTGGGTCAGGTACTGACTGCCGGCAGCGGCCAGAACCCTGCCCGTCAGGCAGTCATCAAGGCCGGTCTCAGTGAAAATACACCCGCCTTCACCATCAACAAGGTCTGCGGCAGCGGCCTGAAAGCCGTGCAGCTGGCCTATCAGGCTATCGCCTGTGGTGATGCCGACATCATCATTGCCGGTGGCCAGGAAAACATGAGCGATTCCGCGCATGTGGTGCCGAACTCCCGCAACGGCCAACGCATGGGGGACTGGAAAATGGTCGACACCATGATCAAGGATGGCCTTTGGTGTGCGTTCAACAACTACCACATGGGCACCACGGCAGAAAACATTGCCCAGAAGTTCGGCTTTACCCGTGAGCAGCAGGATCAGTTTGCCGCCGCGTCCCAGAACAAGACCGAAGCAGCCCAGAAAGCCGGGTACTTCAAGCAGGAGATCACGCCGGTCGTCATTCCACAGCGCAAGGGTGATCCACTGGTTTTTGATGCCGATGAATTTCCACGTCCCGGCACCACCGCAGCATCCCTCGGCAAGCTGCGGCCGGCATTCAGCAAGGACGGCACCGTTACTGCCGGCAATGCATCCGGCATCAATGACGGAGCCGCAGCCGTTCTGGTCATGAGCGCCGGCAAAGCCAGGGAACTGGGCCTCAAACCACTGGCAAAGATCAAATCCTATGCCAGTGCCGGCGTTGATCCTGCTATCATGGGTACTGGCCCGATTCCGGCTACCCGCAAATGTCTGGAAAAAGCAGGCTGGAGCGTCAGTGATCTGGACCTGGTGGAAGCCAATGAAGCCTTCGCTGCCCAGGCCATGTCAGTGAATCAGGAACTGGGTCTTGATCCGGCCAGGGTCAACATCAGTGGTGGTGCCATCGCCATCGGCCACCCCATCGGTGCATCCGGTGCGCGTGTTCTGGTGACACTGCTGCACGGCATGGAACGTACCGGAGCCCGGAAGGGTCTGGCGACACTGTGCATCGGCGGTGGTCAGGGTGTTGCCCTGGCTGTTGAAAAAGTTTAAACCAACCCTACTACATTACCCTTGAGGAGAATGAAGCATGAGTAAAGTTGCACTGGTTACCGGCGGTACCGGCGGTATTGGCAACGCCATCTGCAAGCGTCTGGCTGATGACGGCTATCGCGTGGTCACCACCTATTTCGAGCCGGAGGAGCAGGCACGCGCATGGCAAAAGAAACAGGGCTATGAAGTCACCATCTATCCCTGCGATGTCAGCAACTACGATGACTGCGTCAAGCTGAAGGAAACCGTGGAAGCCGATGTCGGCCCGGTTGACATTCTGGTCAATTGCGCAGGTATCACCCGTGACGCCACCTTCAAGAAAATCACCCCGGCTCACTGGTCTGCAGTCATCAAGACCAATCTGGACAGCATTTTCAACGTTTCCCATCAGTTCGTTAACCAGATGGCCGAACGTGGTTACGGGCGCGTCGTCAACATTTCTTCTGTCAACGGCCAGAAAGGCCAGTTTGGCCAGAGTAACTACAGTGCCGCCAAAGCCGGTGTACATGGCTTTACCATGGCGCTGGCTCAGGAAGTGGCACGCAAAGGCGTTACCGTCAACACCCTGTCGCCGGGTTATATCGGCACCGAGATGGTCATGGCAATTCCGGAAGATGTACGCAACAAGATTGTGGCCCAGATTCCGGTTGGCCGTCTGGGCAAACCGGAAGAGATGGCAGCCATCGTTTCCTTCCTGGTTTCAGATGATGCCGCCTTTATTACCGGTGCAGATATTTCTGCCAACGGCGGTCAGTACATGCACTAAGGGAATTGTTTCCCTGACATGGCGCATTCCGACCGGGGTGCGCCTGTGTCAACTCAAGCGAGCGGGATCAGTGTCCTTCGTTTTGTAACCACTCCCGCACCAGAAACAGGGTCAGCAGACTGCGCCCTTCACTGAAATCCTCCATCGCCACCAGCTGATCCAGCTCGGACAAACGCCAGGGAATCACTTCCAGCGGCTCCGGCTCATCCCCCTCCAGCCGCGCCGGATACAGCTCCCGTGCCAGCAGCAGGTTGGTGTGATGCCCCATGTAGCCCGGTGCCAGACTGACTGACTTGAGCCAGCGAATATCCCGCGAGCCATAGCCGACTTCCTCCATGATTTCACGGTTGGCCGCCTGAATCAGTTCCTCGCCCGGCTCAACCCGTCCCTTGGGCAGCCCCAGTTCATAGCGCCCGGTTCCGGCGGCATACTCCCGAATCAGCAGCACGGTATCATCATCCAGCATGGGTGCCACCAGCACCGCCCCATAACCCCGGCTGGCAAGACGCTCAAAGACCCGTTGTTCACCATTGCTGAACTCCAGATGCAACGCTTCCACCTCGAACAGGCGACTGCTGGCCACCCGATTGACTTTATGTATGATTGGTAGTGTAGGCATGCCCTCATTCTAGCACTACCAGGGAAGGCTGAGCACCTTATCTTCATGCAGGTAATAGGCGTGATCCTTCACGAATACGGCCCGATCCTGCTGCCATCCCGGCGACTGGTAAAACCAGGCCCGGTCATCCGGAGCCGCAGCCTGGCGTGCCGCCACCAACGGCGGCAGCTGAAACAGCCTTCCCCGACTCAGGTCCACTTCCAGCCGTACCAGTTCATCCCGGCTCCAGGCCCAGTCATAAGCCGGATCAGCCCGGCCGGGCTTCTGGTAGCCGTTGGGCGTCTCATGCACGCTGACCGGCAGCGCAATCTGCACCAGACTGCCCCGGACCCGGCTGGCAAACGCCCGGTGCGTCACCGATACCGCAGTACGCGACCCACGCCGGCCCAGTTCCAGCACTGCCTTTTCAAAGGGCGCATAAGGATTGCCGACATCAATCAGCGAAACCCTGACGCCCTGCTCCCAGGCTGTTTCCGTACCGGCAAGCCGCTCGGTACCACTGACAACACGTCGCCCCACAGCCAGCAAATAACGCTCATCCAGCGGGTGCAGATAATCAGAATACCCATCCAGCTCCAGCTTTCCCGTCATCATGGGTTCGGCAGGGATGGACAGGTCCAGCAGGTACAGGGGAGCGGTGTGGCGGAACGTGGTCAGAAACCCCTGTCGTCCGGCAAACCGGACTGTGCTGACCGGCTCCCCGGCCCTGCCGAGCGGTTCGGGGTGCCGGCTGTCAGGCAACGTGGCCAGTAATGCCAGCCCCTCTCCCTTCCCGTTTTCCACCAACACCTGCAGATTGGTCGGTGACAGGCTCTGGCGGGCAATTCTGCCTCCGGAGGTAACAACCCGCAGTCTTTCCTGATACTCACTCATGCGCCAGGGCTTTTCATGCTGCTCCCGCCCCAGATGCCCCGAAATCCGGGTAGAGCCGCGGTAATGGCTGTCCATGCCATTCAGGGCAAACTTGTGAATGTCGGTAGTCGCATCTGCGGCATAGGCCACATGATTCGGATGGACGGTATAGGGCTGGGTAGCTGTAGCCACATACATGGAACGATCCGACAGATACAGGGTTTCCGCATGCCCGATAAAGCAGCTGGCACTCAGCAATGGCTCGGCTTTGGAATAATCCACTGCCACCAGACTGATAATGTCCGGTACTCCCTGCTGCCATTCACTGGCCGGCATCAGGCAGGATTCCGGTGCCACCAGCGCCTGATAGTCTCCTGAGCCGAACCGGTAACGCGGTGCAAACTCACCCGGAGTAGCATGCTCAATCAACTGCCGATTCACCTCCGCCTCCCCGGCAGTTTCCGGACGCGGTATCATTCCCGGCAGAAAAAGTGTCTGCCGCATGGCAAGGTAAACCACGGCTCCCCTGCGCCGACTGCTGACCAACTGCCCGTCCAGCTCCAGTACACCCTCAAGCCGGGGTCTGGCCACTTGCTGCAGATCGACACCAAACAGGCGGGTGCGCCGCTCACGCCAGAAATCCGCACCGAACCAGAACGTCTGTGGCAAACCGGCACGCAGGCCATCACCCGCCAGCCCTACGGCCCGGTGCTGCTCCGGCAGCAGGTAAAAGCCACTCAGGGGTATTGCCGCATCCGTCGGCAGTACCAGATGAGACAGGGGGAGTGCCGTACCATCCGGCATCAGGTTCCAGACATCCAGCCGCGCCTCCTTCAGCGCGGCTGTCAGCAGGTAGCCATCCCCGGCTCGCAACCGGTCCGGCTCATCCATACCGGCCTCCTGCTCATTGCCCGAAAGCAGAACAGCTATCGAATTTCCGGTATCCGACAGCCTGCCGTCCGCTGCTTCATTGCCGGCGGTATAATAAATTACCGAATCAGTGACGGGCTTCCCGTAGGCATTCAGCAATTTCTGCTTCAGGTACCGTGCCAGCCGGTCTGCCGGAACGCTTTCCAGTCCGACGCAGGCCACGCCACAATCAGCTCCGCCCTTACGGGTATCGCCCCAGGCCATGGCAGCAAAACCCGACAACAGCAAAACGGCAGCAACAAACCTCCATATTGAACTCATGCTTATTGAGTATCCTTGTTTTCCTGGAGTATCTTTTTGTATGTTGCATAAGACGAATGGACAAACCGGTCCGGTTCAAACCGTCAGCATCTGACTACCTGTTCCATTCCACTTTGTCATCAACATCCAGACCCAGAGCAGAAAAATGCCCAACGCCACAGCCCGTAATCATGACCCGAGCACTGATCAAACCGGACTTGAGCCGGAATTTGACTGGAGTCGCGTTCAAACCGTTTTTCTTGATCTTGACGGTACATTACTCGACCTGCATTTTGACAACCATTTCTGGCACGAGCACCTGCCCGACCGCTATGCGCAGCGGAAAGGCCGCTCTCCGGCGGAAGCCAGAGCCCTGATCAGCGCTCACATCAGAAAGATTGAGGGCAGCCTGTCGTATTACTGCCTTGATTACTGGCGGGATTTTCTGGAGCTGGACCTTGTGGCCCTCAAGCAGGAAATTGCCGGGCGGATAGCACTGCGCCCGGAAGTTGAAAACTTTCTCACCTACCTGCAGACACTGGGCAAGCGCACCGTCCTGTTGACCAATGCCCACCCTGACAGTGTCGCCCTGAAGTTCCGGCATATTCCCATCCAGCACCATTTTCACCGGGTTATTACTTCCCACAGCCTGGGTATTGCCAAAGAAAACCCCTCATTCTGGTCCAGCCTGCAACAGATTGAACCTTTTGAATCAGAACACACGCTATTTATCGATGACAATTTACAGGTGCTTTGTAATGCAAAACGGCATGGTCTGCGTTATCTGCTGACAATAGCCCAGCCGGACTCAAACCTGCCCCCACGCCAATCTGATGATTTTCCGGCACTTGATTGTTTCAAACAGCTGATGAACGGTAGTGCACCCGCACAATTAGCGTGAACGGTCGGGCAACATGGGCTGACCAAGTGATATGGCACTGACATAAAGCTGGACAGAATGATTCTGACAAAAAGACAGACAGAGCGCCGGGGACTGGGTGTTTACTTTCTCTGTGACTGCTCCGGCTCCATGTCAGGGGAACGGATAGCCCTGCTCAACCTGGCGCTTGAAAAGGGTTTTGTCCGGCTGCAGGAACTGGCCGGTCAATACCCCGACCTCGGAATCCACCTGAATGCCATCCGCTTTGCCAGCCAGGCCCGATGGCACCTGCAGAATCTGGCACTGGAGGGCCCGCTCGTGTGGCCCAGCATACAGGATACCGGTGGCCTGACCTGTCTGGGAGCCGCACTGCTGCTGCTGGCAGAGCAGTTCCGGCAGCAACCCGCCGCAGAAAGGCAGCTTCCGCCACTGATCCTGGTCCTGACTGATGGAAAGGCGACCGATGATGTTGCCGCCGGCCTTGACCGGCTCCTTGCCACCCCGCCGGGAAGGCACGCCCAGCGTTTCAGTATCGGCATTGGTGAGGAAGTGGATCATGACATGCTGCTGGAACTGGTCGGCCAGCACCGGTCACGACTGACGCTGACAGCCAGCAGCATGGAATTACCCGAACTTGTCAGAGGGTATCTGGAGACCGGCCTGAGACAGGCAGGCCAGCTCCGTCAGCCTGCCTGACAGACCCAAAATACAGGAACCCGCATGAATATCGCTGTCAAAAACACCCTGCGCAGCATTATCGCCAAGCATGGCACGGATATCGCCTACAATCCCCGACTTTGTGATGCGATCCTGTCTGACCTGATGTCTGACTACCCGACAGAACGTCGCCTGTTGATTCGTTCGGTGACAGCCGGCATTCCGGCCACACTGCTGGCCGGTCAGGAGCCGAAACGGACAGCACCAGCAGGAACCTCCGATGCAAGGCGGCTCTCCCTCGAAGCTGACGCCATGGCAACCGAACTCTGGCGTCATGCACTGCAGGACAGACTCCCTGCCCCGATCACGCACAGACGTCATGCCCGCAGCTACCTCAGCGGCATGATCACGACACTGGTGATCATGACCATCAGCTCCGCCATCGCCTTTTACAAGCACTCAAACCAGAATGACCCTCTGGCTGAAACCCTGAGCAGACAGGGTAACATCCCGGCAATCCCCCTGTCCGGACCTGAAACAACCACGCCACCGGAGAATCCGGCTCCCCCCATGCAGGTTGCCAGCGTGGATATGCAGAGTCTGCCGCTGCTGGATGAACTCAAAATCGTCAAACTGCAACTCCCCAGCCTTCCGCTGAAGCAGGAAAGCCTGAATCAGGCCACGGAACAGGCCGTTGACACAGCCATTGAGCAGGCAGAACAACAGGAGCTGCAGAGGATGACCGCACAGGCAGCACGGGCACTGGCAAACCAATTCCTGGCAACGGCTGAGCATCAGGTACTGCAGGAAGTCACGATGCAGGCCGCCAGAGAACTGGCTGCGAAAGAACTGGCTGCGAAAGAACTGGCTGCGAAAGAACTGGCCGCCAGAGCAGCCGTACAACGACGGCAGGCTGAAGCCGAACGCCAGCGACAAGCTGCCGAAGCTGCCAGACAACTGGCACTCCGGGAAACAACCCGTCAGCAACAGGCCAGCCAACAAACCCGGCTCAAGACCGAAGAAACCCGAATTACCCTCAAAGCCCTGCTGCTGGATTCAGTCAGTTTTGGACGCGAAATGGTCTCACTGGAAAAAAAGCGTACAGACCTCAAAACCCTGCAAAACCTGTACAAACTGACCGGCGAAAACTTCTATGCCACGCAAATGCTCATGGTTAACAGCAAAATCAGCAGCCTGGAAAAAAATCTCAACACCCTGTCTGCAAACTATACCGAAAAGATGAACAGCCTCTGTAAGGTATCTCCCCGGCATGTCAGCCACAGCCTCCAGTCCCTGTCAGACAATGGCAGGTCTGCCGGCATGGAATCCGTGGCACATCAACTGTTATCCCGGCATGTCCGTACCTGTCAGAATCACGGACAGGCCGTTGCCGGCAACATAAAGAATGAATTAATGGCCAGTTATGGCCGCCTGATCAGACAATAAACGATGAGGAAAGACTCCATGAGGGAGAGCGTTCTGAAACACCTGCTGACTGCCGGCAGTGTTCTGCCTGGAATCCTGTTGCTGACCAGCTGCAGCAGTACGCCGCCCGCTACCGGCGATCAGGCAGAAAAAATCGCCATGTGCAAACAGCAACTGCCGGCAGCCCGGCGCATACATACCGAATCCGTCTCCATGGGCTGTGCTGCCAGCCTGGCCTTCAACAAAATGATCGGCAGCAACAACCCCACACCGCTGTTGTGCTTTGCCGGCGGGACATCCGGCTACCTGCTGGGTGAAAGTATTGCCGAGCGCAAATGCTCCTACCTGACCCTGGAGCAGCAACTGGATGGTGAAATTGCCCATGCACAGAAAATGAACAGCGGTTTTCAGATCGTTTTTGCCCAGCAGGCCAAAGACCTGGCCCGATATCAGGCCCAGGCTGCCGCTCTGGCTGACAGCAAAGCCGAGGATGCAGCCAGACGCACACAACTAGAGCAACTGAACCATGGCCTGCAAAACCAGCTGGACCAGGACAGCCGGTTACTGCAGCAGACACGTGACGAGTTCCGCTTCAAACAGGAAACCCTGGAGACAACCCGCTCACTGCAGCAACAGGACAAGAGTGACAAACTGCTGACTGAAATCCGGGCCCTGCAGACCGGCATCAAAAGTCTGCAGGCCAACAACCAGAAGCTACTGCAGGTCAAGGATAACCTGACACTCTGAAGCTGCACGGGGGGGCCATGTATCGTTATCATTCTCTGCCACTTCTGCCGTTGCCCTTGCTGCTGGCCCAGCTGGCAGCCTGCTCAGGCCCGTCATCCCCGGCCAGCCCGGATCAGGGCGGGCTGGTGACAACCCTGCAGAACCTGCATAACGGCAGCTATGAGCAACGACTGGCGGCCAGACGCACTACGCTGGAAAATCTCAAACAGCACCAGCAGCAATACCGCAACAACCTGTCGATACAGCAGCAGGCATTGCGGACCGAACAGCAGGCACTGGCAGAACTGCAACAGGCCCGGCAAGCCGAAGCCAGACAGCAGGAAACCGCCGCCCGGCAACACCGGCTGTTGCAGGAACGTCGCCGCCTGCTGCTGGCACAACGCCGGCAGCAGGAGCAGGCCATCCGCACACTGGATGCCCGTATTGCCCGCCAACAACAGCAGGGACAGGCACACGCTGTAACCACGCAGCAATATCAGCAGCAACGTGACCGGCTTCGCAAGGAACTGGAGCTGTTATTGCACCTCGAACTTTGATGCAGCCTTTCCGCTTCTGTCCCGATAACCCCACCACTCACACCAACCGGCTTGCATCCATTATACTAACGGAGAAAATAAGCACTTTTGCTGTTTTGAAGGACCCTTATTTTTGGCTAACCACTCCCTGTCTTCATCGCATCTTCGGCGCACCTGGGTACTGCGCCTTGCCCTGATTCTGCTGCTGCTCACCGGGCTGGCGGTATCCCTCTGGCAACTGGGCACGGTCTACATGCAGCCACCGGAACAGCGCGAGGCTCTGGAGCTGCTGTGGCAAAAACTGCACGCAGAACCCGACAGCGTGGGCGGCAACTGGCTGCGCACCATGAGTCCGGCCATGCAGCGCGTACAAGGTGACCTGATCTGGAGTCAGGAGCAGCAACTGGGTGTCATGCGCCTTCTTAACCTGCCGGATCCGCCCAAAGGCCAGCATTACCAGCTCTGGATTTATGACTCCCGCAGCCCGGACAATATGCCCTTTGCCTCCACCACCCTGGATCAGGGTTCCGGCAAACAGGAGCGCTATGTCCGGTTTCAGGGTAAAAGCGACACCCCCATTACCGCCCCCTATAAATTCGTCCTGACCCAGGAGCCTGACAACGATACCGTTGCCAGCGCCAGTGAGGCACGGGTATTGCTCATGGTCCAGCCCTGACCCCTTTGCCCCCCTCATCTACCTCAAGCGGTTTATTGACCCGCCCGGCCTCCCCTCTGTTATTCTCAGCACCCCGTAACAGGAAATGCTGATGAATACACCCCTGGAATTTAGCTCAGCCCCCGAAAGCCGCCAGTTCCTGCAACAGCAGGTCCTGCAATTGCGCCAGCAACTGGCCCAGACCGCCGGCTCGGTCCATGAACAAGCCGCCACCCGCCATGAACTGGCAGAAATTCTTCTGGAACTGGGTGATCCCGAGCAGCAGCAGGAAGCCTGGCAACTGGCCCGCCAGGCCTTTGCCACCTACCGGGATGCCGAACAGTGGGAACAGGCCGTGCGCTGCTGTGACCAGCTGTTCCGGGCCGAACAGCCGTTGTCGGTACAGGCACTGGGCAACGGTCTGTGGCTGGCGGTAGCCTGTCCGGTCGACCCGGAACTGAGCGTCCTGCTGCTCAACCACCTGGTCGATGCCACCCCGGACAGTGCTGATGGTGCCGCTGTCGCTGCTGCCGTGGCCCATTACATTGCCGACCTGCGTCTGGAAGGAAGCGCCCGCGAGAACCTGATGTTTCTCACCAGCGCCCTGCTGGGCAAAGTCGCCGAACGCCATAGCCAGGTCCACTCACAGGCAGAAATGAATGCCTGGATGGAACGGCTTGAACTGCTGAATCCGGCACAGTTTCTGCCACGTCTGGGGCAGATGCTGGAAGCACTGACTGAAGGCCAGTGGTGGTATGACCGGGACGAGCTGCGGGCACGCATGCCGGTAAACTGAGGCACTTTGCAGCAAGCCAAAGTGCAAGGTTGCGTATAATAATCCCCTTCATCACCCTGATGGAGGAGACAATATGGACAACAAGCCCGACTTTGCCAGCCCTGACTTCCTGCGCCAACATATCCTGACCACACTGGCGTTCTACCAGCCTGGCGCTCTGGACCCCAATGGGGGGTTTTTCCAGCATTTCCGCGATAATGGCAGCATTTATGATCATGACACCCGTCACCTGGTCAGCAGCACCCGCTTTGTCTTCAACTATGCCATGGCACAGCAGCACTTTCCCGAACGGGACGATCGTGCCTGGATCAGGCATGGCCTCAACTATCTGGAACAGGCCCATCGTCAGCCCGCCACCGGTGGTTATGCCTGGCTCCTGAACCGGGACGGGGTACAGGATGCCACCAATCACTGCTACGGTCTGGCCTTTGTCATGCTCGCGGGGGCAACCGCCCTGCTGGCCGGGGTGGATGAGGGACAGGTCCCGCTGCGGCAGGCCTGGCAACTGATGGAACAGCATTTCTGGGACAGCGAACACGGCCTGTACCGTGATGAAGCCAATGCCGATTTCAGCGTCATCGCCCCTTACCGGGGCCAGAATGCCAATATGCACAGTTGTGAGGCGCTGTTGTGGGCTTATGAAGCCACCCGGGAACAGCATTATCTGGAACGGGCAGCCCTACTGGCGGACCACGTCACACGCCGGCAAGCCGCCAAAAGCCACGGCCTGATCTGGGAACATTATGATACCGACTGGCACATTGACTGGGATTACAACCGCGACAACCCGCGCCACCTGTTCCGCCCCTGGGGTTTCCAGCCCGGCCATCAGACCGAGTGGGCCAAGCTGCTGCTGATTCTCAACCGTCATGCACCACAGGACTGGCATATTCCACGGGCACAGGCCCTGTTTGATACCGCACTCCAACGGGCTTGGGATCAGGAACATGGCGGTATCTGCTACGGCTTTGCCCCGGATGGCAGCATCTGTGACGGGGACAAATATTTCTGGGTCCAGGCCGAAAGTTTCGCCGCCGCCGCCCTGCTGGCCAAGGCGACGGGGGAGCAGAAATACCATGATGGGTACCAACGCATCTGGGAATACAGCTGGCGACACATGGTCGATCATGAATACGGGGCCTGGTTCCGTATCCTGACCCGTGACAACCGCAAATACGACGACCTCAAATCCCCGGCAGGCAAGACCGACTACCACACCATGGGGGCGTGCTATGAAGTCCTGCGGGCATAGGTCATGTCACTCGGTTGGCATGCCCGACATGCCCAGAATATTCCAGCCGGCATCCACATAAGTGATCTCGCCAGTGATGCCGGCGGCCAGATCGGAACACAGGAAAGCAGCCGTATTGCCGACATCCTCAATGGTGACATTACGGCGCAGTGGTGCATGCTGTTCAAAGTGATCCAGCATCTTGCGGAAACCGGTGATACCGGAAGCGGCCAGGGTCCGGATCGGCCCGGCAGAAATGCCATTGACGCGGATGCCCGAGGGGCCAAGGTCAGCAGCCATGAAACGCACACCGGCTTCCAGGCTGGCCTTGGCCATGCCCATGACATTGTAATTGGGAATGGCAGCCACGGCCCCCAGATAGCTCAGGGTCAGCAGCGCACCATTGCGCCCTGTCATGAGCGGGCGGGCATAACGTGCCATGGCCACAAAGCTGTAAGCACTGATTTCATGCGCAATTCGGGCCCCGTCACGAGTGGTATTGTCCACGATACTGCCTTCCAGCTGCTCCTTCGGAGCAAAGGCGATGGCATGTACGACGGCATCAAGGCCATCCCAGTGCTCACCCAGTGCGGCAAAGGTGGCCGCCATGTCATCATCACTGCCCACATCACAGGGCAAGACAATGTTTGAGCCGAATTCTGCGGCAAACTTCTCCACCCTGGGCTTGAGCTTGTCATTCTGGTAGGTCAGGGCCAACTCCGCGCCTTCGCGATGCATGGCCTGTGCAATGCCGTAGGCAATGGAGCGGTTGCTGGCGATTCCGGTGACCAGAATGCGCTTGCCTGCAAGAAAACCCATGGGAGACTCCTTGGAAAAATTGGGAAAGATGATGTTAAAGCGTGCATTATGGGACAAAGCAGCCTGAATGCTCAACCTCCCGGCTCAGGTTGAAAAGCCGACTGCCTCACGGCTTCAGCCTTGCCAGCCAGCGATCCAGCTGACTGGCAAAAGCTTTGCGATCCGCCTGACTTAAAGGTGGCGGACCACCAGTATCAATACCGCTCCCGCGCAGGGTATCCATAAAATCCCGCATACTGAGTTTGGCTTTAATGGTATCCGGTGAGTAGCGTTCGCCACGCGGATTCAGGGCATCGCCCCCTTTCTCCAGTACCTCGGCAGCCAGCGGAATATCCGCCGTAATCACCAGTTCACCGGGCTGGCAGCGTTTCACAATTTCGTTATCCGCAACATCGAAGCCCCCGGCGACCTGCAACATGCTGATATTGGCAGCACCGGGAGTTTTCAGGTACTGATTGGCCACCAGCGTCAGCTCAATGCCGGTACGCTGTGCCGCACGAAACAGAATCTCCCTGATCACGACCGGACAGGCATCAGCATCTACCCAGATTTTCATCAACAGCTCCCCACAGTGCACAGGCATCCAAAAAAATCAGCCCAGTTTAGCGCATATTTATCGGCTTGCCCCACCATCACCTTAAAGTACTACCCGGTCCTGCCGGCCCATTAAGCGATCCTGGGCTATAATCCTGTCTGTACATCCGTATCCGAGGAGCCCCGCATGAAATTCCCGACCCTGATCAGCCTTTCCCTGCTGGGCAGTCTGGCACTGCCCGTGCTGGCAGCACCCTTCACCCATGACAGCATCTATACCACACTCAGTGGTCCACCCTGCGTCGGTATTGACGGTAATGAAGAGGAAGGCTGGGCCAGTGGCAGCTGTCCCGGTACCGGCGGCTACACGCTGGTCTGGTCGGAGGCTGACCTGCGCCAGTCACTGGATGTGGTCGCACCGGATGGTAAAACCCATCCGCTGGAACTGTGGTCAGTGGTCTCACCCAACTTTTCTGCGCTGGGCAAGCTGGCTGAATGGCGGGTCCGGAAAACCGGCTCGCAGTTTACACCGGTCGGCCTGATCGTGCGCTACAATGTCAGTGAAAACCCGACACAGCCTGAAAAAATCACATCCTATCTGGTAGTGAGCAAACTGACAGCAACGGAAATCTGTGTCACGGCCGTTATTGCTCCCCATACCGGGGCCAATACCGAAGCCCGCCAGCGGGCCGAACAGGCTGCAAACAGCCCCTGCAAACGTGCCGGCTGAAATGGTTGAAGCAACTGCCACAGCCCGAGACCCACGGACTGGGCCTAACCCGGCATGGCTGTCCGCCGCCGACCGGTCGAGACCTGCCACACGCCCAGGATCAGCACCAGTCCAATGGCATACGCCATGTCGGTCCCCAGACTCCAGGCAAACAGACCGCAAACCAGCAGGCCGATGACAATGGCCGGACGAAAACGCCGCCGCACCAGACGCCAGGCCGCCAGCATGGACAGGGTGTAAATCAGCACGAACACACCATTGGTCCAGCGCACCATCACGATGAAGTCCTGTCCGGCCCAGTGTGCCAGCAGGATCACCAGCAAGGCCAGTCCCAGCACCAATAGCAGTGCCACCACGGGCACCTGATGCCGGTTCAGGTACTGCAGGCGTGCCGGCAACACCCCATCCTGACTCAGCGACCAGGCCAGTCGTGCCGCACTGGCCATGTAGACATTGACCGTGGCAATGCCGCTGCCGATTCCCAGCACGGCAATCACCCAGCGCCCACTGCCGCCCAGCAGCTGCTCATAGGCACTGACCATGGCCAGCTCGGCATCCGGGGCCAGCATGGACAGCCAGGTACAGGCCAGATACACCAGCCCGACCAGCACGGTCCCCCCCAGGACCGCTGGAATGAAATCCCGCTGTGCATCACGGAATTCCGCCGACAAATGGGTGATGGCCTCAATCCCGAGAAAGCTCCAGATCGCCAGCCCGATGGCACCCAACATCCCGTTAACGGATCCCGGTGGCAGCGGTGGCGGTACCGGTGCCTGCCACAGGAAAGCCAGCAGCATGACACCGACTACCGCAACAATGGTCAGGGTCAGGATCAGCTGCACCTGACCGGAGAGCTGCAGGCCACGCCAGTTGAGCCAGTACAGTCCGGCAATCACCAGCACCTGTCCCGGCAGCTGTTGGGACGGTGACAAGGCCACCAGCGGCCTGAGAAACTCAAAGGTCATGATCAGGGCTGCCGGTGCCCCAAGCGGGACCACCAGCAGAAACATCAGCCCGACTACATGCCCGTACCGCTGGCCGAATGCCCGCTGTACAAAAAAAGCCGGGCCGGCAGCACTGGGAAAACGCCGCCCCAGCTCGGCAAAAACCAGTGCCAGCGGTAACACTGCGACAATCAGCAAACCCCAGGTCCACAAGGTCTTGTCACCGGCACTGCCCAGGGTATGCTGGGGCAGGATAAAGACTCCGGTCCCCAGCAGCGTGGTCGCCATCAGCCCCATCCCTTGCCAGCGGGTAATGGTTTGATTTAGCCTTGTCATCCCGGTATTCCCGTATTGAAAAGACCAGTGTAAGCCGCTTTGCAGCCGCAAGCTGATGCAATCAGCTGACATTTTGCGTTTTTACGGGCCGGAACACAGGCAAACCGTCGGGAGCAATGACCAGTGGATAGTTTTGACCGGAAGATTCTGGCTGCGCTGAAGCAGGATGCACGCCAGAGCATTTCCGCCATTGCCGAACAGGTGAACCTCTCGCGCTCGGCCGTTTCGGAACGCATCCGGCGCATGGAAGACAATGGCGACATTCTGGGCTATCAGGTGATCACCCGCCCACAGCCGGAAGCCCGTCCCAGGGTAAAAGCCTTCTTTGAAAACCAGCACAAAGGCTACAGCTGCGACACCATAACCGCCCAGATTCTCGCCATTCCGGGCGTGGTGTGCTGCTACGGTATCAGCGGTGAGGTCGACCTGCTGATTGAAGCCGAAGCCGAGTCAATGGAAGCACTGCATCAGCTGCGCAAGCAGCTGGACCGGATACCGGACATCGGCAAGGTGACAACCCATATTGTCATGGGCCAGTGGCGACACTGAGTTCGCCCCGAAGCCGGATGGCCTCTCTGCACCTATCTTCAGCCGTTCAGCGCGTTTGTACTCATTCCAGTTCACGGATTGACTCACCGATGGCATTGACCACCGCATCAATTTCCTGCCGCTCGACCGTGAATGGCAGCCCCAGCTGAATAGTATCGCCGCCACTGCGCACATAAAAACCTTTACGCCAGCACTTCAGTGCCACCTCATAAGGCCGGATCACGGCATCCCCATCGCGTGCTGCCAGGGTCAATGCGGCAGCCAGTCCGCAATTGCGAATATCGGTCACATGCGCAGCACCCTTGAGGGAATGCATGGCAACCTCCAGTACCGGTGCCATGCCCCGCACACGCTCCAGCATATTGTCACGCTCCAGCAGCTCCAGTGCAGCCAGACCTGCCGCACAGGCCAGTGGATGGGCCGAATAAGTGTAACCATGTGGCAGTTCAATCATGTGCTCCGGCCCGCCATGCGCCATGAAATGCTGGTAAATCTCGTCCCTGGTCACGACCGCACCCATCGGTACTGCACCATTGGTCAGCTGCTTGGCCAGGGTCAGAATATCCGGGGTTACACCAAAGGCTTCCGCTCCGGTATTGGCTCCCATACGTCCGAAACCGGTAATCACCTCATCAAAAATCAGCAGGATATCATGCCGGGTACAAATCTCACGCAGGCGCTCCAGATAGCCCTGTGGCGGGGGAATGACACCGGCAGAGCCGGCCACAGGCTCAACAATCACGGCAGCAATATTGGAAGCATCATGCAGGGCAATCAGGTTCAACAGTTCATCAGCCCGTTCTGCACCCTGCTGCGGCTGGCCACGGGAAAAGGCATTCTGTGCGGTCATGGTATGGGGCAGATGATCCGCATCAACTCCTTGCCCATACAGCAGGCGGTTGCCGACAATACCGCCCACACTGGTGCCGCCGAAGTTGACGCCGTGATACCCCTTGATGCGCCCGATCAGCCGGGTCTTGCCACCCTGCCCGCGTTTGCGCCAGTAGGCTCTGGCAATTTTGAGTGCGGTATCCACTGCTTCTGAACCGGAACCGGTGAAGAATACCCGGTTCAGTCCTTCCGGCATGAACCCGGTGATACGCTCGGCCAGCTGGAAAGCTTTGGGATGGGCGAAGTTGAAGGCAGGAGAATAATCCAGCTCGCCGGCCTGACGACAGATGGCCTCGACAATTTCGGTACGCCCATGGCCCAGACCACAGGTCCACAGGCCGGAAAGGCCATCAAAAACCTGGCGGCCATCGGCATCGGTATAATAATGACCCTGCGCGGATACCATGACACGCGGGTCGCGCTTGAACACACGGTTGCTGGTAAACGGCATCCAGTAAGCCTGCATCTCGTTCTGATTCATGTGCATCACCTCCATCTCCATCAGGGTTGATGTGCACTATTCTGGCGCAGTTTGCCCGCTGAATAAATAAAATAAGTACTGTGGTGAAAATTAGTGGTAAGAATTTCCGGAAATAAAAAAGGCAGCCAAAGCTGCCTTTTTCAGGTATTGCCGGATGGTGGCGTTAGCGTCGCAGTTTACTGATACGCTGCAACATCTGGATCTGGGCCTTGGCGGCTTCCAGCTCGGCCTGCAGAGTCTCATAATCGAGGTCCTCAGGATCCTTGCCGGCCAGCGCATCTTCAGCCCGTTTGCGTGCTTCCTCGGCTGCCGCTTCATCCAGGTCTTCCGCCCGCAGGGCCGTATCGGACAGTACCGTCACAATGTGTGGCTGTACTTCCAGAATCCCCCCGGAAACAAACATGGACTGCATGCCCTCGCTGGTGCGGAAGCGCAGTTCACCCGGACGCAGGTTGGTGATCAGCTGCGAGTGGCGTGGCAGAATACCCAGCTCGCCCAGTACCCCTGGAGCAATCACTTCCTCCACAGTACCCGAGAACAGCTGCTCTTCCGCACTGACCACATCAAGATGCATCGTCATTGCCATGATTCAATCCTCCTGATCAGGATTTATTGGCTTTTTCGACCGCTTCTTCGATGGAACCCACCATATAAAATGCCTGTTCCGGCAGATGGTCATACTCACCGCTCAGGATGGCCTTAAAACCTGCAATGGTGTCTTTCAGAGACACATACTTGCCCGGTGAGCCGGTGAACACTTCCGCCACATGGAACGGCTGGGACAGGAAACGCTGGATACGGCGTGCCCGTGCAACCACGCGCTTGTCCTCTTCCGACAGTTCGTCCATACCGAGGATGGCAATAATGTCCTGCAGTTCCTTGTAGCGCTGCAGTACCCCCTGCACACCGCGGGCGGTCTCGTAGTGATCCTCACCGATAACCTGCGGGTCCAGCTGGCGTGACGTGGAGGCCAGCGGATCCACTGCAGGGTAAATACCCAGTTCAGCGATATTCCGCGACAGTACCAGTGTGGCGTCCAGGTGGGCAAAGGTCGTGGCCGGTGACGGGTCGGTCAGGTCATCCGCAGGCACGTAGACAGCCTGGAAAGACGTGATGGAACCGGTCTTGGTCGACGTGATGCGCTCCTGCAGCACACCCATTTCTTCGGCCAGCGTTGGCTGATAGCCCACCGCTGACGGCATCCGGCCCAGCAGTGCCGACACCTCGGTTCCCGCCAGGGTGTAACGGTAGATGTTGTCGATGAACATCAGAACGTCACGGCCTTCATCACGGAAATATTCCGCCATGGTCAGACCGGTCAGGGCCACACGCAGACGGTTGCCCGGTGGTTCATTCATCTGGCCGTAAACCAGCGCCACCTTGTCGAGAACGTTGGACTCCTTCATTTCATGATAGAAGTCGTTCCCTTCACGGGTCCGCTCACCGACACCGGCAAATACGGACAGACCGGAGTGCGCCTTGGCGATGTTGTTGATCAGTTCCATCAGGGTGACGGTCTTGCCGACACCCGCGCCACCAAACAGACCGATTTTGCCGCCCTTGGAAATCGGCATGATCAGGTCGACAACCTTGATACCGGTTTCCAGAATATCAACAGTGGATGCCTGATCCTCATAGCTCGGGGCCGCACGGTGAATCGGCCAGCGCGCTTCGGCCTCAACCTCACCCAGCCGGTCAATGGGCGTACCCAGTACATCCATGATCCGTCCCAGTGTGCCCTTGCCGACCGGCACTGCGATGGGAGCTCCGGTATTGGTCACACCCATGCCGCGCTTCAGACCCTCGGATGCACCCATGGCGATGGTGCGCACAATGCCGTCACCGAGCTGTGCCTGGACTTCCAGTGTCAGGTTGTCCTGGTTGGCTACGGTCAGGGCATCGTAGACAGCCGGCACTGCATCGCGCGGGAACTCCACGTCGACCACAGCGCCGATGATTTCAACGACGTTACCCGTACTCATTCATAGTACCTCATAAACTTAAAATTCCTTGACAGCCTGAACCGCATCAGACGGCAGCAGCCCCGCCCACGATTTCCGAGATTTCCTGCGTGATTGCGGCCTGACGCGCCTTGTTATACACCAGCTGCAGCTCGTCAATGAGCTTGCCGGCATTGTCGGAAGCGCTTTTCATTGCCACCATCCGGGCCGCCATCTCACAGGCAACGTTTTCCACCACACCCTGATAGATCAGGGACTCGATGTAACGCTGCATGAGTGCATCGATGACTTCCTTGGACTCGGGTTCATACAGGTAATCCCAGTGGTATTTGATCTCCCTGTCCGTCGACGGAACCACCGGAATCAGCTGGGTTACCTGCGGCGTCTGGGTCATGCTGTTGATGAACTGGTTCTCGACCAGGAACAGGCGGTCAATCCGGCCCTCTTCATAGGCATCCAGCATGACTTTCACCACACCCAGCAGATCCGCCAGGGAGGGCCTGTCACCCAGATGGGTCTGTTCGGCCACGATGCCATAGCGGCGGAACGCAGCCAGCCCCTTGTTGCCGAATACCGCAATATCAACCTCGACACTCTGCTCACGCCATCCTGCAATGCTCTGCAATGCCGCCTTGAACAGGTTGACGTTCAGGCCACCACAAAGTCCCCGGTCAGTGGATACAACGATGTAACCGACCCGTTTGACCTCGGCGCGCTCCTGAATATAAGGATGCTTGTACTCCAGATGCCCGCTGGCCAGATGGCTCACCACCTGCTGCATCTTTTCCGCGTAGGGCCGGGACGCTTTCATGCGATCCTGGGCCCTGCGCATCTTGGATGCCGCCACCATTTCCATGGCCTTGGTGATTTTCCTGGTGTTCCGGACGCTTTTGATCTGCGTCTTGATTTCCTTGGTACCTGCCATGGGACCTACCTCCCATTACCAGGTGTTGTTGGACTTGAAATCTTCAAGCGCTTTGACCATGGCAGTCTCGATGTCACCATCAAACTTGCCGCCGTCATTGATCCTGTCCAGCAATTCAACCTGCTCGGTCCGCAGATAGCTCAGCATTGCCTTTTCAAAATCAACCACCTTGTTTACCGGCACATCATCAAGGAAACCCTTGTTGGCCGCCAGCAGGGAGAAACCGATTTCAGCGGTACTCATCGGTGAGTACTGGTTCTGTTTCATCAGTTCGGTAACACGCTGACCACGCTCCAACTGCTTGCGGGTCGCTTCGTCAAGGTCGGAGGCAAACTGCGAGAATGCCGCCAGCTCACGATACTGCGCCAGGTCAAGACGCACACCACCACCCAGCTTTTTGATGATCTTGGTCTGGGCCGAACCACCAACCCGCGATACGGAAAGGCCGGCGTTGATGGCCGGACGAATACCGGAGTTGAACAGGTCGGTTTCCAGGAATATCTGGCCGTCCGTGATCGAGATAACATTAGTCGGTACGAATGCGGATACGTCACCTTCCTGAGTCTCGATAATGGGCAGTGCGGTCAGGGAGCCGGTTTTGCCCTTCACCTCACCATTGGTGATACGCTCGACATAATCGGCATTGACACGGGCGGCACGCTCCAGCAGACGGGAGTGCAGATAGAAAACGTCCCCCGGATAGGCTTCACGCCCCGGCGGGCGGCGCAGCAGCAATGAAACCTGACGATAGGCCCAGGCCTGCTTGGTCAGGTCATCATATACGATCAGAGCATCTTCACCACGGTCACGGAAATATTCCCCCATGGCACAACCGGCATACGGGGCCAGATACTGCATGGAAGCCGGGTCAGAAGCGTTGGCAGCCACCACGATGGTATAATCCATAGCGCCATGCTCTTCCAGCTTGCGCACGACGCCGGCAACAGAAGAAGCCTTCTGTCCGATGGCGACGTAGATACACTTCATGTCCTTGCCTTTCTGGTTCAGAATGGTATCGATCGCTACGGCGGTCTTACCGGTCTGACGGTCGCCGATGATCAGCTCACGCTGGCCGCGACCGACCGGCACCATGGCATCCAGTGCCTTGATTCCGGTTTCCATTGGCTGATCAACCGATTTACGGTCGATAACACCGGGGGCAATCTGCTCGACCGGTGCAAAGGTTTTGCTCTCAATCGCACCCTTGCCGTCAATGGACTGGCCCAGTGCGTTGACAACGCGACCGAGCAGGGCCTCACCGACAGGGACTTCCAGGATACGGCCGGTACATTTGGCCGTATTGCCCTCGGTAATGCCTTTGTAGTCACCCAGAACCACCGCACCGACCGAGTCGCGCTCCAGGTTCAGGGCCAGACCGAAATTGCCGTTGGAAAATTCGATCATCTCGCCGGACATGACATCGCCAAGGCCGTGGATGCGGACGATACCGTCCATAACGGAAACAACGGTACCCTCTGTACGTGCCTCAGTGTCAGCATGGAAGCTTTCAATACGCTTCTTGATCAGATCACTGATTTCAGTTGGGTTAAGTTGCATGCTCTATTCCTCTTTAACGGCCCAGGGCCGCCTTCATGCTGTTCAGACGGCTCTGGATCGAGCCGTCGATTACCAGGTCGCCGGCACGGATGATCGCACCACCCAGCAGACTCGGATCGATCCGGGTAACCATCTTGATTTCACGTCCCAATCGCTTTTGGAGAGCGGCAGCAATAGTGTTCTGCTGTTGATCCGACATACCCATGGCCGAGACTACCTCCACCTCCATCACCCCTTCCTGGGCAGCACGCAGCTGCTCAAAGATTACAGTCATGTCGGGAAGCAGGCTGAAACGGTCATTTTCACCCAGGGCAGCCAGCAGATTGCGTCCATCAGCGGTCAGTTTATCGCCGATGATTTCTCCAATCACGTCCACCTTCTGGGTTGAACTCAGTTTCGGATTTGACAGCAGTGCTGATGACCCTTCCGAAGCAACCACCGCTGACATGGCAGCCAGTTGCTCGGACCATGCAGGCAGGGTGCCGGAATCACGGGCCAGCTCAAATACGGCTTTGGCGTATGGGCGTGCAGCGGTTGTCAATTCAGACATGGTTTCACCTTAAATTTGTGCAGCCAGTTCTTCCAGCGCCCTGGCGTGGGCCTTGGCATCAATCTCGCGACCAAGAATCTGGCTCGCACCGGCAACCGCCAGACCCGCGACCTGGGAGCGCAGCGCCTCACGTGCACGCACGGACTCCTGCTCCAGCTCGGCATCTGCTGCCGCCTTGACGCGGGCAGCCTCGTCCCGTGCGGCATTCTTGGCTTCCTCGACGATTTCGGCAGCACGTTTCTGGGCACGGGCCACGATATCACCCGCTTCATTCTTGGCTTTCTTCAGCTCATCCAGCGCTTTCTGGCGAGCCAGCTCCTCTTCATGCTTGCCTTGTTCGGCAGCGGCCAGACCGTCAGCAATACGCTTGCGGCGGGCCTCCATGGCATTCAGAACCGGCTCCCACAGGTACTGTCTGATAAACCAGATCAGGATTGTAAAAACAATCATCTGACCGATCAGGGTAGCTGTTACGTTCACGCTAACCTCCTGTATTCAGGGATTAATAGGAGGGTTAAGCCTTATTGAGCGCCAGCTGCGGCCATGGCACCACTGACAAACGGATTGGCGAAGATGAACCAGAAGGAGATACCCAGTGCGATCATCGGGAAGGCTTCCATCAAGCCGCCGGTGAACAGCATCTGGCCAGTCAGCTGGGCACGGACTTCCGGCTGACGGGCAATCCCTTCGATGAACTTGGAGCAGATCAGACCCCAGCCCAGCGCAGAGCCGAAAGCAGCGGCAGCCAGAATGATGCCCACGACGATTGCAGTGTTGGAATAGATCATTGCAATGCTATTAGCGTCCATTTTAGAACTCCTGAGAAAGGTTAAAATCAAAAAATCAATAATAAAAAAGCTAAACCGGCGCTGCCGCCTTAATGGTGCTCATCATGTCCGTGGGACTGGCTCGCCAGACTCAGGTACACAATGGTCAGCAGCATGAAGACAAAGGCCTGCAGGGTAATGACCAGAATAT
Source organism: Thiolinea sp. (assembly GCA_035391465.1). Taxonomy (GTDB): domain Bacteria; phylum Pseudomonadota; class Gammaproteobacteria; order Thiotrichales; family Thiotrichaceae; genus Thiolinea. The sequence continues at coordinate 6,116 of DAOPKY010000026.1, read as the reverse complement.
GGAAAATGGCCCAGGCCGACCCCAGCACAATCTGTATCGGCATGGCCCAGACGGAAAATGCCAGCAGGGCAATCAGCAGGAACAGCAGTTCACCGGCAAACATGTTTCCGAAAAGACGAAGGCCGAGACTGACCGGCTTGGCAATTTCCTCGATGACCGTCATGAACAGGTTGAAAGGTGCCAGTATGACCTTGCCCACCGTACCTTTGGCCTCAAACGGGTGCAGGAAGAAGGACTGCAGGTAGCCGCCGACGCCTTTGCTCTTGATGTTGTAATAGATGATCAGCAGGAAGACCGAGAAAGCCAGTCCGAAAGTTGTATCCAGATTGGTGGTGGGTACCGCCTTGAAATAGGTGTGATGCGGGTCGCCCCCGAACATGCCGGCGATACCGCCGACAATGGACGGGATCAGGTCAACCGGGATCAGGTCCATGGCATTCATGAGAATGACCCAGACAAAAATGGTGATGGCAATCGGCCCGACCATTTTGTCAGCACCCGGAAAGATGTCGCGTACCTGCTGGTTGACGAACTCAACCACCATCTCAACAGCATTCTGAACCGGCCCCGGATTGTCCGGATCAATGTTTTTACCTACGCGGTAGGCAACATAAGCAAACAAACCTGCGAGTAGCGCACTGACAATGAACACGTCAAGGTGGAAAACGCTGAAGTCCGCAATGGACTCAGGTTTGCCGCCCAGGCTCCAGTTAGTCAGGTGGTGCTGAATGTACTCGACAGGATTTGAGATTGCTGGCGCATTGGCATCGCTCACAATTCACCCCGTGCAACAAAGTTAAAAAATCTGGTCTGTGCCTGACCGGGTCTCAGACTTCTATTTTTTGCGAACCCGCAAGCACATAGGCCAGTTGCGCAGCCATGAATACACCAACAAGCGGAAGTGGCATCAGCTTCAGCAAACCGAGGCCGACTCCCATTGCAACCAGCACAAAAACAATTCTCTGGGCCATGCCAACATACAGGGTGTTGACACTGGACTGTGGGTCATCTTTCGCCAATTCACCGGCTTTTTTTATTCGACTGGCCAGCAACATGGTATTGGCAAGCGCAATGCTGCCTCCAAACAGCGCGGGCAGGACTGCCTGTGTTCCCAAGTAGTTCCAGGCAACCAGGGCACCAACCAGCATGATCAAAATCTGAATACTTCCTACTACACGCATGATTCTGACCAATCCGGACCTGCCCCTTTTGCAAATGCACGTGGAGTATAGAGACAGACTAATATAGGGTCAACCTTCTGCACGGATATATATTCATTCCCCGTTAACTTGACAAGCCTGCACCCTGGTTGCTAAAGCTGCCAGTCACCACGCCCATCCGGTACAGTCAACCAGCGATGGATAGCGTTTATATTACAAGGAATTACCGAGAGAGGACCCGACCATGTCAGCCACTCCACACCATCGACCTGAAAGCTTCCTGCAACCGATACGACCCGGTTCCGTTCTGCTGGCACTCCTGCTGCTGCCTCCCCTGCTGCAGGCCACGGAATCAGTACCATCAACAACATCAACAGCACCGGATGCCGAGGTGGTTAGCACACCGGCCACGGATCAGACGACCAGGGACAGTACGCCACTGGAGGAAGTGGAGGACCTGCAGGCCCTCGGCGTGACCCTGCATGAGCGGAACCTGCCCCTGCTGCTGGCTTTCGTGGCAGATTATTGCACTTATTGTGAGCGCCTCAAGCGTGAGCACCTGGTTCCCATGGTGAAATCGGGCGACTATCAAAACCGGATACTGATCCGGACCGTGCATCTGGATCACGGCCAGCAACTGACTGACTTTAATGGAGAGCGCATCGGAATCAAGGACTTCAGCCGTCGCTATGGCGTCAAACTGACACCGGCGCTGCTGTTTCTGGATGCGGATGGTGAGGAAGTAACGGAACGCCTGCTGGGTTACAGTGTACCGGATTTTTACGGGGTCTATCTGGAACGCAGCATCACGGCGGCCGGCAGGGCTGTCAAACCATCAACAACCCTGCTGCCGGAAGCCTTGCGCCAGTGTGACGATGGCTAGCTGTCAGCGCCCGCGCACAAAGCGGCGCACTTCCGCCAGATGGCGGCGGCTGACTTCAAGCTGGTCGTTGATGCGATCCAGTGTCACCTGGGTACGCCCCATATCGGACTTGGTCAGACCGGTGATGCGGTTTTTGGCCACCAGCGCATTGCGATGAATGCGGATGAAGCGATCCGCCAGATCCGTTTCCAGTGACTTGAGCGACTCTTCGATGATCACCTCACCGCCGTTGTGGCGTACGGTGACATACTTCTGGTCAGCCTGAAAATACACGACATCCTCAATCGGAATCAGCTCCAGATTACCGCGCATGCGTGCGCAGATGTGCTTGCGGCTTGAGCGCTTGCCGTTTTTCTGTTCCAACATCTCAAGACGCTGCAGACGGTTAAGTGAGCGAGCTTGTTCCAGACTTTGTAATAATTGTTCTTGTCTTATAGGTTTCATGAGATACCCTGTTGCTTTTGTTGAAAACGCTTCCAAAGCATATTCACCATACGCTGTGGTGAATATGACGGCTGGCGGATTGTCCATGAAGGACAACTCCCTGGCGGATTCCAGCCCGTCAAGGACTGGCATGGAAATATCCATCAGGACGATATCCGGCTGGTGACGTTCCACCATTTTGATGGCCTCAGCCCCGTTTTCGGCTTCAGCACAAACTTCATAGTCGGCACACCGGGCAATCAGTCCCTTGACTCTTTCGCGTGCAAATTCTTCATCGTCGACAACCAGAATTTTTATGGACATGGTTACTTTTTACTCCTTAGGGATGTAAAAGGAGACGCGGTACTGTTGGGCTGTTTTTTGAATTTTCAGATTGGCCCGGTCTCCATAGGCAAGTTTCAGGCGGCTACGCATATTTTCCTGAGCAATGTGATTCCCTTTTTGATGAGCGCTTGCCGTATCCGGGGGGAGTGGGTTGGTTACGGACACGACCAGATGTTCGCCGGCGTCGTACAGACTGACGGTCAGGGTACCGCCATCTTTTCTGGGCTGTATACCATGGTAGATTGCGTTCTCGACCAGCGGCTGCAGGATGAGCGGCAGAATCGGCATATCAAAAGGCAGGCTGTTCCTGTCCATGTCCCAGTTCACCGTCAAACGGCGCTTGCCCAGCCTCAACCCCTCCATACGCAGGTAACGGATGGTCAGGTCCAGCTCCTCCTTGAGCGTGATCCGGGTACGCCGGTCCAGGGTAGTGCGCATGATATCAGCCAGATCCAGAATCGCCTCTTCCGCCACATCCGGGTCCTTATGCACCAGATGCGCCACGGTATTGAGACTGTTAAACAGGAAGTGGGGACGCATGCGCGACTGCAAGGCTTCGTATTTGGCACTGGAATCGGCCTCTGCCGCTATTTCCCACTGGCTCTGAACATAAAAATACCGCAGGATGGCCAGCGTAATGACGCTGCTGATAATCAGGCTCCTGATCAGGAACAGGACATCAAAACCGGGGACGGGACGAATCAGCATCATGGTGATGAAGGCCGCAATCAAAGTAAACACCAGTACCACGCTGATCACAATCAGGGTGGCAACCCGTACCGAGGGTGCGCGATAAAAACGATTTATCATGCAGAGAGACAGAACGGAGGCAAGGGCAACCCAGAGGATGAACATCGAGTGCAGCCCCAGTGCACCCAGAAAGTCCTGAAAATGCCGGGCCACGCTCAATGCCAGCACAAAAGCAAACAATTCCGCAACCATCAGGGTACGCAGCAACAATGCCGGTACGCACAGGTTGGGCAGATAGCCAAGTGTTTTTGTATTTGACATCGACATTTCTTTTTATCAAGCTTCCGTCAGGCCAGCAGTACAACCGTTAAACGATCGACCAGCCTGCTGATCCCGAAACATTAATTGTTATTTTTATATTGTACGATCACACCTGATGACCGAGTTTGTTCATATTATAGGATAACTGCTTGCTTTTTGCTGAAGAAGAGTTAACCAGACTACCTCCGGCCATAATATTTTTTTTACTTTCCGTCTTAACCCGGCAAACCAGCATGACACAAGACAATACAACTTCCCCCATCAACACCGACCCCGCATCAACGGCCAAACCCTGGGGAGGCCGTTTCAGCGAATCCACTGACCAATTCGTGGAAACCTTCACGGCCTCCATTGATTTTGATCAGCGACTATACCGTCATGATATCGAAGGATCACGCGCTCATGCTCGCATGTTAGGACAGACAGGCATACTGGAAGCTGAAGACGTCATCAAAATTATTGATGGACTGAATGACATTGAGCACAAAATTGAGGCCGGCGAGCTGGAATGGCGTGTTGCACTGGAAGATATTCACATGAATATCGAGGCCCGCCTGACCGAGAGCATCGGCTTGGCAGGCAAACGCCTGCACACCGGGCGCTCACGCAATGATCAGGTTGCAACCGACATTCGCCTGTGGCTGCGGGAACAGATCGGTGGCATCAGCCATGAAATCCGTCGCCTGCAAATGGCACTGGCCGACCTGGCCGAGCGTGAAGCACATACCATCATGCCCGGCTTCACCCATTTGCAGGTTGCCCAGCCCATCACCTTCGGCCATCACATGCTGGCCTGGTTCGAAATGCTGCAGCGAGACCATGAGCGCCTGCAGGACTGCCTCAAACGTGTGAATGTCCTGCCACTCGGTGCGGCGGCCCTGGCCGGAACCACCTACCCCATCAACCCGGCTTACACAGCCGAACTGCTGGGCTTTGAACGTCCGGCACGCAACTCGCTGGATGCAGTCAGCGACCGTGACTTTGCCATTGAATTCAATGCTGCCGCCGCACTGATCATGATGCACCTGTCCCGGTTTGCAGAAGAACTTATTATCTGGACTTCAGCCCAGTTCGACTTCGTGCGCCTGCCGGACCGTTTCTGTACCGGCTCCTCCATCATGCCGCAAAAGAAAAATCCGGATGTTCCCGAACTGGTCCGGGGCAAAACCGGACGCGTATACGGCCACCTGATTGCCCTGCTGACCCTGATGAAAGGCCAGCCACTGGCCTATAACAAGGATAATCAGGAAGACAAGGAACCCCTGTTTGACACTGTCGACACCCTGCTGGGCAGCCTGCGGGCTTTTGCCGACATGATGCCGCACGTGCAGCCGAAAAAGGAACGCATGCGTGCTGCGGCCATTCAGGGTTTCTCCACCGCAACCGATCTGGCCGATTATCTGGTGCGCAAGGGACTCCCGTTCCGGGATGCACATGAAGTGGTGGGCAAGGCGGTTGCACTGGGGGTGGAGAGTGAGCGTGACCTGAGCGAAATGTCACTGAAAGAACTGCAGGGCTTCTCTGCGGTCATCGAGAATGATGTCTTTGACTGCCTGACCCTGGAAGGCTCAGTCGCCGCCCGTAACCATCAGGGTGGTACCGCTCCGGAACAGGTACTGAAACAGGCAGCCAACGCCAGAAAACTGTTGCAATCCTGACCCATCCTTTTCTGCCTGCCCAGCTGAAGCCACGACCCCTGTCGTGGCTTTTTGGCATCAGCACTCCCAACCACACTGACCGCGCATAAAACGATCCATGCCACTCATACATGGCGTTGCTGCTTCCCTTGCTGCATCCGGCTAAACAGGATCAGGCCACCCTGTCAGAAGCCCACCTGGGGGCATTTACGCCTGCAGCGTGATGGTGGCGGGGCGGATAACCAATGGAACTTGATACAGTAAAAGGAGACTTCAGCATGTATGGCATTCATCGGTCATGCAATACCTATAACCCGGTATCGCAACAGCAGACCAACAATACAACGACGACCAACACAAACAACAACAGCAGCTTCAATCCTTCCCAGATTCCGGGCGGGAATAATGACCTGAGCTCACTGCTGACTCTGCTGATGCAACTGCTGCAACAGTTGCAGGGCAACAACGGCAACAATAGCAATACCGGCAATACCTGGAACCCCGGTAACAATGGCAATACCGGTAACACCTGGAATCCGGGCAATAATGGACATCACGGCGGCAACAACAATGGCAATGTGCAGCCGACTCCTGCACCTGCAACAGCCACCAATGATGCCGTATCCACACCGGTCAATACCCCGACCCGGATCAATG